>CAZCRF010000020.1:0-38521 GCA_964501065.1 uncultured Fibrobacter sp. | reverse complement strand
TCGATAGGCGCATTGTGCATTAGACCGATGTTCTTGCCGCTTCAGCGGCTTAGAATAACGAGTCTAAGGCCTCGCTCAGGCTCTACAAGGACTGTTTTCCTTGGCACGGGCGACTTATGTCGTTGGCACGACTGGCCATTGTAAAAAAAGACGCTCGTCATTGCGACCCAGAGCGAAGCGAAGGGGAAGCAATCTAGTCAAAAATTCTGAATGGATTGCTTCGTCGCTTGCGCTCCTCGCAATGACGGACATCTTCCACAACCTTTCAATGACGGACTTCCCACGCACGGGTCGGTTTGACGCCATTCCCCTTGCGTAAGCCTCTCTTCGGCTAATTCCTGACCACTAGTCCCTAGCCACTAGCCCCTAATCCCTATCCAGTCCGGTTCAACGCCCTCCCCAGCGCAAGCCTCACTTTCCACTAAGCACAGTCCTCTCATCTATCGCCCCGACTGCCACCGACTGCCACATTTTTTCGAGTCAAACGTTCCTGCGGAACAAGCATCGCCTTGGTCATCCGGGTGCCGTCCATTTTGAGAACGCGGAATTTGTGCCCGTCGACATTCACTTCCGCACCCGCCGACGGAATCGCGCCGAGGTTCGCCAAAATCAACCCGGAGACCGTTTCAACGTGTACGCCTTCCGGTTCGTGCAGTTCAATGCCCGTCGCATCGGCAAAATCCGAAATGGTGATGAGCGGATTGAACACGTAGCGGCCGTCCTTCAACTTTTGGATCATCGCATCGTCTTCCAGATCATCTTCGTCCTTGATTTCCCCGACGATTTCCTCGACGATGTCCTCCACCGTGACAAGGCCCGCGACGCCGCCGTATTCATCGACGACAATGGCCAACTGGTTGCCGTTTTCCCGCAATTCCCGCAGCAAGTCGTCGATTTGCTTCTGCTGGGGCACGAAAACGACCGGATTCAACAGGGATTGGAGGTCAAAGGTTTCCGTCCCGTGCTCCGTGTACCATTCGAGAAAATCCCTGGCGGAAAGGACTCCAATGATGTTGTCGACGGAATCGCGGTAAACCGGGACGCGGGAATGGCGCTCTTCGTTCAAAACGTGGATGGTCTCCTCCAAAGTGGAAGTGACGTCAATCGTCACCATGTCCACCCGGGGCGTCATGATTTCGCGGACGGGAGTCTCCACAAAGTCAAAAATGTTCAGCACCATCTGCCGCTCGTCTTCATCGAGCGCATCGTCGTCTTCTTCGGACATGTCGGATTCCAAGGCGTCGCGCTTGTCTTCGGAAAGGAAGCTCAACTTCGGATTGTACCCCAAGGCCTTGTGGGTCTTCAAATAAATCCAATTGGCGCATTTCGCCTCCAAGACAAACGGCAACCGCAAGAACTTGAAGACGGGGAGCAGCACGCGGGAAAAGGTCTCCGGGCGAACAGCACCGAACATATTCGGCAAAAGGATGACAAAGGCGTATTCCACAAAACCCGCCACGACCATATAGAGGAGAAGCCCCAGGGTCGGATGCCCGTAAAAGCCTCCCGTCAAAGATTCGGCGGCCAAAAATCCGAGGACTCCGGCGGAGACATTCAGCACAGTCCGCGCAATCGAAACGGTCTCGTTGAAACCGGGAGCGTCGACATAGGCGTTGACGCGGTTCACCAGTTTTTCATCTTCTTCGCTCTCCGTCGTCACGGAAAGTGCCAAAAAGACGGTCTTTATCAAGGAAAAAAGCCCGGACAAAATCACCAAGGCGATTGCCACGGCGATGTAGATTTTCACATTTTCAATCGGGACATCCCGTATCATCTTTTTCTCCGCATATGTTTTTCAGAAGGGAATTTTCCCGTTGAAGGTTCCGAACGGTAAGGGTCCGCGCCCAGGATTTCCCTTTCACGCCGACGCATCACGACGCGTTCCCGGGCCGTGTGGTGGTCGTATCCGGAAAGGTGCAAAAGCCCGTGGACAATCATCCGCTTGAGTTCCGCATAAAAGGAATTTCCAAACTTCGGGGCTTGCCGCTTCACCTGGTCTTTCGCAATGTAAATTTCCCCGAGCAAGTCGGGCTCGTGCCATTCGAAGCTGAGCACGTCCGTCACCTTGTCCAATTTGCGGTATTCCCGATTCAGGTTGCGGACAGTCTCGTCGGAGCAAATGACGATGTTGACGTTTTCCGGGTGATTCTCTTCCACCAGGATGCGGCGAGCGAGCTTGTCGAACCCGGCTTTCCACGGGAAATTCCGGTTTTCGTCTTCGGAGAAGAAGTTCACTTGAAAAGCGGGGGGATGTTTCTCCATATTAAAGCTCGTACCATTTTTTCAGTACGGAAATGATGGCCGCCGCCTGATCCTTGTTCGAAATGTTGAACTTGCTCCGCTGCTTGAAGACCCCCTGCTGCTTCTGGTAACGGCGGATGGACACTTTCGGTTCGCCGAATTCTCCCGTTTTGGCGTTCCTGTCTTGGTAAAGGAACATCATCGTGGACCATGCGCCCTTGCTCAGATACGCCTTGTCGAGTTCCTTGATGACAAGTTCGCCCGTCTCTTCGTCGGTGTATTCAATTGTCGGTTCCGTATTTTCTGTATCCATTATCACCTCGTGAGATTCGTTACACTCGGAAAAAAGATAAAAATCTATATTCCAAGCGATAAGCGTCCTTTTTGAAAAGGAGGAACTCTTGATGCCCCTTTTTACCCGTCACCCGTTTTCCATGGCGAAAATTTCGCTCGCTACCGCCCTGTTGTGGATTTCCCCGGCGGTCTTCGCGGCGGACAACTCCCCCGCGGTCGGCAAAGTCCGATACATTTTGGGCGAAGTGACCGTCCAAAAAAAGGCGAAGAACAACTGGAATCCCCTTCGAATCGGCCTCAAGGTTCGGGAAAACGACCTCATCCGCACCCTTGTCGAAAGCGAAGCGGGCATCGCCCTCGCGGACGGAAGCCTCATCACCATTGAAGAAAACACGACAATCCTTTTCGAAACGGCGGTGAACAACCAAATGGGGAACGTCACCTCCGTCCATTTGGAACGCGGACGCGTCTTTTTCGACGTGCAAAAGCAAAAGGAAGGCTCTTCGTTCGAATTCAAGACGGGGACGGCGACGGCCGCCATCCGGGGCACGAACGGTTTTGTGGAAAGCGGCGAAGAGGGCATCATCGTCTCCCTCGAAAGCGGAAAAATCATCGTGACGGGGGAAGACGGCAAAGAATTGGAAGTGAACGGCGGCGAGACTTTGGTCCAGGACAAGGAAAAGGGGCTGAAGAAATTCAAATCGCCGAGTTCGGGCTCCCGCGGCTTGGCGAAGGAAATTTCGAAAGAACGGCAAAATGGGAAAATCCAAGTGGACAGCCTCGAAAAGAAGGCCCGGAAATTGGACAAGGAGAACGCCCCGAAGATGGATTCCCTTTCAAAGGCTCTCCCCTGTCTCTTCGACCCGATTCCCGAAAAGACGGCGGCGACCGAAATTTCCGTAAGCGGCTCTTGCAAGGAGAACGTCCAAGTCCAAGTCAACGGCATCGCGGCGCAATTCGAAAAGGGGAAATTCAAAATCCCGCTTTCCTGGGAAAAGGGCAGCTACGGGGAAAAGAGGATTCGCGTCAAATGCGCAGTCGGCGACGCGGAAACCCTTTGCCTCGAGACCTTTGCCGAATACGTGAAGCCCACCGGCGGCGACGCCTTGGCGTTCATCCGGATTCAAAAGGAAAAGCCCCTCGCCACGAACGGTTCCACGGACATCGTCGTCGAAGGGACATTCTTCAGCGAAGACCCCAATGCGAAAGTCACCGTCTCTCTCGGCAAATCCACGTCCGGAAACTTGAACACGAAACAGGCGAACGGGCATTTCTCCTACAGATTCTCCCCGGACGATCCGAATGTCGAATGGACGGAAACCCTTGTAAAGGCAACCCTTCAATCCCAAAAAAGGAAAATCTCCGATTCCGCGGCAATCGCCTTCCCGGCAAAAATCCGCATCACCGGGAAAGACCCGAATCGGTGCGAAATTCAAATTCAATTGGCGGGGACTCGCGGACAAAAAGTCCGCGTGGAAGAAACCGTCGACGGCGTCCCCGTGACAAGCGCCGTTTTCGAAAAGGACGCGAAAGCCGCACTCCCGATGCTCCCCGGAAAGCATTTCTACCGCGTATTCACCCGGGATGAAAAGGGCGGGCAATCGGAAGATTCCGGGACATTCCTCTGCAAGGAATGACGTTGGACACGGCGCATCCCTTCACGCGCTTCGCCCCTAGCCCGACGGGTTACTTGCACCGCGGGCACGTACTTTCGGCCCTGTGCGTTTTCGCCGCGGCAGAGGAATTCGGCTACCGGGTGCGCCTGCGCATTGAAGACCACGACCGGAGTCGAGCCCGAAAAGCCTACATCGACGCCATCCGCGAAGATTTGGACTGGCTCGGATTCTCCTTCGACGAGGAATCCGTCCAGAGCGAAAACGGGGAACGTTACGAACGCCTGTTCGAACGCCTCAAGAAACAAGACTTTCTTTACGCCTGCAACTGCTCCCGAAAATTTTCCACGGAAAACAACCCGATGAACGCCGACGGGGAAACCGTTTACAAGGGGCACTGTCGAAATCTGGGGTTGCCCTTTGAACCGGGCTTTGCCGTTCGATTCAAGACTCCGGACGAGGCTTTCGATTGGACGGACATCCTTTTGGGACGCTTCACGGAAAACCCCAAGGAATGGTGCGGGGACTTTTCCGTCAAGGACAGGCTCGGCCAATGGACTTACCAATTCGCCGTCGTCGCAGATGATATGGAAGAAGGCGTCGGCCTTGTCGTCCGCGGAATGGATTTGCTCCATTCGACCGCCCGTCAAATAGCCTTGGCGAAGGCCTTGGGCAGGGAAGAGCCGCCGCGCTTTTTGCACCACAAGCTCCTCCTCTCCCCGTGCGGACAAAAGCTTTCCAAACGGGACATGGCGGCGGGCATCCGCAGCGAACGGGACGCGGGGAAATCCGCAGAAGCCCTCCTCGGGGAGGTCTGCAAAGACGCCGGGATAATCCGCAGTTCCCAGCCACTTTCCGTTCAAGAAGCCGTCCGATTGTCCAGGCAAAGCCTTTTCCGACGAATTTGAAACTATATTCCGTGTATATGGCGGAAGACCTTTACCACAGACTTCAAAAACTTCGCGACGCTTCTTTTGACTTAAGCCCACAAAGCCGACTGTTGCGCGTCGCCTCCAAGGCCAAATACCAAACGCCCCTCCTGGCCGAAGACGGCATCGCCTTTTTCGAGAAGTGGGCGAACAACCCCATCCCCATCCCCCTGGCCGAATTCGCGCCGGTCGGACCGCAATTCTCCAAAGAGGAACAGGCGAACCTCTTCGCCGACTTCCGCTACGCTCTGCGCATCCAGGAAGAATCCACCGGTTCGCAGAACGCATTCCTGGCCATCGGCTTTTTGCGTTCCCAAGTCACCGCTCCCCTTTTGCTCGTCCCCATCAGCCTGAACCCGAACGATTTGAGCGTGAGCCTCGTACCGAACGCCCCGGTCGAAAACATCCCCTTGCGGCTTCGAAACCGGAACTTGGCGGAACTTCCCATGGCGCACCCTTTTTGGAACGGAAAGACGTTCCTCGTGCGCAAATACTTCACCGCCGTCGAAAGGGCTGTCGACGCCGTCGCCGGATGGAAAAGTACGGGCCGCGGCATGTTCATCGGCTTTTACGACGCGGCAAGCCTTTACGCCTACGAAGATTCCGAATCGGAAAAATGGGAATCCATCGGGGAGAAGGCCGAACCCGTACTCTCCCAATTGCTTTCCGATGAAGGATTCCGCGTCACCGAATCGGACGCGGACGATTTGCCGGACGACAAGTTCGACCCTTCCGAGCACTTTTTCGTCAAGACCTTGGACTCTTCCGCGAACGCGGCGCTGCTCAACGCCCTGTCCCCGGCGAACAGCCTCTACGCCATCGAATCGGCTCCGGGGGCCGCCAAGGAAGATTTTCTGTCGGACTTCGTCTCGGAATGCATCGGCAAGGGGAAAAGGGTCCTCTTGACCTACAAAAAGAAGTCCTCCCTAGTCCGCTTCCAAAAGATTTGGAATCCGCCCGTGCCGAAATTCAAGGACACGACCTTGGAAAAGGCGAGGGAAGCACTCCGAAAGAGCAGGCAAATCCTTTCCGACTACAACCGCGCAGTCAATCTGCCGATTCCTCCGGGCAACGGGACCTTGGCCGAAGCCTTGATTGCCTTGGGGCAAAACGGTTCTCGCAAAAAGAATTGGCCGGACGCCACTTTCAAAGGCGTCGAGACCTTTGACAAGGAATCCTTGCACCAGGCGAAAGGCCTTTTGCAAAGCTTTCTGGAAATCGTCGGGGCGGAAGATTCCCACCGCGCCATGGAAGCCTTCGACGGAGTCTCCCTGGAGACTTGGGATGATGCCCGGAGAGCGCGCGTCGAAGAATGTCTGGAGAAAAATCTGGGCGAATACAAAGCCTTGTCGACCCTTGCCGAAAGCGTCTCCGGGGCATTCTTCTTCGACAGGGAAATCGGCATCGCCGCACTCAAGGACATCAGCTCGGCGATTTCCCCGGACTTCGACGATTCCACGCCATCCTTCGACGGGTGGAACTTGGAATCCAAGGATTGGGAAACTTATGAAGAAGCGCTGAAAGCGCTGCCGCGGGCGGGAGCGTCCTGGTCCGAATTCCGCCGAAACGGTTCGGCCATTTACGCGGACGGGGCAGTCGACACCCAGATCGGGGCCGCCCGCGAAGTACTGAAGAACAATCTGAACAAGACGTTCAAGGCGTTTTCCGACTACTACCAAGACGCGAAAAAGACCCTCTTGCACACCCTGAAAAATCCCAAATCGGTCAAGAGCGACGAGGAACTGCTGGCCTTGGCGGACAATCTCGTCGAACTGCAAGACGACAAGAAGCTCTACACCAATTCTTCCGTGATGGCGGGAAAGCTCTTCGGAAAGGACTGGGATTTCGAACATACAGACTGGCAACTCCTCGAATCCAAGCTCGACTGGCTCTACCGCTTCCGCGAAAAAAATTCGAAGAACGACAAGTCGGAACTTTCCTTCGCCATCCTTTCCAAATACAGCCTGATCAAGGACAAGATTCAAGATTCCGAAGCTCTCCAGGAACTTTGTGAAAAAGCCGGCGAAGATTTCGACATCCTTTGCGAAGAACTTCAATTCTCCGCAAAAGGGGACTTTGAATCCGTCGAAGATAGATTTTCCCTGCTTCAAAAATGGAAGTCCGCCCTTGCCCTGCTCCCCCTGTATGTGCAGATCCAGTCCAAGCGGAGCGAATTCCACAAGCTCGGAATCGAGGCCTTGGAAAAGGCCGCCACGTCGGACAATCCGAACAAGGATTCCCTGGTGAAGGAGCTGTCCCGCTTTTGGAGTTCTTTACAAATTCAACGGGCCTGTCAAATTTTCCCGGACTTGTTTTCGTCTTCCCCCAGAGCGCACACCCAGCGCGCCAGGGATTTCCGAGACGCGACGGACGACCTTTGCCTCATGAACCTGAGACACGCCCAATCGCTCTTGCAAAAGAATCCGAAACAGCTCACCCTCTTGCCCTTGGCGGAGACCGCCGTCAAGCTTTCCCCGGAAGCAGCTTCATTCGATGTCGCGATTCTGCTCGATGCCGAAGCGATTCCCCCGCTCGAAGCCGTCCCCGCCCTGCTCCGCTCCCAAAGAGCGCTCCTCATCGGCGATTCGAACTTGCCCACTCCGCCGTTTCCGGAACTTTCGGAAAGCGACGGGCATCCGGGTTTAGGCGCTCCGGCGATAGAAAGCGTCTTGGCTTGGGCCCTCCACAAAGGCGCGCCTCTTTCCTTCTTGTCTCTGAACGTCTCCCATCGGCATCCGATCCTGATCGATTTCGCCAACAGGGAATTCTATGGGGAAAAGATTTGCAAGCTTCCCACGCCCGAAACCGTCGAAGCGAACGCTGTCCGAATCCTCCATGCGCAAGACTTGTCGAAGTCGATAGCCGAAGAAGCGGCAAGGCACGTGGAGCAGCACCCGATGCAATCTCTCGGCATCATCGTCTTTACGGAGGAACGCCGCCAGAGCATTTTCAAAGCTATCCGGGAAAAAATCCACAGCCATCCGGATTTAGCCTACTTCCTTTCGCCAAAGGACATTCTCCGCGACCCTTACGTCAAACTGCCCGAAGAAGCCTCCGGGGATTACCGCGACACCCTTTTCGTTTGCGCCGAGCCTTTTTCGAACCTCTCCGTCCAAAACCTGAGCGCGAAACGCATCGCCGTCTGCGCCACTCACGCCCTTTCGAATTTGCGCCTCTTCGCTGCGGAAAAAACGGAGAAGACTTCTTCGTCCCATTCGGGAATCCGCTCCTATGCAGACTTTATGCACTTTGCCGAAAACGCGGCCGACGCCCCCGTCTGCGAATCTCGAGGCCTGCCGACTCCGTTTGAAGAACAAGTTTTCAAGGCGATTGATTCGGACGAATTGAAAATGGAATGCCATTGGGGATACAACGGTGCGAACATTTCCTTCGCCGTCCACGACACGGGCAACCCGAACAGCTTCCTCCTCGGCATCGACACCGATTCGAACAAAGGGTTTCTGCGCAAGACGGTGGAAGACCGCCACTACCTGCGCCACAAGCTGCTCACGGATCACCTCGGATGGAAAATCATCCCGCTTTGGTGCCCGAACTGGTTCCGCGCCACGGGCGACGAACGCGACCACATCCTCACGACCATCGCCGTGGAACAGAGCGTCGCCCCGCCGCCCAAAGAAAGCAACGGCGAAGAGGAAGTCCCGGACATCCACGTGGAGCCTTACAAAATCATCCGACCGAAAATCGAAGGGACTGTACATGACGTTCCCATTCCGGAACTCCCCCCCAAGCTTCTGGTCTTGCAGATGAAGTTCTACGTCGACGCCGAGTCGCCCATCCACGAAAAGAACCTCATCCGCCGGGTCTTGCACTTGCACGGGCTTCACCGCGCGGGCCCCGCCGTCGTCCGCGCCATCAAGGACGCCATCGCCATCGGCCTCGAACGCAGAGTCTTCTTGAAGACCGGCAATTTCTTCTATTCGACAAAACCGAAAACCGTCGTACTCCGCGACAGGTCCGCCCTCCCCGACGAAGAGCGCAGACTGGCCTTCGTGCCGCCGGAAGAACGGGAGCTATTCCCCATCGGCACAGATGAACATACGATGCGCGAAACCCTCGGACTGCTTTGATTGCGAATTCTTACCGACCAAATTCATGAAGATTTCCGGGGAAATCGCCCTTCTCTTGGAATTCACGAATGGATTGAACTCGAATTTTGAATCCATTCCTCTGCGAGCTTCCGGGCTTCCGCATCCGCAGCGAGAATCGTTTCCAAATCCAAAATCCCGGAAACGCCCGGAGTTCTGGAAACGACCCGCTCGACTCCGGCGGGAATGTCCATGAAGCCGATTTTCCGTTCCAAGAAGGCGTTCACGAGAACTTCATTCGCCGCGTTCATCATCGCCGTGTAAAGGCCGCCGCGTTTCCCGCATTCCACGGCAAGAGCCAAGCAGCGGAACTTTTCAAAGTCCGGTTTGAAAAAAGTCAACTTTCCGAGTTCCGCCAAATCCAGGCGTTCCGTTTCGAGGGGAATCCGTTCGGGCCACGTCAAGGCGCATTGGATGGGAATTTTCATGTCGGGCGCGCCGAGCTGCGCCAAAAGACTCCCATCCCGGAACTGCACCAAGGAATGTACACGGCTCTGCGGATGGACTAGAACCTTGATTCGCTCGTAAGGAATCCCGAACAGGAAATGGGCCTCGATAATCTCTAGCCCCTTGTTCATCATACTCGCGGAATCCACCGTAATTTTCTTCCCCATGCTCCAAACCGGATGGTTCAAAGCATCTTCCACGCGGATGCTCGGGAATTTTTCCATCGGCCATTCGCGGAAAGGTCCGCCGGAAGCCGTGATTTGCAAATTTTCGACCTCTTCCCCGGGGCGGCCGGCAAGACATTGGAAAATCGCATTGTGCTCGGAATCCACCGGAGTCAATACGGCCTTCGGATTCTGTTTGAGAGCCTCGGAAATCACCTCGCCCGCCATCACCAAAGTTTCCTTGTTCGCCAGGGCGATATGCTTTCCCGCGCGGATGGCGGAGAGGGTCGGGAGGCAGCCGACGGAACCCATCAAGGAATTCAAGACGATGTCCGTTTCCGAAGCGGCGACGAGTTCGCAAAGACCGTCCATTCCGGAAAGGACTTCCCGGCCGAGTTCCGCCGAAAGGGCTTTTGCAGCCTCCGCGTCAAACATGCAAAGACGCGGAACGTCCATTTCACGGGCGATTTCCGCCATCTTTTTCCAATTGCGGTTGGCGGCGATGGCGTCGAGCCTGAACCGGTCGGGGTGCTGCTTCAAAACGCCAATCGTCGAAGTTCCAATCGACCCCGTAGCCCCTAAAAGGCAAACGCGCTTCACCATGAAACCGTCCCTTGGATAAAGTTCAAAATCAACACGACAGCCGGAGCGGCGAGGAAAAAGGAATCAAAGCGGTCCAAGACTCCGCCGTGCCCCGGGAAAATGTGGCTCGCATCCTTGAACCCGGCCCAACGCTTGAGCGTCGATTCGAGCAAGTCCCCGGCCTGCCCCGCGACGGCCAAAACAAAACCCAACAGCGCAGAAGAGGCATAGTCCAAACCGAAAATGCGCGGAGAGAAGAACATCACCCACCCCACGGCGAAAAGCGTCCCGCAAACGGAGCCTTCCCACGTCTTCTTGGGGCTTATCACCGGAGCGAGCTTGTGCTTTCCCAAGAGCCTTCCGCCGAAATAAGCCATCGTATCGCAGACCCACATCGCCGTCAAGACGAGAATGAATTTATAGGAATGTTCCAGGGAAAAGCTCCCTGAGCCCAAGAGAAAGACGCCGAGGCCGCCCCACAGCCCCACGTACAGCGGGCCGCAGATTTGCGCAGCAAGCCATGGGAACAGATGGTCCACCTCCACCCGCGCAAAGGCGATGGCGACGTAAAAAGCCAAGACGCAAACGACAGCGATTCCCACCAGATGATTCACCGGGGAAAGATTCCAAAACGACCCGGATTCAAAGACCCAGGCCAAGACGAATGCGACGGAAGCGACCGGGGCGGCCACCTGCATCGACGGGCCTTTGTATATCTTGGACACCATCCGCGCCCATTCCCAAGCGGCGGCGGCGCAGATGAAGATCCAAAGGGAAAGCCGGGTCGCATCGTTCAGCCACAAAAGCAAGAACGTGGCGGGAATGGCGCAAACGGCGAAAAGGGTGCGTACAGCCAAATTACTCATCGAGAACCTTTCCGAAGCGACGCTCGCGGGTGTTGTAAAAGTCGACGGCCTTTTGAAATTCCTCGTCCGTAAAATCCGGCCAAAGGGTCGGGGTGACGAAAAATTCGCTGTAGGCGGCCTGCCAAAGCAGATAATTCGACAGGCGGAATTCCCCGCCGGTGCGAATCACCAAGTCCGGATCCGGCGCGCCTTTCAAGTAAAGCCTCCCGGCGAAAGCCTTTTCATCGATTTCCTCCACGGACATTTTCCCGTCGCGGACATCGGCGGCGAGGGACTTGCACGCTTCCACGATTTCAAGCCGCCCCCCGTAAGAAATGGCCAAATTCAACTGCATTCCGGAATTTTTCGAAGTCGTTTCAATGGCGTGCCTCAATTGCGCGCGGGGAGCTTCCGGCAACCGCTCCATGTTCCCGATGACGACGAGCTTCACGTTCTTTTCCATCAAATCGGGCAGTTCCTTGTGAACCATTTCCACGAGGAGCTTCATCAGATAATCCACTTCCTTGGACGGGCGGGACCAGTTTTCCGAGCTGAAAACATACAGGGTCAAGTGTTCCAAACGCAAGTCACAGCCGAACTTGACCGCGTCAATCGTCGCCTGCGTACCTTTGCGATGCCCAAAGAAGCGTTCGAGACCGCGACTCTTGGCCCACCGGCCATTGCCGTCCATGATGATGGCGACATGTCGAAGAGAGCTGGCCATAAAGCCTACACCTCGAGCAAATCGGCTTCTTTGACCTTCAGGATTTCGTCGATTTTGGCGATGTAGGCGTCGGTGGCCTTTTGAATTTGTTCCTGGCGCTTCTTCGCCTCGTCTTCCGCCAACTCCTTGTTCTTCTTGATGGCGTCGTTCGCATCCCGGCGGATGTTCCGGACGGCGACCTTGCCTTCCTCGGCGTGCTTGCGCGCGATTTTTGCCAACTCTTCACGACGCTCGGACGTGAGAATGGGGATGGACACCCGGATGCTGTTGCTTTCCATCATCGGAGTGACGCCGATATTCGCCATCAAAATGGCGCGGTTCACGGGTTCCACCATCGTCTTTTCCCATGGAGTGACAAGGAGCATCCTGGGTTCGGGCACCGTGACTTTCGCCACTTGGGGAATCGGGGTCGGCGTTCCATAATAATCCACGAAGACGTTGTTCAGGATGGCGGGCGTGGCGACGCTTGTCCGGATCTTGGAAAATTCGCGTTCCGTCGCTTCGACAGCCTTTTGCATTTTCAATTCATATTCTTCAGCCATGAAAAGCCTCACTCCATTTCTTGATGATTTCCACACCGCCTTCAGCAGTGCACAAGCGTTCCTAAATTACCTTCACACAGAACCTTGGTCAAGTGCCCGGGAACCATTTTGAACACCAAAATCGGCATTTCCTGTTCCATGCAAAGGGCGACAGCCGCCGTATCCATCACCTTGAGGCCGCGGCGAATCACTTCCGAATAGGAGATGTCTTCGAATCGGGTCGCTTGCGGATTCTTCACCGGGTCGTCCGTGTAAATCCCGTCGACCTTGGTCGCCTTCATGATGACGTCGCATTCCGTTTCAATGGAGCGGAGCGCGGCTGCGCTGTCCGTTGTAAAATAAGGATTTCCCGTACCCGCGGAAAAGATGACGACAGAACCTGCCGCCAAAAGGGAAATGGCCCGTCTGCGGTCAAAGAACTCGCAGATGGGTTCCATTCGAATTGCGGACATCACGACGGAAGGGACACCCTGTTTGTCCAAGGCGTCCTGCATCGCGAGTCCATTCATTACAGTACCGAGCATTCCCATGGCGTCCCCTTGGGCACGGTTCATGCCCCCGGCGGACGCGGAAATGCCGCGCACCAGATTCCCGCCACCAATGACTAACGCGACCTGCATTCCCGACTTCACCACGGAAGCGATTTCACAGGCCATGCCGGTTAAAATATCGGAGTCGATGCCGTGCCCCTTTTCCCCGGCGAGAGCTTCGCCGGAAAGTTTCAAGAGGACGCGGTGAAACCTGGTGCTAGCCATATCAGTTGCCCCTTTCGAATCGGAGGAAATCCACGACTGCCAAATTCTTCACGCCGAGCTTTTCGCCTTCGGACGCCAAATAGTCCTTGACGGAGAGCTTTTGCGGATTCTTTTCCGCGATGAAGAATTCCTGGTCTTCGAGGACGACTTCCTTGAGGACCTTGGCCACGCGACCGTCGATTTGACGCTGGACAAATTCCGGTTTGGTCTTCTTGCCGGAATTTTCAATCTGCGCCAGGGCGATTTCCTTCTCCTTTTGGATGAAGGATTCGGGGACTGCGGCGTTGTTCAAGGCGACCGGGGCGAAAGCCGCCGCCTGCATCGCGATTTCCTTCGCCGTACGGTCGAGGGCGGCGCGGTCATTCGGCGTGCCTTCGAACGTGAGGCGCGTGATGACGCCGATTTTGCCCTTCATGTGGTCGTAAAGGCCGACGGCATCGTCCGCGCCGTGCTTCACCACGCCGAGCTTGCGGAAGTCGATGTTCTCCTGAATCTTCACGAGGACATCTTGGAGGCGATCGTTCACCTTGACGCCGTCCACGACGGCTTCTTTCAATTCTTCGACGGAATTGATGTCTTGGGTTTCGATGGCCTTGATCGCCAAATCGGCGAGAGCGACGAAGTCGGCGTTCTGGGAAACGGGTTCCGTTTCGCAGCCGAGTTCAAACGCGACGGCACGGTCCGCGCGGTTCACCAGGAACACGCGGCCTTCCTTGGCAGCCTTGTCGGCGCGCTTGGCGGCGACGGCGGCACCTTGCTTGCGCAAGAGTTCAAAGGCCTTTTCCTGATCGCCTTCGGCTTCCACCAAGGCTTTCTTGCACTGCATCATGCCCACGCCGGTCTTCTGGCGGAGCTCATTGACCATGGAGGCTGTAATTTGGATCGCCATGATTACTTTTCCTCGGAGTTGGACTTTTCTTCGGACTTTTCAGCGGCAGCCTTGCGCGGGCTGTAGGGACGCTTGCGCTGCGGACGCTGGCCGTCGTCATACTTCTTCGCGGCGGATTCCGCATCGGCAATCTTCGCCACTTCGGAACGCATCGTCATGTTGTCGGCGATGTAGTCGATGATAATCTTGATGGACTTCACCGCGTCGTCGTTCGCCGGGACAGGGAAGTCCACGAGAGTCGGATCGACGTTCGTGTCGCAGATGCCGATGATGGGAATGTGGAGGCGGCGTGCTTCGGCGACGGCGATGTGCTCATGGTGCAAATCCGTGACGACGACTAGGCCCGGGAGAGTCTTCATCTCGCGGATGCCGCCGAAAACGCCGAGCATCTTTTCGCGGAGACGGGTCTTGTCCAGGACTTCCTTCTTGGAAAGTTCATTGAAAAGCCCATCGGCTTCCATCTTGTCAATCTTGTCGATTTGCATGATGGACTTGCGAACGGTCTGGAAATTGGTGAGCATGCCGCCGAGCCAGCGGTTGGAAACGAAGAAGTGGTTCGTCTTTTTCGCAGCCTCTTCGACGATGGTGCGGGCGGTCGGCTTCGTGCCGACAAAAAGGACGCTCTTCCCTTCGCCGGAAATCCGGGCGGCGATTTGACCGGCCGCTTCGAGGAGCTTGATGGTCTTGTCCAAGTTGATGACGTAGATGTCGTTCTTCTTGGCCAAGATGTAGGGTTTCATTTTCGGGTTCCAGCGTTGAGCCTGGTGACCAAAGTGTGCGCCTGCGGCGAGCAGGTCTTCTACGGAAGGCAGATTAGCCATGATGTGTTCCTTTTCGGTTGTTCTTCCCGACCCGCGAACCGCAAAGCTGCAAGAGCCACCGAAGCGGTTTTTCAAGGGCCGGTGCTTGATTTTATCCGGGCGAAATTGCACGGACCGCGAAAATATAGAAAAATTCCGGGCTGGCGTCGCCGGGAAAACGGCGAAGTGGGCGGGATAAGGGGGGGGGAGTGTTGAGATTAAAGTTTAAAAACAACCCCAAAATAAGTTCCCCCTCCCTCGCCCACCATTCACGACTCCCCTCCATTTTGTCCCTTTTCGTTCCAAAAATTTCAAGATATTCTTATTATCTTTTGAACAATCATTTCCCTTACGGAGGCATTTCAAATGAAATTTCCAAAAGCGTTCGAATTCGCAGCGGCCGGATGTGTTGCCGCGGCTCTTTCCGCGTGTTCCGACGGAAGCTCCTCGTCAAAAGCGGACAACGTCCCCCAAGGCACGGACATCACCGTATCCGCATGCCAAACCGTTGACGATGAAGTCTTGAACGAGAGGCTCGCCCAAGCGGAAACGTGGGCGTTGGAAGCCGTCAACGCCGGGGCAAAGACCCAATTCGAAGCCATGCAGGCGGAAATCGACAGTGCCCACTCCATTTTCCAAGAAGTCATCGGGCTTTACCCGAACAGCTGCGAAGCGCAATTCGGGCTTTCCCTCACCCTTCTCGCCGAAGCGGCGAACGACCCGTTTCTCGATTCCGTCTATCATATTTTGAATTCCGGGACGGAATCCGAAAAATACGGCCTGATAAACATCGACGTCGAAAGCTACGCGAACGCCGCCTTCAAAGCGGCAGCCATGGCCAAATCCAATTCCCAAGCGGGCCTCATCACCGAACGGGCGCAGCGCGCAATCGCCGGGAACTTTTTGCCGAAGACGGATTCCGCCCTGGCCCTTTTGAAAAACGTGAAGAAAGCCGGGGACTTCTCCTACACCATCCACGACGGGGATTACGACTTCTGGGTCTTGGATCCCGGCGATTTGGACATGGCCATCGGAGGAGTGGAAGCCCTGAACGCCTTCCTGACCGTGCTCGCCTCCTTTGACCTGGATGCGTCCAAGGACAATTCCTACAACTACACGAAGTACTTCGACTCCCTCAGTTCCAAAAAGCCTTACATCGACACTCTCACTGCGGAAGAAATCGCCGCGCTCAAGCACGCGGCTTCCCTCTTCAGCGAGAACAGCCCGTTCCTCACCGTGAAAAGTTCCTGGAAGTCCGCATACGCAGCCGTCCCGGCGACCTTGGACAGCGCAGTCGAAAGCGTCAAGAGCGGCTTGCAATACAAAATTGCGACAGCCGGGCAAAATTCCCATTCCCTGTACATCGTCGGCAACGGGGAAGATGCGGACGTCTCCCCGGATGATTTGCAAGCGGTCGTGAACACCTGCGATTCCCTCTTGAAGAGTCTCCGCGGAACCGTCCGCGTCACTCTCTACGGGGAAGAAGTCGCCCTGGATGTTTCCAAATTTTTCGGCATCACGGACGGATTCCAGGATTACCTGCCCTACTTCGAATTCACGGACGTTTCCACTTGGCTAAACTTGCCGGACGTGGAATACGGATGGACTTCCGATTGGGAAGGCACGGAAGAATACGGCGACTCCACCGTCTTCGCCTCTCTAGAGATCATCAAGCAATTCAAACTTCTGACAAAGCTTCCGCTCGAATCCTTCGACATATGGTATTCCTCCTACAGCCACGACTTGACTCTCGAATACGAGACCGAAGATGACTGGGACTACTTGACGGTTGCCGTCGACGGTTGCCGTTTCCATTTCTCCACGGACATTGTCGTGGGGACGGATTCCACAAAGGTATTTTCCCTTCCCGAAGAACTCTGCAAGACGGAAAGCGGCGTCACCTATTACAAGACTTTCGCGGACGGCACGACCGCCATGGTGGACTTCCTCTACTTCACGGACAAGA
Source organism: uncultured Fibrobacter sp. (assembly GCA_964501065.1). Classification (GTDB taxonomy): domain Bacteria; phylum Fibrobacterota; class Fibrobacteria; order Fibrobacterales; family Fibrobacteraceae; genus Hallerella. The sequence goes on along the minus strand of CAZCRF010000020.1, from coordinate 21,624 downwards.
ACGGCAACAAGACCGTTTCCACGTCCGAGCTTCACCAAATGGATGACGAAGAAAAGACCGCCGAGTTCTATGCGGAAAACATCCTCTTCCCCGACCCGACCTTTGGCGGAGTCTTCCCCGAAATGACCCAAAGTCAAATCGGAAGGATTCTGTACCAATTCTTCGAAGTGGGTGAATGAGACTTCTCCCCATAACCGTTCTGCTCGCCGCGACCATTTCCCTCGCGGAGGAAACGGTGGGAACCGCCCGCTGCCGCGGGCTTTTTTTATGGAACGGCGCATCCGCTTCGGCCAACGCATCCGACTGTGAAATCCGGGATTCCACGGTCACCGGGATTCTGGCGGTGAACGCCTCCTTCCGCTTTTTCCGCGCGAACGGTTCGTGGGAAAACGGTTGGGAAGTCAAATCCCGACGGGAAGACGTCGAAGGCTCCGTGGGAGTCGGCGGGAACTTTCGCTTTTTGAATCTTTCCGCCCAAATCTCCGGGAATACGGATTTTGCCCGTGCAAGCGTCCTTTCCGTCATCCACCCCGGGGATTCCCTCTTTTGGGCGGGGACTCGCTTGGGTGGAGGCACGGTGGGCGGCATCCGTTCCACGTGGACGAGCGGTTCGATGAATGGATTCTTGGACACGATGCAAATCGGCTATCGGGGAAGGTTCATCCGCAAGGGGCTTCTTCTCGGCGGACGGCACGGGAAACATCTTGTTGAATTTTCGGGGGACATTTTCCATTCGAGGCGCGCCCCCGTCGACGGGGAGCATTACGCGTTCCGCGATGCGTCGGAACTTTGGACTGGAAACTTTCTCCACCGATTCAAGGGCGGCGATTCCGAATGGGAGTTCCGGGCAAAGGCCTTGCATTTAGACGCAAGCCTGTTCGGGCTGCGGACGGAAGGCGACAACGTCAAACGATTCGCCTACTTGCCCGTCAAAGCGAACGCGGCGATTCTCGACGGCGCGCTCCGGAGTCCGGGTTTTGAACTTTCCCTCGGCGGCGGCGGTGGGCATTTGCGGCTTCCTCACAGGAAAGCCCGTTTCGAAGAGACTCTCGCGCCGAACCGCGCGCTCGACCAATCGACAGCCCAAGCCCTTTCCTTCGCCCTCTTCAAACGGAATTACCGCCTGTTCGGAGACGCTTCCGGGTGGTTTCTGCACGCAAGAATCGAAAAGCCCTTTCATTTTCAGCCGGGCCGCTGGCATCTGATTCCACAGACAGCAGCCGACTTCGTTTACGCGCAAGGGGAATGGGACATGGAGCTGCAAAAGGAAACCGCCGAAGCCTTTCTCATCCACAAGACGACGGCGAATCCTCATCGAGGCGATGCGCATCTCGCGGGAATCGTCGCGGAATTCGCATTCTTTGCAGAGTCCCCACAAAAAAGATTCTTCGGCAAAATCGCAGCCGCGCAAATCATCCCCCTCTTCTTCCACAAGAATGTCGACAGGCAAAAAGCCGGGGAGGAAGACTCTTCCCCCACCCACAAGGCGGAGCGTCTTTCCCCGTTCAAAACGGGTTTCGGCATCGAAGCTTCCGCCGGCTATCGCCTCTGAAGCAAAACTTTTTCAAAAATCGTCCGCTATTTTCCCTTTTTTATTAAATTCAAGGTATGCATTTCAAATATTTTCTACTGCCTCTGCTGGCCTTGTCCGCAGGGTTGCAGGCCGGGGAGCTGAGGGAAGTCCCCGCCAGCAGCCCACCGCGCGAAACGGAAATTCAGGAGTTCCAATTTTCCAAATCCGACTTCCCCCGCGAACTCACCCTAGGGCTTCGACTTTCCGCAGGGTTCTTCTCCTTCACGGGAAGCGAAGCGGAATACGTCGGGCAAAAGCATCCGGGCAGCGTCGTTGAATTCGGCCCGGTTCTCCGCTACAGGCCAAGTCGTGCCGTGGAAATTTCCCCGGGAGTGGCTTTCGCCTACAGATACCACAAATACAACGAGGACGATTATCGGGTGAAGTTCGAGGAATTTCTGATAGAAATCCCCGTCGTCGTCCACTTCTACCTTTGCGAGGGCTTTTTCATCGGAGCGGGAGCGCAACTTTCCCCCGTCCTCCACGAGAAGAACTCCTCCACGTCATACGGATACGACGTCCACTTCAACTCCTATTCCCCGGAGATGGGCGGCATCATCGATTTGGGATACGCCTTCAGGCACTTTTCCGTCGACGCGCGTCTCTACTCGGCATTCACGGATTACTCGGACAACGACATCATCGGCGATTGGAAGGGCTTGACCTACCGCCCGCTCATCCTTTCGCTAGGCGTCTCTTACCTTTTTTAAGTTGAGGAAAACACCATGAAGAAACTTTACCTTTCGACCTTATTTGCCGGCAGCCTCCTGCTGTTCGGGTGCGCCCCGGCCATTGTCGAGCAAAAAGGCGTCGCCTTGCAAGCCATTCCCCAGACGACGCCCCTCAAGGTGAAAACGGCGAAACCGCTCGCGCTGCGGACGGAAACGGCGAACAAGAATTGCGACGTCACGACCTTCTTCCAAGTGATGTCCGCCAAGAATCCGGAAATCCAAAACATCATCGAAATCCACTATTCGGAAACGGAACTTCCGGGCAAGACGGAATGCGCCTATTGGGGAATCGGCGTCACGTACGAAGGCGTCGAATCGGGCAGTGCGCCGCAACCGGCAACATCCATCACGAACGAATCCGAGGCGATTGCCGTCGATACGTCAAAAGCTCCCAAGGAAACAGTCCAAGCGGCGGAAAAGCCAGCCTTGCCGCAGCCGAAAGAAGTGGCAATCCCCGCGTCGGAAGCCCCGGCGAAAGTTCCCGCCGAACCCGAGAAGCCGACCGCCCCCGAAGCGAGCGCAGCCGCAGCGGAATCCGCCGCAGACACGGCAAAAGCCCTAACGCAGCCGAACGACACTGCGGAGACAAAGCCGGATTCTTCCGCAATCATCTTGCCGGGGATTTTGAGGCAGTGACCGACAGCCTCTTCGGCAACCCAAGAGCCTCCAAGAATCGGGGGCTTTTATTTTTTGCCGAAACCGACAAAATGCACATTTGACAGATGAACAGCCACAAAAAAAAGGGGAAAAAACGTCAAGATTTTTAAATTTAGGCGTATGGCTACAAAAAAAACGCTGTTTGAAAGATTTTCGGATTGGTATATCCCGCTCATTTGCAAGCATCCTTACAAGGCGTTGGCTTTTTACATCGCATTGGCACTGCTGTTTGCCGTCCCCATTCTCGTTTATCCGGGATTGAAGCTCGACGCGGATCTCGCCCATCTGCTCCCGGAAAAGACTCCGAGCGTCATCGCCCTGAACGAATCCTACGAGCGTTTCGGCAGCACGGACCGCTTTATGATAGCCATCCAGAGCGAAGACGTGGAAATCGTCGCCGCCATGCAGGATTCCATCAGCGCCTATATCCACGAGCATTGGAAGGGGGATTTCGTCTCCACGCAAATCGACAACGAAAATCAGTTTTTCAAAGACAACGCCCTTCTCTACCTCCCCATCAAGCATCTGGAAAACCTGCGCGACAATTTGGAAGACGTCCAACAGGAAATCGGACGGGAAAACGGGCCTCTTGTCGTGGACTTGCTCGCGGACAACGTCCCGCAAGAGAAAAAGGAGCGCATTTGGTTTGACGCGAGCATTCCCCAGGAACTCGGTCTCCCCGACGAAGCCCTGAGCGCGTTCGACTCCTTTTTCAAGAAGGACTCGACGACAGAAAAAAAGAAATCCGACGAATGGGATTCCAAATCGACAGTTCCCGCTCACTTGAAAACGCGCCTCATCGGAAGCCCCAAGCCGGACAGTACGGGGAAAATCCTTTACAACGGAGTCGTCAACGCGAAACTGTTGAAGCCTTCGACGGATTATGAATTCGTCACGCACATTCTGGCGCGTACGGACACGCTCTTGCAGCACTTCAACGGAAAGAGCTATTCCGCCCCGACGCGCTTCACCGTGGAAGGGACGTACGAAGGCTTGAAGGAAGTCGACGACGTCGCCAACGACAGTACGTTTTCATTCTGCATCAGCCTAGTCCTCATCTTTTTCCTGTCCATCCTTTTCTTCCGCAGCGTCAAGGGACCCATCCTGTTGACTTCTTCGGTGCTCTACGCCTGCATCCCGACGCTTGCTTTCACCGCCCTGTTATACGGGCAATTCAACCCGTTCACGGTTTTTGTCGCTTCGATTATCCTGGGTATCGGAATCGATTATTCGATTCATATCATGGGCACGGCGCAGAAAATGCTCCACCATTACGACACCTTGGAAGAGGTTCTAAAACACGCCCAGCAAAAGATGTTCAAGCCGTTCATCCTGGCGAGCTTCACGACCATTGCGGCATTCCTCACCCTGCTCACTTCGCAATTCCGGGGCTTTTACGAATTCGGCATCGTCGCGTCGATGGGCGTCTTGTTCAGCATGCTCACGTCCCTGCTCGTGCTCCCGGTATTCGTCAAATGCATAGGCGGGCTCCCCCCCGCGCCGACGAACAGCCTGCTTCCCAAATCCTGGAGCGAAGCGAAAATTCAAAAAGTCTTCACCGCGGCGGCAATCGTCGGATTCCTCATCGGCGGGCTCTCCCTCTATTACTGCCAATATGTGGACTTTGAACACAACCTGCGCAACCTGCGCCGGGTTTCCACGGAAAAGACCCAAAAGAAGAACAAGATTTCCACCAAGGTGACGACAGCCTCCGGCAAGGCGAAGTCCTCCACCCCGGCCGCCGTCATGGGTTCCAAGCCGGAGCAGCTCGACAAGCTCTACGACACCCTGATGTACAGGCTGCTCGTGGAAAAGGACTCCATGCTCGGCAGCTTCCTCACGCTCAAGACGTTCGTTCCGCCGACGGATTCCCAAGAAGCCCGCTTGGAAGTGATAGACGAAATCCGGGAGCTGGCCGCCGCGCGCATCTTCGACAGGGCGACGGGCGAAGATTCCACGAACATCGCCGCCCTCAGGCAACTTGCCAAAGTGGAAAAGACGTTCACCGCCGAAGACATTCCCGGGTGGGCTTTGGACTTCCTCCGCGAAAAGGACGGTTCTTACGGCAAAATCGGATTCATCTACGGCGACTTCCCGAGCTGGGACGCGAACGCTCTCCACAAATTCCAAGAGCGCTACGGACATTGGAATTTCGACGGGGAGGACTTGCGGACATTCTCGTCGCAATTCATCCTTTCCGACGTCATCGAATCCGTCAAGGCGGACAGTTACAAGTTGGCGACGGCCGTCACGATTGTCATCCTCTTGACAATGGTCATTTCTTTCCGCAAGCCGAAACTGTTCCTCACCGGCGGCATTTCCTTCGGCATGGGATTCCTCATCACGCTCGGACTCTTCGGATTCCTCACGCACCACTTCGACTTCGGGAAAATCAGCATTTACAACGTGATCGTCATCCCCATGATGCTAGGCATCGGCATCGATTCTACGATTTATTTCATCACGGACTGGGTTTCGAACAAGAACCATTCGCTGAGACGCCTCCTCGACACCACCGGGCGCGACGTCATGGCGAGTTCCACGACAACGATTGCGGGATTCGTCGGATTCCTTTTCACGACGCACCGCGGACTCCAGGGAATCGGGCATTTGGCGTGCATCGGAATTGCCATTTTCCTCGTCACGAGCGTCGTCTTCTCCATGTTCCTTTGCAGCACGCTCTTGAAGAAGAAGGATGCGGAATGAGTGCGGAATTCCCGCTCCAGAATGCACTATGAACTGTAGGCATGGCAGGCAGGCTCAGCCGCGAACGCCGAAGGCGTTAATCTCGTCGAGCCTTTGCCGCAACGGGATGTTTCGTTGCGCATCGCTTCACTCAACATGACGACTTTTTGCTTACAGGCAACGAACCACAAACACTCCCCACTATTCCCTAATCCCTGTTCCCTCTGACCACTACTCACTAATCACTTTCCATTATCTCCCGCCCGTAAACCGCCATTCCGAGCAACACCAACATCATTCTGAGCATTTTAAGCTTTCCCGATTTGAGCTTCCGCATCGAATCGTTCCAAGAAGGAGTGCCGTTTCCCGCAAGCCTTGTATCCCGGAAAGGTTTCTATGCAAACCGAATGGATGGCGTTGAAAATACTCTTTTCGATTCCCGGATTCCCCTTCTTCAATTGGCGAATCAGGTTTTTGACTTCCTTGCGCTTGCTCCTTTCGACTTCCGCATCGGCGGAAACCTCTTCCGTGAACTTGCATGCACAGGCGATGAATTGCAGGCCGTTGTGACGACACCATGCGAGAATGTCGTCTTCATGGATGTTGTAAAGCGGACGGATGAGCGCCATCCCTTTGAAATTTTGACTGTGGAGCATCGGCGGCATCGCCTGCAACTGGGAACCGTAAAACAGGCTCATCACGGTCGTTTCGATTACGTCCGAGAAATGATGTCCCAAGGCGATTTTGTTGCAACCGAGAGTTTCCGCAAAATGGTAAAGATGCCCTCGACGCATGCGTGCGCAGACGTAACACGGAGAATGTTCCGCGCGGTCGGCGATTTGAAAGATGTCCGTTTTGAAAATTCGAATGGGGATTTCCAATGTGGCGGCATTGTCTTCGATTTGCCGAAGATTCCGTTCGCTGTATCCGGGATCCATCACCACGAATTCCAAGTCAAACGGGAAATCCGTGTAGCGGTGCAACATCTGCATCAATTTTGCGAGCAGCATGGAATCCTTGCCGCCTGAAATGCAAACTGCGATTTTGTCGTTCGGCCGAATCAGTCGGTAATTCTTGACGGCGGAAACGAACGGGCTCCACAATTTGCTTCGGAACTTCTTGGAAATGCTCCGTTCAATATCCGAATTGCGATTCCGTTCCACGAAGGTTCTCCGATTCGTACAAATTAAATTCCGTACAAACTTCCGTATTTTCTTTCCAAATAATCCAAGAAATCATCCGGAGTGAATGCGCGCCCCGTGATTTTCCGAATCCAAGTCTTGGCATCGAGCCGGTCTGCAAACTTCCAGACGTGTTCCCGCATCCAACCGTTGATTTTTGCGAAGTCTCCGGAAGAAACGGCATCGTCAATATCAAAGTCCTCACGCATCCGGTTGTAATACATCGCATTGTACATATTCCCCAGAGCGTAAGTCGGGAAATATCCGAAGCCGGAGGCCCAATGGACGTCTTGCAGGACGCCTTCTCGGTCGTTCGACGGGCGCACGCCCAAATACTCTTCGTACTTGTCGTTCCAAATTTCCGGCAGACTTTCGACACGCACCTTGCCGCCGACAATCATCTCTTCCAATTCAAAACGGATGATGATGTGGAAAGTGTACGTGAATTCGTCCGCCTCCGTCCGAATCAAACTCGGCGTCACCACATTCATCGCTTCGTAAAATTGCCGTTCCGTCACATCGCAAAAGACCGTGGGGAAAATTTCGCACGCCTTCTTGAATATCAAATGAATAAAGGCCTTGGAACGACCGATGCGGTTTTCGTAAAAACGCGAAACGGATTCATGCTGACCGAGCGTCTTGCAATGATCTATGTGATGGATGAAATTTTCCGCCGGTTGATTCTGTTCAAAGAGCGCATGTCCCCCTTCGTGAATGATGGAGAACATGCTCGACGCAAATTGATTCGCGTAATAATGGGTCGTCACGCGAGAATCGTTTCGCGCAAGTCCGTCCGTAAACGGATGTTCGCTAGTCGTAAAGGCGCCCCGGTCAAAATCAAAACCAATCGTCCGGAGCAAATATTCAGCCATTTGGCGTTGGGATTCATCCGTCACGGGCCTAGACAAAAAGTCCGTCCGGATTTTCTTTGGACTCTTTTGAATCTTCGAAAGGAGCGGCACCAAGCGTTCCTTGCAAGCGTCAAAACATTTCTTCAAATCCTTCGAAGTCATGCCGCGTTCATAAACGTCGAGCAAATTGTCGTAAGGGACGCGCTTCGCGTTTTCCGAAAGGGCGATTTGCTGCAAGTTGACGCGGACGACGTTTTCGAGTGACTTTTGGAACAGGGAAAAATCCGCAGCCTTCTTGGCGGAAAGCCAATCGACGAAGGCCTTGTTGAAAATCAGGGAAAACTTTTTGTCGAGAGAGGGCGTCACGTTCTTGTTGCGCAGATAATCCCGATGCAAACTTTCGGCCAAGACCTTGTCCCATTCGCCCAAGGACTTCCGATTTTCATAAAGGGATTCCGCCGCGGAAACGAACTTTTTGGACTTCAAAAGCTTGAACGCCCGGTTCGAGAGGAACGCCGAAGTTTCCCCTTGGAAATCCATGGCCGCCGGGGGGCAAATCGTCTGCTGGTCGTACCCGATGATGCGGCACGCGTGGCTGTAACGCTCGGCGACGTCCAACGTGGAGAGCACCGTTTTCAAATTCTTTTGAAGTTCCTTCGCATTCATTTTCGCCTCGAATCTTAAGCATGATGATAGGGATGCCCGGCGATGACCATCAAAGTCCGGTAAAGCTGTTCCGCGGCAATCACCCGGGCGTGGTCATGCGTAAATGTCAACGGGGAAAGGGATAAAAGCAAATCGGCGCGACTTTTGATTTCTGCAGAAATTCCGTATGCGGAACCGATTAAAAAGACGCAGTTGGACGCAAGGCGTGGGCGAATCCATTCCGCGAGCTGCACGGTGTTCAAGAGCTTCCCTTCTTCGGCCAAGACAATCCACCGGTGACTTTCCTTGGGGAACCGCTTGGAAAATTCCGCGGCCTCTTCCGCAAGGCATTTCGCCACATCATCCTTTTTACATTCCCTCATCTCCACGATTTCGACTTGAACGGCAGAAGAGCGCAATCGCTTCACGTACTTTTCCACTTCATCCCGGACAAAGGGGGAACCGGGCTTTCCGAAAACGGCCAGGGTGAGCTTCATCGTCCGAGTTCCAATCGTTCCACGAGAAAATCCGGGAGTCCCGCGTCGCGCATCGCCTTTTGAGTCCGCGCAATATCGTATTCGAGGCGGACAAGCTTGACCGTCTGGCTCTCCGTATCGTAAAGGCAGTAACAGGCGCGCGGATCCCTGTCCCGAGGCTGCCCCACGCTGCCGACATTCGCAAGCAGGCGTTCCCCGTCTTCGAGCGAATAAAAGCCCGTTTCGATGACCTTGGGAATTTCCCCATCGCGCATCGCGACAATGACCGGGCTATGCGTGTGGCCGACAAAGCAGTGCCGCTCCGAAAAGTGGTCATAAGCGTCCAAAGCGTCTTCCAAATCCGTCACGTAAATCCAATCCGCCGGGGACATCGGGGAGGCATGGACAAAGCAGATGTCGTTCTCTTCGAACAGATAGGGCAACGAACGCAGATACTGTTTCGAGTCTTCCGTCAAGGCATCCTGAGTCCATTCAATCGCCTTCTTTGCATAAGGGTTGAAGCCCATGTCCGAATCCCACTTGATGGCGACGCTGTCGTGATTCCCCAAGATGCATATATCGACGTTATCCCTAACCAGGGAAACGCATTCGTTCGGGCTTGCCCCGTACCCGACAATATCCCCCAGACAGACACGGCGCTCCACCCCCTCCGCCTTCATCGACTGCAAAACCACTTCCAAGGCAGGCAAATTCGCATGGATGTCCGAATAAATCCCATACAGCATGAAACCAATATAGCTTTTCTATATTTGAGCTTAATGGAAACCATCGAGAAAAACAAGAAAGTTAGCATAGGCTATTCCTTGAAAGACGAAAACGGCAAAATCATCGAGGAAGTCCCCACTGAATTCCCATTCGTTTACATGCAAGGCTGCGACAGCGTCATCGAGGGCCTCGAAGAAGCGCTAGAAGGGCATCATATCGGCGAACACGTCGTCGCGAACATCCCCTACGACAAGGGGTACGGCCCATACCGCGGCGACCTCATCATCAAAGTGCCCAAAAAGGAGCTGAATGAAATCGGGGAACTTTGGCTCGGAATGGAACTCGAATGGGTGCCGAACTCCCCGAAGACGGAAATACACATCCCCGAAGACCCTCACGACATTTACGACGCAGAGGACGACGAAGACGACGCTCCCATTTACATCGTCCGGGAAATCCAAAAGGACTTCGTCGTCTTGGACGGGAACCACCCCTTCGCCGGAAAAGACTTGACCTTCGACATCACCATCGTGAACATTTCGGACGCGACCGCCACGGAACTCGAAACGGGGATTCCCGACGAATACGAAGCGGACGACTTCGATGAAGAAGACGATGATAACGAAGAGAACTTGCCCTTTTGAAAACAGAGGAGATTCCCCATGGCCGATTTGAACGCATTGAAAAAAGCAGCCGGCATCCGCGCGGCGAACCTGATTGAATCCGGAATGTCCGTTGGGCTAGGAACGGGCAGCACCGCCGCCTACATGGTGGAACGCCTGGCCGAGCGCATCCGCGAAGAAGGGATTCGCGTCAAAGCGGTCAGCACCAGCTGGAGCACGACCCTCCAGTGCCGCCGATTGGAAATTCCCCTCGTCGGACTAGAAGAGGCGGAACACTTGGACATGGCCATCGATGGCGCAGATGAAATCGACCCTTGCAAAAACTTGATTAAAGGTCGCGGCGCCGCCCATCTGCTCGAAAAGATAGTCGCCTCCATGGCGGACAACTACATCATCATCGCGGATTCCGGGAAAAAGGTTCGCCAGTTGGGAGAAAAGTTCGCCGTTCCGCTGGAAATTCTCCCAAGCGCCATCGGGGCCGTTTCCCGTCAAGTCGAAAGGCTCGGGGCGAAAGTACAAGTCCGCTTGGGCGCTCCCGGCAAGGACGGTCCCGTCATCAGCGACTCCGGGAATCTGATAGCCGACGCCAAATTCGGCCTCATCGACGACCCGGAAAAGCTCGACTTCGAACTGAACCGAATTCCCGGACTTCTCGGACACGGATTGTTCATCGGCATGGCGAAGCGCGTCATCCTGGCGGCAGAAAACGGACTCGAAGAATTTTAACCCCGCTTCCGCGACATCCAATCACCCTTCCGCGATTTTCCATTCGCCGAGGGTGCGCCTCTCCGCGTCGAACGCGACCCCGATTTTGAAGAGCCTCTTTTTCGTCCCGTCCTTCCTCCCCGTCGCGGCATACGGAATCAGGTAGCCCTTCGAATCGATTTGATTGAGCGCGTCGTCCGCCGTCCCGTTCGAATCCAGCTTGAACTCGAAGACGTAGACCGCGTCTTCCGTCTCGACAACCGCATCCGCGCGGCCCGCCGCGCTGCACTCCTCCGTCCGGACGACATAGGGCGTGCACAGCTTGAATATCAAGAAGAAGAGCGTCTTGTAATGCGCCTCGTCCTGCCGCTCCGCGTTGTAGGGGATGCCCGAGAGGAACGCCCGGATCTGGACAAGCGCACCCACGAGGTCGCCGTTCCGGAGGGATTTCGTGAAGCGGATGAGGAACGTGTCGTTGTCCGCCACGTCATCTGACGCGTACTGCGGCATCAGGCACTTGAGGAACCCGTCGCGGACCTCCTCGTTCGGGAAGCCCAGCGTGTAAGAGAAGCCGTCGAACCCCTTGATGGTCAGGTAGCCGCTCTGGTAGAACATCGGGATCGGGTTCGTCGCCGTCTCCGTCGGCGCGTCGAACATCTCGAGGGACGCGTCGAAGCCCGTGTCGAAAGACGCGGGGTCCATCCTGTACTTGCCGACCAGCCGCGTGAGGACCGTCGGCGTGCCCGTGCTGAACCAGTAGCTCGAAAGCTCCCCGTCGGCAAGGGCGTTGATGAGGCTGAACGGGTTGAACACGTCCGGGGAATTCTTCGAGAAGTGGTAGCCGTCGTACTTGCGCGCGATTGCCCCGCACGCCTCGTCATAGGAAAGACCGTTCTTGTCCGCGAGGGCCTGGATCTCCGGACCCATCCGCCCGAACACCTCGTCCTTCGTGAAGCCGCAGATGCCCGCGTAGTCGTCGTTCATCGTGATGACCCTCAGGTTGTTCAGCTCCGAGAAAATCGACAGCTGGCTGAATTTCGAGACGCCCGTGAGGAACACGAAGCGGAGGATGCCGCCGAGGTCCTTGAGCGGGCTGAAGAACTTCCGCATCTCGTTCTTGAGCACACTCTGCAATTCCGGATTTCCCATGCTGTCGAGGAGGGGCGCGTCGTATTCGTCGACCAGGACCACGGGAGGCCGCCCCGTCTGGTTGTACGCGGCCTTGAGGATGTCGCCTAGGCGCGGCCCCCATTCGAAACCGCTCTCATTCTTCAGTCCCAGATTCCGTTCGAATTCGGAAAGCATGTTGTTGAGCGTCACTTGCAGGGCGTTGTGGGAGTCGAACTTGTTCCCCGCGAAGCTCAGCTTGAAGACCGGGTAGCTTTCCCACTCCTTCTCGAGGCCCTCGATGGCGAGCCCCGAGAACAGCTCCCTGCGCCCCTCGAAGTAGCACTGCAGCGTGCTGACGAGGAGAGACTTGCCGAAGCGACGCGGACGGGAGAGGAAATAGTAGTCGTCCGAAGTGACGAGTTTGTAAACCAAGTCCGTCTTGTCGACGTAATACTTGCCGTCCTCGCGAATCCGCGCAAAGTCCTGGACGCCGATGGGGAATCTCTTCAAAGCCATGCCCGGAATATAGTTAATTCGGATGGAGGCGTATTTTTGCAGATTTCCGCAAGTGTTGTAACTCTTACAACACTTTTTCTCACGACAAAGCTCGAAAAGTCAGCAAGAACTGCTATATTGCTTGCATATCGACAGACGATTCTCCAAAGGTTTGGGGTATGGCCTCCCGCACTTGCGGGAGGCCTTACTTTTTTTCACCAGTTCGGATAATCCGTCGGTACGGGCGGCACTAGCAAGCGAGGCTTGTGGTAATAGTCGCAGTAATATTCGAGGATTGTCCGCCCGTCGTTCTTCAACCTAAACTGGGAAATCAATTCCATGCGACTTTTGAAGCTTTCGCGAGGAATCGCCTTCCCAGCCGATGAGGTAAGCGACGCTCAAGTCGTTCAAATTTTGGCAGGCGACATCGAAGCCGTGTTCAATCGTCTCGCTCCAAAGCAATGTATAATGAAAACCGTTATGATAAAAATCATTTTCATCCCGACACATGTCGTAAAACTCCTGGATGGTCGGATCGGGGTCCCACGTCCAACGTGCACACATTTCCCGCAACTCTTCGTCTAACGGGGTGATTTCTTTTTTCATTGCTTCTGTCTCGCTCGTTGATAATAATTTTTCCCCTTACCCCGCAAATCGTGCCGTTCGCAGAATGAAAGAATTTGTCGAAGCCGATTTTCTTCCCGGACGTTCAGCTTCCGCACCGGATACCTTTCATCGTTCCGCACTCCCGTCCGTGGGTCGAGGGTGTGGACGTGAGGTTTCAGCCCCTTGTGATTGTGGAGGTCTATCTCCTTGTACTTCTTGCGGCTTCCGTTGTAAAAGCTGACGGATTTCAAATCGCCCTTTTTGTCTATCGTCGCGTATACGACCCAACGGGAGTTCGACATCTCCGGCACCTTGATGCTCTTCCCCTCGTTCTGCACGACAAAGCTTCGTACAAAAAATGGGGAAGATAAGAAACCGGCATATACGACTGTTCAAGATTCTCTTCAAATTCTTCAATCATATTCCTCCTTTGCCTTCCGGCGATGAATGCCCAAAATGATGTCGGACAGCTCCCTTCTTTCTTTACTCGTCATCTTGCCGCGGCTTCGCGCCACCAAGGTTCGCACCTGCGGATACTCCCACCCCTCCATCTCGTTTCCCAAAAGATAATCCGTCGTCGTCCCGAAAACCGTCGCCAAATTCGCGAGGATTTCACTTTTCGGTATCCGCTCTCCGTTCACATAGCGCGAAAGGGAGGCCTCCGTCGTTCCACACAATTCCGCAATCTGCGCCCGGGAATAAGACGAATTCAGAATCAATTCCGCCAACCGTTTCTGCAAAATCATTTTTTGTCATCATTCATCAAAAGCCTCTTTGAAAATTTTCAGTCCCTTTGAAAAATAGACTTTCCAAAGTTTACCAATCGGTAAAAGGTCAAGGGTGGATGAAAAAAAATTCCGTGCGAAGTCACTTTTCCACGACCTTGCCGGGAATTTCCCGGAGAACGCCCACAGGTGACGGGTCCGCCTTCCCCCATTCCAAATGGGAGAACATCTGCCGAACAAGCCCTTCCGTATTGCAATCAAAGGAATCCAGCCGGAGCAAGTAACTTTCCGCAGAATTGTCGAACCCGACGACGTAGGGCATTCGCGCAAAGACTTTTTCCTCTTCCAACTCCCGCAGAAGTCCGGCGACTTCATCGTTTACGGTCACCCACGGGACATCCAGCGGCACGGCCTTCAGCAACCTCCTCAAAATGCGCTTTTCCTTTTTCTTCGCGCGAAATTCGACGCTGAACTCCGGTCCGTCAAGGCTTGCCAAATGCCGAAAATCCCATGGACTTGCAAACTTCCCATCGACCCGGGCCTCGATTTCCAAACCGCTTTCTTCAAGTCCCGCCAAGCGCTCCTTCGACCAGGAGCTTGCATGATACGGCGAAAAGTAAACAGCACGGCGAAAGCCCTTCCGAATCAAGAATTCCCCGACGATTTTCCCGGGATTCTTCCCGAACGAGGAATTGTAAAAAGCCCACGCGTCCTTTTTGAGGAACGCCGCATCCAATGCGTCCGCCGGATGCTCCCACCAAACGGAAACGGGAAACGGCGCAGTCCTCAAGGAGTTCAAGACCCGGAGCGGCTTTTGAATCAGCAGAGTCGAAAGAATCGCGCCGACGGCGTCGGGGAAATCTTCCACACATCGCACAGCCCCGCTCCTGTCCAGCAATCGTTCCGACTCTTCGTCAAAGCCGAGCAGGCGCAACTTGAACTTTTTTTCTGCGCCGATACGATACGTGAAGCGCAAGAAATCCATTTCCCGTTCACTGGCCGGGCGAAAATTTCCCAAGCCGGACGCCCGCGTGACAAAGAGGATTTCCGCATCCGCCCTTTGTTCCGCCTCCGGGAGCGACACTCCGAATTTCCCCTTTCGAATCAAAAGGCCTTTTTGCACGGCCTCGTTCAAAAGTTGTCGCAAGCGATATGCGGAAATTCCGTATCGCAGGGAAAGCTCCTTCTTCGATGGGAAATTCGCCTCCGACAAAAAATATCCGGAAAGGAGGTCTCCCAAGAATCGCTCCCACGGAGAATCCGCCGGGCAAGTTCCCGATACGGACTTCCGGGGCTTTCCCCAAAAAGTCCCTTTCCCCGGAATGGAATGGAGCAAGCCTTTTTGCCGAAGCACGGAAATGGCCTTCTGGACTGTTCCCGAAGCAGCGCACAACGTTCGCATCAATTCCCGGACAGACGGAAGTCTCTCCCCCGCCCGATGCGGAATGCCCAAGATAGCTTCGGCGAGGGAATCCTTCATTTCAAGACCTTCCCCTTGTAACGCCCAATCAAATCGAAGCTGCTCAGAAATTCTGGATGGGAAATTCCCGGAGAGCGGAGAGCCTGCTTCCGGAGGGCCGTCGTGCTGTCTTCGGGGACGATTCCCGAAAAGCCTTCTTCGCCGGCCTTGGTCATGCTCAAAATCAAATGTCCGTCTTGGACGTTCACATTGTCCGGGCTCATCGTCACGCGGTTCCCGTCAAAAGTCCAGTTTCCGGTGGCCCAACGGCTATCGTCGAAGGTTTCGAAATCATCCGTCCAAGACAAAGTGAAATCCGAATTTCCCTCCCCCGCACCCGGCGTATAGGCATAAACCTTCACCCAATCAATGTATTGATGGACGGGCAAGATGGAGTCGTCGAAAGCCCCCACCCAAGAGGTCACTTCCGATGACCACAGATTGAAGCGCAGACTCTGCTCGCGAATGAGGTTCGCAACCTGACCCTTCGTATCACTGGAATCCGTCATCGTCTTGCGCACCAAATTCCCGTCGATGAACCATGCGACATAGGTCGGAGTCCACTCCATCCCGTAAATGTGATAGACTTCATTGGCCGCACCGTCCAAAGCGTGCACCTTTTCGCTGGTCACCTTTTTCTCCGCACTGCCGGAGATGATGTTGGATTGGAAGGAGCCGGGCTTTTTCCCGAGGATTTCAATGTCCACTTCCACCCAAGGTTCCGGAGAGCCCATATAAGAATCGTTGTAATAAAGGAACATGGAACTGACAAGCCCCGAACCCGTCGCCATCTTCATCCGGGCTTCGTACTTCCCATACATCCAAGCGTCCCTCGTGTAGAGTTCCGCACCGGAATAATCCTTGTCTTGCGCAAGGCCGGTGGAGAACAGGAGTCCAAGGGAAAGAGTCGTTAAGATTTTTTGAATTTTCATCGCAGTATCCTCGTTTTGATTTTCATTCAAAAAATATTTTCACTCCGAGAATGCGTTTTGACTATTTCCTATAAAAATAAAAAACTGTATCAACTGTATCATTTAGTGATTTGCGCTTATGGGGAGTGATTCAATTAGGAATTAGGAATTAGTGGTTAGTTGACTGTAAGCAGAAGAGCGTCGTGCTGAGTGGAACGCCCGCCTGCCGGCAGGCAGGGCGGACTGGCTGACGGGCAGGGCAGACGGAAAACATCCAGTTGCAGTAAAGGCTCGTCTGGATTCTTCGGTCGCTTCGTTCCCTCAGAATGACGTCAATATGACGAGATTAACGCCTTCGGCGTTAGCGGCTGCGCCTCACCAATGTCCGAAAGCAAGCTTTCGGCCGCAGGATTCGGCTTGCACGCTTTTCTTCGGTCGCACGCTCCCTCAGAATGACGACGTTACTGTGTCATCCTATATTGATAGGGTGACGAGAGGCTCATAAATCAGCGAGGCAAAATCCATATGATGTCTGGCTAAAAACGGCTACCATTTCCACGGGAAGAATTTCCGCACCATCCGACGGAAAGAATCCTTCCGTTCGCTTTCCGCCTTGGGAATCTCCGCCGGGGGAATTTCGGACACGACTTCGGCGATGACTTCCGCCGTTTCTTCCGCCACCTTGGCGTTCGCATTTTGGGGAATCCACGGTTCTTGCACGTTGCGCTCCCAATCGACGCTGGGAACCGTCGCCTTTGCCGTCACAAGAGGCTGGCCGAAAATTTCCCGGGCGCGGTTCAGGGCCGCGTCGATGTTCGCCAAAACATTCTGCTCTCCGATTTCCTTCAAAATTCCCGCATGGGAAAGCGCGACGATTGGTTGGGAATGCACCCCGGAGAGCAACAGCTGCGTCCCCTGCTCCCGGCACTTCGAAAGAAGACCTTCTATCATCTGGATTCCGGCGGCATCGATGGACGGCACCTGCCTCATGCGGAGAATCAAAATTTTCGGGTGGGAATTCGTCATGTCCAATGCCGCCTTGAATTTTTCGACAGCCCCAAAAAAGATGGAACCCATGATTTCGAACACGGCGACACCATGAGGGACTTGGCGACTCGCTATGTTGTTCGGATCGGCCAGTTCTTCGTCGTCTTCCTTCAATTCTTCCGCCACGTATTCCACTTCCGCCACATCGGACATCCGGCGGATAAAGAGGATGGCCGCAAGCAAGACGCCGACTTCAATCGCAACCGTCAAATCCATCACCACGGTCAACACGAACGTCACCAAAAGAACGGTCACGTCGCTCTTCGGCGCGCCCTTCACCAACTTTGCAAAGTTCTTGTATCCGCACATATTGAACGCCACTTGGAAAAGCACGGCGGCGAGGGCCGCCATCGGAATCATTTCCGCATACTTGCCGAACAGGAGCATCATCAACAACAGGATCACGGCGTGGACAATGCCCGAAATCGGACTCACCGCGCCATTCTTGATGTTTGTCGCCGTCCGGGCGATAGCCCCCGTCGCCGGAATGCCGCCGAAGATGGGAGAAAGCACGTTCGCAATCCCCTGCCCGACAAGCTCCGTATTCGAACGATGCCGCGTCCCCGTCATCCCGTCCGCGACGACGGCGGAAAGGAGCGATTCAATGGCGCCGAGGATGGCGATAGTCAAAGCGGGCTGGAACACTTGGCGCATCATGTCCAAGCTGATGTTCGGCAAATGCGGCACGGGAAATCCCGTCGGAATGGAATTCTTGGAGCCGATGGTCATCACCCCGCAAGATTCATCCCAACCCAGGATTTTCACCAAAGCCGTCGCAGCGACAATCGCCACCAGGGAACCGGGAATCTTCGTCGTCACCTTCGGCCAAAAGAGGCACACCGCGAGCGCGACCGCACCAACCAACACGGAATAAGGGTTCACCGTTCCCAAGGACTTCGCATACAGAACCACTTTACCGACAGCGTCCGCCGGTTCCGAAACGCCTTCCGCAAAATGCAAACCCAAAAAATTGGGAACTTGTCCCAAAGCGATGATGATGGCGATGCCCGCCGTAAAGCCGACCGTGACAGGGAACGGGATGAACTTGATGACCCCGCCAAATTTGGCAAGCCCGAAAATGACAAGCATCCCACCGGCCATGAGGGTCGCCGTGGCGAGACCGTCGTAACCGTATTTCGAAACGATGCCGTAGATGATGACGATGAAAGCTCCAGTCGGACCGCCGATTTGGAAACGGCTCCCGCCGAAGAACGAAATGGCGAACCCCGCGACAATCGCCGTGTAAAGCCCCCGTTCCGGGCCGACACCGCTCGCAATCGCAAACGCAATCGCCAAGGGCAAAGCCAAAATCCCGACAATCAAGCCGGACATCAAATCCTTGGAAAAATCCTGCTTGGTGTAACCTTTGCGCAGCTGTTTGAAAAGTTCCGGAACATAATGGGGCATTTTTGGCATAGTGCCGCCAATATTAGGAAAACTTTCAAATGTTTTAAAGAGTTTACAAAACTTTTTTCATTTTAGGCAGCACGCCGATTCGAAGAAAAAAATTCCCACCGACGGCGTTACGCACAAATTAACGATAAAAGTCTGGTGCCCAAAGTCTTCGTTTCAATTTTCGTGATTTGAAAAATTTGAAAACAACACCTTCCATTGGAGCAAAATCATCACATCATCAACGGCGATATATCCCGGCAAGAGTCCGCCAGCCAAATTTTACTACATTTGCATACACGCAAAAAAAAAATCAAAAGACCGCAAGGTCAAAGGAGCGCGATAGACAGAAGAATCCACAGACGACATAAATCTTGAAAGGGAAAGCCCCGCCGGAAACCGACATTTCCGACAGGGCCAAGGGGGAATCCGAAACGGACTCCAAGGTCTCCCCATTTTAGAATTTCCCCGCCCCCCCGACAAGTGAAAATGCGTGCATTCACCCGAATGCGCGGTGAAAAATCTTTTTACAAGGAGAATTCATGGGGCTGAGAAGTTCCACGCAACCGGGGAGCGCATACAAATTGCCGACTCTCCCGCAAGAATTCAGAAGGGAACTGCAAGAGCTTCCCGAAAAATACATACAAACGAATCTTTTTGAACCGAAGCCGGAAGCTCCCGAAAACGCGCCCAGGAAATACCTGAAAGGCGATTTGGAAGCACTGGAAGGGACGGGACTCTTCGATGCGAACCTGATAAATCATATATTTAACGGGGACGTGAAGCGTGCCTCCGCCGGGAAAGGAAAAAAACGGCAGGAGGCGACGGGCTTCCACTCCGAGGCGGTCCAGAACGCGGACGGGAAGGTCGTCCCCGGGACAAGGGGCGAGCCGGACGAGAACGGCGTCTACAAGGCCCAGGTGACGGTCAAGGGAATCCGGAAACGGAGAATGGGCGGATGCTCCACGTTCTTTCCCCGGCACTGGTCGCCGCAACGGGTGGTGGACGCCATCAACGAAGCGTATCGGAACAAAGCGCTCGTAGCAGGGACTCTCTACAAAGGAAACGTTTTCGGAATCAAAATCATGATGCGAATCAATTCAATCGGAAAAATTGAATCCGCATATCCAGCACAAAAGGAATCTTGATGAAGTATCAAATCAAATATCTCGAAAAAAACGGAAAAAGGGACGACCTTGTCTTTCATTTCGAAAACGCCGACATGGAGCGAATCTTACCGATATTCCTATACGGCGATGTCGTCAATTTTCACAACGAAATCAAGGGGCAACTCGACCTAGTCCTTTCCGGGAAAAGAAGGCGCATCGAATGCTCCGGGAACAACTGTTTTTGGCGCATCGGGAAGAGGCACACACTCATCGTCGATTCCTTCGCAAGCGAGGGGGAACCTTCCGAAATCACGGTCGACACGGCGGAGCTGCGACGGCTAATCGACGAATGGATAGAGGCGCGGAAAAAGTTCCGGGAAGAACGGAAAAAGGACAGCCATTCATCCGACGAGAGAGAATCGTGAACGAAGAGTTTTCTTGCCCATTTGAACTCTTGCATTTGGAAAAGGATTTCGACATTCGCAAAATCCCCGAACGATTGCAATCCTTTTCCGCATCATTGAAGCACCCCGACTATGGTGCATACGTCCACTTCTTCGAAAATGATTCCAGATGCCCCGTTTACAGGAACGGCCTACATCCCTATCTCGACCATCTTCGAAAATTCCGCGGAGCGGTCTCGCTAGACAGGAGCATCGGATGGTGCGACCCTTTGAAAGTCCAACGGGATGCAGATAAATTAAACAAGAACAGTCGTACCTTATTTGTCGAAAAGGGCATCCCGAACATTGTCAATGTCCGCTTCGGGGACGCTGAATCCTATTCATTCTGCTTCAAAGGGATTCCACGAAACAGCATCTTGTTCGTAGGGACGCACGGGGCGATGAAACGGGCGGATTTCCAAATTGTACAAACAGCGGGCGTCGTCGAATTGCTGCA
This sequence comes from uncultured Fibrobacter sp., assembly GCA_964501065.1. Classification (GTDB taxonomy): domain Bacteria; phylum Fibrobacterota; class Fibrobacteria; order Fibrobacterales; family Fibrobacteraceae; genus Hallerella. The sequence continues at coordinate 1,017 of CAZCRF010000020.1, read as the reverse complement.
CCGTTTGAATCCAAAAATCTTGCTGGTTTACGGCCATGCGAACAAGCGGATTTTGCAAGAATGCCGAAAACGGGGAACGACTCTCGTCAGGTATCCGAGCCAATGCGAAACGGCTCATTCAAAAATCGTCCGACCGAAGAAATCTCCATTTTGACGAAATCCAAACTCGCCATTTCAAGCAAGAACCGTTCAAAGCTCCCAACCTTTTGAAACTCCGAGTTGAAACCGCAACACCCGCCCATGAATTCTCTCAGAATGAAGAATGTCCGAAAGGGTGTAAGCTCCCGTCAAATCCAAGGACAACCGCCATGGCAAAACGACACCCGCTCCCGCGACGACCTCCACGAATAAGCTTCTCGCCTCTGAAAGATTCTCCCATTCGGACGTCACGACATCTTTCCGCTTCGCCAAAACTTTAACCCCCGGCAAAAAACCGCCGTTCACAAAGAATCGCGATCCCAAGTTCTCTTGCCAAAGGATGGGAATGCCAAGCCCCAGCCAGGAAACGATTCTATCGCCGTCGAAAGATTCCCCACCCGAAGAGGCTTGGATATTTGAACGAAAATCTTTGTAATTCAAGTTCAAGCCAGTCCGCAGCGAATGCGAACCGAAAAGATTCCTCGTCAGAAAAATCCCTGCGGAAGCATTCCACCCCGTGCAAGAACCGAAAGCCTCTTCCGCATTTTCTCCCAAGCAACTCCCCCATCCGAAGCCAAATCGAGGATCTATCGACATTCCTTCCGCTGCAAAAACAGGAACAGCGCCAAAGGAGAATGCGAAAATCAAAAGCCAAAACCGATGCATTTAGAATTCTCCTTGGACAAGGGTTTGAGCACCTTTAAATTTCCTCCAAGATTTTAAGGAATGGGGGGAGTCTATTACATCCCAACCTTTTTTCTTGTTTGAAAAAGTAAACTCCGCAGAGTAAGATAGGCACGGGAACAAGAACGCGTTAATTTCGCAGGAATGTGTAAATTTCTTTCTGTAAAATCAAAAGGGTCCGGAGAACTCGCCGTT
>CAZCRF010000019.1:0-41165 GCA_964501065.1 uncultured Fibrobacter sp. | reverse complement strand
ATGGAAAAGCCCACTTTTTGCGCATGAATTTACAGAAAAGGACTTGCCTAATCATGAAATATGGAAAACGAAAGTGAAACAGCGGTCAAAATCAGCATTCAAATCATGGACGCTTTTGTCGCAATGCGCCACTTTCTCCGAAACAACGCAGAAATATTCGCAGAATTAAAATCAATCAGACAGAGACGGACATTCATCTGCAAGACACGGACAACATGCAAGGAAGCATCCAGACGAGCCTTTACTGCGCCTGAATGCTTCGCTCCTGCCATTCGCCAGGCGGGTCGCTCAGCATGACGACGCCCCTTGACTGTCAACCAACCGCTGACCACTCATTCCTAACTCCTAACCACTAATACCGCACGTCTTCCAAGACCAAGCCCTGCGGCGGCGCCATCGTCCGTTCCCCGCGAAAACGGTCGGCAAAGATTTCTTCCACCGTTCCTTCTGGATAACGCCCGCGCCCGACGTCAAAGAGAGTCCCCACCATGGAGCGGACTTGCCTGTGCAAAAAGCGGTTCCCCACGATATGCCACTGCGCCATGTATCCGTTCACATACACCAAGTCGAACTTGGTCAAAATGCAGACCGTACTCTTCCCATCGTTCCGGGGAATGCAAAAGCGCACAAAATCGTGTTCGCCGACAAAGGACTTCGCCTCCCTCTCCATTTTTTCATAATCCACGGGAAGATGCCCCACCTCCCAGCCGAAATCCCGCAGAAGCGCAACGGGACGCGTGAAAAGCGTATAAACGTAATAACGGGACTCGGCGTCGTAACGGGAATGGAAATCCGACGGGCAAGGCTCCAATTCGCGGATTTTGACCGTTCCCCGCCCCAAACCGTTGATGGAGCGCATCAGACGGGGGCAGTCGATTTCCCCGTCAAAATCGAAGTGCACCATTTGGCCGCGAGCGTGCACTCCCGTATCCGTGCGGCCGGCGGCGACCAAATCGACGGGAACGCGCAAGGCCGTCCGGAAGGCCTCCTCGAGCGCGGACTGTACGGTGACGAATTTCGTCTTCCCGTGTTCATTCTGCTCTTGCCAGCCAAAATAGGCGCTGCCCAGATATTCGCAGCGAAAGCGGTAACGCATTCATTCCCCGGTTTCGCGCTTCACGCGGATGACCGTTTCCACCTGTTCTTCGGAAAGCTGCGTACGGCGAGCGATTTCCGCAGGAGTGTAACCGCGGCGGTTGAGTTGCAAGACCTTTTCCTTGTCCTGCCGTTCGCGGTCGAAACGCGTCATCTCCAGCGGATTCGGCTTGGGGACGGCCTCGCCCGAAAGGGTGTTGTGGCTTGCGGCGCGGTATTTCGTGAGTTTGTCCGGGTCGCGGTGGACGCCTTTCGGGGTGCGCAATCCGGAAAGAGTGTCGGAGAGGGACTGCATGGCCTTGGTAATCCTGTCCTTGGCCGTCGGACGCAAGACGGGGCGTTCCACCTCCCCCTTGGAATTTTCGAACTCCATGTCCGTCGCCGGGGTCGTCGGGTCCATTTCCGGGAAAAGCTCCGTCGGAGTCGCCTTGACGTCTTCGATGATGGAGCGGTGGACACGAGTGCGCCCCACATAAGTCGGATCGTCCGGGAAGCCGCTCTTCGGAGTCTTGAAGCGGTTCTCCTCGCGAATCTTTTCGAGCTGCCGGGTGATGGCCTCTTGGCGGTTGCGCAAAAAGAGGAAGACCGCGCCCAAAATCACGATCAAAACCAAAAGTCCGCCGATGACGTAAACAAAGATGTCCGAACCGGAACTTTCCTTTTCGGCTGCCAGGGAATTTTTCCCCTCCGATTTTGGGGAAACTGCCGGCGCAGAAACTTTTCCATTCGACTTCAAATCCCGCATGGCGATGAGAACTCCCCAAAGGGAATCCCGGCGCAGTACGGCCTGATCCTTCTCTTCGGAACCTTCCGCAGCGGCAAAGACGTCCATGTCCGCATTGTCGATTTCTTCGCGCAAGGCCAGATACCGCCCCCCGTCCAGCTTAGGCTCGAACGGATCCGCCTTTAAAAAGACGAACAGCGCGGCGACAAGGACCAGTAAAACGGCGGGCACGGCAAATTTCTTCATAGTGTAAAATTACAAAAATGAACAGAACTTCCGAATTTTTAACCGAGCGAAGGGCCGCCTTCGACGAGCTTCCGGCAATCCTCGAAAAAGGGATTCGAATCATGCGGGCCGGGGGCCGCTTCCGGGTGGAACTGCACGGCAATCATCGGCACCTTTTTGGAACGGAATCCTTCGACGGACCGGTCGTTCAAATTGACATGCGTCACTTCCAGGGAATCCGGGTCGATGGAATCTTCCAAAACGGCGAAGTTGTGGTTTTGCGACGTCACCATCACGCGTCCGGAATCGAGGAACTTGACGGGGTGATTCCCTCCGTGATGCCCGAACTTGAGCCTTCCCGTCTTCGCCCCGCAGGCAAGCCCCAAGATTTGATGCCCAAGGCAGATGCCCATCACGGGAAGCTTCCCCAAAATTTTCCGTACATTTTCCACCGCGCCCTTGACGCCGGCGGGATCCCCCGGCCCGTTCGAAAGGAAGACTCCATCCGGCCGCATGGAAAGAACCTCTTCCGCAGAGGTGTAGGCCGGGACGACCGTCACCCGGAAGCCTTGCATCCTCAAGTTGCGGAGAATGTTCCTTTTGATGCCGAAGTCATAAGCGACTAGGTGCAAATCGACTTTCGGCAATTCCGCCGGCATCCCGAACCCTTTCAGCCATTCGTCGGGGACTTCGTATTTCTCCCGGCAAGTCACCGTTTCGACCATGTCCATTCCGTCGAGACCTTCCCAAGCCCGGGCCTTCGCCACGCCCTCTTCCGGGGAAACGGAACCGGACGCACAGAGAAACCCCTTCAAAGTGCCCTTTTCGCGGAGCAGCAAAGTGAGAGCGCGCGTGTCGATTCCGGCCAAAGCCGGGATGCCGTAGCGTTCGAGAGCGTGGACAAGGCTTTCTTCCGCGCGCCAATTGGATTCCGGACAAATTTGTTGGACAAGAAGCCCTCCCGCTTGAAATCTATCGCTTTCCATGTCTTCCGCATTCACGCCCACGTTGCCGATTTCCGTTTCCGTCAAGACGACGAACTGGCCCGCGTAAGAAGGGTCGGAAAGGATTTCCTCATATCCCGAAAGGGAAGTGTTGAATACGACTTCGCCAAACGCGTCGACAGGGGCTCCCATCGAATATCCATAAAGGACGCTGCCGTCCGAAAGGGCGAGAAACGCCTTGCGTTCGCGCTGGATTTTCCATTTTTCTTGCCATGTCATGTTGCAGTCCTCCTTAAACGTTCACTTTCGGCGCGTGGCGTTGGTATTCTTGAATCGAGCAGACCTCCACGCCGAATTTGCCGTCGCCGGATTCCCCTTTCATGTCTTCCAAGCCTTCGATGGTCGCTTCGAGGGCGTCGAGGGTCGTGGTGATGGGGATGCCGCGCAAAATGCAGGTCGAGCGGATTTTCGCCTCGTCCTTGGCGGCCTTCGCACCGGGAGTCGGCGTATTCACGATCCACGCCAAATCCTTTTCGTCAATCAAATCGAGAACGTTCGGGCGACCTTCCGAAATCCGGAAGACTCCGTGCGTCTTGATGCCGTGATTGCGGAGCACCGTGCTGGTCCCCCGCGTGGAATAGATTTCAAATCCCAACTTGACAAGCCTTTGGGCGAAGGGCACGACGGATTCCTGGTCGGCATCCTTGACGCTGAGGAAAATGTTCCCCTGCATCGGCACATAGTTCCCCGCGCCGACCTGACTTTTGATGTAAGCCATGGAATGCCTGAAGTCCAGTCCCATGACCTCGCCCGTCGACTTCATCTCCGGCGAAAGAATCACGTCGACTCCGGGGAATCTCGCAAACGGGAAAACGGCTTCCTTCACCGCGTAATACTTCGGCGTGAAGAGCTTCGTGTAACCCAAGTCCTTGAGCTTCTTCCCGGCCATGACTAGCGAAGCGAGCTTTGCAAAGGGGATTCCCGTCGCCTTCGATACGAACGGAACTGTCCGGCTGGCCCTCGGGTTCACCTCGATGACGTAAATGTCGTCCCCGTGGACGGCGAACTGGACGTTCATCAGCCCCACGACGTGCAGCTCCCGCGCAAAAGCGATAGCCAACTTGCGAAGGCACCCCTGGATTTCCGAAGAGAACGTCGGCGGCGGAATCGTACAGGCGGAATCGCCCGAATGAATGCCCGCCAATTCAATGTGCTCCATGATGCCGCAGATTTCCGCCGTCTCCCCGTCAGAGATGCAGTCGACATCGCACTCCGTCGCCTGCTCCAAAAAATGGTCGATGAGAATCGGGCGGTCCGGGGAGACTTCGAGAGCCTCTTCTTCCATATACTTTCGAAGGCCCACTTCGTCGTGCACGATGCACATGGCGCGGCCTCCCAAGACGAAACTCGGGCGCGCCAAGACGGGAAAGCCTATCTTGTGGGCGATTTCAATCGCCTCTTCGGCGGTCTTCGCCATTCCGGAAGGCGGTTGCAGCACGTGCAGCTTGTTCACGATTTCCCCGAAGAGCTTCCGGTCTTCCGCAGCGTCGATCATCGCCGGGGAAGTCCCGATGATGTGCACGCCGTTCGCTTCCAAATCGTTCGCCAAGTTCAGCGGCGTCTGTCCGCCGAATTGCACAATCGCCCCGTCGCAATTCTCGTGACGATAGACGTTCAGCACGTCCTCGAGGGTCAACGGTTCAAAATAGAGCTTGTCGGAAGTGTCGTAATCCGTCGAAACCGTCTCCGGGTTCGAATTCACCATGACCGTTTCAAAGCCCGCGCGGCGAAGCGCAAAGGAGGCGTGCACGCAGCAGTAGTCGAATTCAATCCCTTGGCCTATCCTGTTCGGGCCGCCCCCGAGAATCATGATTTTCTTTTTCTGTCCGGCCTTTTCACCGGGGCGAAGCCCCGTGCCGTCGCCCTTCTGCCCCTCCGTCGGCGATTCAAAATGATTGTCCGCGTGACGGTAAACCGAATAGAGATACGGCGTGTAGGATTGGAACTCCGCCGCACAAGTGTCGACCTGAGCAAAGCCCGGGACTACCCCCACACTTTCCCGCGCCCGCCGGACGTCCAATTCTTTCGCACCCAGAATCCATCCGATTTGCCTGTCGGAAAATCCCAGTTCCTTCGCCTGCAAGAAGAGTGCGGCATCTTTCGAAAGTCCTTCCAAAGACTTCGCAGAACGGATTTCGTCTTCGAACAAGGACAGTTCCTGAAGTTCGCGCAAGAACCACTTGTCGATTTTGCAAATGTCGTGGACCTTTTCCACGCTCCAGCCTCGGCGGAAGGCAGCCCGGACGTAGAATATCCTGTCCGCGGAAGGACGCTTGATTTCCGAAGCGAGGACGTCGTCCGTCGCGGATTCGAAGTGGGCGTCCTTGCCGTCCGCACCATACCCCGCACGCCCCGTTTCCAAGGAGCGCATCGCCTTTTGGAAGGACTGTTTGAACGTGCGGCCGATGGCCATCACTTCGCCCACGGACTTCATCTGCGTTCCGAGAGTCGTGTCCGCGCCATTGAACTTTTCAAAGGCGAAGCGGGGAACCTTCGTGACGATGTAGTCGATGGACGGTTCGAAACAGGCGGGCGTCACCTGGGTGATGTCGTTCAAGATTTCATCAAGAGTGTAGCCGACGGCGAGCTTCGCCGCAAACTTTGCAATCGGGAATCCCGTCGCCTTCGACGCCAAGGCCGAAGAGCGCGAAACGCGCGGATTCATTTCGATGACCACGATCCGGCCGTTCCGAGGATTCAATGCGAATTGGACGTTCGAGCCGCCCGTGTCGATGCCGATTTCCCGCATCACGGCAATCGCCGCATCGCGGAGCTTCTGGTATTCCCGGTCCGTGAGGGTCAATGCCGGCGCAACCGTGATGGAATCCCCCGTGTGCACGCCCATCGGATCCAAGTTTTCAATGGAGCAGACGATGACGCAATTGTCCTTGTGGTCGCGCATCACTTCCAATTCGAACTCTTTCCACCCTTCGATGTCTTCTTCGATCAAGACCTCCGAAGTCGGGCTGTAGTAAAGGCCGCGTTCGACAATCGTCCTGAACTCCTCTTCATCGTGCGCGATTCCGCCGCCCGTCCCGCCTAAAGTAAAGCCCGGGCGAATCACCACGGGCCAACAGTCGAGACTTTTCCTGGCGGCTATCGCCTGTTCAAGGGTGTTCGCCGACACGCTCCTCGGCATGTCTAGTCCAATCCTCTCCATCGCCTCCTTGAAAAGCTCCCTGTCCTCCGCCTTGTTTATCACATCGGGCTTCGCCCCGATCATTTCCACGTTGTAGCGCGAAAGGACGCCTTTCTTGTGGAGCTTCATCGCCAAATTCAAAGCCGTCTGCCCACCGAGAGTCGGCAGAAGCGCGTCCGGCCGTTCGCGGCGGATGATTTCCGTCAAAGCTTGGGCGGTCAAGGGTTCTATGTAGGTGCGGTCTGCAAAATCCGGGTCCGTCATGATGGTCGCCGGGTTCGAATTCACCAGAACGACTTCATAGCCTTCGGCTTTGAGGGATTTGCACGCCTGAACTCCGGAATAATCAAATTCGCAAGCTTGGCCGATGACGATGGGGCCAGAACCGATGAGCATGATTTTTTTGAGGTCTTCACGTTTTGGCATAATACCTTCGATTGAGCTGAATCGAAAAAAGTTTAGCAATTTCCACCCCCAAAAACAGAGGAAATTTTATCTTTTTCTCCGGGGAAAAAAGGACGCAAAAGTCCTCGTGGGTTTTATTTTCTCTCCTCAAAAATTCCAGTTCCAAATAGTACAAATTCGTCACCTCCATGCATCAAATTTGTCGATGTCGAAGAGCTCAAATTTTGAAGCCGCCCCTTTTTATCCTTGGGAAATGTTAAATTATAAATATGAATTGGAAATTTTACATTCTCTGGCTCCTTTCGTATTTCATCGGAGTCCTGTTTCTTTACCTGGTTCCGGAAGAATCCCTTTCCAACTCTCTCTGCTACATTTTCCTGGGGGCTTGGGGGGCGGCACTCGGAGCGCTCTTCCATCTGCTTCAAAACCACAGGGCGGACAGGCAGAACGATGCAGCCGACGTAACGGCAGTCGCCAAACAGCCGGAAACTCAACTCATCCCCGTCGTCGGCGGAATGGGGCAGCCCGCAGAGACTGTGCCACCACAGCAAACGGTCGTCGCCCCGGAATTCCCCGACGCGGACTGGCTCGACTTCTGCCACGAACTTCTGCGCAACCGCCCGTTCCCCGAAGTCATCCGCCGGTTGAACGAACTCCTCCCGAAAATCTTCAAGGGCGCATCGGGCATCCTCTACATGTACAGCAACAACCAATCCGAGCTGCACCAGATTTTCACCTTCGGCGAAAACACGATAAGCGACCCGGTCATCGTCCCGGCGGAATGCGCGAGCTTCGACAGCGCGAAAATCGTCGTCGCCGATTATTCCGACCCGCAGCACGTGAACGGATGCACCCACCTGCACCACCGCCCGCAAGGATATTCCCTCTGCGCCCCGGTCGAAGGCCTCGAAGAGCACTTCGGGATTCTCTCCATCCAAGCGGATTCCTTGCCCACGGGAGAAACCGTCGAATCCTGGAAGACGAAAATTTCCATCGTCGCGACCGCTTTCGGGCTTTTCGTCGCCAACCAAAATTTGCAGAACCGCTTCAAGACGCAAAGCCTGCGCGACCAATTGACGGGTCTAGTGAACAAGCGTTACATGGAAGAGGCTTTGGTGCGAGCCATCAGCGAAGCGCACCGCCACGGCACCCCCATCGGCATGATCATGCTCCACCCGGACAACCTGGAAAGCCTGAAAGACGAACACGGAGCCCACGTCGCCGAACAAATGCTCTGGGAACTGGCCCAACGGCTCCCTCGCTACATCCGCACGGAAGACATCCCGTGCCGATTCTCGGAAGACGTCCTTTGCGTCCTCCTCCCCGGCGCGGACAAGGCGCGGACGGAATCCCGCGCCGAAAAGATTCGCCACGAGATCGAAAACCTGCAAGTCGCCTATGGGAAACTCCTCTTGCAGACGACGCTTAGCCTGGGAGTCGCCACGTTCCCGGACAACGCGAAAAAGGCCGCCGATTTGGCCGTCAAGGCGGAACAGGCCCTGCAACAGGCGGAAGCCTTGGGCGGGAACCGCGTTTGCACGGCCCAATCCATCGCGTCGAACAACGTGTAAAACACACCCGACAGCCCCGACACTTCACCATTTCACTCTGGACATTCCCACCCTCGCGGAATCCCGGAGCTCCGCATTCGCACAGAAAATTCGAGATGTTTGCTTATACGGTTCGCTGCAACTCGGTCCGATGTCTCCATCGTCCCGAACCCACATCGCCAAGGTGAAGCAGGAATCCACATCATCAACATCGAGGAGGATGGAATCCGCATTCACCTCATAAGGTTCCGCAAAGAAATCCCCGACCACCACGTTTCCGCCCTCCGTCACGAAAAAATCCCTTTTTCGGACAGAATCCCCTTCCAAAACGAAACTGTGCCACTTCCGAAAATACGTCCGCCGAATGCGAAACACGCCTGTCACGCGTTCTAGCGTATCCAAAAGAAGCTTCGTTTTGGAGGAGTCCTCAAATCGTTCCCACACCCGAACAAAAGAGAACGAGGAGTCTTCGAACAAGTCCAACCGCTCTTTCGCGTAAAACTTGCCGAACGCCCGGGAATGCCCGGAAGAGGGATCCGCTTGGTAGATGAGATCCATCGAAAAACGAAAATGGGAAACCATCGGGATTTTACTTCCAAAATTTCCGGATTCATCGCATTCAAACCACTCCGAACAGGCGCAAAGGAGCACGGCCGCCAAAGACAAGAAAAGAATCTTCATCACGAAAGACCTAGCCCATTTCGTACGCATAGCCGTCTTTTTGCTGGTCGCCGATGAAACTCGAGTCACCATTTTCTCGTATTCGAAACAATCCCCACCGTCACGGAATCGCGAAAACGGCTGTTCATGCAAAATTTTCTGGAACGGCGAATTTCCGGATCCGGGCAAAAAGCGGCAAAATCATCGTCGGGATTATCCAACACGGCGAGAGTGAAGCAGCTGTCGCTTTGATCCAAAAGGACGGTATCCGAATTTTGAACCGGGGAAAAGAACGCCGACACCGAATCCAAAACGGCAACTTTCCCATTTTCAACGAGAATTTCGCGACGGAAAAAGGAGTCGGCCGACAATATGAAAGAGTGCCACGGTTTCAAGGGGACATTCTGCACAGAATATTTCCCCGAAGTCCATTCCAGCGTGTCGGATTTCACTTCGGACGAATCCTCCGCCAAATGATGCCAAACGGATACGAACGAAAACGACGAATCCGAATTCAGCTCAAGGGTCAATTCCCGCCGCAAAGCAACCCATTCCCAGTCTTCAATCAGTACATCCTCCCTTCCTTCCCAAAAAAAGAATTCACTTTCCCCTCTGTAAGAGCCGAAAGGAATGTTGTATTTAAAGTTTCCCGTGTCATTTTCATATCCACAAGCAGAATCGTCGTAAATTTCACAACCCCAAAAAATCAGACAAGTGGAAGCCAAATACCCCAAGTACTTCATTTCACCTCCCAAAGAATCGCCAATGTCGTTTTCACCCATCTGACGACATGATAAACCGTGTTGGCTCCACCACTCACAATGTTCTTGATGCGCGTCTGAATTTCTTCAGGAGCGTTGTACCATTTCCAAGAATTGGCGTTGTCATCATCTTCGTCATCCACCTTGATTTTGGAATGGCGCAAGACAACCGAAGACTCTGCGGCAAAAATTCCACACGCCTCGTCAAAGGGGTACTCTAGCACGGACAAAGGGTTCGCCACGACATCCTTCGTGTCCGCTGCGGAAAAATAATAGAGGACAGTGAAACCCGAAACAGCCGCCCCCTTGTTTTCCAATCGCATGTTGGGAACGGATTGATTCGCCGAACCGCCTTCGAACGACACCACCTCCAACGCAGCCATGGCGCAGGAAAATGACATCACGGCCAAAGCGAGCATTCTTTTCAGCATGAAGCCTCCATTTTCGAAGATTTTCGGGGAAATTAGTTCCCCCTTCCGGCCTTGTCAAGGCAAATTGGTTTGTTTCTGCAATTTTACAACGACTTACTTGAATTGATTTTCAATAGTTTCGTTTCCAAAATCTTCCCGTTTGCCACGGGGACGCAAAGGAAAAACGCCCCGGAAACCGGGGCGTTCGATTTTCCTTTCAGAAATCAATATCTGTAGAATTCCGGCTTGTAGGGGCCTTCGACCTTCACGCCGATGTAGTCCGCCTGTTCCTTCCGCAAGGTGGAAAGATGCACGCCGAGCTTTTCAAGGTGAAGCCGCGCGACCTTCTCGTCCAAAATCATCGGGAGCCGGTAGACCTTTCCCGCTTCGTACGTGTAGCCGCTTTCCGTCTTTTTGCCGGTCGCCGACAGCCAAAGGTCGACTTGTGCAATCGTCTGGTTGGTGAAGCTCGCGCTCATCACGAAACTCGGATGGCCCGTGGCGCAGCCCAAATTCAAAAGGCGGCCTTCGGCGAGAACCAGAATGCTGTGACCATCCGGGAAAATCCACTCGTCGAATTGCGGCTTGATGTTGTTCTTGCGGATGCCCGGAACCTTGGCGAGTCCGGCCATGTCGATTTCATTGTCGAAGTGACCGATGTTGCCGACGATGGCGCGGTGTTTCATCTTGCCCATTTGCTCGGCGGAAATGATGCCCACGTTTCCGGTCGTCGTGACGAAAATGTCCGCAAAGGAGACGACTTCATCGAGGGTCTTGACTTCGTAACCTTCCATGGCGGCCTGCAGGGCGCAAATCGGGTCGATTTCCGTGACGATGACGCGCGCCCCTTGTCCACGGAGGGATTGGGCGCACCCCTTTCCCACGTCGCCGTATCCGCAGACGACGGCCACCTTCCCGGCCATCATCACGTCCGTGGCGCGGTTCAGCCCGTCGATGAGCGAGTGACGGCAGCCGTAGAGGTTGTCGAACTTGGATTTGGTGACGGAATCGTTCACGTTGATGGCGGCAAACGGAAGACGCCCTTCCCGCGCCATTTCATACAAACGATGCACTCCCGTCGTCGTCTCTTCCGAAACCCCCTTGATTTTTTTGCGGAGCTTCGTGAAATGTTTTGGATCCTTCGCAATTTCATTCCGGACGACTTCGAGGAAAGCCCCCCATTCTTCGGAATCGGTTTCGGGATTGTATTCGGGGACTTTGCCCGCGTCTTCAAATTCCGCGCCGCGAACGACCATCATCGTCGCATCGCCGCCGTCGTCGACGATCAAATCCGGGCCTTCGCCGTCTTCAAAGACCAAAGCCCGAGCCGTGTTTTCCCAATATTCCTTCAGCGTTTCGCCCTTCCACGCAAAGACGGGCGTCCCCTGCGGATTTTCGATTGTCCCCTTCTTGCCGACGACGATTGCCGCCGCCGCATTGTCCTGGGTGCTGAAAATGTTGCAGCTCACCCAGCGGACGTCCGCGCCCAGCTCCGTGAGAGTCTCAATCAAAATGGCCGTCTGCACGGTCATGTGCAAACTCCCCATGATGCGGGCGCCCTTGAGCGGGAACTTCCCGGCGTATTCCTTGCGGAGGGCCATCAGCCCGGGCATTTCGGTTTCGGCGAGATCGAGTTCCTTGCGGCCTTCGACGGCCAGATTCAAATCCTTGACTTTGTATTCCATAGGGATTCCTTGTTGGGAGAATTGTTCTATGCACAAATATACAAAAACGCATAAACCTTTAAAGGGTCGCCGGTGAAAATCAAGCCGCCCTTTTCCCGCATTCGAGGTGATTCCCTCCGCCACGGAATCCCGGAAGCGGGCGTTCGCGCAAAATTCTCTGGACCGGCGAATTTTCTTAAACCCTTTTCAACAAGTATCTCGACTTTGCCGGAATCCGTCCACAGCTCCCTTCTTCCCGCCCCCGTTTTTCAGCTGCCCCCTTGAGAATTTTCGAACATTTTACTATCTTTGGATTCCAAAAAGTTTTTCAAAGGCAGCATTCCGCTGCCTAAAGGTTTAGAACTATGAAAAGAACATTCCAGCCGCACAACCGCAAGCGTCACAACACTCATGGCTTCCGCGCACGCATGGAAGACCGCTGGGGACGCGCCGTCCTCAGCCGCCGCCGCGCCAAGGGCCGCAAGCGTCTGACGGTCAGCGACACCATCTACAAAAAGTAAGGCCCCCTATCCCCAGCCTCCGTTCATTCAGACTCCCCTCCGAGTCCGATTATCGGCAAATCGCCCACCACGGGAAACGCGTCCACGCATCCGCCTTGACGATGCAATGGATGGAAAGCCCGGATGGGGTTTGCCGTTTTTGCTTTGTGGCGAGGAAAAGAAACGGGAGCGCCGTTTACCGGAATCGTTGCAGGCGCATTTTGCGCCCCCTTTTTTTTGAAAAGGCGGCAAGCGTCTCACAACCGGTTTGGGCGATGGTCTTCGTGAACGACAAGGAAGGCGAAATGACTTCGGCGCGTCTGCACAAGGCGGCCAAAAAGATTTTCGACAAGATGGGTTGGCTATGAACGTCCACCGTGCCCTTGAAAACGCGTTGATTTTCCCCATCCGGGTCTACCAGAAAGTCCACCCTTACTTTTTCCGCGGGGTCTGCCGCTTCACGCCGACCTGCTCCCAATACGCAGTCGAAGCCATTCGCGTGCACGGGATATTCAAAGGTTTCTATCTTGCAGTCTTTCGAATCCTTCGCTGCAACCCCTTTTGCCGGGGCGGCTTCGACCCGGTCCCACCCAAGAAAGAGAAGTTAAAATGAAACCCACCACAGCCATAGGCGCAATTCTCTTAGTACTGTTGTTCATCTGGTCGATGTCCATGTCCACAGCGCGCGTCGCAGAGCAAGACGAAGCGGCTCAAGCCCGGACGGAACAGGCCGATACGACCCACGGGTCTTCGCTCCAAATCCCGGAGATTTCCCCGAAAGCCCCGGCGGCGGTGACGCTTTCCGCCGCTCCGAGCGACACGGCAAAAGAAGAATCCCTCGCCGACTCCACCGCCAAGGATTCCGCCGCCCCCGCAGTCATCGCACCGCGCAAGGTGAAGGTCGAAAATGAACATTTCACGGTGACTTTCGACAACCGCGGCGCAAAGATTTCGAGCATCGTCGTCAAGGCGCTCCCCGATTCGAACGGAACTTTCCCGGAAATCATAGGCGATTCCGCAGAGGGGGCGCTCGGACTGAAAATCGATGGCGCGGATTTGTCCGCCCAGCTGTTCTCGCTCCCGGACGACACACCGGATTCCATCTACGTCTCTTCGGACACGAGCCTCGTCTTTACGTTCACGGACTCGAACGGCAAAAAGGTCTTCCGCCGCTACAGCTTCACTCCGTCGAGCGTCACCATCAAGCAGTCCATTTCCTTCGCGGGATTCTCGCCGAAGAATTACGACATCCTCTGGAACGGCGGCATGAAGGAGACGGAAGTCTTCCCGAAGGGCAAGAGCTTCGGCGGCGGCGCTTACTACTTCAGCGAAGTGATTTTCAACGACCTGTACAGCGTCGAGCGCGAGACAGTCCGCGACCGGGAAACTTTCAACGAGCGCGAGGGGAAGATTCTCTGGGCGGGAATGCGCCGCAAGTACGTCGCGGCAGTCGTCAAGTTCCCCGAACCTTCCGACGCGAAGCTCGTCGCGGAGCACATCACCGAGGCGAATGCGAACAGCAAAGACCCCGGGACTTACCGGTTGGACCTTTCCGACTACATGGACGACCGCGAAACGATTGACTTCGACTTCATGATTCTCCCGCTGAACTGGTCGGAGATCAAGCATTTCGACTTGGGCTTTGAAAAAATCATCGTCAGCGGTTGGACCTGGTGCGGGGCGGACGTCTGGTTCGTCGCCCTCTGCGGATTCCTGCTCTGGCTTCTCAAGACGTTCTACGCGCTGATTCCGAATTACGGCGTGGGAATCATCCTGCTCACGATTCTCGTGCGGGGATTCACGACCCCGCTCACGCTGAAGCAGCTCCGCTCGACCCGGGAAATGGGGAAGCTCAAACCGGAACTCGACGCCATCAACGTCAAATACCGATCCGATCCGCGCCAAAAACAGGCCGCCATCATGGAGCTTTACGCCAAGCACAAAATCAACCCGATGGCCTCTTGCACGGGCGGATGTCTGCCGATGCTCATCCAGATGCCGATATTCTTTGCGCTGTTCATGGTGTTCGGCAGGGCGATTGAGCTCCGCGGACAACCGTTCTTCGGCTGGATTTCGGACCTTTCCCGCTCCGACGTGATTTGGAACGGCATCACCATCCCCTACATCATGCCGGACGGCATCGCCATTTTGCCCATCGTGATGGTTTTCACGACTTACTTCCAGACGAAACAGTCCATGAAGTCCATGACGGACCCGGCGCAGCAAAAGATGATGGTGTGGATGATGCCCATCATGATGTTCCTCTTCAGCGCGGTCATGCCTTCGGGACTTGTCCTTTACTGGATTGTTTCGAACCTCTGGGGAATCGCCCAATACGCCTTGGTGAACCGCAACCGCCCCGTTCCGACGTCGGAATCTCCCGCGTTGAAGGGGAAAAAAGTCCAGGACGCGGTGATTGTCAAAAAGAAGAAGTGACGGGCATCCGTCGCAGACAAGAGGCTCGGGCGAAATCCGGGCCTTTTTCGTTTGATGCTGCGGGGCAGCGGTTCAAGTAGGAGTTAGTGGTTAGTTGACTGTAAACAGAAGAGCGTCGTGTTGATCGGGCCGCAAGGCTTGAGCGAAACATACAGTTGCTGTAAAGGCTCGTCTGGATTCTTCGGTCGCTTCGTTCCCTCAGAATGACGTCAATATGACGAGATTAACGCCTTTGGCGTCAGCGGCTGCGCCTCACCAATGTCCGAAAGCAAGCTTTCGCAAATTCCTCCAAGGAGGTGAAAAATAGGATGTCCCGATTTTTAGATTCGAAACAGCCATTTACTTTGTACGCGGTGATTTCCCCACAGAAACACGGAGTGGTTCTAGAAACCGGCGGAACTTTCCATGAACATCCGTTATCAAAAAAAACAATAGCCAAATATTGAAAAACAGTATTGGACAAAGCGCGGCACAGGTTCTAATTTGAGGCTGTTCAAAACGAGGATAGCCTATGAAAATGAATTCCAAAGGCGCACGGGCCTAAATACCGCGAAGAAGCCGGATCCCGAAATCGGCAGAATCAGTTCGGGGAAAATTTCATGCGGCGATTCGCCGCAAACCGTATCCAAGATACAAAGAGGTTTAACCATGACGATTGCAAACAAGAAGTACCGTTTCGAAACTCTCCAACTCCACGTCGGGCAGGAACAGGCGGACCCGGCGACAGATTCCCGCGCAGTCCCCATCTACGCGACGACGTCTTACGTGTTCCACAATTCACAACATGCGGCAGACCGTTTCGGCCTGCGCGATGCGGGGAACATCTACGGGCGTCTCACGAATTCGACCCAAGGCGTTCTGGAAGCCCGTATCGCCGCACTTGAAGGCGGTTCCGCAGGGCTAGCCCTGGCATCCGGCGCGGCGGCCATCACCTACACGATAGAAGCCCTGGCTCAAGCCGGAGACCACATTGTCGCCCAAAAGACGATTTACGGCGGGACTTACAACCTCCTGAAGCACACCCTCAAGCCGTTCGGAATCGAGACGACCTTTGTCGACGCGCACGACCTTTCCGAAGTGGAAAAAGCCATTCGCCCGAACACCAAAGTCCTCTATCTCGAAACCTTGGGAAATCCGAATTCCGACATTCCCGATTTGGACGCCCTGATTGAACTCGGGCACAAGCACGGCCTAGCGGTAGTCGTCGACAACACGTTCGGCACGCCGTATCTGATTCGCCCGCTAGAGCACGGCGCAGACATCGTCGTCCATTCGGCGACCAAGTTCATCGGCGGACACGGCACGACCCTCGGCGGCATCATCGTCGAATCGGGGAAGACGAATTGGAAGTCCGGCAAGTTCCCGCTGATTGCCAATCCGAACGAAAGCTATCACGGCGTAAGCTTCGCCGACGCTGTTCCCGGAGCAGCGTTCGTCACCTACATTCGCGCCATCCTCCTGCGCGACCAAGGGGCGACCATCTCCCCGTTTGCCGCATGGGCGCTCATCCAAGGGACGGAAACCCTTTCCCTCCGCATCGAACGCCACGTGCAAAACACGAAGAAAGTCGTGGAATTCCTCGCGAAACATCCGAAAGTCGCTTCGGTCAGCCACCCGAGCCTTCCGGACCATCCGGACCACGAGCGTTACCTCAAATACTTCCCGAACGGAGGCGCATCCATCTTCACCTTTGAAATCAAGGGCGGAAAGGATGCCGCATGGAAATTCATCGACAGCCTGCAAATCTTCAGCCTGCTGGCAAACGTCGCCGACGTGAAGAGCCTGGTCATCCACCCGGCTTCGACGACTCACTCGGAGCTGAACGACGCGGAGCTCGCCGACCAAGGAATCACCCAAAGCACCATCCGCCTTTCGATCGGGACGGAAAACATCGATGACATCCTCGAGGACCTTTCCCAAGCCTTCGACAAGGTCTAAGCCCATTCTCGAATCGGGAAAATTCGCATTTCGCCCCGTGCAAATGCGGATTTTTTATTTTTGAATTCACAAAAAAACACCTTCGCCCAAAAGAGAGATTCATGAATTACGAATACAAACGCATCTTGACGATTCAAGACATTTCATGCGTCGGGCAATGCTCGCTGACCGTCGCCCTGCCCATCATTTCCGCATGCGGCTTCGAGACTGCAGTCCTGCCTTCGGCCGTCCTTTCCACCCACACGGGCGGATTCAAGGGCTACACGTTCCGCGATTTGACGGACGACATGCCGAAGATTTTGGATCACTGGAAAAAGGAGGGCATCCTTTTCGACGCCTTTTACACGGGCTACTTGGGAAGCGCGAAGCAGGTCGGCTTCGTCCTCGACATCCTGCGCTCCGTGCGCAAGGGGAACAGTTTGAACATCGTGGACCCGGCGATGGCCGACAACGGCAAGCTTTACCCGGGATTTGACGACGCATTCGTCGAAGCGATGCGCCCTCTCGTCGCCGAAGCGGACTTCGTGCTCCCGAACATCACCGAAGCAGCCCTCCTCACGGGAAACGAATACCGCGAAACGTACAACGAAGCTTATATCGAAAAGCTTTCCGCCGACGTGGCGAAGCTCGGGGCAAAGAGCGTCGTCCTCACGGGAGTGAGCTACACGCCGCAAACGACGGGAGTCTCCGTTTTTGAGAACGGGAACATCTCCTATTATGCGCACAGGAAAATCGAAGGCGGCTGCCACGGGACGGGAGACGTCTACGCTTCGGCATTTGTCGGCGCGCTCCTCCGCGGAAACTCTCCGTTCAAATCGGCAAAGATTGCCGCAGAATACACGGTCAAGTGCATCGAGAACACGATAGGCGACAAAGACCATTGGTATGGCGTCAAATTCGAAACGGCCCTGCCGGACTTGCTCACGGTTCTCCAGCAAAAGCCTTCAAAATAAGCCGTCCCTAACTCTAGAAACCTTTCGGTGAAAGGCTCTTCGCAAGCAAAAGGCCTTTTGCTATATTTGCTCTGCAAAAATTATCGCAGGAACAACAAGAGGTCAATTATGTCCAATTTAAACGAACAAGCCCTGGCCTACCATGCAAGCGGCAAACCGGGAAAGATCGAAGTCGTCCCGACAAAACCGCACAGCACGCAGACGGATTTGGGACTAGCCTACACGCCGGGCGTCGCCGCCCCCTGCACGGAAATCGAAAAGGACAAGAACAAAGCTTACGATTACACGGCAAAGGGGAACTTGGTCGCGGTCATTTCGAACGGGACGGCCGTCCTCGGACTAGGGGACATCGGAGCCGTCGCCGGGAAGCCCGTGATGGAAGGCAAGGGACTCTTGTTCAAGATTTACGCGGGCGTCGACGTGTTCGACATCGAAATCGACGAAAAGGATCCGAAAAAGTTCGTTGAAATCGTGAAGGGAATCGCCCCGACGTTCGGCGGCATCAACCTCGAAGACATCAAGGCGCCCGAATGTTTCGAAATCGAAGAAGCCTTGAAAAAGGAACTAGACATCCCCGTGATGCACGACGACCAGCACGGGACTGCCATCATCAGCAGTGCCGCCCTTGTCAACGCGCTCACGATTGCGGGCAAGGACATCTCCGAAGTGAAGTGCGTCGTGAACGGGGCCGGGGCGGCGGCCATCGCCTGCACGAACCTGTACCTCTCCCTGGGACTCAAAAAAGAAAACGTCGTGATGGTGGACAGCAAGGGCGTCATCCGCAAGGACCGCAAGAACTTGACTCCGCAAAAGGAATTCTTCGCCACGGACCGCACGGACGTTTCCACCTTGGCCGACGCCATGCGCGGAGCGGACGTCTTCCTCGGACTCTCCAAACCGAACATCTTGACCACGGAGATGATTCAGTCCATGGCCCAAAACCCGATTGTCTTCGCCTTGGCGAACCCAGTCCCGGAAGTCTCTTACGACGTCGCGACGGCATCCCGCGACGACATCATCTTCGCCACGGGCCGCTCGGATTATCCGAACCAGGTGAACAACGTCATCGGATTCCCCTACATTTTCCGCGGAGCGTTGGACGTCCGCGCGACGGAAATCAACGAGCACATGAAGCACGCCGCCGTTCGCGCCATCGCCGAACTTGCGCACAAGCCCGTGCCCGACGTGGTGAACATCGCTTACAACTCCGAGAGGTTCTCCTTCGGCAGGAAGTATCTGATTCCGAAGCCCCTCGACCCGCGCCTTCTCACCGAAGTCTCCATCGCGGTCGCAAAAGCCGCATGCGAAAGCGGCGTCGCCCGCAAGCCCATCACCGATTGGGACGCTTATTACGACAAGCTCCGCGACATGATGGGCTACGACAACAAGCTCATGCGCGATTACACGGACATGGCGAAGACCGACCCGAAGCGCGTCGTCTTCACGGACGGTGAAAGCGTGAACACCATCAAGGCCGCCGTGCAAACCCTCACGGAAGGCGTCGCCAAGCCGATTCTCCTCGGAAACGTGGAAAACATCCAAAAGATTTTCGCCGACGAGGGGCTTTCCACCGAAGGCGTCCAAATCATCAACCCGCGCTCTTCCGAAGAACGGGAACGCCGCCAAAAATTCGCAAAGATTTACAGCGAAGAGAACGGCCGGAACGGCATCACTCTTTCGCAGGCGAACGACGAAATGTTCCGCCGCGACCGCTTCGGGATGATGCTTCTGAAAACGGGCGACGCGGACGCTTGCCTTGTCGGAGGGAACAGCCGCTTTGCCGACGCAGCGGAAACGGCGAAGAAAATCATCGGCATCCGCAAGGATTACAAGCACTTCGGCGCGCTCCATATCTTGAGCACGAAGAAGGGGACTTACTTCTTGGCGGACACTCTGGTGAACGCGGACGCGGATGCGGACACGTTAGTCGACATCGCCAAACTCACCCACGATGCCGTCAAATTCTTCGCGCACGACCCGGTGATGGCGATGCTCTCCTATTCGAACTTCGGCAGCGACCCGAAAAAGACGGGCTGCGCGGAAAAAGTCCGGGAAGCCGTGGCAAAACTCCACGCGCAATATCCGGATTATGTCGTTGACGGGGAGATGCAAGTGAACGTCGCCTTGGACGACAAGCTTCGCGACAGCAAGTACCCCTTCTCTAAACTGTCCGGGAAAACGGTGAACACCCTCATCTTCCCGAGCCTGAGCGCGGCAAGCACCACGTGCCGCATGCTGCTCTCGATGGGCGTCACCGAAAGCATCGGTCCCGTGCAAATGGGATTGAACAAGCCGGTACACTTTGCAGAGGCGGACAGCTCGACTCACGAGATTTTCAAGCTCGCCGTCATCACGGTCGTCGACGCCATCGCCCAAGAGCAGAAGAAACGCGCCTCCGGCACGCACTGAGCCGCCGTTCATTTCCAGAACGCCCCGGTTTTTCCGGGGCGTTTTCTTTGTGCGCTTTGGCGACGGGAAAAGTTTGGCTCAAAACGCATTTTACACGGAATCTTCGGGAAAAAGACAATGCCACACGGCGCGCCTTTTAAATTGAATGCCGTGATGAAACTCCAAACGCCCCTCGCCCTGCTCTCCATTCTCTCCGCCTTTCTCGTGGGCTGCGGAAGCGATTCCTCCTCTTCCGCCGATTTGTTCGAAATTTCTTCGGAATCGCATTCGGACGCCCAATCCTCCTCTGCAGACGACAAATTCCCCGAAGGAATCTCTTCTGCACAATCCGACTCTTCTTTCCGGGACGAGAGTTCCTCTTCTGCCGAACCTTCCGTACCATCGTCGTCGAGCGCAGTCTCTTGGGAAAGCACCCCGAACGGCATCCCTTACCTGAAAATTTCCACAGAAAATTTCGCCTCCGTCGACACGGAATACACCTACTGTTCCCTATCGCTGAACGGGAACGGCTTCTACGAGAACTTCGCCGCCGACAGCGTCAAGATCCGTTTACGCGGGAACTCCACGCGCATCTATTACGAAAAGAAGCCCTACCGCATCAAGCTCCCGAGCAAACACTCCGTCCTCGGGCTCGCCGCCAACAAGGACTGGGTGCTGCTCGCCAATTACCGCGACCCGACCTTTTTCATGAACGCCGTCACATTCGACATCGCCCGCGAAATGGGAAACTTCCCCTTCGTCCACTCGAACCGCTTCGTCGACGTGGAATTGAATGGCGAATACGTCGGACTGTACCAGCTCACCGAACAGATAGAGCGCGCCAAGAGCCGCGTGAACATCAGCGCGGACGGCATCCTGCTCAGCTTGGACGTCGACGACGGCCCGGACGAATCCCCGAACGCGGGGAACAATTTCCATTCCGCCGTTTACAAGATGCCCGTCGCCGTCAAATATCCCAAAAGCCCTTCTGCGGAAATTCTCGACTCCATCCGAACGGATTTCGCCGTTTTGGAAGGACTGATTCAAGACGGGAATTACGACTCCGTCAAAATTTTACTGGACGTGCAAAGCTTCATCGACTTCATCCTCCTGCAAGAAATCACGCGGAACGTGGAACTGGCGGCGCCGCGCAGCATGTACCTCTACAAGGACGGCGGACAATACCACTTCGGCCCGGTCTGGGATTTCGACGGCGGATTCGGATTCGACTGGGCTTCGATGACGGACGGACACAACTACTTCGCTTCGCAGACATTCCTGTTTGAAGACCCGACTTACAAGAACTCCATCCCGGGATTCTTCAGCGACCTTTTCCGCAACAGCGCGTTCGCCGCCGATTACAAGTCCCGATTCGAAGAACTCCAAGCGAACCTATTGAACGTGCCGTTCCAAAAACTCGAAACCTACGCGACGGAAAACGCTGCCGCCTTGGCGAAGAACGCCGAACGCTGGCCGACGGACAAGGATTATGCGGAAGAGCTTTCCCATTTGAAAAGTTGGCTTTCGACGCGGATGCAATCTTACACGGCGGAAGTTTCCGTGGAAAGCAACTTTTGGAACAACTGGTGAATCAGCGTTTTGACGGATTGACTTTCCCATTGGCGTCAAACGACTTCGCCGCATTCCAAACTTCCACCTTCCCGTTGCGGACAACCACCTTGGCGACGGACTTCGCCTGAAGCTTCTTCATCGGACGGATGGATTCCGGAGAGGACGTGTCCGCGTAAAGCGGCGCCAAAGCCTCCGCCCACAAGCGGTGCATGGCCTGTCCGCCGCCAGTCGTCGCATTCGGATGGACACCATCGCTCCCCAAAAGTTCCGGATGTTCGTAAAAGTAGCCGTAAAAATCCGGGCCTTCGGGAAGTTCGTTCACGCGGACCAAGCTGTCCAACGCCTGTAAGAACAGAGGGTTCACCTGCCAGCCGGCTTTCGACGAATCCGTCGCGATGATGCGGGCGATCACGGGAGTGATGCCGTGCGCCTTTGCCGAATCGACAATCGCCTGCATGTTGCCGATGTAAGTGTCCAGATTCCAATCGCCGCCGCCCCAAGCGTCGTTCGTCCCCATTTCGATGGCCCAGAAGTGGACATTCCCGACGTTCGCCAAGTATTGCGGGAGATGTTCGACGACTTCCGTGCTGTTGATGCAGCCGATTCCCCCGCGGAGCATCGCCGGCGTGTAATCCGGGAACTGCGAATGAATCAAATCCGCTGTCGTCTGGGTCTCATCCGATTCCTGCTGCTTCAAGCCCATCTGGCTGATGCTCGTCCCCATGAAGAACCAGGTGTCGTCCCCGCCATTGTCCATGTCGAATATTTCAATTTCCAAGAACTGCCCCATCGTACTTTCGGACGAGAAGCGCACCCAGGACTTTCCTTCGAAGTCTATCTGCACTCCGCGGGAAAGGACTTCGTTCCCGGTGACGACAAAGGCAGTGTCCCAATCGCCGTCAACGCCCGTGGTGCTGTTCCCGGAAGTCAAGATGGCGAAGTCCGAGAGGCTGGTCGTCGAATGCGTGCAGTTCACCGTGTAATTCGCCCAGCCGACTTCCCCTTTTTCGTAAAGCTCCCAGGTGACGAACAATTTCGAAGGGCCCGAGTCGACGGGGATGGCGATGTCCTTGGCCGAAACATTTTTCCAATTGGTCAGGGAACCGTCCGTGAGGTAATCCGTGGCCGCGCCGTCCGCATAAGCCGACTTCCCGGCGGAGAGATTCTGGTTGGGAACGATGGCGAACGCTGCTGAAACGAACACGAGGGAAAGAAAACGTTTCATGGAAAACTCCTCTAAAAAGCGATGCCTTCACAAATTAATAAAATATCTATCTTTGCCTGCAACACAAGGAGAATCCGTGCCCCATAAAATCCGCTTGATTTTAATTTCCCTGCTGTTCTTCACCGCCTTTTCGTTCGCAGCCCCGGCCGCCGATCCGTCCGCACAGACTTCCATCTATTCCAAAATCACGGGCTGGTACATCGACAACCTGAATTACGGTTCCGTGATGCTGCTCATGACCGTGGAAAGTTCCTTCATCCCGTTCCCGAGCGAAGTCGTCGTGCCGCCCGCCGCCTACAAGGCGCTCCAACCGGACTCGGGATTGAACATCGCCCTGGTCATCCTGGCCGCCACGTTCGGCGCCCTGATCGGAGCCTTGATCAATTACTACTTGGCGAAGATTTTGGGAAAGCCGATTATTTACAAGTTCGCCGATTCGCGTTTCGGGCACATGTGCCTCCTCGATTCGGGAAAAGTGGAACGCGCCGAGGCCTTTTTCCGCAAGCACGGAGCCGTCTCCACCTTTGTCGGGCGACTGATTTCCGTCGTCCGGCAGCTGATTTCCATCCCCGCGGGGCTTTCCGGCATGAGGCTCTTCCCCTTCTGCCTCTTCACTGCGCTGGGAGCGTTGATTTGGAACATCGTTTTAGCCGTCATCGGCGTCGTCGCGCACGGCCAAAGCGACATCATTGAAAAATACAACACGGAACTTTCCGTCGGCGTCGTCGCGCTTGCGGGAATCTTCATCGCCTACATTTTGTACAAGGGTTTGCGACGAAACAAGTCCAAGGGCGCGTCTCCGTCGAATTGAAGCTTTTCTTCGTCGTGTTCCCTTTTACACTGTGACGCAACTCACTTGAAATCCTTTGCACTGGGGTGCTATCTTTGAGGCAAAGGGTTTTGAATATGAAGGAACTGGCATTCTGGATTTTTGTGGTGGCGGCGATTTTCGCCGTCGTTTCGTGCGGGGAGGACGCCTTGCCGAATGCGGAGTTGGCCGAAGAAGAAGCGATTTCGTCGAATGGCGGAATTTTCATTGCAAACAAATTCACATACGAAGCGGATGCGGAAAAATCCATCATCCGGACGTATTCCGCGTCTTGCAGGGCCGACGGGGATTCGCTAATCTGGGATCCGAAGGGTTCGATTTCCTCCGTCGGGATTTACTCCTACGACCAAGCGACCAAAAGCGTGCGTTTCCTCTTTCGCGGTGGTTCCGAGGAGTTTCAATTCCGCGGTTCGGCGTTCCCCGTCGGAAGTTGGGAGGAGACTTCTTCTGCCGGGATTTCCAAAGGCTTCGTCCTTTCGGCGGACGGCTCGTTCGACGAATCCATCCGAGTGCAGAATCTCGCCGAAGCCACGGACTTCGCCGAAAAATTCCTTTCGGAAGGTTTTCAGAATTTCAAAGGGGTGAACCTTGCCGTGCAAAGGATTTCCTCCGGGAAAATCTTCGCGGACATCTCCACCGAAACCGTCCACTGCTCCATTTCGGTGAAACCGCGTTATGCCGCCGTCCAAAAGGATTGCGAAGCGGCCTTTGCCGAATATCGGGAACATTCCCGCAACCGGAAGTCCCCCGAAAAGTTCTCATTCGAAGATTATGCGCTAGAAGTCGGCGGCGACACGGACTGCCTCGGCGAACTTCTGGAAAATCTTTGACGCAAACGGCTCGACTCCAACCCCAAAATCCTTTGCGCGGGGGAATTTTTCTAATTTAATGCCGAATTTTAAAAAGGATTTTCACGTCTATGAGCATCATCGACTCGCTGCTTCACAAAGTCTTCGGCACTCCGCACGAACGCAAGGTCAAATCGCTTCGCCCGGTGATTTCGCAAATACACGAAGCCCGTAAAAAATTGGAAGGCCTCGACGACGAAGCCCTCGCCGCCAAATCCGCCGAATTCCGCGAAGCCCTGAAGGCCGGGAAAAGCCTCGAAGACATCAAAATCGAAGCCTTCGCCGTCTGCCAGGAAGCTTGCGACCGCCGACTCGGCATGTTCAACGCCTTCAAGCCCGAATACGGTTTCGACTTTTCCGCCTTGGGCGAAGACCCGGAAATCCTCACCGCCGTCGAAACGGCCAAGTCCAAGCTCGAAGCGGAGACCCCGGAATGGGAAATTTACCTGCCGGCGAAGTTCTACGCCAAGATGCGGGAACTTTACCCGGAATCGGTCAAGCCATTCCGAATGCTCCCGTTCGACGTGCAGCTGATCGGCGGTCTCGTCCTGCATGAAGGCGCAATCGCCGAAATGGCGACAGGCGAAGGAAAGACCCTCGCCGCCGTCTGCCCGGTCTATTTGAACGGCCTTTCCGGCAAGGGCGTCCACGTCGTCACCGTGAACGATTACCTGGCCGGGCGCGACGCAAAGCAGATGGGTTTCGTCTACAAGTTCCTCGGGCTGTCCGTGGGGCTGATTGTCCATGGGCTGAACGCGGAACAGCGCCGGGAAAGCTACAACTCCGACGTCACTTACGGGACGAACAACGAATTCGGCTTCGACTATCTCCGCGACAACATGGCGGTGGATCCGCAAGAAGTGGTGCAGCGCGAACCGAACTTCTGCATCGTCGACGAAGTGGACTCCATCTTGATCGACGAAGCGCGTACGCCGCTCATCATCAGCGGGCCCGCAGAAGACGCCACGGACAAATACCAGAAGGCGCGCACTCTCGTTTCGCAGCTCGTCAAGGGCAAGGATTACACGGTTGACGAAAAGGATCGTCAGGTGCAGCTCACCGAACGCGGGACGAACCACGTGGAACAACTGATGGGCTTCACGAACCTTTACGGCGAACACGCCGAATGGGTGCACTTCATCAGCCAGGCGTTGAAGGCGCAAAACCTCTTCTTGCGCGACAGGGATTACATCGTCCGCGACGGCGAAGTCGTGATTGTCGACGAAAACACGGGACGCCTCATGGAAGGTCGCCGCTATTCGGACGGCATCCACCAGTCGATTGAAGCGAAGGAAGGCGTCCCCATCCGCCGCGAGAACCAGACCTTGGCGACAATCACCTTCCAAAACTACTTCCGCATGTACAAGAAGCTCTCCGGCATGACCGGCACCGCCGAAACGGAAGCGACGGAATTCGTCAAAATCTACAACATGAACACCTGGGTGATTCCCACGAACAAGCCCTGCATCCGCAACGACATGCAGGACTTGGTGTACAAGACGGAAAACGCCAAGTGGAACGCCATCGTGAAGGAAATCAAGGCGCGCCACGAAAAAGGCCAGCCCCTCCTCGTCGGCACGGCTTCCGTGGAACGCTCGGAAAAGATGCATCAACTTCTGGTGAAAGAGGGCATCCCCCACGACGTCTTGAACGCAAAGAACCACAGCCGAGAAGCGGAAATCATCCAATTCGCCGGATACAAGGGGAAGGTGACCGTAGCGACGAACATGGCGGGTCGCGGAACGGACATCGTGCTGGGACCGGGCGTCAAGGAACTCGGAGGCTTGCACGTGCTCGGCACGGAACGCCACGAAAGCCGCCGCATCGACAACCAGCTCCGCGGACGCGCCGGGCGTCAAGGAGACCCGGGCTCTTCCCAATACTTCCTCTCCCTGGATGACGACTTGATGCGCATCTTCGGCGGGAACAACGTCAAGCAGCTGATGACGCGCTTCGGCATCGGCGACGACGAAGTCATCACGCACCCGATTGTTTCCCGTTCCATCCGCAGCGCCCAGAAGCGCGTGGAGAACCAGAGCTTCGACACCCGCAAATACTTGCTCGACTACGACAACGTGATGAACGAGCAGCGCAAGGTGATTTACGGGCTGCGCCGCAAAATCCTGAACGGCGACGACGTGAGCAAGGACATTTGGAACAACATCCAGGACGCTTGCGACATCAAAATTTCCCCGTTCGTCGGCAAGAGCCGTTTCGCCGACGAATGGAATTGGGAAGGCCTCATCACGGCGGTCAAGCTGAGCTTCGCCGTTGAATTCAACCCGTCGGAAGAGGAACGCGCCAAGGCGACTCCGGATCAAGTCCTAGACGAAGTCATCGCACTCTGCAAGGCGAAGTACGACAAGCTTTCGGAAATCATCCCCGAGAACGACTTCCGCGGACTCGAACGTCGCATTCTCCTCTACACGATTGACCAACATTGGAAAGACAACCTTTACGCGATGGACCAGCTGAAGGACGCCATCCGCTTCCAAGGCTACGCGCAAAAGGATCCCCTGGTGATGTACAAGAACCAGGCCTTCACAATGTTCCAAAAGTGCCTCGACGACATCGCCCTGATGACCGCCCAACGCATTCTGAACATCCGCATCCAGTTGCAAAACGGAATGTCCGTCGCGCCGGAACAGTTGAAGAAAATCCCGCGTCCGCAGGCACCGCAGCAGACAAGCGACAATGCGAAAGAAAACGAATCCGCATTGGAAGGCAATTTGGGCAAAAAAGAACTTTCCTCGGAAGAGGCTCGACCGGAAAAGCCCGAATCGAACGTCATCCCGTCGTCCGCCTTGCCGGGCACCCGCCCCCAACCGCTGCGCCGCCACATTCCGGGAGCGCCCGTGCGGAACGACCACCCGAAGCTCGGGCGGAACGATCCCTGCTGGTGCGGTTCGGGACTCAAGTTCAAAAAGTGCCACGGGAAGAACCTCGGCTGACGATGCAAACGGCCAGACACTTCTTCAGCCTCGAAGGAATCGACGGCTCGGGCAAGACGACGCAATTGGAAAAGCTCGCCGACCGAATCGGACGGGAAGGCTTTGAAGTCGTCAAGCTCCGCGAACCGGGCGGGGCGAAGATTTCGGAAAGCATCCGGGAAATCCTATTGAACCCCGCCTACAAAGGCGTCATGGACGACAAGACGGAGCTTCTCCTTTACAACGCAGCCCGTGCTCAAGTCATCGCGGAAATCGTGAAGCCAGCATTGGCCGCCGGGAAAGTCGTCATCGCCGACCGTTTCGCCTGGAGCACCTTGGCCTACCAAGGATACGGCCGAAAAATCGCCCCCTCTCTCGTCGAACGCCTGACGGAAATCACCTGCGGCGACTGTTTCCCGGCATTCACCGCCATTTTGGACATTTCCGTGGAGCGCAGCCAATTGCGGATGAAGAATCGCGGCGCGGCGCCCGACCGAATGGAAAGCGAAAGAAGGGATTTCTTTGAACGGGTGCAAAAAGGCTACAGAGCCATCGCCCAAAACCATCCGGAAATCACCGCCCTGGTGAAAGCCGACCGCTCCCCGGAAGCCGTCTTCGATGACATTTGGGAACAAGTCCTAAACCGCCTGTAATCAGCAATAAATGGCCGACTTCGCCGTTGGGGCGACCATCCGTAAATGCGCCATGAATACTCGACGGGGATGGAACTTCCTCTTCAAAAACGTCCCTGGCACAAAAAAAGCCTCGCCAAAACGCGAGGCTTTCTCCAAAACAAAGGATCGAGGGGATTAGAAGCGGAAGTGTGCAAAGGCGCGGTTCGCTTCGGCCATCTTGTGCACATCCTGTTTCTTGCGGACTGCGTTGCCTTCGTTGTTCTTCGCGGCGACAAGTTCCGCAGCCAAACGCTCGGCCATGTTCGGCTCATTGCGCTTGCGGGCGGCATCGAGCAACCAACGGAGAGCCAGAGCCTTGGCGCGATCCGGGGCGACCTCCATCGGAACTTGGTAGTTCGCACCGCCGACGCGGCGAGACTTCACTTCCAAGCGCGGCTTGATGTTCTCCAGGCATTCTTCGAACTTTTCAAGAGGAGAACCTTCGCCCTCCACCTTCTTGCCCAACGTTTCGAGAGCCGTATAGACAATCTGTTCCGCAATCGTCTTCTTGCCTTCTTTGAGGACGACGCCAATCAGCTCCGTGATGAGGACAGAATGATAGCGCGGATCCGGGATAGTGTGCTTGTGAATGGTCTTTCTTCTTCTAGACATAGTGCCTTTCCTTTACTTCTTTGCCGGAGCCTTTCTCTTGACGCCGTACTTGGAGCGAGCTTGGTTGCGGCCGTTCACCGCCTGGGTGTCGAGAGTTCCGCGAATGATGTGGTAGCGGACGCCCGGAACATCCTTGACACGACCGCCACGGATGAGGACAATCGAGTGTTCCTGGAGGTTGTGTCCTTCTCCCGGAATGTAGGCGGTCACTTCCATTTTATTGGAAAGGCGGACACGCGCAATCTTGCGAAGGGCGGAGTTCGGCTTCTTCGGCGTAGTCGTATAGACACGGGTGCAGACTCCGCGCTTTTGCGGACTTTGTTTCAGAGCCGGCGAAGCGGTTCTGTTGAGGATTTTTTCGCGGCCCTTGCGGACGAGCTGTTGTATAGTTGGCATTTTTTCTTTTCCCTAATTTTGGAAGTCCAAATATAGTTCTTTTTCGAATAATTTCAAGTTTACCACCCGATTTATTCGCCTTCTCCATTTCCTTCCGAAGCTTCGGAGCCCGTATCCGGCATATTGAACACGGGGCTGCCGAACGAGGATTCGGAAGAATCATCCTCGACGACGGCATTTCGGTTTGCCTCCGCTTCGGCTTCGGCATCGGCGTCAATGACGACGACGTCGCGCAGGTAACGCGCACCCGTTCCGCAGGGAATCAGGTGACCCATGATGACGTTTTCCTTTAAGCCCATCAGCGGATCCACGCTGCCTTCGATGGCCGCGCGAGTGAGGATTTTGGTCGTTTCCTGGAACGATGCCGCGGAGATGAAGCTGTCCGTCGCCAGAGAGGACTTCGTGATGCCGAGGAGCATCGGCGTTCCCTTGGCTTCGGCGCGACCTTCCGCCCGCAGCTTGTCGTTCTTCACGCGCAAGCGCGCTTTGGAAATCTCTTCATCCGGCAGCAAATCGGAATCTCCCGGATCGGTAATCTTGATTTTGCGCATCATCTGTCGCACAATGCATTCGATGTGCTTGTCGGCGATGGCCACGCCCTGCAAGCGGTAAACCGCCTGGATTTCGTTCACCAAGTGCCGTTGCACGGCTTCTGCGCCTTGGACGCGCAAGATGTCGTGCGGGTCGACGGAACCGTCGCAAATCTTTTGTCCGCGACTCACGCGGTCCCCTTCGAGAACCGCCAGATGACGCCCACGCGGGACGAGGACGGAGGCTTCCTCTTCCCCATTCTTGATGATGACCTTCTGGTTTCCGCGTTCCTCGTTACCGTATTCGACGATGCCGTCAATCGGGGCAATCACGGCGACATTCTTCGGAATGCGCGCTTCGAACAGTTCCGCGACACGGGGAAGACCGCCGGTGATGTCCTTCGTCTTGCCGACTGCACGGGGCAGCTTCGCCAAGATTTCGCCCGGATGGGCTTCGGCACCATCGTGAACGGAAAGGATGGCCCCGTCCGGCAAGTAGTAAACGCCGACGCGATTTCCCTCTCCATCGATCACGTTGATGGCCGGGCGGTGCTTGCCGTGGCGGTCGCTAATCACCGTCCACGTTTCCACGCCGGTCACATCGTCCTTGTCGACGCGATAGGTCGTATTTTCAATCAAATCCACGAACTGGATTTTCCCGCTGACATTGCTCAAAATCGGGCTCGTGTACGGATCCCATTCAAAGAGCTTCTCATCCTTCGAGACGGTCGCGCCATCTTCCACGAAGAGGAAAGCACCATATGGGATTTGCCAACGACCCTTGTTGATACCCGTGGAATCGTAAATCACGAGTTCGCCCATCCGGCTGACGACGACCTTCTTGCCATCGTGATCCAAGGTGTTCACGTTGTCCAATTCGATCTTTCCATCGACAGGCGCGCTCTTTGAATTCTCCACAGTCAAACGGCTCGACGCACCACCGATGTGGAACGTCCGGAGGGTCAGCTGCGTACCCGGTTCGCCAATGGACTGCGCGGCAATCACGCCGACGGCTTCGCCCAGATCCACCGGACGGCCGGACGCGAGCATACGCCCATAGCATTTGGCGCAGACGCCGTTCCGCGCTTCGCACGTGAGCACGGAGCGCATCTTCACGTGTTCGAGGCCCGTCGCGGAAATCTTCGGCAAATCGCGTTCCGTCACCAGTTCGCCAGCCTTGACAATCACCTCGCCCGTCACCGGGTGAACGATGTCTTCGACAGGGGCGCGTCCCAAGAGACGCTCCTCGAGGGCGATAATCGTGTCGTCACCGTCCTTGTAAGCGGAGACGTCGATCCCCTTGTCCGTGTGGCAGTCTTCTTCCACGATGACCAAGTCCTGGGCGACATCGACAAGGCGGCGCGTCAGGTATCCGGCATCCGCCGTCTTCAAAGCCGTATCGGCAAGACCCTTGCGAGCACCGTGAGCGGAGATGAAGTATTCCATCTCGTTCAAGCCTTCGCGGAAGCAAGATTTAATCGGGTTTTCAATGACTTCCTGGCCGCCGAGCTGCTTCGTCGGCTTCTGCATCAATCCGCGCATACCGGAAAGCTGCTTGATCTGTTCGCGGCTACCGCGAGCGCCGGAATCCGCCATCATGTAGACCGGGTTGAATCCGTCTCGGTCGTGAGAGAGGAGATCCCACTGCTTCGCGGCGACATCACTAGTCGTTTTGGACCAGACGTCGATAATTTGGTTGTAACGTTCGCCGTCGGTGATCACGCCGTCTTCGTAAAGTTCGCGAATCCGGTTGACCTTTTCCGTCGCCTCGTCGAGCATCTGCTGCTTCTCGGGCGGGATGATCATTTCGGCAATGGCCACGGAAGAGCCGGAGATTGCCGCCCACTTGTATCCGAGAGCCTTCAAATCATCGAGGTATTCCACGGTGATCCGGTTGCCCGTGCGGCGGTAGAGGTCGTCTATCGACTTGGCGATGACCTTCTTCGAGAACGTCTCGTTGGCAAAGCCCAGGGCGGGCGGAATGATTTCGTTCAAGATAATCCGCCCCATGGTCGTTTTGATGAGGGACGGCTCCTGCAACGTGAGGAATTTGACCTTCGCCCCGGCGCGCGCCACCACTTCGCTGTTGCCGCTTTCGTCGGGGTTTTCCATCGTGCAGCGAGTGTCCTTTTCCAATGCGCCCATGTAAATCTTTCGACCCGCGGGCATCTGGAGGTAGCACTCTGCATTCAAGTCGATTGCTCCGCTTTCATAGGCGCGCAAGGCTTCCGCAGAATCGTAGAAGCGCATCCCGGCGCCTTTGCGGTTCGGACGCGGCTTGGAAATGTAATACAGCCCGAGCACGATGTCCTGACCGGGCACGGCAATCGGCTGGCCGGACGCCGGGTGCAGGATGTTGTTCGAGGAGAGCATGAGCACGCGGCATTCGAGCTGCGTTTCAAAGGAGAGCGGAAGGTGCACGGCCATCTGGTCACCGTCGAAGTCCGCGTTGAACGCCGTGCAAACGAGCGGGTGCAGACGGATGGCATTCCCTTCAATCAGTTTCGGATAGAACGCCTGGATGCCCAAGCGGTGGAGGGTCGGGGCGCGGTTCAGCATCACCGGGTGGTCTTCGATGATCTGTTCCAAAATGTCCCAGACTTCCGGCTTTTCTTCATCGACGAACTTCTTCGCGGAGCGGAGCGTGTAGACGACTCCGGTCTCTTCCAACTTTTGGATGATGAACGGCTTGTAAAGTTCAAGAGCCATGCGCTTGGGAAGCCCGCATTGGTGCATCTTCAGTTCCGGGCCCACGACAATCACGGAGCGGCCGGAATAGTCGACGCGTTTGCCGAGGAGGTTCATGCGGAACCGCCCCTGCTTGCCCTTCAGAAGTTCGGAAAGCGACTTCATCGGACGGTTCGATCCCGAACGGACTGCGCGACGACCGCTGTCGAAAAGCTGGTCAACCGCTTCCTGGAGCATCCGCTTTTCGTTGCAGAGGATGACGTCCGGGGCCTTGATGTCGATAAGCTTCTTCAAACGATTGTTGCGATTGATGACGCGCCGATACAATTCGTTCAAATCGGAAGTGGCGAAACGCCCACCGTCTAGCGGCACGAGCGGGCGCAAATCGGGGGGAATCACGGGGAGGACATCGAGAATCATCCATTCCGGCTGGTTCGAAAGGTATTTCGCCTCTTTCGGATAAGCCTTGCGGAAAGCCTTGTAGGCTTCGAGCAGGTCGAAATCCCCACCTTCCGCCTTGGCCGCATAACCGCCCTTGCGTTCCCCGTTCGCCCCGACGACGCCGAACTTGAAGTCTTCGACCTTTTCCGCGAGACTCTTCATCCACGGGGAATCGCCGTTCTTCTTCTTTTCCGGATCTTCATAGTAGGAAAGGAAGTCTTCCATCTGGGACTTTTTGAACGACTCCACGATTTTCAACCGCTTGATGGCTTCTTCCCGCTTCGTCTTGGACTTCGAATCTTTGACGATCGAGCTCAACTCATCGGAAAGCTCCACGAAATCCACCTTGGCGAGCAGCTTCTTCAAGGCGGAAGCACCCATTTCGGCTGTGAAGTGACGCCCTTCCCTTTCCAAGTCGACATACTTGTTTTCGTCAATCAGCTCTTTTTCGTCGAGGTCGGTGTCGCCCGGATCGAGCACCACGTACTTTTCATAGTAGATGATGTTGTCGAGGGACTTCGTATCCAAATCCAGAATGGCTCCGATGACGCAAGGCTGGTTCTTGACAAACCAGACGTGAGCCAGGGGAATGGCCAGTTCAATGTGCCCCATGCGTTCACGGCGCACCTTGGAATGGGTCACTTCGACACCGCATCGGTCGCAGACGACGCCCTTGAAACGGATCCGCTTGTACTTTCCGCAATTGCATTCCCAGTTCTTGACGGGTCCGAAAATGCGTTCGCAGAACAAACCGTCGCGTTCCGGCTTGAATGAACGGTAATTGATTGTCTCGGGCTTGGTGACTTCACCGAAAGACCATTGGCGAATCAATTCAGGAGAAGCGAGGTGAATGGAAACTTCGCCGTCGTTGCTTTCAGAATAATCGAAATTTTCTTCTGACATATTACTTTTCTCCACTTGTCTTGATGTCGAGGCAGAGCGAGCGAACTTCGCGAATCATCACGTTGAACGATTCGGGAATGCCCGGTTCCGGTGTGTTCTTGCCCTTGACAATTGCGTCGTAAACCTTGGAACGGCCCATCACGTCGTCGGACTTGACGGTCAACAGCTCTTGGAGCGTATAAGCCGCGCCATAAGCTTCCAGCGCCCAGACTTCCATTTCGCCGAAGCGCTGTCCGCCGAACTGGCTCTTGCCGCCGAGAGGCTGTTGGGTCACCAAGGCGTAAGACCCGATGGAACGGGCGTGAATCTTGTCTTCGACCAAGTGCCCGAGTTTCAGGTAATACATATAGCCAATCGTGACCGGGTTCAGGAAGGCTTCGCCCGTCCTGCCGTCGTAAAGCTTCGCCTTGCCGATGATTTGGCCGTTGTCCGGGTCCATCTTGTAGGCGACGGACGGATTCTTTTCGTAAGCCTTTTCCAACTCTCCGACGATGTCTTCGAAAGAAGCACCGTCGAACACCGGCGTGGCGATTTTCATTCCCAAGACCTTCGCGGCCCAGCCCAAGTGCACTTCGAGCACCTGCCCCACGTTCATACGGGACGGCACGCCGAGCGGGTTCAAAAGGATCTGGATGGGACGCCCGTCTTCCGTGAACGGCATGTCTTCGACGGGGACAATCTTGGAAACGCAACCCTTGTTTCCGTGACGGCCGGCCATCTTGTCGCCCACCTGAAGTTTCTTCTTCTTGGCGATATAGACTTTGACCATCTGGAGCACGCCGGGCTTGAGTTCATCGCCCTTCGTCACCTTGTCGATTTCCTTTTCCATCGTCCGGGTCAGGCGGTCAATGGAATCACGCGCCACGGATAGCAGGCTCGACGCCTTTTCCTGGACTTCCGCATCGTCCCTGGAGAACGTGGAGGACGGGGCGACGGAAAGCAGATCCAAAGTGCGAATCATCTTGTCGGAAAGGGTCGTGCCCTCCGGAATGCGGACTTCATGCGTATCGAAATCGACGATGTTGCCCGAGACCTTCCCGGCGAGCATTTCCACCATCGCTCCGGTGCAAGTCGTCTTGATTTTTTCGATGTCCGCTTGGAATTTTTCCTTGATGGAATCGATGCGTTCCTGATCTTCGGCGCGGCTCTTCTTGTCGTTCCTGTCCTTGCGGCTGAAGACGCGGGTCTCGAGGACGACCCCGTGCATTCCCGGAGGCGCTTCCAAGGACGAGTCTCGGACATCGCCGGCCTTTTCACCGAAAATGGCGCGCAACAGGCGTTCTTCCGGAGACAGCTCCGTCTCCCCCTTCGGCGTCACCTTGCCGACCAAGATGTCGCCCTGGTGGACTTCCGCCCCCACGCGGATAATGCCGCGTTCGTCCAAATTCTTCAGAGCGTCCTCGCCCACATTCGGGATTTCGCGAGTGAGCTCTTCCGGGCCGCGCTTCGTTTCGCGCACTTCCAGTTCATACTCTTCGATATGGATGGACGTGAACGCATCCTTGATGGCGAGCTCTTCCGAGACAATCACGGCGTCTTCGTAGTTGTAGCCGTTCCACGGAATGAACGCAATCAAAATGTTCTTGCCGAGAGCCAGTTCCCCGTGATCCGTCGAAGCGCCGTCCGCGAGGACATCCCCGACCTTCACGAAGTCGCCGACATTCACGACGGGCTTTTGGTTGATGCAGGAATCCTGGTTGGAACGTTCGAATTTGCGCAAAACATATTCGTCGGACGGATCGTGGTCCAAGAACTCGAAGTTCTCGCCAAGGCCATCCAACTGGTGGAACTCCCCGTTGGAGTCAAGAGTGCCGCGTTCCACGACTACGCGCGTAGCGTCGACAAACTTGACGCGACCCGCGTGCTTCGCCCGGACGACAGTCCCCGAATCCAAAGCCGCTCTGCGTTCAAGCCCCGTCCCGACGACAGGAGCTTCCGAACGGAGCAGGGGCACGGCCTGACGCTGCATGTTCGAACCCATCAAGGCGCGGTTCGCATCGTCGTGTTCCAGGAACGGAATCAGGCCGGCGGCGACGGAAATGATTTGCTGCGGGGAAACATCCATCAAATCGATTCGAGCAGCCCGCACATCTTCGTCCAGGTCATTTTCGTCGAACTTGGGAACAATCCCCTTCCCGAAGCGCCCGGAATCGTCGAGTTCACCGATGGAGACGATGCGCGCCTTGAGAGGATATTCATCCTTTTCGCGAACCATCACGAAATCTTCGGCAAAGGCGGACAATTGGTGGCGATCCGAGACCAAAGCCTTTTCCTCTTCCGAAGAAGCGTCCGAAAGGAGCGCGTCAAACAGCGGGTCAAAAGCCGCCGCCTGCAGAGCCGTATTGGCCGGAGCGATGTTGAATTCATCCTCTTCGTCCGCAGTCAAATAGACGACAAAGGACGACACGACATCGTAAATCGTCGTCGACTGCAAAACATAATCGGGCTTGCCCTTGAACGCTTCGAGAGGCGTGCCGTTCTTCACAAAATGCGAAGCTCCGTCCGCATCTTTGAATTCAAAGACCTTGTTCGCAAAAGCGTCAAACAGGATGCGCTGGTTCGCGTCCAAATTTTCACGGACCTTCGCCATTTCCTTTGCCGAAAGTTCGAGTTGCACGAACAGGCTGGGTTCGCGGACAAATCCCTTGTAAAGGGAAAAATGCCACTTTTCTTCCGGGAAATAGACAAGCTTCCCCGCCGCGTCCTTGAATTCCATCAAGCCGACAACGCGGTAAGGAGTTTCAATAAAGCCGAAATGATTCACCACGGCGTAGGTCGCGAGCGAGTTGATAAGACCGATGTTCGGACCTTCCGGAGTTTCAATCGGGCAAAGTCTGCCGTAATGGGTGTAATGAACGTCGCGGACTTCAAAGCCGGCGCGTTCGCGCGAAAGGCCTCCGGGGCCTAGAGCGGAAAGGCGGCGCTTGTGAGTCAATTCGGACAGGGGGTTCATCTGGTCCATGAACTGGGAAAGCTGGCTCGAACTGAAGAACGCCTGTACGACCGTGTTCACGGTACGCGTGTTCACCAAATCCCGCGGAGTCGGCGTTTCATTGTCTCCGGAGACGAAGTTCTCGCGGATGACGCGGCTCATGCGGGAAAGCCCCACGGAAAGCTGGTTCGCGACCAATTCCCCGACCGAACGGGTGCGGCGGTTGCCCAAATGGTCGATATCGTCCAAAGCGTAGCCGTCGTCCCCGCAATAAAGCCCGACCATATACTCGACAATGCCCAAGAAATCCGCCTCGGTCATCGTCATCGTCGAAAGCGAAGGCTTCGAAAGCCCCGCGTCAGAAAGCTTCTTTTCAATAGCCGAAGTATAGACCTTGGCGTTCAAGCGGTAACGCCCGACTTCGCCCAAGTCGTATTTGCGCGGATCGTTCAGGAACGTACTTTCGAACGCAATTTGCGCAGTCGCCAAGTTCGGAGCCTCTTCTTGAGACTGGTGCATCACGGAATAGATGAGCTTGAACGCATCTTCCTTCGTCTTGCACTTGTCTTCCCGCAGCGTGTTGCGAATCAGCTGATTCTCTTCATTTTCCGCGAGGAATACGATGTCAAAGACTCCGCTTTCCGTCAAACGGGCGGCGCACTTATCGTCAAATTCGCGATTCGCATCCAAAAGAATTTCGCCCGAAGACGTGTCGATGACGTCAGCGGCGACAACACGACCGTAATACTTCTCCATATCCCCGACTGACAAAGTCACCTTGTCCAAATTCTTGTAGAACAGGGAAATGATTTCCGCAGTCGATTCGTAACCGATGCAGCGGAGAAGGGTCGTGGCCGGAATTTTCTTCTTCCGGTCGATAATCAGATACAGGATGTCGCCGTCCGTGTTGAATTCCACCCAAGCGCCGCGATGCGGAATGATGCGGCTCTTGTAATTCGAACGGCCGTTCGGGAGAAGCTCTTCGTCGAAGCTCACGCCCGGCGAGCGGTGCAATTGGGAAACGACAACGCGTTCCGCACCGTTGATGATGAATGTCCCATTGTCCGTCATAATGGGCAAGTCGCAAATCAAGACGTCGTTCTTGATTTCTTCCTTCAACTTGCGGTCTTCGCCATCTTCTTCGTAAACCCGGAGGGAAAGATTGGCGAACAGCGGCACGGAATGGGTAAGGCCACGTTCACGGCATTCCTGAAGGCTGTACTTGGGGATTCCGAAAAAATACCCCTCGTAATGAAGTTCGAACAGTCGCTTCATGTCTGTGATGGGGAAAATGTCTTGGAAAACGCGTTCCAAGCCCACTTTTAGGCGTTTCTCGGCAGGAACACCTTTTTGGAGGAAGTGGTCATAAGAAGCTTTTTGCACTTCGACCAGATATGGAAGTTCCAACTGGAACTTATTGGAGGAATAATTCTTTCGCTCCGTCATTGAAAAACCTCATCCAGTGAAAAACCTTGAACATGGAAAAACACCAAAAGCCCACACAAGCGTGCAGGCATTTGGCGTATTCGAATTAACGAATGGAAGGCATTACTTCAGAACGACCTTGGCACCAAGGTCTTCGAGATCCTTCTTCATCTTTTCAGCATCAGCCTTCGGAGCGGCTTCCTTGACCACGCTGTCGGCCTTTTCAACCATTTCCTTGGCTTCCTTCAAGCCAAGACCGGTGATGGCGCGAACAGCCTTGAGAACCTGCATCTTGTTCGGCCCGCATTCCGCAAGCACGACATCGAATTCGGTCTTTTCTTCAGCCGGAGCAGCGGCAGCCGCAGCGACGACAACGCCACCGGCAGCGGCTTCAATGCCATGCGCTTCCTTGAGGTAGTCCGCCAATTGCTTGGCTTCGAGAAGGGTGAGACCCGCGATTTGATCACCAATAGCCTTGATATCTGTTGCCATGATGTTTTTCTCCAGTTATTCCGTTTTGAAAAGTTGTTTGTGAGTGGTTGTGTTGTGGAATCAGGCGGTAGCCCCGGCCTCTTCCTTTTCCAGTTTTTCCGTGAGGGACTTGATTTGGCTCGCAATGGTGGAACCCGGTCCAAGAATGATGGCGACCAATTGGGCAAGCATGCCTTGGCGGTCGGGAATCTTGGAGAGTTCGACGACATCGGAACCCGGTCTGACGGCATTTTCCAAATAAATGCTCTTCGAGACGAGGAAGTCCGGATTGTCCTTGTGGAAGGCTTCGATTTCGCGAGCCGGGGCGATAGGATCGTCAGCCGGGCCAACCATCACGGATGTGGCGCCGACCAGAGCCTTGTCCAAGCCGGAAATGTTCATTTTCTCGAAGACCTTCTTCAAAAGGGTGTTCTTCACGGCGACATACTTGATGTCCTTCGCCCTGAGAGCCTTCCGGAGCTTGTTGTCGAGTTCAACGGGAATCTTCTCGTAGTTGAGAAGGAATATTGACGCCGCGCCTTCAAAGTCCTTGACGAGAGAGTCAACTTTCTGTTGTTTTTTAACTACAGCTTTCATTGTCTATCTCCTACCGTGTAATGGCCAAGTCGAGCTTCAAGCTAGGCGTCATCGTCGCGGCGACGAAGAGGGACTTGATGTAAGTGCCCTTCGATGTCTGCGGCTTGTTCTTGATAACGGAATCAATCACCGCCTTCGTGTTTTCCACGAGCTGCGGAATCGTGAACGAAAGCTTGCCGACCGGCGCATGGATGTTCGCACCCTTGTCAACGCGGTATTGGATTTTACCGGCCTTGAGTTCCTTCACGGTCTGGGCGACGTTGACCGTCACCGTTCCGGACTTCGGGCTGGGCATGAGTCCACGGGGGCCGAGGACGCGCGCCACCTTGCTAATCACCGGCATCATGTCGGGAGTCGCGACGACAGCGTCGAATTCGAGCCATCCTTCCTGGATTTTCTGGACCAAGTCCGCTCCACCGACATAATCGGCTCCGGCATCTTGCGCCGCTTGGAAATTATTGTCCTTGCAGAACACGAGAACCCGGACTTGGCGACCAGTGCCATTCGGAAGCACGACCGTGCCACGGACTGCTTGTTCGGAATTTTTGGGATCGACACCGAGATTGAAGTGGACTTCGACAGTCTGGTCGAACTTCACCTCGGATTTTTTAAGAATTTCTAGCGCCTGCTCCAGACCATACACTTGGGTACGGTCGTAGGCTTCGGCCAATTTCTTATATTTTTTTCCTCTGAACATGGTGTTTCCTGTCAGAAATAGGGTTAAAGGTCAGCCTGATTAA
Organism: uncultured Fibrobacter sp.; assembly: GCA_964501065.1. Lineage (GTDB taxonomy): Bacteria > Fibrobacterota > Fibrobacteria > Fibrobacterales > Fibrobacteraceae > Hallerella. Next base: position 1,500 of record CAZCRF010000019.1, on the reverse strand, counting down.
TCGACAACATCGACGCCCATCGAGCGCGCCGTGCCCGCAACCATGCGCATTGCGGCTTCAATGTCAACCGTATTCAAGTCAGGCATTTTCTTTTCAGCGATTTCCTTGACTTGGGCTTTGGTAATCTTGCCGACCTTTTTACGGTTCGGTTCTCCCGAAGCGGTCTCAATGCCTGCGGCCTTCTTGACCAAGACCGGGACAGGAGGGACTTTCGTGATGAAAGTGAAGCTCTTGTCCGCATAAACCGTAATGACCACCGGGATGATCATTCCCTTTTCGTTTTGAGTCTGAGCATTGAACGCTTTGCAGAACTGCATGATGTTCACGCCCTTTTGACCCAAAGCAGGACCAACCGGAGGCGACGGATTTGCCGCCCCACCGGGAATCTGAAGCTTAATGTAACCTGTTATTTTTTTAGCCACTGTATTTCTCCGTTTCAGAAACCTTCATCAGACCGAGACGGACTCCACTTGGTTGAAGCCCAATTCGACGGGCGTGGGGCGGCCAAAGACGGAAACCATCACACGGAGCTTGTTCTTCTCCGTGAGGATTTCCTCGACCGTACCGACAAAGCCCTGGAACGGCCCATCCTTGATGGAAACGCTGTCCCCGACAATGTAAGGATTCTGGATCACATCCTGCCCGGAATCTTGGGTTTCGACCCCGAGCAGTCTATCGACCTCGCTCTGACGCAGAGGAATCGGCGTCTTGTTTTGACGGCTGGTTCCTCCAAAATGGGTGACACCTTGAATAGACGTCACCAGGTGCTGGGTGAGCTCGTCCAGCTCCATCTCTATAATCAGATAAGCCGGGAAAAGCTTTTGCGTCACAGACTTGCGCTTTCCCCGGACAACCAATTGAGTCGTCCGTTCCGGAATCAAAATCCGGCCGAACTTGTCTTGAAGCTTCTCGCGCTCGATCAGCATTTCAAGATTCTTTTTAATCTTACTTTCCTGCCCGGAAAACGTATGGACAGCGTACCACAACATAGCCATGATTTACCCTTGTCCCAACAGTTTGTCGACGAGAAAGGAAAGCCCCAAATCAATCGCCGCTATATAGCAACCCATGATGACGCTAAAAAGCATTACAACCAAAGTCGAACCTTTGAGTTCTTCCCAAGTCGGCCATACGACCAATTTCATTTCTTGGATGACTTCTTTGATGTATTGCTGAATCTTATGCATATCATGACTCCGAAGGAAAGGAAGCAGGTCGGGAGGGACTCGAACCCCCAACCAACGGTTTTGGAGACCGTGACTCTACCAATTGAGCTACCGACCTAAAGACCTTCCTTACTTGGTTTCCTTATGAACCGTATGCTTGCGGCAGAACCGGCAGTACTTCTTGTATTCAACACGAGAAGGATGGAGGCGCTTGTTTTTGTCGCAATCATAGTTACGCTGATGGCAGACGGTGCATTCGAGCGTAATGAGTTCTCTTGGCATTGTGTGTCCTTACTTGATGATTTCGGTTACGGAGCCGGCGCCGACCGTGCGG
>CAZCRF010000018.1:21049-41292 GCA_964501065.1 uncultured Fibrobacter sp. | reverse complement strand
AACATCTACCGCTCCGGGCTTTACGGCTACACCTATCTGGAGGGCTGAGCTGTGCTAGTGGCTAGAGGTCAGTGATTAGTGACTGTAAAGAAAAAGTCGTGTTGAGCAGGATTGGCGTCATGTTGAGCGAAGCGAAACATCTCTTTACTGTTCCTGGATTCTTCGGCTACGCCTCGGAATGACGTTGATGTTGCTCGGAATGACGGTTTACGGGCTGGCAGTCGTCATGTTGAGCGACAGCGAAACATCTCTTTACTCTTCCTGGATTCTTCGGCTACGCCTCGGAATGACGTTGATGTTGCTCGGAATGACGGTTTACTGGCTGGCGGTCGTCATGTTGAGCGACAGCGAAACATCCCTTTACGGTAAAGGGAAAGCCCGGCGAGGACTCCTTGACGGCATTTCTTCCGACAAAGGGGAGGATTTCGGCCTTGAAGAATTCAAAAACAGATGCTATTTTTTGCCCGTGGGAATCAGAGGGGCGTAAGCTTTTTGATTGCTGCTTGGAATTCAAAAGGATGAACGAGATGAAATTGGACGTGGCGGATGTCGTTTGATTTGTCCATAACTGTTGTCAGCTACAACAACAGGCGGGACATTGAAAAATGTCTGGAATCGCTTTTCTTGCACGAGTCGGGATGCGGCCTTTCGATGCAGGTGTTTGTCGTGAACAACAGCCCGGCGGAAGATTGCGGGAGTTTGGCTCAAAAATTTCCCGTGACCGTCATCGATTTGGATAAGAACAAGGGCTTTGGCGGCGGCCACAATGCCGTTTTGCCGCTTCTGGATTCCAGGTACCATGTCGTTTTGAATCCGGACATCCTTTTTGAAGAACCGATTTTGGGGAGGTTGGTGAAGCATTTGGACGATAATCCGGGAATCGGGGCTTTGGCGCCGCTGATAGTCGATGCCTGCGGAAACGTGCAGGATGTTTATCGCACGGACTTGACCGTTTGCAATCTGCTCTGTCGGTATGCCCCCCGTCTTTTGCGGAAGTTTTCCTGGTGCGAGCGTCAAAATTCCAAACATTCGATGAAAAACGTCGCCAAAGACGTCCCGTTCGAATGCGAATTTATCCAAGGCTCCTTTTTGGTGATTCCGAGTTCGTTGTTCAAAAGGTTGAACGGCTTTGACGAAAGGTTCTTCATGTATGCGGAAGATGCGGACTTGTGCAAACGCATTCGCCTCTTGGGCAGAAAAGTGGAATGCTTTCCGGAAGGCAAGGTCGTCCACAAATGGGAAAAGGCCAGCCACCGGAGCTTGAAACTGTGCAGGATTCACGTGGAGTCGCTCATCAAGTACTTTTGTAAATATATGTTTACGCGGGGGGGTGGTGGTTAGCCGAAGATGTCGGATTCATTCCGTCGACGTCGTGTTCTTCGTATGGGTGCGCCCGTACGGGGAGGGCGGCGTGATGAATTATCCTCCATATAGTGTTTTGATGAGCGTTTATTGGAAGGAGCGCCCGGAGTATTTGGAAAAAAGCTTGGCCTGTATTTTTTCACAGAGCGTTTTGCCGGAAGAAGTCGTATTGGTCGAGGATGGACTTTTAACGGAAGGCTTGTATGAGGTGATAACGCACTATAAAAAAGAGTATCCAGAGCTGTTAAAGACTTTTCCTTTCGAAAAAAATAGAGGTTTGGGACCGAGCTTGCGGGATGGCGTCGCATATTGTAAAAACGAGCTTATCGCTAGAATGGATTCGGACGATTTGTGTGCGCAGAACCGTTGTGAATTGCAGCTAGGAAAATTTTTAGAAGATCCGGATTTGGATGTTGTGGGGTGTTGGGAAAATGAATTTTGGAATTCGGAAGAAAAACCTTTTGCTGTTCACAAAGTCCCGGAGTTTCATTCCGATATTTTCAAATATATGAAGAAACGTTGTGGCCTGCTGCATCCGACTGTCATTTATAAAAAGACGGCAGTATTGAAAGCGGGGAATTACCGTTCCTGCTATCTGTTTGAAGATTATGATTTGTTCGCTAGGATGCTTCTTTCTGGAGCGAAGGCTTATAATATTCAGGAATCTTTGTACTTTTTGAGAGTGAATCCCGATTTATTTCGCAGAAGGGGCGGCTTGAAATATGCGAAAACGATTCTTGAATTTAAATTTGGGCTATGGCGCAAAGGCTTTTTCTCGGTTGGAAACTTTGTTATAGGCGGTTTTGGACATGCCGCTGTCTGCCTGTTGCCGAATTCTTTGCGCGTCTTGTTTTATAAAATCTTTTTGAGGTGAAGGTGTCGGCTTTTCGGATTGTTTATTTAGTGGCAGATTTAAGGCGTGTCGGACCTACGAATCAAACTCTGAATATCATTTGTCATTCGGGGTTGCCGCTTGCCGAGATTTTGGTGTTGTCTCTTTTTGACGAACCCAAAGATTCCATGCGAGCACTCTTTGCTCATAGAGGGATTTCTTGCCAATCTTTGCATTTAAACCGAAACAATCCTCTTGTCGCTTTTGGAAAATTGTGGAACTTCTTCCGGAAAAATAAGATTGGACTTGTACATTCGTATGGAGTCAAACCGGACATTTTGCTCTATTTCGTCTCAAAATTTCATAAAGTCCGTTACGTATTGACGCAACGCAACATCCCCATCGAGGATTATCCCCCGCGGATGAATCGGTTTGTGGGAATCTTGCTGGCGAGATTACATACGTTCATTTTTAGACATTCGAAAAATGTTGTTGCCTGTTCGCGTCATTTGCAGACCGTCATGCGTGAGAAATATCGTTGTCATCATGTTGCGGCGATCCAGAATGGAATTGATACGGAACAGTTCAAAAATTTTGATCAAGACGAGTGCCGAAAACAACTCGGGCTGCCTCTAGGATCCTTCATTTATATTTCGACGGGGCTGTTTATTGAACGAAAACACAATGATGAAATTATTGAAGCGTTTTTAGCGGCAAAACTTGAAAATGCGTGCTTGATGATGCTTGGTGACGGCCCTTTGCTGCTTGGAATGCAGCGTAAGTATGCAAAAAACAAATCCGTTCTTTTTGTGGGGAAGGTGGCAAATGTCGCTGAATATCTTTCTGCGGCGGATTGCTTTGTTTCGGCAAGTGATTCCGAGGGACTTCCCAATGCTGTTTTGGAAGCTCTTGCATGTGGAATCCCCGTAATTCTTTCCGATATTCCGCAGCACAGGGAAATACTGGACGCCTTGCCCGCTTGTGGGATGTCGTTCCCTGTTGGGGATGTTGATGCTTTAGGAAACAAGATGAAGGACGTGTTGCTTTCCAAAAATCAGTTTTCGGATACGAGAACTCTTTTGGAAGACTCTCCGTTTACGATGAAAAGAATGGGTGAGAAATATCGGAAATACTATAATGGTTTGCTTTGTAAATGCTGAAAATTTTAAAACAAATAGATGTGCTTTTTATAGCGGCGGCTCTTTCCTATGTCATTTACATGGTGATAATTCCCAAGGCTATTACAATTTCAATAGTTGTGTCTTTGCTTGTTGTTTTGCTAATAACGTTAGGGGCTCGGATGTTAAAAAATAGGAAATTTCGAGTTCCTGTTTATTCTCAAAAGTATTTCCCTTTTGTCTTTTTTTCAATTCTATCAATACTTTGGACGGTCAATTCTGATTATTCCTTTCCTTTGATTCGTATTTTATTGACGTTTGAGTTTGGAACGCTTGTGTGTTTATTTCTCAAAAAAGAAGAAGATTTGAATAAAGTTGTTAAAGGCTTTGTATGCGGTGGAATTATTTCATCTATTGTTGTTCTTTTGCTTCAAGCCCCTTTAATTGGTTTGATTCGGCTTGGGAGCAAGATTTATGGCTCGTCGATGGAATTTTCTGGTGGAGTGACTGTGTCGGCGTTTTGTTGTTTATTTTTATGGAAGAGAGAATCGAATAAAATTTATTTAGTTCTGTTTTTTGTTCTTTTGTGTATCTGTGCTTTGAGCGGATCGCGATCGGCGATTATTTATCCTTTTGTATTTTTTTCTCTTTTGATTCTTTTTTATAATCAAAGAGTAGGAACGCTTCTGAAGTATGGCGTGTTGCTGTTGGTTATCTGTTTCGGTGTTTTGTTTTTAGCTTTAAAAGTGCCTGTTTTTTATAGCGTAGTTGGCTACAGAATAGAAACTCTATTGGATGATAGAACTGAAGATGGTTCCTATATGGAAAGAAAAGAAATGAAGGAGTTTGCGATAGATTGGTGGAAAGAAAAACCTTTTTGGGGATGGGGGATTAATGGGTTTGCAAAAAAATATGCAAAGATAAACAAATCTGTTTATAGCCATTGTGATTATACGGAAATTCTCTGTTGTTATGGGGTTGTCGGGGCTATATTGTTTTATGTGCCACTTGGGTCGCTTTTTTTCCGTAAAAAAATTCTTCAACATGCGAAACATAATTGGAATCAAAGCTTTATGCTGACAGTTCTCTGCTTCACGTTTTTTGAATTAACTCACAGTATTGTTTTTCTTGATGTAAAACAAATGATGCTGGTTGCGATTTGTTTTGTCTTTTTTGCGAGGAATGAAAAACGTGATCAAATTTTACCTAAAACTGTATTTGTATAAATACTTAATTCGATACATCCCTGATTCGGTGTGGCTGAAAATTCGATTTAGGAAGAAAATGGGCTACCCCTTGAATCTCAAAAATCCCCGTACATTCAACGAAAAGCTCCAATGGCTTAAGTTGCATGACAGGAATCCGCTTTACACGCAGTTGGTCGACAAGTACGAAGTTCGCAAGTACATCGCGGAGACCATCGGCGAGGAATACTTAATTCCCTTACTTGGAGTTTGGGATAAATTCGATGATATTGATTTTGACAAACTTCCCAATCAGTTTGTATTAAAATGTACGCATGATAGCGGCGGACTGGTCATTTGCAAGGACAAGTCCAAGTTGGATTTAAAAGCGGCTCGGACGAAAATTTGTCGCTGCTTAAAGATGAATTATTATTGGGCGCTTCGCGAATGGCCTTACAAGAATGTAAAACCGAGAATCATTGCCGAAAAATATATGGAAGATTCCGCGGATAGGGAATTGCGCGATTACAAATTTTTCTGTTTCTCTGGAATTGCCAAGCTTCTTTTTATTGTCACGAATAGAGGAAATAAATCGGAAGAAACCGCGTTTGATTTTTTTGATATGAATTTTAAGCATTTGGATTTTACTAGGGATCATCCAAATGCTAAAGTTTTGCCGCATAAGCCCAAGGCCTTTGTACGGATGCGTGAGCTAGCCGAGAAGCTGGCCGGCGATATTCCCGAGGTGCGCTGTGACTTTTACGAGGTCAACGGCAAAGTCTATTTTGGCGAGATGACGTTCTACGGCGGAAGCGGGTTCGAAAAGTTCCAGCCGGATAAGTACGACCTGGAATTTGGGCGTTGGATTAAAATTTCCAACATACGGGGGGGGGGGTATATTTTCGTGAACCCGGGATTCTGCATCTATGTTCACCAACGGCAGGAAAATTGTTTGACGGATTACAAATTCTTTTGCTTTCATGGGAAACCGGAGATTATGTATGTTTCCAAGGACAAGGCCGAAAATCCGACGACGGATTTTTTCGATATGAACTATCGCCATCTGGATTTGAGAATGCGTGATCCCAATTCAAAAATTTTGCCGCATAAGCCGAAAAATTTTGAACAAATGAAGTCGCTAGCAGCAAAGATGGCTAAAGATTTTCCACATGTTCGCGTGGATTTCTTTAACATCAAAGGACGAATTTATGCTGGTGAGATGACGTTTTACCACTGCAGCGGTTTTGCTCCGATTCGACCTGTGGAATGGGATAAAAAATTGGGAGATTTGATTGATGCTGATAAAGGAGTTTTATGATTTCTGTGATTGTGCCAGTCTATAATGCGGAAAAATATTTGCCGGAAACAGTAGGAAGCATCCTTTCGCAAACCTATGCCGATTTCGAGCTTATTCTAGTTGATGATGGTTCCATAGATAATTCTTTGAAAATTGCGCAAATTTATTCTGCAAAAGATGGGAGAATTCGGGTGCTGTCTCAAAAAAATTCCGGTGTAACAAAAGCTAGGGCTAAAGGCGTATCGGAAGCTAGGGGCGAGTGGATTTGTTTTGTAGATGCGGACGACTTCTTGTCTCAAAATGCATTGGAAAGCTTGCTGGATCATTGTGATGATGTGGATATAGTAATAGGCCAAGTAGAATTCACGAGAAAAAAGTGGCCTTATCCAAGATTTAATGAGGATTTTTGCCCGGTTGATTACATTCGAGCGTTATTTAATGATTCGGTGCACTGTGGGCCTTACGCACGTCTTTTTTCTCGTAGATTGTTCAATGAAACAATTTTTGAAATTTCTCCTGAAATAGTGAATGGCGAAGATTTTTTAATGAATATTAGGCTTGCAGTGAATGCCCAAAAAATCAGAGTTTTTGACGGCGTTGTTTACAAGTATATCTATCGCCAAGGTTCTGCTATTTCTAAAAATGTATACTCATCGTTGCGATATAATCTCATTTTTGAAAAATATGTTTGGAAATCTTTGAACGGGCTGAGGAAAAAGTTGCTTTTTGATATACTTCTGAGAATTCTTTCTCGAATGCCCCAAAGATATGCTAAAGCTAAAATTAGGTCTATGCTCACTCGGAACGATTTAAATTTGTTATGGAGAATATGGTGAAAAAACTTGAAATTCAGTCAATTTCGCAAGGGATTGTTCTCCCCTTTTCTGTGGATAATCGAGGAGGGGTTTGTTTTTCTAATGGAGATTTCATAGAAAATTCAAAATACGAAGGCGATTGGCTTAAATTGGGCGGAAAATATTCATTTGATGCAGAAAAATGCATTGACTGCAGTGAAAAAGTGATTTTTTTGGGGTTTTGTGTCGAGCATTGGGGGCATTTTTTGGTAGATTGTCTTGGACGTTTGTGGATTCTTTGCGACGAACGCTTTAAAGACTACAAGCTCATTTTTCTAACGAAGCGAGGGCGAAAGCTTCAAGGAAATTTCTTGGAATTTTTTTCTTTGCTTGGAATTGATAGCAAGCGATTTATCTATCTTGAACGACCAATGAAATTTCCGGAGGTTGTTATTCCGGAATGCTGTTATTTACACAGATCTGAAAACGAACGTTATCGTGATGTCTTTGATAAAATTGTGGAAAGATTTCAACTTAAAAATTTGGTTCCTGAAAAAGTTTATTTTTCTAGACTGCATCTAAAAAAAGCACGAAAAACTGAACTTGGAGAATTAGAAATTCAACAGCAATTTTCTCAAAACGGTTATGAAGTTTTCTATCCCGAAACCTTATCATTATCAAGACAGCTTGAAATTTTTCAAGGTGCAAAATCGATTGCCTGTGTTAATGGCACAATTCCATTGAATTGTCTATTTGCAAAGTCTTCGATTGAGTTAATTGTTTTAAATAAGATGAGTCTTGAACATGTAAATCTAAAAAGAGTTTCGCGTCTTATGGGAATTTCTCCGATTCTTGTGGATTGCTTTTACGAACCTATACATGGACATCCTTGCGCTATGGGCGACGGACCTTTTTGGTTGCAATTTAATGAAAATCTAAAGAGTTTTTTTTATGAAAGAAATTGGAAGTGTGAAAAAGTCAAAAAGCATCCATTTTATGGAATAGTTTATAGGATAATGTGGCTCAGGGAACATTTTTTGAGATTTTTTTTATCATTTATGAGACGGATGAGGAATGCTATTTACAGATGCGTCAAGAGGAATTAAAACGTTTGTACTTAAGTATCGGTTGTCCTTCAGCTAATGACTTCGGTTGGGACTCTAGTTTAGGGACGGATTTTAAGCGAAAAATGTTGTTTTTTCAAAACAGGAGAGCCTATTATGGAAAAACAGATTTTGAAATCTGTATATTTCAAAAAACTAAAATGTTTGAATGATATCTCTATTAATTTTTCAGACACGCTCACGGCGATTATGGGCGTAAATGGATCTGGCAAAACAACGGTGATTCATGCAATAGCTTGTATTTATCGGCCAGATGATGGTGGAAAAGGAGAAAATCATAGATTTCCAGAGTTCTTCATTCCGAACACAGATTCTCTTTGGATTGGTAGCGAATTTCATGTCACAAATGAGATGGAGGGTGGTAAAGACGGGAAACGTGATATTCGGTACAGAAAGGATTCTGATAGATGGTCTCCAAAATACGTGAATCGTCCGAAACGGAATGTGTATTACATTGGTATCGATACTTGCCTGCCGGAGGTTGAAAAGAGCACAACTACAAGCAGAATTCAGTATTCATCTGAGAGCCTAAGTGGGGGAGTGGTCGAAAATATCGTTCAGGATTCGGCTTATATATTGAATAAGCCTTATCGAGAATTGTTAGACAATACATATCGCAACAAGCACTTTTCTGGAGTCGTTCTTGATTCCGGGTTAAAATATTCATCACTTAGTATGGGAACAGGAGAACAAAGAGTACTAAAGATCATAGAGAAAGTCTTAAATGCTGAAGCTTATTCTCTTATACTAATTGATGAAATTGACCTACTCCTCCATATTTCTGCACTAGATAGACTGATTGAAAAGCTGCATAGCATTGCGCAAAAAAAACACTTGCAAATTGTATTTACAACGCATTCGCCAGAAATGCTTGAATTGGAAAAATATGTATCTATTCAATATCTTTCGAGTATTGGAAAAAACGGGAAAACATTCGTTTATGACAAGATTAGTGCCGATTTGCTCTATCCGCTCACAGGCAAAACACAGCGTCCAATAAAGGTGTATGTTGAAGATAAATTAGCTGCGGCCATAGTAAAAGAGATTGCTCGAAAACATGATATGTTACCGTTTGTTGAAATAGTAATCTACGGTTCGATTGAAAACGCATTTACCCTTGCTGCCAGTTTTGCTCTATGCGGTAATCAGCTTGATTACATTCTGATTGTGTTGGATGGCGATCGCTACAAGACTAAAGAAGCTAAAAAAGATCAAGTAAAGAAGAAACTATCGGGTACGGAAGACGCTGTTGAAGGAAAGTGGGCTAATGCGTTATCAATAATAGGACAGTTTTGCCTTCCAAAAGACGTTTCCCCCGAAAAGTATTTACATGCACTGATTCTTGAAAACATACCTCCTGAATCGGAAATATTTAAGGCTGCAAATGAAATAAAGGCTGTGAGCAATAGCCATCAGTGGCTGTATAAAATACAGGAGAGAACTGGTCTATCAGAGCCGGAAATAATACATGATTTATATCAACATTCTGCGTCCTCTTCTGAGATGCTAGAATATACAAAAGAAGTATCGGAATGGTTGCTTTGCAGAAGGAGTATGGTTGTGAAATAATAATGTGTAGATCGTTTTCGTTAAAATTAGATTTGTTTGACAAAGATAATTCACGCCGGGATAAAAGATAAAAAATAGAAGACTTGCTATGACAGCTTTTGAACTGAATTTTCATTATGGGAAAAATTACGGTGCTTTTTTGCAGGCTTTCGCTTTGCAAAGTGGAGTCAGAGCAAAGATTGTCGACTTTGAACCGGGATTCCCGTATTTTGTAGGCCCAAGGGGAAAAAAGATTTCTTTTGTTTGGCGAATTTTGGGAATGTTTCGATATCTAGCATGCGCGTATTTTGTGAAATTTCCCGAATATTTGAAGTTGGACAAGACTGCGAAATTTTCCGATTGGCGGAAAGTGAGTCAATTAAAGTTGCCGAAAAATACAGCATTCATAGTCGGCTCTGACCAGGTTTGGAATCCTAGATTTATCACGGAAAGAGAATCTTTCTACTTCCTCGATTTTGCCCCCGATGGCGCACGCAGAATTTCCTACGCGGCTTCCCTTGGCGTAAAATCCTGGCCCAAGCCTTTCGAACAGCGCGTCCTCCCCATGCTAAAGAAATTCGACGCCATCAGCGTCCGGGAGGAATCGTCTGTTCCGTACTTGACGTCACTCGGGCTGAAGAACGTCGTCTGCGTCTGCGACCCGACCATTTTGCACACGGGGGACTTTTACCGGCGGGAATTCCCGTATGAAAGGCGCGAAGGCGATTTTACTTTCGTTTACCGCATCCGGGAAGAAATCCCCGAATCGGTCAAATCGATATTTTGCAAGGAAGTGAAGGAAGTTCATTTGCAAAAGCGGCGAACCATCGTTTCCGTCACGGAATGGCTCAAGAACATCGATTGCGCCAAGTTCGTCGTCACCGACTCCTTCCACTGCGCCGTGTTCTGCATCCTCTTCCACAAGCCGTTTCTCGTCATCCCCAACCGCTCCACGGGCAAGGGGATGAACGAACGCTTTTCCACGCTGCTCGGCAAGACGGGGCTGGAATATCGCTGCCTGACTTGCGAGGAATCCCACGACGAAGTCTTGCAAAAGTTGAACGCCGCCGTCGACTGGGAAAAGGTCGACGCCGTTCTCGAGGAGTGGCGCGCCTATTCGGCGAATTGGCTGAGGAACGCGCTGGGGGAATAGAACCCGCGATTTTCAAATCAAGTCCTTTCGCGTTCAAATTCTTCGGCGATGGCGTCGGGACCGTCCCACCAAAGCTTGTTCGAATCGTCGTAAAGCATCTTTGCGGTGTTCGATTCCATAAAGTCCACGAGAACATCTTCTTGCGGTCTTTGCAAATTCTTCGCAATTTTTTCTACTGCCATCAGCGCGGTTAAATCCATGGCAAACAAAGTCTTGTCACAAATCATAGATTACCTCAGAGCAACCGTTTCACTTTTTATAAAGTGAAGTTTCGAAAGAGACTTTTCGCTCCTGAAACAGAACTGGTCCTGCAACCGCTCCGGCAGCAATAGGCTGATGCAAATATTGTCCGCCTGTTCGCTGCCCATTTGGCCAAAAACATTTCCCATGTATGCAAGAATCGTCGCGTTGGTGTCATCGTTTGCGATTTTCCCCGAAACCACATCATAGGCGGACATCCGGTTGCGAATTTCGTCAAAAGCGTTGCTTCTTCTATGGGCAACGATGCAATGCAACCACTCGACATTGGCCGAGTCAAAAGAAAAAGTTTCAAGTCCCGCGACATCCGTCACTTCAAAGGACGATACATGCGCAAAGCGTTCCTGAGCTGGGATTGAACCGCGGCTTCGGGCTTTTGACGCAGAAATCCTTGCGAAGTTCAGAGCCTGCCCTTTTGAAGACGTCAAGTAAAAGCCTTGACCAAAATCCTTGAACCGTGCGCATTTATCCAAGTCGGGGCTTTCTACAACGCAATAGCTGCCGTGGTAAAGAGTCATCCCCGCTTCTAAAAGCTTCATACGGCCGCCCCCTTGAGCTTGAGATAGCTTTTCACGTCTTCGAAGACGGCTTCGTCGCCTTCGACATGGAATATGCCGAAGCATTCGCGGATATACTTGAGCACGCCGAACTTTTTGAAAAGCTCCGCAGTTTCTTTTAGGGACAGACCGAACCGTTCCGAGGCCTTCCTCAGAATCCGAATCTGCATAAAAAGAATCTGCTGCTGTTCGTTCATGTTCATAATGTAGAAAAACCTTCCGTGAAGTTTTGCGGCTCGCGTCTTCGAAAGGGCGGGGCGATGACGAGGGCGGGGTGGGCTGCATGGACCCTAGAAGGTCTTGGGTTAAAGCTTGATTTCGACTTGTGAAAATTTACAGCTTGCAAAAGTTTCTATTATTACATTATGCGCGATTTCAAAATCAACCGGATTGCCGTGAAAAATTTCAAGTCCTTGGCGGACTTTGAAATTTGCGACATCCCGATGTTTTCTTGTTTTATAGGAATCAACGGTTCTGGCAAGACAACTCTCCTTCAGTTTCTCGACTTTGCAAAATCCCTGATGCAGGGGAATGTTTCGCAGTGGTTGTATGATCAAAGGCTGAGTGTCGCGGAACTTTTGACTCTTGGGAACACGGAGCGCAAATATTCTATCGATATTGAAATAGAAGCCTCTCTCGGAGAAAAAAATGCGGTTTGGAAAGCGAAGTTCAATACGCGGGAGATGCGCTGTACCTCGGAGTTTCTCCAGGAAGGCGGAGTGGTGTATCGCTTTGAATCTGGAAAGTTGAACATTTCCGAGCCAGGAAAAGAAACGCAGCTGATTGATTATGGACCTTCCAATTATTGTGGCTCCATATTCTCATTCAGGGAAACTGAGTTTGGGGATTTTTTTCGCAGGTGTCATTTCTTGGGGGTTCTCGATCCTCGTGCGATAGCCGTTTCCGTTCAATCGGCGCGCTTCGGCAAGATGCCGGTTTCCGTTGAAAACGATGGGAGAAATTTAAGCGCTTTTATTGCGGGGCTTTCGGCCGAAAGACAAAGGGATCTTCTTTTACAAATTCGGGAATTTTATCCTTCTCTCAAAAATATGGAAATCAAACGGCAGAGGTTCGGATGGAAATCTCTGCTTTTGAGCGAGTTTGAAAAAAGTATTTTTTCCGCAACCAATTTGAGTTATGGAACGCTTCGTTTGTTGGTGTTGCTTTCCCAACAGTTTACGGATGACAGGGTGATTCTTTTTGACGAGGCGGAAAACGGTCTGAACCAGGAACTTTTCGCCAAGTTTGTCGCAAAATTGCAAAACTACGGCAATCCGCGGAAGCAAGTACTTGTTTCGACGCACAGCGGGCTTTTTCTCAATTATTTGACGGATGAACAGGCTAAGTCCTGCGTCTTTTTCTTGTATAAGGATGGACGGGGACATTCGCATGCTCGCCGATTCTTCGACATTCCGCAGATATCGGAGAAACTAAATGTTTTGGGACCGGGCGAGGCGATGGGCGATACGGATTTGCTGGAACTCTCGGCAAGGCTCGGCAAAGCGGATGATTAGGTTTGTTGTCTGCGGAGAAGGTTCGTCCGATTTGATGGGAGAAGAAAGCCCGTTGACCGTGGCCGTCAAGAAATTGATTGATTTTTGGTTTTCGGAAAATGTCGAAATGAATTTTGTGTCGAGGAGTGAACTTTCCGATGATGTGAAAAACGAGAAACCCAAACGGGGGGCTTCTGTTCGCGGCCAAAAGAATCCTTTTCCGGAAATGCGGTCGGTAACACGCTTTGCAAAATGTTTGGCGAAAAGAGCCGTTTCACAAGGAGAAGATTGCGGAGCAATTTATTTCAAGGATACGGACTTTTCGTCGAATCTAAATCGGGATGAGTTTTATTTGAACTTGAACTTGGCGATGCACCGTGGATTCGATGAAATCGGTTTTCAAAAGGGCGTTCCGATGATTCCCAAAACCAGGAGTGAATCTTGGATGCTTTGCATTGTCGATGCGAGTGGAGCAATGCGGGAATCCTATTATGAAATGCTGCCGGGATCGGACAATAGTCCAAGGTCAGGGAAAAAACTTTTGGCAAAAAAATTGAAATGCTCGGAAAAGCAAAATTATGTAAATCTCGGTAAGTATCTCGATAGCTACGATTGGGACAAGCTTCCCGCTCCAAGTTTTGTTTTTTTCAAGAATCGGCTTCATGTCGTTGCCGCCTCTATTTTGCGCAAGCCTTTTCCCTCGGGCATGAATTTGGACAATACGAAAACCCCATGACCTCGCAACTCAAACTCGGCGCCCTGCTTTCTTACGTGGTTCTAGGCCTGAACAATCTGGTCGGGTTGCTTTACACGCCGTATCTTTTGCGGATGCTCGGAAAGTCGGAATACGGGATGTATTCGATTGTCGCGTCCGTCGTGGCGTACCTCACGATTCTCGATTTGGGTTTCGGCAATGCGATTGTCCGCTACACGGCGAAATACCGCGCCGAGGGGAAGCGGGAAGAGCAATACAAGATGTTCGGGTTATTCTTTTTGCTGTATTGCGGCATCAGCCTCGTGGCTGTCGCCATCGGCTTTGTGCTCGCCTTCCATACGGATTTGATTTTCAAGGGGGCGATGACCGCGTCCGAACTTTCCCGGGTGCGGGTGATGCTCTTTTTGATGGTGCTGAATCTCGCGGTCACTTTCCCGTTCAGCCTGTTCGGCTCTATCGTTACGGCGTATGAGCGTTTTGTCTTCCAAAAGGTCGTGGCGATTGTCCGCATTCTCCTGAACACGGTCACGATGATTGTCCTTTTGCATTTGGGTTACAAGGCGATTGCGCTTGTCGTGGTGACGACTGTGTTTAATTTGTGTACGCTCGCGTCCAATTTCCTTTATTGCAAAAAAATCCTGCACATCGAGATGCGCTTTGGGAAAGTCGATTGGGGATTTTTGAGGGAGGTCGCCGTTTATTCGTTTTGGATTTTCTTGAACGCCATCATGGACAGGATTTATTGGAGCACGGGGCAATTCGTCTTGGGGGCTTTTGTCGGGACCGCCGCAGTCGCGGTTTTTGCCGTGGCGATTCAGCTCGAGCACATGTATATGTCCTTTTCGACGGCCATCAGCGGGGTGTTTTTGCCGAAGGTGACGGCGATGGTGGCCAAGTCGTCGAACGAAAAGGCCGTCAGCGACCTTTTCATTAAAACGGGGCGCATCCAGTATTGCGTCTTGGCCCTCGTCCTTTCCGGGTTCTTTTTGTTCGGCAGGCAATTCATCGAACTGTGGGCGGGCCCCGGTTATGGGGATGCGTATGGCATCGCGCTGCTTTTCTTTGTCCCGCTGACCGTGCCGCTAATCCAGAATTTGGGAATCACGATTTTGCAGGCGCGGAACCAGATGAAGTTCCGCTGTCTGTTGTATTTGGCGATTTCGCTCGCGAGCCTCGGGGCGCAGATTCCCTTGGCGAAATACTATGGCGGTTTTGGATGCGCCTGGGCGATTGCCGGCGCACTCACCCTTGGGCAAATTGTCGTGATGAATGTCTATTACCGGGTGAAACAGAAAATCGACATCGTTTCTTTTTGGAGGGGAATCTTGAAGATGTCCGCCGTGCCGGCGCTGCTTTCCGCCGCGTCGTTCTTTGTGTTGCGCGAATCCACGCTTGACTCGTTCCCGAAGCTTGCGCTTGGAATCTGCGCCTATCTCGCCGTGTATCTGCCGCTCTTTTACAAGTTTTCCATGAATGAATACGAACGAGGGCTTGTGTGCGGGCCCGTGCTTAAAATCGTACGAGTTGTAAGTAAAAAAACAGTTTAATTCCGCGGTTCGCGGAGCGGTTCGGCTCGGAGGGGGCGCATGCCTTCGCCTGAGTCGAACAACCGCCGCATAGCGAAGAATACGGTCATCCTGTATGTGCGAATGGCCGTGTCGATGGGGATGGCGTTTTTCACCACGCGCCTTTTGCTCGGTGCGTTGGGCGTTGTGGATTTCGGCCTGGCCGAGGTGACGGCCGGCGTTGTCGGGATGCTCGGCTTTCTTTCGGGAACGCTGACTACGGCGTCTAGCCGTTTTTTCAACTTTGAACTTGGAAAGGGAAATTTTGCGGGACTTCGCGATGTTTTTTCGCAGACGTTGATTATTTATTTCGCAATCGCGCTGGTCGTGGTGTTGTTCGGTGAAACTGTCGGCTTTTGGATTTTGCAAAATCGCGTTGTCATTCCGGAAGTTCGACACGAAGCTGTTTCGTTCTTGTTCCAGTTTGCACTTTTTTCCTTTGCGTTGAACGTTCTTTCCGTCCCGTTTAGCGCACTGCTTGTCGCTCATGAAAATATGAGGGTCTACGCTTTCATCACGCTTGGCGAGTCGTTTTTGAAATGCGCCGGTGCCGTGCTGATTTCCCACGTGAAAGCGGATGCCATCAAGTCTTACGGCGTCTTGCTGTTCTCGCTTTCGCTTGCCAGGTTCCTCGCATATGTTTTTTACAGCCTGCGAAAATATCACGAGAGCCGCGTGACGTTTCGCTGGGGCCGTCGGCGTTTCCGCGAGTTGCTTTCGTTTGCCGGCTGGAATCTTTTCGGCTCCGTTTCGCCGATTTTTAACGGCGCCATTCTGAACATTGTCCTCAACAATTTCTTTGGGTCTGCGGTGAATGCCGCGCGGTCTGTTTCGAACCAGGTGACGGGCGGAATTTCGGGTTTCACCACGAACTTTTTAATGGCGGCGAATCCGCAGATAGTGAAATATTTCGCCCAGGGAAATTTGCCCCAGATGCATGGGCTTATTCGAAATGCGCTGCGCATCGGATTCCTGCTGATGTTCTGGGTCTCGCTTCCGGTTCTGTTGGAAACGGATTTCATTTTGGGCGTTTGGCTTTCGAATGTTCCGGATTATGCGGTGATTTTTGTGCGGCTGGCGATAGTCGTCGGTCTTCTTGAAACGTTCTATCCGCCGCTTGCGACGGGTATACAGGCTACGGGGAAAATCGCGGCTTATCAAGCGATTGTAGGCATTTGGTATTGCATGGGCCTGCCGTTTTCTCTCGGATTTTTCCTTTTCGGGTTCGGACCGGAATTCGCTTTCGTCTCGCTGATGCTTGTTTCGTTCGGCGGGATTTTTATTCGCGGATTCTTTTTGCGGCGGCTGACCGGATTTCCCGTCGGAGTGGCGTTTGCCGAAGTGTTTCGCCCGGTTGTGTGCGCGGTGCCGCTGTCGGCGGTGGGAGCCTTTGCGTTGAAGCTTGGCGCGGAATGCCTTTTTGATGTGGGTTGGGTTTCCTTTGGCGTGATTGTGCCGGGAACGCTAGCGTGGAGCGCCTTTGTGATTTTGAAAGTCGCGTTGAAGGATGGCGAGCGTCAGATGCTCTTGGAAAAAATCAAACAGAAAATAGGGAGATGACGATGATTATAATCGGAAAACCGTACATTACCCGTAACGGTGGGCTTTCCAGGCTGAATGCTGAAATTTCGATTGATGAAAAGAAGGACGTCGTCTGGCTGGAAGTCGATTCAAGATTTGAAAAATACCTGTGCGTTGAACGAGGCGACGCTTTTCTCTGTGGCGTATTGCATTATGCGATGTGCCATGGGCACGACATCAAGTCTGAAGCGCCAATAGGCGAATTCCTTTATTACCAGCTTGAGACGGATTTGATTTTTGCGCTTGTGCGGAACAGTGAAAAACTTTACGCGACGAAGATTGTTGCTGAAATTGATTCGTCCGAAATGAAGAATGCGGGCGGAGTCGGTACGGGAATCTCTTGCGGTGTCGATTCGTTGCACGTGCTCGCGGAACAAGGCTCGACGCGTTTTCCGAAGCACAAGCTGAACTATCTGACGTTTTTCAATGTGGGTTCGCATGGCGTGGGGGAGAAGTCGCAAAAGCTCTTTCGGGAACGGCTTGCGATGGCTCAAAAGTTCTGCGCGGAATATGGTTATGAATTAATCGTGGAAAATTCGAACCTGCAGGATGTGGTGCATCAGTCGCACTTTATTTCGGTCACGTTTTCATCGATGTTCGCCGTGTTTGCATTGCAGAAGCTTTGGGCTGTGTATTACTGCGGCTCGGGCGGCTATCCTTATGCCTATTTCTCTGTTCAAAATGCGGAAAAGGTTTGTTCCGAAGGTTATGAGCTATGGAGTTTGAATTGCTTTTCTACGCCATCGCTTCGAATTTACCAGGAGGGCGGAGATCGCTCTCGGTTGGACAAGCTTGAAACTCTCGTGAAGTATCCGCCGTCTTATAAATATTTGAATGTTTGTACGCAGGGAGTGGTCAATTGCTGCCGTTGTGAAAAATGCGTAAGAACGCTAATCGATTTGGACGCCCTCGATTCTTTGGAAGAATATCGCGAAATTTTTGACATCGACTACTATAACGCGCACAGGAAATCTTTTTACCTCAAATTTTTCAAGTACTGGGCATTGAAGGGGAGGGTTTATCATGGTGTTTATCCGAGGTTGAAAAAGAAAATGCCGTTTTGGGTTCGATGGCTCGGCTGGGTTCTCTATTTCAAAGCGAACGTGCCAAAATCGCTCCGTGCGCATTGCCCGAAATTTTTGGTGAGATTTTGGCGTAAAGAAAAATCTCGCCTGCGTTCCATCCGTTAGAGTGCAAGATGGATTTCTACAAGAAGAACGGTTTTGTTGAATACAACGTAAGAAACGACCTGGTTCAAATGGTTCAACGGATTTAATTGCGTTCGTGGTCGAATGCGTCTTTTTATTTGTTATATTTTTTAGAAAATTTTAAGCTTTCTTTTGTTGGCGAGAGATTTATGCGCATTCCCTATTTCGATTTTCTCCGTGGAGCGGCCATCGTGATGGTCGTGGCGATTCACTGCATGGGTCGTTCGCTTTCGGGGACGGAACTCTCGCTTTTCGATATTGCGCTCAGGAATTTGATGAACGTCTCCGTTCCGCTCTTTCTCGGAATCTCGGGGTTCTTTTGTGCGCGAAAGAATCTTTCTTCCGTAAACTCTTGGGCGGCTTTTCTCGAAAGGCAGCTGCCGAGGGTTTATGTTCCCGTTCTTTTTTGTTCTTTGCCGATTCTCGTGTCCGGAATCGTCGCCGGGCATTCCATTCCAAAGTCGTTCTTTCTCTATTTTGCTTGCGGCGATTCCGTCTATTACTTTGTTGCTGTGATTATCCAGTGTTATTTGGGCGTGCTTTTCTTCGAGCGGATTTATGCAAAATCGCAAAGGGCCTTTCGAATTTTGCTCGGGATTTTTGCCGTTCTTTGCTTGGCGGGATGGGGACTGATTTCTTATTTTGTCAGACCCGTTTTGCATTGGAATCCTCCGCTTATTTTGTATGCGGGCGGAATTTGGATGTGGGGCGCGTTCTTTTTGCTGGGGTTTTACTTTGGAAAAAACCATCGTGTAAAACGCCTTGGAATGTGGATAATTTGTGCAGTAGGGGGGGGTATCTTGTGCATGACGGAAAGCCTGCTTTTGAATGAACCGGGGACTCTTTCCGGATTCGGGCAGAAGGCCTCCGCCATGGTTTTCTCCTTTTCGACGCTTGTCGTCTTGTTCTCGGAAAAATGCCGGGACGCCTATGAAAAATATTTCGGCGGAATTTTGAATCGCCTCGTCGTCGAGCTTGGACGGTATTCTTCGGAATTTACCTGATCCACTGTTTTTTGATTTCGCGTCTTGATTCGCTTTTGGAATTCCGTGGAGCGTTGAAGTGGGCCGTGTTGACCTTGTCGGTTCTTTGGGGCAGCTTTTTTATTCTATTTTTGGCTAAGAGGGCTTTTCCGAAATTCTCCCGCCTATTCCTAGGAGTCTAATGCCGCACTTGTCCGAAATCTGTTCTTCCTGCGCTGCTTGTGCGAATGTCTGTGCCCGCGGGGCCATTGCGATGACGCTTGACGGCAAGGGGTTTTACCGACCGGTCGTCGATGTCGAGAAATGTGTCGATTGCGGGGCCTGCGAGCGCGCTTGCCCGTGGACAAAAAACGTCGCGAATCCGCACGGAAGTTCTGAATCCCCGATGACGCTTGCCGCCTATGCGGCGGATGAGAACATCCGGTCTAAGTCTTCTAGCGGGGGAGTCTTTTCGCTTTTGGCGGAAAAGGTTTTGGACTCCGGCGGCGTTGTCGTCGGAGTCGCCCAACTCGGCAAAACGCATTTCGGGCACGTCGTCGTGGAAAATGCGGAGGATTTGGAGAAGCTCCGCGGATCGAAATACGTGCAGGCGGATGTCGGAACCGTTTACAGGGATGTTCGGAAATTTTTGCAGGGTGGCCGCAAGGTTCTTTTTTCGGGGACGCCGTGTCAGGTGGCCGCCCTTTATTCCGTCCTGGGGAACAGGAAATTTGAGAATCTGACGACGGTGGACATCGTGTGCCACGGGACTCCCAGCGTAAAGGTCTTTGAAAAATACATACGAGAAACGGAGATTGCCTCCTCGGCTTCCATTCTGTCCAGCCGTTTCCGCGATAAGCGAAACGGTTGGAGACTGTATTCAATGGCACATCGTGCCATTGAATACAGTACCGGAGACTGTTTTCAAATTTTTAAAACGCTTCGCGAAGATGAATTCATGCGCGTTTTCTTGCAGAACATCTGCCTGAACGATTCTTGCTCGGATTGCCGCTACGGGAAAGTTCCCCGCATCGCCGACATGACTCTCGGCGATTATTGGAACATCGCGCTCGTTCACCCGGAAATGGACGACGACGGGGGAACTTCCGTCGTTCTGCTGAACACGGCGCGGGGGAAAAAACTCTTCGACGAAATTTCCTCTCGACTGAAGCTTTGCGAATCGAAGCTGGAATATGCGGTTGCCGGAAACCCTTGCCTGGTGCGCTCCTCCAAGCAACATCCCCGGCGGAAGGAATTTTTTGAAGCGTTGGATTCCAAGTCTTTGGACGAGCTTATCAAGACATTTTGCCCCTACCCCGGAGTTTTGAAAAAATCTTATTTGAAAATAAGGCGGGTTTTGGGAGCCGTGAAAAGGCGATTGAAAAAAGGGATTCAAAATTAGTGGCCAGCGGTTGGTTGGCTGTAAACAAAAAAGTCGTCATGTTGAGCAGCAAGCGAAACATCTCTTTACTGTAACGAGATTCTTCGGCTA
>CAZCRF010000018.1:0-20949 GCA_964501065.1 uncultured Fibrobacter sp. | reverse complement strand
GAATGACGGTGATGTCGCTCGGAATGACGGTTTGCAGGAGAGCAGCAGTCATGTTGAGCGAAGCGAAACATCTCTTTTCTGTAACGAGATTAACGCCTTTGGCGTCGGTGGCTGCGCCTCTGAACGATGATTCACCGTGTTCGAAATCAATGCACGCCGTCGTCGTTCCCGCTCGGAAGAGTCGCGTACCATTTTTGAATCTTGTCCAGGACTTCTGCGGAAAATCCGGGTTTGTTGTCGAGAATTTCTTCCGCCAAATCCAGCATCCTTTGAATCAGCCCCTTGTCCTGGATCCAGTCGAACCAGCGGAAAACCCAGGAGCCGCTCTGTTCCAGTCCCTCCAAGTTTCCCGCGCCGCGTTCTTCCATGTCCATCTCGGAAATCTTGAAACCGTCGTCCGTCCGGGCGAATCGGGAGAGCCTTTCGTGGGCGGGGCTCGTTTCCGGGACGATGAGGAAGCACCACGCTTCCTTGTTCCCGCGCCCGACGCGCCCTCGGAGTTGGTGCAGTTGCGCAAGGCCGAACCTGTCCGGGGAATCGATGACCATGAGGTTCGCTTCCGGGACGTTCACGCCGACTTCTATCACGGTCGTCGCGACTAAGACCTGGAGCTTCCCTTCGGCGAATTCCCCGAGAATCCTGTCGCGTTCCTCTTCGTCCATTTGCCCGTGGATGCTCCCGACTTTCCATTCGGGGGAAAACTCCCGCAGCTCTTCGGCGATTTCGTCGACGCTTCTCGCGCTGCCGCCGTCATCGGACTCGACCCGGCTGGCCACCCAGTAAAGCCTGTTCCCCGAACGGATTTCCGAAAGCAGGAACCGTTTCATCTCTTCGCGTTTCGAAGGGGGGACGAGGCGGGTCTTGACGGGTTTTCGCCCCGCCGGCTTTTCGGAAAGGACAATCGGCGTGAGGTCGCCGTAAAGGGTCATGGCGAGGCTCCGGGGAATCGGGGTCGCGCTCATCACCAGCATGTCGGGGTAGTGCCCCTTTTGCAGCAAGGCTTCTCGCTGGTTCACGCCAAAGCGGTGCTGCTCGTCGATGACGACGAAGGTGAGGTTTTGAAAGACGACGTCTTTCGAGAACAGGGCGTGCGTGCCGACGACGACCTGGGTGAGCCCCATCTGCAACTCCCCGGAAATCGTCTTCTTTTCCGCTTGGCTGGAAGCCCCGAGGAGAAGGGCGGAACGGATGCCGTCCTTGTCGAAGAAGGGCTTCAAGCTCTTGTAGTGCTGCCGCGCCAGAATGTCCGTCGGGGCCATCAGGGCGCACTGCTCCCCGGCCTTCGCGACCGCCGACATGGCGAGCATTGCGACTGCCGTCTTGCCGCTGCCGACGTCCCCCTGGAGGAGGGCGTGGAACTGCCGCTTCCCGCTCAGCCCCTCGCAGATGTGCCTGACGGCTTCTTTTTGGGAATTCGTCAGCGTGAACGGGAGCTTCGATTCCGCGTCGAGGAGGGCTTTCTCGTCGATTTTCCGCGACGTTCCCCGGACGACAAGGCTTCTGCGCCGGACGTTCATCCGCAGGCAGAAGGGGAGGAGTTCCAGCTTTTTCAGCTGCATCTTGGCTTGCATCGCTTCGGCGAACGTCTTCGGCATGTGCAAGCTGCGCAAATTTTCAAGGACCGGCTTCAATCCCATGTATTGCAGAAGTTCCGGCGGCGGGGCGTTCGATACGGAGAGGTTCGGCATGGCGAAGATTTGCGCATAGAGTTTCCGGAAGAACCTCTGCTCGATTTTGGCGGCGTGCTCCTCTTCCGTGATTGTGTAGACGGGTTCGATGCCGCCGGAAAAGTCCTCGCCTTCTCCCATTTTCCGCATTTCGGGGTGCACCAGTTGAAGGCCTCGGTATTCCCCGAGCTTTCCGATGGCGCACCAGCGCGACCCGATGGAGAGTTCTCTCGCCCAATGGGAGACTCCCCGGAAAAAGACCAGCGTCACTTGCCCCGTCCCGTCGTCCAAGACGGCCAGCAGACGGGACATCCTGCCGCGGACGATTCCCGCGCGGACGATTTTGCCGACGAAGATGGCGTTTTCCCCCGGCCTTCCGTCCGAAATCTTGTCAAGCCGGGTGCGGTCCAGCCAGGTGCGGGGGATGTTGTAAAGCATGTCCGTCACGGAATGGAGGCCGGATGCGGAAAGGGCTTTGGTGCGCTTGGGGCCTAGCCCTGGGATAGAAGACAAGTCCATGGGGAAAAAATATCTATATTTCCGGCTAAACAAGAGGAGCTTTTGTGAAAAAGATTCTGCTGATTTTGTGTGCGTTTGCAGCTTGCGTCTTCGCCGAGGGGCTTTCCGTCGAAGGGAAGCTTTCCGAAATTCCGGGCAAGATGCCGCCGAACGACCTTTACAATTACGTTTACATCTTGAAGTACAAGGTGACGAAAGTGCTCGACGGCAGTTTCAACGGGAAGGAAATCTTGGTGGGCGTCTACAATCCGCTGACTCCCCGTGGACAGGTGGCGGGCAAGATGGCGGAGAAGTCCAAGGGCGACGTCCGCGCGTTCAAGGCCGGCGACAAGCACAGGCTCGTCCTCGTCCCGTTGGAGGGGAATTACGACGGTGCGGTGGAGGACGAATATTTCGACGACGAATCTCCCAGGTACTTGGCAGTCGAAGCGCGAACGGCCAAATAGCCGATGGTCTTCTCTTCGCAAATCTTCCTGTTCTACTTTCTCCCGTTATTCTTCGCGGGATACTATTTGCTCGTCTGGAGAAAGGCGAAGCACTCCAGCCTGAATTTCTTCATCACCGTATTCAGTTACGTTTTTTACGGGTGGATGGAGCCTTGGCTCGTTTTGCTGATGTTCGGGTCGAGCCTTGTGAACTATGTCGCCGGGAAACTGATTTCCGCGCCGGGGGCTTCGAATCCTAAAAGGAATGTTTCGCTCGCCGTCTCGGTCGCCGTCAACTTGGGGACTCTCGGTTTTTTCAAATACTACATGTTCGCCATGGGTGGCGTGAACGCCGTCGTGCAGATGTTCGGGGGCGAGCCGTTCACCGTCTTGCGCGTGCTGCTCCCGGTGGGCATTTCGTTCTATACTTTCCAGGCGATGAGTTACACGATTGACGTCTGGCGCGGGGATGCCCCGCCGGTCAAGGACTTTGCGACCTTCGCCTGTTACGTCGCCCTTTTCCCGCAGCTGGTCGCGGGGCCCATCGTGCGTTACAACACCGTCGCGGAGGAGCTTGAATCCCGTACGCACACCTTTGAAAATTGGATGCGCGGCATGACGTATTTCTGCATCGGGTTCGCGAAGAAGATTCTGATTGCGAACCAGGTCGGAGCAATCGCCGACAGGGTTTTCGGGGCGGCGGATCCGGGCGTCCTCAACGCCTGGTGGGGGAGTCTCGCCTACATGATGCAGATTTACTTCGATTTCTCCGCCTATTCGGACATGGCCGTGGGGCTTGGGCTGATGATGGGGTTCCATTTTCCGCGCAATTTCAACGGCCCGTACCGTTCGCGGAGCATCTCCGAATTTTGGAGCCGCTGGCACATTTCGCTCACCACTTGGCTCAAGGATTACCTCTACATTCCGCTGGGCGGAAATCGCATTTCGAAGCACCGCACGTATGTGAACCTCTTTCTGGTGATGTTCGCCTCGGGAGTGTGGCACGGCGCGGCGATGACGTTCATCTGCTGGGGACTTTACCACGCTTTTTTCATGATCGTGGAGCGCGTGAACGGGAAGAGGGCCTTGTATTCCGCTTTGCCGAATGTCGCCCAGGTGTTGCTGACCCAGGTCATCGTCTTGTTCGGGTGGGTGCTTTTCCGCGCGCCGGATTTGCCCTCCGCTGGCCGGATGTGGCTCTCCTTGCTCGGTATGTCCCCGGTGAATCCCGCCGACCCGATTCTCTCGGCGGAGATATTCACGCCGTCCGCGCTAGTCTTCATGGTCGTTGCGCTTGCCTTCGCCCTTTCCCCTCTCCGCGCTTACGATTGGTGTCAAAAAATCAGTGCGCCGCGTACGCTTGTCGCATTCGCCCTGTTCGCCTGCGCCATGTTGGCGCTCTTCACGCAGACTTACAACCCGTTCCTGTATTTCCAGTTTTGAAATGCGGGATTTGGGCGAGGAGGCTTCCCATTTCCGGGGGAAAGTTCGAAGCCGTTAACCATTCGGCCTCTTCTCCGGGGATTTGGACTAGGGCGCGGTGGGCGAAGAGCATGTGCGTCTTTGCGCCGAGGACGGCGAAGTCTTCTTCGGAGAGCGGGCCGTTTCCGCCCGTCATCTTTTTGTAGAACTTTCCGCCGAATGCATAGATTTTGTCGCCGACGACGGGGAATCCCAAATAGGAAAGATGCGCTCGGATTTGGTGCTTTCTCCCGGTGAAGAGTTCCGCCTCCACGACGGAAAGAGTCTCTTCCGGTCTTTGGGGATTTTGAAACTTCGATAGCCGCCGGAATGCCGTTTTGCAGGGTTTCCCGTCGTCCTTTGGGAACATCTGGATGCGGATTTCGCTCTGCGGCTCTTCGCGGAGGGGCTTTTCGCACACGATTTCCCCTTCCGGGAACTCCCCGCGGACAATCGCCGTGTAAATTTTCCGGAGAAGAATCCGGTCCAGGGATTTTTCGAACCGCTTTGCCGTGTCGTGGTCTTTGGCGAAGAGCATGATGCCGCCCGTGTCGCGGTCCAAGCGGTGCATGGGGATGAGTTCCTCGTTTTCGAAAATGCGGCGCAGGAGTCCGGTGAAGGTGTTGTAGAAGATGCGCCCCGTGTGGTGGACGGGAATCCCGGCGGGTTTCGATACGATTAAAAAGAAGTCGTCCTCGTAAAGGGTTTCGAAATGCGTGGGGACTTCCGGCTCGGAATAGTTCTCGACGCGGTAGACGATTCTGTCCTTCGGGTGCACGGTGTCGGAGACTTTCGCCGGTTTTCCGTTCAACGTCAAGAGTCCCCGGGAAATGCGCGCCTCCCATTCCGGTTCCGCATGGTAGGTGAAGCGTTTCGCCAGGGCTTTTGCGAGCGGCATTCCCCGTTCTTCGTTCCGCACGACGCTTTCGAATTCGAGGGAGCTTGGGACTTTGGCGGCTTCTGCGGGGGTCATAAGCGGTAAAGCCCGTGCGCGCGGATGTAGTCGAAGACTTTCGGGTCGAGGCCTTCCGGGCATTTCCCCTGCCCGAAGAATAGTTCCTTGCGGATTTCGCTGCTCGAGAATTTCCCGTCGAATCCGTGTTCGTCGCCCACCCAGAACATTCGGGCGAAACCTTTTTTCATATGTTCCTCGGCGTCGGGTTTCGGTGTGCCGCGGCGTTCGAAGACTATCAGTTCGAATTCCTTCAACAGTTTGTCGCCGTTGAATTCCGTCCCGTAAAAGTGGAGAGGGTCGCGCCAATGCGGGATGCCCGCGTAGTTGTCCGCACCGACGAGAAGCCGGAAGTTCGTCCCCGGGAATTCCTTCCGGAGCATTGTCATGGTCACGTAGGAGCCCCGGTAGTCTCCCATTTTCAGCTCCATTTCGGAGACGCGGATGCGCGAGTCGTCGCTTGTGACCATGTCCAGCATGGCGAGCCTGTCTTCCGCCGGGGCGAAAAGCTTTTTGTCCCAGCGGTCCGGGCTCGGGATGAACCAGACCTCTTCGCAAAGGTTCAAATCCAGGCAGAGCTTCGAGAGGCGGATGTGGTCCTTGTGGACGGGGTCGAAGGCGCCGCCGAAGATGGCGACTGTTTTAATAGACATAGACGACAAATCCGATGTTGAATTGGAGGCGCGTCCCGTGTACGCGCAAATCTTCGATGGGGTCGTAGTGGGAAAGGATCCAACGGTTCTCGAGTTCCGTGACGATGGCCGCCGTCGGCAAGATTCCGAAGGTCGCGCCAAGGCCCGCCCCCCATTCGTACCAGGTCACGTCCCCCACGTTCGAAAGGCGTTTGGCCCGGCTGAACGACCCGACGATGTAGGGCTTCCCGGGCCCTCCGAGGGAAATGCCCAGGGAAAGGTCCAACGCCCGCGCCCGCACGGAAAGGCGTTCCCCGTCCGCATCCCTTTTCGAATAATTGTAGAGGCCGTAGCCCGCCCGCAGGTATCCGATGTCGTGAATCCACGCTCCGACAAAGGGCGTCATGCGGTTCAGCCCCGCGCCTTCCGAGCCGTCGTCCAAAGTCCCGTAGCCGGTTTCCGCGACGCCGCCCACGACGAACGGCAACTTTTGCGCCGAGGCGGGGAGGGCGAGGAGAAGCGCGACGGCGAGGAACAGTTTCTTCATAAAACAATGGCCAAGAGGATGAACAGGGATATCAAAATGTTCGAAAGAGCGTCGAATTTGAGAGTCCAGTAAAACGGTCGGGAAAGGGGGGAATTCCCGTTGAGCATCACCCGGAAGAACTTGTCGGAGACGGCGCATGAAAGGGAAAACTTGCCGACCATCAGCGCGAGCACCCAAGGGGAGAACCGCACGAGGTAGGCGCCGGAAACGTAAGCTGCGGCGAGCAGGATGTTCTGGATCGTGTTGACGCGTCGGATGTCCGCCGCCGGCTCTTCGAGGGATTCAAAGAGCGATCGGCTTGAAACGACCCGTTCTTTCACGGAATCGAAACTGTCGAAGAACCTGGACAGGCTGAAGCCGAAAAGGATCACGGACGAGAGGATCAGAATGTAGGCGAAAACGTCAGACATCGCGACCAATATAGAAACTGTGGGGATTCATCTCTTGCCCTTTTGCATCCCGAAGGAATTTCTTTCCCAGAAGACGCCGTCGGCGTAGCCTTGGATGGACTTGTCCCTGTTTGAAAGTTCGAGCCTTTTTTCGCAGAGGCAGGCGTATTCGAAGTCCTGTTCAATGCCGAAGTATCCCCGTCCGAGCTTTTTGGCGACGACGCTTGTCGTGCCGCTCCCGAGGAACGGGTCGAATACGATGTCCCCGGGGTCTGACGAGGCGAGAATCAGCTTTGCGACGAGCTTTTCGGGCTTTTGCGTCGGATGGTCCGTGTTCTCCGGCATGCTCCAGAACGGGACGCTGACGTCGTCCCAAAAGTTGGAGGGGGCCGTGTCGCGGAATCTGCCGCTTTCCGTCTCGTTCCAGTCCTTGGGCTTCCCGTTTAATTTGTACGGAGCGATGACGCGTCGGCGCGTGCGGACCCTTTCCGGGTGGAACTTGTAGGAGGACGCGTCCTTGACGGCGAACCAGATGTCCTCCATCCCGCTTTTCCAGTTGGAGTCCGCCCCCCGTCCCTTTTCGCGTCCCCACGTAATCCGGTTCAAGATGGAAAATTCCTTTGCCAGCGCATTTTGGATTGCCGAAGAAGACCGCCAATCCCCGCAGACGTAGAGGGAACCGTCCGGCTTCAGGATTCGGGACAGTTCCCCCGTCCAGGAGTTCAGATATTCTTCGTATTTTGCGTCCGGCATGGCGGAAAAAGTCTTCCCGTTGAATTTCTTGAAGAGGTTGTACGGAGGGTCGGCGATGACCAGGCCGGCGATTCCCGTCGGAATTCGCGGCAAAATGCGGAGCGTGTCGCCGAGAATGGTCTTTCCGAGGACATCGCGGTTGCGGAGCGGGCGGATTTCGTCCCCGGTCGACAGGTTCAAGAGCCTTTTCCCGAACGTCGAAAGTTCCTCGTCCGAAAGGGTGATCGTCCGGTTCCGCGGGGCGCGCGTTTTCACTTCTGCCATTTTTCGAAAAGTTCCTGTTCGCTGTGCACCAGAATTTCACGCGGTTTCGACCCTTGCTTCTTCCCGCAGATTTTCATTCTTTCCAAAATGTCGATGATCCGCCCCCCGCGCGAGAAGCCCACGCCGAAGTGCCGCTGGATTTCGGAAGCGGAGATGCCGCCGCGTTCGATGGCGTAGCGCGCCACATCCAAGGCGAGCGGGTCGATTTCCTTCGCCTGCCCTTCTTCCCCGTTTTCCCCCATTTCCGAGGGGTCGTCGATTTCGAAGGTCGCGAGTCTGTCGTATTTGACGTTTTGGTCCGCACAGGCGTTTGCGAGGCGTTCCACTTCGTCGTCCGTCAAGAATCCGCCGTGGACGCGGATCGGTTCCGGGTCGTCCCCCGAACGGTAGAGCATGTCGCCCCGGCCGAGAAGCTTTTCCGCTCCGGCGCGGTCCATGACCGTGCGGGAATCCACCTGCGACGCGACCTTGAAGCTGATGCGCGCCGGGAGGTTCGCCTTGATGAGGCCCGTGATGACGTTCACCGACGGGCGTTGCGTGGCGATGACCAAGTGGATGCCCACCGCCCGCGCCTTTTGCGCGATGCGGGCGATGTACTTTTCCACTTCTTTCCCGGCGACCATCATCAAGTCGGCAAGTTCGTCGATGACGATGACGATGTAGGGCATGTTCTCCATCACGTCGCAAGGCATGATGGGGAGGCTTGCGGGATCCGGGACTTGCGGCACGGGTTTGAGTTTCGGAGCTTCTTCGCCGTTCGCTTCGGCGGCTTCCACCGCCCGTCTGTTTTCCTCTTCGACTCTTTCCGCTTCCGCCTTGGCCGCTTCATAGGCCTTTCTCGCTTCCGTCGCCCGGCGGATCTCCTCTTGCTGTTCCCGCCGTTTCTGGTTGTAGCCCACCAGGTTCCGGACTTTCCACTTGGCCAGTTCCTCGTAGCGGCGGTCCATTTCGACGCATCCCCACTTGAGAGCGGCGACGGCTTCGTCCGGCTGCGTCACGACGGGGGAGAGCAGGTGGGGAATGTCTTCGTAAAGTTTCAGTTCCACGACCTTCGGGTCCACGAGAATCATGCGCAGTTCGTCGGGAGTCTTGCTGAAGAGGAGGCTCGCCATGAGCGTGTTGATGCAAACGGACTTTCCGGAACCCGTCTGCCCGGCAATCAGAACGTGCGGCGCGCGGCAGAGGTCCATCGTGTAAGGGTTCCCCGTGATGTCCTTGCCCAGTGCGATGATGAGCTTGTCCGGCTGCGGCTTGAACAGCGGGCTTTCGAAGATGTCGCGGCAGTAAACGGTCTGGAGCTTCCGGTTCGGGACTTCGACGCCGACGAGGGACTTTCCGGGAATCGGGGCCAGGATGCGGATGGACTTTGCCTTGAGGGCCAGCGCCAGATCCTCGTGCAGGGAGGCGAACCGCGAGACCTTCACGCCGGGGCCAGGCTCCACTTCGAACCGGGTGATCATCGGCCCCGTCGAAATGCCCAAGACCTTTCCCTTGACCTTGAAATTCTCGAGCTGTTCCTCGAGCTGGTGGCTGATTTCGTCGAGCTCCGCCGCCGTGTAGTCGGGCTTCTGTTCGGGGGGCTGGTCCAAAATTTTCGAAACTTCCGGGATGACGTATTCGTCGTATTGGGTGGGCTGCCCCGCCTTCGTCGGCTCCGGACGCCCCGGCTCCTCTTGGGGCGTTTCCGCGAGCCTTCCCTCCTCGCGGACGGGGGGCGTTTCTTCCGCGTTTTCGTCGTGCCTCTCGACGATGCCTTGGATGGACGGCCTGGACTTGCGGTTGTTCTCCCAGTCGTTCATCTGCTGGACTTGCTTCAGGTGCGCGATTTCATCCCGCAGCGCGCGGACTTCCAATGCGCCGAGGCGTTTCTCGTTCTCCTTCAGGTAGCGTTCCTTTTCCTCGATTTCGCGTTCCGCGACGTTCCACCCCGAAGTGCCGTCCGACTCCGGGGACTTTTGAGTCGTCGGGTCGGATGCGTCCTCGCCCTTGGAAAGGACTGCCGTCTGCTCCACGGGGAGCGTCCCTTCGAATGCGCCGACCGTTCCCTTGAAAGGCTTCGCCTGCCCCGCAAAAATCGTGTAGTCGCTGTTCCAGTCGGGCGCCGGGGGGCGCTTGTCCGAGGCTTTCTTCGGGAGGATGTCGGCCGGGGGGAAGTCGGGCTTCGGGGCTTGCACGGGGGCTTTCTCCGGGCGTTCCCTCCACCATTTGCCGAGCGCGGAAAAGGGAATCTTCATAAAGGCGAAGTGGGAGGGTTTCAGGCCGAACAGGGTGAACGCGACGACAAGGAGCGCTAGTAGCAAAATGGCCAACGGGAATGCGACGTTCCCTTCCCCGAAAAGGGGGCGGATGACGCTTTGCACCAAAAAGAATCCGAACCACCCGCCCGAAGCGGAAAGAGTGGCCGCGCTGCTGGAGAGAGCTTCCGAATCGGCGGAAAGGAGAGCCAAGACGGTGGGGCAGAGGAGCACCAGGCTCGAAAACCCGGCGCAAATCTTGAGGAACCGCGAATGCCCACCGCCGAGCAAGAGCCAGAATCCCCAACAGGCCACCGCGACGGAGACGATCACTGCCGAAAACCTGCCGAAGACCTCGATGAAAGTCCCGGGGATTGCACGACCGAAGAGGGGGCCGAGCCAGTTCCTCTCGCCGCTGATGAAGGAGACTTGGGAGACCAGCAGAAAGACGCCGAGGGCGAGCAACAGCCCCCCGCAGATGCGCTTCGCCCTTTCCGGATTCACTCCGGGCTTCTTTTTCTTCGTCCGATTCGCCATGCGCCAAATATAGTTTTTGAGCCCGTCGCCCGTTTGAAATCCGCCGAGAACCGCCTGTGGGGGATTGGCCCCGCTTTTTTGTCGGATTCGCCCCGGAATCTTCCAATTTTTTCTAAATTGGCTCTCAGTAGTTGCATTTCGCCTCCGATTTGCTGACCAGAAATCGCCAAACTCCACTGGGTGCGCGCAAGGAAGAGGTTCAAAAGTAATACGTTCACAAACAACAAAAAGGAAATGGACAGCCATGGCTACCATTACAAAAGAAAAGATTCAAGAACTCACGGCCAAGTTTGGCGCAAATGAAAGCGACACGGGCAACGTCCGCGTCCAAATCGCGGTCCTCACGGAGAGAATCAAGAACCTGACGGAACACGCCAAGGTGCACAAGAAAGACTTCCACTCCCTCCGCGGCATGAGCATGATGGTCGCCAAGCGCAAGACCTTGCTCAAGTATTACAGCGACAAGGACATCGTGGGCGCGCGCCAGTTGATCAAGGATTTGGGCCTTCGCGGCTAATTGCAGGGATTGCTTATGGAATACAACATGCTAGCGGCCAAGGAAGCTCGCGCCAAGCTCCCCGACGGAACGGAAGTCGTTCTCGAAACGGGGCGTCTTGCCAAGCAGGCGTCCGGTTCCGCAGTCGTCCGCGTCGGTGACGCTTTTGTCCTCGCCACGGTCTGCTTCGGCCCGGAAAAGGAAGGCGACTTCTTCCCGTTGACCGTCGAATATCGAGAAAAGGCTTATGCTGCGGGACGCTTGCCCGGCGGATACAACAAGCGCGAGTCCGGCCGTCCGAGCGATGACGAAATCCTTTCCGCCCGGATTATCGACCGCCCCATCCGCCCGATGTTCCCGGAGAACTTCACCCGCGAAGTGCAAGTGATTGTGAACGTCCTTTCTGCGGACAAGAAGTTCGCCCCCGACGTCTTCGGGGTTTCCGCGGCGTCCCTCGCCATCGGGCTTTCCGAGCTGCCGTTCGAAGAACAGGTGGCGGCTGTCCGCGTCGCGGTCATCGGTGACGAATACATCGTCAACCCCTCCTATGAGCAAGTCTCCATCGCCGACCTGGATTTGGTCGTCGCCGGCACGGAGAATTCCGTCTGCATGGTGGAAGGCGGCGCTTACGAAGTTTCCGAAGACACGATGATCCGGGCCATCACGACCGGTCACGAAGCCATCAAGGAGCTTTGCAAGGCGCAGGCCGAACTTTGCCGACAATTTGCGAAGCCGAAGATGGTCCTCACGCCGAAGAACAAGGGCGAAGCTCACGACAAGCTCGTCTCGACGGTCAAGGAAGTCATTTTTGACGAATTGAACGAAGCTCTCCATGCGAACATGGTGAAGACGCAGCTTTACCCGAAGATGGCGGAGCTTTCCGACAAGGTCTGCGCTGACCCGCGGATTCTCGAAATCATCGGGGAAGGCGATGCCCAGGACCCGAACCTTCTCGCCGACGCCAAGGCGATTTTCTCCGACCTCGAGCGTTCGACGATGCGCACGATGATTCTGAACGAAGGCCGCCGTATCGATGGCCGTTCGACGACGGAAGTGCGCCCGATCGAAATCCAGCTCGGAGTCTTGCCGAGCGTCCACGGTTCCGCCGTCTTCCAGCGCGGCGAAACGCAAGCTTTGGTCTCTTGCACGTTGGGCACGAAGGCGGACGAACAACGTTACGAGACTCTCCAGGGCGAAGGCTCGAAGAGCTACATGCTCCACTACAACTTCCCCCCGTTCTGCGTCGGCGAATGCAAGAAGCTCGGCATGTCCCGTCGCGAAATCGGGCACGGCCATTTGGCGGAACGCTCCCTCAAGGCGGTCCTCCCGGTGACGGAAGACTTCCCCTACACGATCCGCATCGTTTCCGAGATTCTCGAATCGAACGGTTCCTCTTCGATGGCTTCCGTCTGTGGCGGAACGCTTTCCCTGATGGATGCCGGCGTTCCCATCAAGGCTCCCGTCGCGGGCGTCGCCATGGGCTTGATTTCCGAAACGGGGCACGCAGATGATGAAAAGATCAAGATTCTGACGGACATCACGGGAACGGAAGACCACTTGGGCGACATGGACTTCAAGGTCACCGGAACGGAAGAAGGCATCACGGCCTTCCAGATGGACATCAAGATCAAGGGCATCACCCCTGAACTGATGCGCAAGGCCTTGGAACAGGCGAGAGCCGGTCGTCTTCACATCTTGGGCAAAATCAAGGAAGCGATTCCCGCCCCGCGCGAACATCTTTCGCCGAAGGCCCCGACGATGCTCAAGATGCGCATCCCGACCACCAAGATTCGCGACGTCATCGGTTCCGGCGGCTCGGTCATCAAGGGAATGCAAGCCCAGACCGGTTGCCAAATCAACATCGACGAATCCGGCGTCATCGACATCGCCGCTCCGAACGCCAAGGCGGGGGCTGTTTGCCGCCGCATGATCGAAGAGTTGACGGCGGAGCCGGAACCGGGCCGCATCTACAAGGGCAAGGTGAAGACAATCCAGCCGTTTGGCGCCTTTGTCGAAATCCTCCCCGGTCGCGACGGCTTGGTACACATTTCCGAGCTTGCCGATTACCGCGTCGAAAAGGTGGAAGACGTTGTCCATGTCGGCGACGAAGTCTCCGTGCTCTGCTTGGGCGTTGACCCGAAGGGCAAGGTGAAGCTCTCCATCAAGGCTTTGTTGCAAAAGGAAAAGGCCGCCGAACCGCAAGGCGAAGCCCCTGCCGAACCGCCGCAAGCCTAATCTTTGACAGTCAAAAAATCCCGACCGGAAACGGTCGGGATTTTTCATTTGAAAAGAAACGGAATCGCCGTTTGAAAACGGCTTTTTAGCGGGTCAACTTGGAAAGCTCGTCGCAGACGTCCCGGATGAGCGGCTCGATGGTCGCCGGGGAAAAGTCGAATCGGATGTTCGCCGCAGCGAAAAGGTCGGGGAGCGGGCGGCTGCTTCCGAGGGATTCTGCGCGGAAGAGGCTTTCGAGCCCCTTCTTCGGGTTCTGCTTGAAGTTCTCCCAGACTTGCAGGGCGCCGAGCTGCGCGATGCCGTATTCGATGTAATAGAACGGCACTTCGAAAATGTGCAGCTGCTTTTGCCAAAGGTAGGCCCTTTCCTCCTCGAAACCGGAATAGTCCACCCCGGCGTCGTAGCGGTCCATCACCGAGAGCCACATCTCCTTGCGGTCCTTCGCCGTATGGTTAGGATGGGAATACATCAAGTGTTGGAAGGAATCAATCGACGCCACCCAAGGGAATAGCCAGATGATTTCCTCGAGTTCGGAAGCCCTGCTGCGCCGCGCGTCCTCTTCGTTCGGGTAGAACGGGGAAAGGTCCGTGGAGCCGATGAGTTCCATGCTCATGCTCGAAACTTCGGCGAATTCCGACGGGACGTCGTGGTAGGCGGTGAGCGGGATGTCCGCAACGCAGAACTGTTGGAACGAGTGGCCGCTTTCGTGGAGAAGGGTGTAGATGTCCGAGTCCGTTCCCGCCGCGTTCATGAAGATGAACGGCCGCCCGCTTTCTTCGAAGCCGATCTGGTAGCCGCCGGGGGCCTTTCCGACACGGCTGTCCGGGTCAATCAAACGCTCTTCTTTCATGGTGCGGAACCATGCGGAAGTCTTCGGCGAAAGCCTGTCGAAGATTCGCCCGACCTTTTCGATGAGTTCGTCGCCCGTCTTGAACGGTTTGAGCGGTTCGCGCGAAAGGGCGTCCGCCTTGGTGTCCCAGGGGCGCAGCCGGGGAAGTTGCATCTTCTTCGCCTTGTCCGCGTAAATGTCCTTGAGGCGGGGGAGGACTATCTTTTCGATGCTTTCGTGGAAGGTGCGGCAATCGGCGGGGGAGTAGTCGAACCGGGACTTCGCCTTGAAGATGTATTCGAGGAAGTCCGAATAGCCGGAGTTCTTCGCCATTTCGATGCGGAGCTTGAACAGCCCGTCGAAAGCCGCGTCGAGGCGTTCCTTGTCTTCGAGGCGGCGGCGGGAAATCTTTCGCCAGGCGTTCTCGCGTACGCTCCTGTCCGTGGAGGTGAGGCTTGCCGCCATCTGCTGGAGCGTCTTCGTCTTTCCGCCGTCTTCGACGGTCATGGTGCTGGTAATCTTCTGGTAGTCCTGGACTTGGGTCGCCTCTTTCGTCGAAAGGGGGATGTTCGCCGGGCTGAAGAGGGAAAGGCTCGTGCGGACATCGCGGAAGTAAACGCCGAATTCGCTTTCCAGTTCGGAGACAGAGGGGAGCGAAATCATCTTGCGTTCGAGCTTGTTGGAATAGTCTTCGGAGAGCGGGTCGATGTTCTGCACGAAGTCCATGTAGGCCTTCGCCTTTTCCGCGTCTTGCGTGTAGGACGTCATGGCGACGTAGCGGCGGCAGTTCTCTTCGGAGAGGACAGTCGAAAGTTCGTTCCATTTCAGAATCCAGTCGCGCAGAGAGGAGGCCGTCGGGGCGATATTTTCTATCAGGAGAATTTCGTAGTATTTTCGTACTTGCTTTGGGTCGTCCGCCCGAAAGTCTGTAGGGAGGAATGTTCTTTTCATGCCTTCAATTTAGATAATTCGCTCATGAGCCATGCTTCGTCGTGGATGGGGATGCCCAGCTCCTTCGCTTTCGATAGCTTGCTGCCCGCCTCTTCCCCGGCCAGCACCCAGGAGGTCTTTTTGCTGACGGAGCCCGAAACCTTGCCGCCGTTGTCTTCGATGAGCTTGCGGGCCGTGCTGCGGTCCAATGTGGGGAGAGTCCCCGTGAGGACAGCCGTCTGCCCGAGGAACAGATCCTTCACTTCGCCTTTGAATTCCGTGGGGAGTCCTTCGGCGACAAGGGCGTCCACCTCCGACTTGCTCGCTTCATCGTGGAAAAAGGCGAAGACGCTCCTTGCGATGCGTTCCCCGATGTCCGGGACGTTTTCGAGTTCTTCGACCGTCGCCCCTTCTATCTTTTCCAAAGTCTTGAAGTGTCGGGCGAGCAGGCGCGCCTTGGTGCGCCCGACGAAGCGGATGCCTATCGCGAAGAGGAAGTTCTCGAGGCTTCGCGTTTTGCTTTGGGCGATGGCGTCGATGACGTTCTGCGCACTCTTTTCCCCGACCCGTTCGAGGCTGAGCAAGTCCTCCTTCTTCAAACGGTAAAGGTCCGATAGCCGCGCAATCTTTTGGGAATCGAGGAGTTCCGCGATGAGGGCGGGTCCCAGGTTCTCGACGTTCATCGCGTCCCGGGAGACGAAATGTTCGAAGAGGCACTGCTTCATGGCGGGGCAGTGGAGGTTTTCGCAGCGCAAATCGACGAGGCCTTCCTTTTTGGAAACGGGCATGCCGCAGACCGGGCAGTGTTCCGGCGCGGTGATCGGGCGCGTCCCCTCCGGACGTTTCGTCAAATCGACTTCGATGATTTTCGGGATGATTTCCCCGCCCTTTTCGACGCCGACCGTGTCGCCGACGCGGATGCCCAGACGGTTCACCTCGTCGAAGTTGTGGAGGGTCGCACGCTTGACGGTCGTCCCAGCCAAACGGACCGGGTCGAAGTTCGCGACGGGCGTGATGCGCCCCGTGCGCCCGACCTGGAAGTCCACGGAATGTACTTTCGTGTAGGCGCGTTCCGCCTTGAACTTGTATGCAATCGCCCATCGCGGGCTCTTGGCGGTCGCCCCCAACTCCCGCTGCAAATTCAAATCGTTCTGCTTGACGACCATCCCGTCGATGGGGTAGGCGAGCGAGTCCCTGCCTGCGAGAATCTCGTCGGCGGTCGCCATGATTTCCGCTGTACCGTGCACCACCCAAAATTCATTCGTCGAAAATCCGAACCTCTTCAGGGATTCGAGGTTTTCGGAATGCGTGCGGTTCCCGATGTCCGCCGGGATGTGGTAAGCCAAAAAGCGGAGTCCGCGCTTTCCGCATTCCTTCGGATCCTTGAGCTTGAGGGTGCCTGCGGCTGTGTTGCGCGGATTTTGAAATCCCTTCTGCCCCTTGGCGAGCAGTTCGTCGTTCAGGAATTCGAAGGTCTTGAATTCCATGTAGACCTCCCCCCGGACTTCAAAGTCGCCAGGCGGCGCAAACAAGAGCTTGTGCGGAATGTCCCGGATTGTCTTGACGTTTTCCGTCACGTCGTCGCCGACGGTCCCGTTCCCCCGTGTGGCCGCGCGGATGAGCGTCCCGTCCCTGTAGGTGAGCGACATGCTGATGCCGTCGATTTTCCGTTCGCAGACCCATTCCTTCGCTTCAGGGACGCGCTCCTCGGCCTGCCGGATGAAGTCCTCCACCTCCTCCTTGCTGTAGGCGTTCGATATGGAGAGCATCGGGATGGAATGCTCCACCTTTTTGAAATCGTTCAAGAGGTCGTCCCCGACCTTTTGCGAAACCGATTCCGCGGTCACCCATTCCGGATGCGCGGCTTCGATGCGTTCGAGTTCCTTCACGGCCAGGTCGAATGCTTCGTCGCTCATCGGGGAATAGCTTTCCTTGTAATAGGAGTCGCTCGCTTCCTTGAGCTGTTTCTGAAGTTCCGTGTAGCGCAAAAATTCGGGGGAATCCATCTGTGTCATGCTCCAAAGATAGCTTTTGGCGGAGGATTTCTATTTATTTTTTGAAAATGAGATTTTCGCTCTTCTTCATCCTTCTCTTCTTTGCCTTCGCCCTTTCGAAGAATGCGCCGGAAACCGTCTCCCCGGAGCCGTTTTCTTCCGGGAAGTTGTTCGCGGCCCTCGATTCCGCGGGGAACGGGGCGACTTGGATGGAATTCGACAGCGGGGGAATTCTCGACGGCGAAGTGGGGAAAATCCTTTCCGATGGGCGCGGGAATCTGAAGAAGGGCTTCGAGCACGCCTGGCTGTTGGAGCTTCCGGGCCAAAGATTCAAGATGGCCGTCCTTTCGAAAAGGGGGGCGGGCGAGGCTCTCTCCTTTTACGAAATCGGGAAGCTCTCTTCGCGGCCCGAACCGTTGACGTTGCAAGAGCCGCTCGACCCGGCGAAGGTCTTCCGGGATTACCGCGAGACGACGCGCGGCCGTTTCGTCCACAGGGACGATTCCAACTTGCAGGTGCAAGTCCGCGAGGGGGAAATCTGGTTCGCCTACTTCAAGCCCGATTTGCAGTCCCTGTTGCCCGTTTCGAACTGGAGCGTGCTTTCCGAAGCGGAAAAGAGGCAGGAAATCCAGACCCGGAAGGATTTTTACGCCTATGAGTATTCGCTGATGGTGCAGGCCTTCATCGCGAGCACCCACGGGCTTTTCAATTGGCAGGTCTGGCACTGGCTCATGCCCGAATGGACTTCCGGGGCGAAAATCGGCGACGCGGAGATTTCCCGGCTGCTTTCTAGCCCGGACCAGGGGCGGTTCGTGCGCATCTTCTTCAAGGAACTCCCCGGCGGGGATTCCGTGGAGATGCTTTCGAATGCGCACGGCACTTTCTGGATGATGATTCGCAGGAAGTGAAAATGGAAGGCTTTTTTGAAAGGGCGCGGGGACGCTTCGATTCGGGTGCGACGCGGGACGTCGGGCGTCGCTTGCAAAAGCTGGCCGCTCTCCGTTCCTGGATTTTGAAGAATGAATCCCGGATTTCCGAAGCCCTCTTCGCGGATTTGGCAAAGGGCGCGCATGAATCCTACATGACGGAAACGGGTCTGGTACTTTCGGAAATTTCGTTTGTACGCAAGAACTTGAAAAGATGGGCAAAAAGGCGCGCCGTGAAGACTCCCCTAGCGCTTTTCCCGGGGAGGAGCTTCACCCGGGAACGGCCGTTCGGACCCGTCTTGATCCTTTCCCCGTGGAATTACCCGTTCCTGCTTTCCGTGGAGCCTCTCGTTTCCGCACTCTCCGCCGGGAATACGGTTGTCCTCAAGCCGTCGTCGAAATCCCCGAACGTTTCCCGGTTGCTCGAACGGATGGCCGCCGAAGTTTTCCCGGACGGGGAAGTCTCCGTCGCGCTTGGCGGCCACGCGCTTTCGGACGCGCTCCTTTCGATGCCGTTCGGGATGATTTTTTTCACGGGGAGCGCCTCGGTGGGCCGCCACGTTTTGGAACTTGCGGCGCGGAACTTGACCCCGACAGTCCTGGAACTCGGCGGGAAAAGCCCTTGCGTGGTGGACGCATCCGCCGACTTGGAAGTCGCCGCGCGGCGAATTGCCTTCGGGAAGCTCTTGAACGCGGGGCAGACGTGCGTCGCGCCGGACTTCGCGCTTGTCGATTCGAGGGTCGAAAGAAAGCTTGAAGTACTCTTGGCGAAGGAGTTCGAAGCGTCCGCCCGGCACTTGGAGGCCTTGCCGAAAATCGTGGACAGGGCGCATTTGCACAGGCTCGAAAGCCTTGTGGATGGGGAAAAGATTCTTTGCGGCGGCAAGGCTCTCGGGGAAAAGTTCCTCCCGACAGTCCTCGTGGACGTCTCCTTCGACTCTCCCGTCATGCGGGAGGAAATTTTCGGTCCTATTTTGCCCATCATCGGATACGATTCGGAAGGGGATTTGATTTCCAAGCTTTCCCGAATGCCGTCTCCGCTCGCGTTTTACGTCTTTTCTTCGCGAAGAGGCTTCGTGCGCCGATTGCAAGATTCCCTTTCGTTCGGGGCGATGGCCGTGAATGACACCCTGATGCACATTGCGTCGCCCTATTTGCCGTTCGGCGGCGTCGGGGAGAGCGGAATGGGTCGTTACCACGGCCATGCGGGGTTCAAGGCGTTCTCTTACGAGGAGAGCCTCCTGGAACGGGGAATTTGGCCGGACATTCCGTTCCGGTATCCGCCTTTCGCCTTGTGGAAATCCAAGCTAGTGCATTTCTTTTTGAAATGAAAGCCTCAGTGCCTTGCGGGAAGTTGTAGAATGCCGAAGCGTACGGGAATTGCCGATTTGCCTCTCCACACGGGGACAGTCCCCAGGTGGCTCGCCGACCGCATGCGCGATTTGGGACGTCTCATCGCGGAGGCCATCGTGGAGAACTACGGGAAGAGGGAACTATTGGTCCGGCTGAGCGATCCTCTCTGGTTTCAGTCCTTCGGCGCGGTGCTCGGCATGGATTGGCATTCGTCCGGCATCACGACCAGCGTGATGTATGCGCTCAAGAGGGGGTTGGACCCGATTGCGAGAGAACTCGGCGTTTGCATCTGCGGCGGAAGGGGGAAGTTTTCCCGGGAGACTCCGGCCGAACTGTTGCGCGTGGCGGATATGACTGGCGTCGACGGGGAAAAGCTCGTGCGCGCGAGCAAACTCTGCGCGAAAGTCGACAACACGGCCATCCAGGACGGCTTTTCGCTTTACTTGCACAATTTCATCGTGACGGACGAAGGGGACTGGGCCGTCGTGCAACAGGGGATGAACCCTTCGGCGAAATCGGCGCGGCGTTACCACTGGTGCTCCCGGAATTTGCGTTCCTTCGTCGAAGAGCCGCACACGGCCATTGTCGGCGAGAACCGTGGGCGGATTTTGAACCTCACCGATTCGGCGGCGAAATCCGCTAGGGGCTCCATCCTGGAAATTTCAAGGGAGGAGCCGGGGAGAATGCTCCGGGAGATTTCCCAAGTTGTCCGTCCGCGAACGTCCATTATCGTCCCGGCGCAGACGGACCTCTTTTGGCAGGAAAAAGTCCCTGTGGAATTTGGCACGGGCAGGGATTGCAAGATGCCAGCCCATCATGACGCTCGTGCGGAAGACGTCGATCTGAAGAGGCTCGGCGGCGTACTCGCGGCGGCTTATGAATCGAGGCCTTCCGATTTTGAAAGCCTGTTGCTCACGCCGGGACTGGGTCCCAGGACATTGCAGTCCCTCGCGCTTGTCAGCGAGGTCATTTACGGTACACCGTCCCGTTTCCGCGACCCGGCCCGTTTTTCCTTCGCCCACGGTGGAAAGGACGGCCACCCGTTTCCCGTCCCGACTCGGATTTACGACGAATCCATCCGCGTCCTCGGGGAATCCATCGAACGGGCGAAGCTCGGGTTCCGCGATAAGGCCGAATGTCTCGAACGCTTGCATCGGACGCAACTCTCGTTTGAACGGAACTGTTCGCCGCTCGCGGATTTTGAAAAGACCGTCGCGCATGAAAAGGCGAATTCCGAAAAGTGGGGCGGAATGGTCGTGGGGGGAGGTTAGGGATTAGGGTTTTAATTCGGAATTTTAATAGGAACGGGGAGTAAGGATTAGTTGTCAGTGATTAGGAGCTAGTGGGGAGTGTGGCTTACGCAAGAGAGGGCATCAACACGAACTGCGCGGCGGCGAAATCCCGCCCGGGAAAAGCTCCGCATCAAGCGCGGCGGTGAATTTTCGCTTGGAGCTTGGCGAAAAGCGAGGCTTATGCAATGGGGAGGGCGTTGAACCGGGCTGGATAGGGATTAGGGATTAGGGATTAGAAGTTAGTTGACTGAGAAAGGGAGCTTCGTCGTGCTGAGCGACCCGCCTGCCCTGCCAGCAGGCGGGCGAATGGCAGGAGCGAAGCATTCCTTTGCTGTTACGAGATTAACGCCTTTGGCGTTAGCGGCTGCGCCTCATCGCACATTCTCCGAACAACAGGGATTAGGGAAATGAGGCTTGCGCGAGGAAGAGTGCGTTAGCACGACCTGTGCAGCGGACACGGCTCGTGTCAAACCTAAGCGTGGCCGTGGGGGTGGATGAAGTCACCTTCGTTCCT
>CAZCRF010000017.1:0-42309 GCA_964501065.1 uncultured Fibrobacter sp. | reverse complement strand
ATATTGGCGGAAAAGCCTTGGATATATGATTTGAAATTGGCGGCAAGGTGGTCGGAGTCGTTGACCAGTTCCGCTAGATCGAATTCACTGGTGTTGTAAAACTGGTAGCCGGACAGTCGGTACATCGCCTTTTCCGGATAATTGGAATTTGCCTTGAACTTCTCCACGACCTTTGCCTTGGTGGGTGCTAACGCACACTCAAAGCGGCGGATGATGACCATCGGAATGATAACATCCTTGTACTTGTCGCTCTGATAGGTGCCGCGCAGTTTATTTGCGATGGACCATATGAAATTCACTTCTGAAGATACATCAATGGGAGAGTCGTCCCACATTGCATCGATAATTTTACGCTTCATTTGTATTATCCTTTTCCACAGTATAGCATAAAAACGCCCATTTTGAAATTTTCCGCCGTCCGCAAAACGCCCTTTTCCGCGAAAGCTTTAAAAATCCGCCCCACCGAATTTTCGAAAGTCACAAAAAAAAAGAAGTCCGCAATCGCGGACTTCCCTTGCTCCCCTCTACATTCCAATAATAGATTCTGTTTTTGCCA
This sequence comes from uncultured Fibrobacter sp., assembly GCA_964501065.1. GTDB lineage: Bacteria > Fibrobacterota > Fibrobacteria > Fibrobacterales > Fibrobacteraceae > Hallerella. The sequence continues at coordinate 41,753 of CAZCRF010000017.1, read as the reverse complement.
AACTTTGTCAAAAAACGGTCTCCCCGAAAATTTTTCGAACAAATTAAACTGCACAAAAATGCAGCAAAATGGGGACAAAGAGGGACGTGACGATTCCCGTCACGCCAATGGCCAAAGAACTCATCGCCCCTTGGACTTCCCCCATTTCCAAAGCCTTCGCAGTCCCCACGGCGTGCGAAGCCGTCCCAATCGCGATTCCCTGGGCGACGGGACGGCGAATGCGGCAAATTTTGCAGACGGCCGGAGCGACGACCCCTCCGGAAATTCCCGTAATCACGATCGATGCGACGGAAATCGACGGAACGCCCCCGATTTCCCGCGAAAGCTCCACCCCCATCGGAATCGTAATGGATTTGGGAATCAGGGAATATGTCAAGACATCCTTCAAATCGAAGACATTCGCAAAAAGGAGAACCAGGGCGAAGGACGTGAGGCAACCCACGCCGATTCCGAACAGAATCGGGACAAAATCCGCCTTCAGCCGACTCAGTTGCTTATACAGCGGAACGGCCAGCACCGCAGTCGCCGGTCCCAAAAAGATGGAAATGTAATCGCCGCCGAGATTGTACGTCTCCAAATCGATCCCCGTCAAAAGCAAGAATCCGACCAGAAGAACGGATGCGACAAGCATGGGATTGCAAATGGCCAATTTGAATCGGCAGCTCAAGAAAACGCCGACTTCGTAAGCGACAATCGTCAACACGATTCCGAAAAAAGGAGTTTCCAAAACTTCATTCACGGTTCTTTCTCCTTTCCAAGAGACCGAGCAGAATGTCCGTCGCCTTTCCCGAAGCGGCAATCGTCGCGACCGTCACCAAAATGCAAAGGAAAATCAGCAAGAGGATGTTCCCCTCGAGAAGTTCATACGTGGAGATGATGCCCACGGCGGGAGGCAAAAAGAAAAACGGGAGACGCTTCAAAAAGAAGTTCGACATTTCTTCAATCTGTTCGACCTTGACAATTTTCGTACAAAGTAACAGGAGCAAAATCAACATGGACAAGATGTTTCCCGGGAGCGGAATTCCGCAAACGCGGTGAAGCACGTCGCCGATAAAGCAGACGGAAAGAATCAAGGCGAGCTGCAACAACAATCTCATGGTTTGCCAAAAATAATTATCTTTCCGCTTATGGATATTTTCGATAAACTGGGACAGGTCTTGCCCTTGGTAGAAAGCCCGGCCAGATATATGGGCGGAGAAGCGAACAGCGTCGTCAAGGATTTTTCAAAAGTTCTTTCCAAGGTGGCTTTCGTCTTCCCGGATATCTACGAAATCGGACTTTCGAACAACGGGCTTCGCGTCCTGTACCACGTTGTCAACCGCGAGCCGGATTTGTTGATGGAAGTCGCCTTTGCGCCGTGGGACGACATGGCGAAGCAAATGCGCGAACACGGGATTCCCCTCTACACGCACGCAACGTGGACTCCCGTCCGGGATTTCGACGTCATCGGAATGTCCCTCCAGACGGAGCTGAATTTCACCAACGTCCCCTACGTCTTGGAACTCGCCGGAATTCCCGCATTCTCCAAAGACCGCGCGGAAACGGACCCGATTGTCATCGCCGGCGGACCTTCCATGGCGAACCCGGAACCCGTCGCCGACTTTTTCGACGCCTTCAACATCGGGGACGGCGAAGAAATGTTCCCGAAAATCATCCGGACAGTCGGAGTGTGCAAAAAAAAAGGCATGTCCCGGGCGGAAATCTTAGAGACCCTTGCGCAAATCGACGGCGTTTACGTCCCGGCTCTCCGAAAAGTGGTCGTGGGAGAATTCGGCCAGATTGTCCCGGCAGAACCGGCAACAGGTTCCTATGAACGGACAAACGGCGTACGGCGCATCTTCATCCCGGAGCTGAAAAAAGAAGATTACCCGGTCAAGAACCTGATTGCGAACATGCGGCTCGTGCACAACCGTTACAGCGTCGAAGTGATGCGCGGTTGCACACAGGGCTGTCGATTCTGCCAAGCGGGGATTTGGTACAGGCCTTGCCGGGAACTGAATCCGGACGACGTCATCGATTTGGCGAAAGAAGGGTTAAAGGCGACGGGCGAAAGGGAACTTGGCCTCTTGAGCCTTTCCACGGCGGACTACAAGCCCATCGAACCGCTGACGGATTCCATCATCGACGACGCCTACTTCGACAATGTCGACGTTTCCCTGCCTAGCATCCGCGTCAGCAGCTTTGGACAGCATTTGGCGGAAAAGGTCGCCGCGCTCAAAGGCGGCCGCAGCGCGACCTTCGCCCCGGAAACGGGCTCCGAACGCATCCGCAAAATGATAAACAAGACTATCTCCGACGAAGACATGTACCACGCCGCGGAATACGCCTTTTCCTCCGGCATGAACAAGATCAAGCTCTACACGATGATAGGCTTCCCCACGGAAAACGAAGAGGACATGGAAGCCTTTTGCCAGTTGATAGAAAACCTGGTCAAGATTGGGCGCAAGCACTTGAGGGGCGCGCAAATTTCCGTCAGCATGGGGATTCTCATCCCAAAGTCTTTCACCGGACTCCAGTGGGCCGGTTTCATGGACAGGGAAACCGCCCTTTCGCACATTCAATTTGTACGCAAACGGTTCTTCAAACACCCGAACGTAAAAATCCAATGGGCGGACTGGGACACGGCCAGGCTCGAGGCCTTTTACAGCCGGGGCGACCGGAGCCTTGCCCGGATGATTTACGAAGCTTACCGCCGGGGAATGATTTTTGAAAGCGACGGGAACCGCATCCGCCCCAAAGATTGGGAGCAAATCTGGAAGGACTTCCATTACGACGAAAGTTGGATTTACGAGACGCGGAAAAAGGAAAGCGTTTTCCCGTGGGACTTCATGCACGTAGGCGTCACCAAATCTTATTTGTGGAATGAATACCAAAAGGGTTTCAACCCGGAACGGTTCGAAACGGCGAAGCCCGTGCCGAACTGCAAATGGGGAGATTGCCAACACTGCGGCATTCCCGGGAACGGAAAGGAAGTCCGTTTGGCAAACCCTCCCGAACGTTACAGGGCACCGAGCCGGACTCCCGAGGAAATCAAGGCTCTAGTCGCCGCCCGCAGACCTGTTTACAATCAGAAGTTTGCATACAAGCTCACCTTTCAAAAAACGGGCTTGAGCAGATTCCTTCCGCATCAAAACACGCTCTCCGCGTTTGTCCGCACCTTCGGCAAGGCCGGGATTCCCCTCCGTTACAGCGAAGGGTTCAGCCCCAAACCGCGAATCGTCAACATGGGCGCGCTTCCCCTGGGACTAGAAACCGTTTGTGAAATCCTGGGAGTCGAAACCCTTGTCCCGCTGGACATTTCCAAACAAAACCTGCCCAAGCTTTTGGAAGAACTGAACGAGCCGTTCCCCATGGGAATGCGCATTTTGAAAATGGAACCGCTTCCCTACAAGCTCTCTTCGCACTTTCCCACGTCGATGACTTATTCGTTCAAGCCGGAAAAGATTCCCGCCGGAATCGAAGAGCGTTTCATCCACAAGGAACTCCCCGTCGTACACAACCACCGCGGACAGGCCGTCGATTTGAACGAACACATTCTGGACTTGCAAATCCGCGACGGGAAAATCTTCATTCGCGTCAAATGCAACAGCCAGGGCGGCACGGCAAGCCCCTACCCTCTATTCGGCGGGCTGATGGGGACGGAAAAGGAAACTGCGGCGAGCCTAGACGACGTGTCCCGTCAATTCCTCATCCGCAAGGAATCCATGCATTGGAGCGAACATGAGCAGCTTTAAAATCACCTACGGAGACATCACGGAGATTTCCGCAGAAGCAATTGTCAACTCGGCAAACCGCGCGCCCATTTGCGGCGGCTCCACCGAGGCGAAGATTTACGAAAAGGCGGGATACGAAGACTTGCTCCAGGAACGCAAAAAAATCGGTCCGCTCGCCGTCTGCGATGTCGCAGCGACTCCGGCGTTCCGCCTAGACGCCAAATATCTGATTTTCGTCTCCGCGCCGCGTTACAACGAAGGCCGTTCCGGGGAATTGGTCGCGCTCTCCATTTGCTACCGCAAGATTCTCGAGAAAGCGGCGGAACTCGACTGCCGGACTCTTGCCACGCCCCTCCTCTCTAGCGGAAGTTACAGATTCCCCAAGGACACCGCCCTCAAAATCGCCAAAAATTCCATTGAAAAATTCCTAGCCGAGAATCCTTCCAAAAATCTCGACGTCCAATTGGTCCTCTACGACAGCGAATCCCAAAGCGTCTCGCAACAGCTGTTCGGCATCATCGAAGATTACATCCAAATTCATTATGAATTTTCGCCTATCGCCTTAGAATCCGATGCGGAAATACCGGAATGTAGAATTTGTGCGAGCACCGAACAAAACCTCTCAAAAATCTTGGACGGCGCAAAGGAAGAAGAGACTTTTCGCGACCGCATGGACGAGCTGATGCGACTCAGGGACATCTCCGCGCCTGCGCTCCAGCGGAATGCGGACATCGACAGAAGGCTTTTCTCCAAAATCAACGGGAAAAAAACTTACCACGTTTCCAAGAACACGGCTTTGGCCGTCGCCATAGGCCTCCAGCTCGATTATGCGGAAGCCTGTGACCTCATCGCCCGCGCCGGGTACGCCTTGTCGCCGTCGAGCAGGGCCGATTTGATTGTCCGCTATTTTTTGGAGAACAAGGAAAAGTTCTTCCGGGAAGACGCGAACAAGAATCAATACAAAGTCCCCGTCCTGAACGACATTCTGATGGAACACGGCGAAGAAGTCCTCGGATACGGCAAAAACATCTAAATCCCCTCCTAAAAATGTCGCTCGCCAAGCGACCTTTAAAATATCGAATCCGCCTAAATTAAAGACATGCAAAGCAATTCCGCTTTGCCAATTCAGCGAGGTTCAAATGAAACAGGGATTTTCGGAGATCGTTTTCATCATGGACAGGAGCGGCTCCATATCGGGACTCGAAAAAGACACCATCGGGAGCTTCAACAGCACGATTGAAAAACAGAAAAAGGAACCGGGGACAGCCTGTGTTTCCACCGTTCTCTTCGACAACTACACGGAAATTCTCCACGACCGCGTCGATATTTCCCAAATCGAGCCGATGACGGAAAAGCAGTACTGCGTCCGGGGAAGCACGGCTCTCATCGATGCGATTGGCGGCGCGATTCACCACATCGGGAACATCCACAAATACGCAAAGGACGAAGACCGCCCGGAAAAGACCGTCTTCATCATCATCACGGACGGTTACGAAAATGCGAGCACGCATTACTCCGCAGACAGAGTCCGTCAAATGGTGGAACGGCAAAAAAAGAAATACGGCTGGGAATTCCTCTTCTTCGGAGCGAACATCGACGCCGTCGAAACGGCAAGGCATTTCGGCATTTCGAAAGAACGCGCCGCGAACTTCTGCAACGATGAGCGGGGCATCAGAATCCGCGGCCGCGTGCAAGAGGAAATGCTCCATCGCATCCGCTGCAGCGAAAGCATCCCGGAAGATTGGAACGCCGAACTCGAAGAAGACCTTCGCAGCCGGACACGCTAAAATTCCAGGAGGGGAGCTTACTGCATCCAGGTGTTGTTGAAATCAAATCCGATGGAAAAGGATATTCGCGTCGGGGACACGGCCTTCGGCAATAGGGGAATGTCGATGGGCGTCATCTTCCGACCTCCACGTCCCCACGCGTCTTCCCCGATGCGGTCAAGTCCCCTGGCCAAATTCAGAGAGATGTTGAACGGCAACGTGTAGAAAATCCGATTGGCCATTCGGAATTCCAGCCCCACGCTCCTGTCCCAAAATTCACGCCTTTTGAATTTGGAGACGGGAAGCCCGTGGTCGTTCCAGGCTGCGCCGACTTGTGCATACAAATTCACAAAGAAGTCCCGCGTCGTGAAAATCCAGAAAGAATTTCTCCAGTCTTCGAAAATCGGGAACAGATAATGCAGCTCCGCCTTGGCCGTCTTGAGTCCGCTGCGATTGTAGTCTTCGTTGGTAATCAGATAAGGATAACCTTCCAAGAACAAGGGAGTGAAATAATAGCTGTCGAGTGTGTCCTTGGAATCCTTTGCACTCCAAGCCCCGAGTCCGGAAACTGTCGCCCCGAAGGCGAACCGGGAACCGGTGAAAAGCGGACTTGCCAAACTGCCGTGCAAATTGAAGAGGAAATTGTGCAAGGTGTAGTTTCGGTAAATCGGTTCAATCTTCCCACTGGGGCCGATGGTGAAACTCTCCGAAAACGTTCCCGGACGGTACAAGTCGGAATTCGAAATCTGGTAAACGGCGGAGATTCCGTTGCCCGCTCCCGCAGTGTTCGTCGCCGTGACGTCGCCATCGTCCCAATCGAAAGAAGCCCCGATGGACGCGGAAATCCTCTTTTGATACGTCCATTCCAAGTTTTCTTCGTACAAATTGAAGTTCGCCCAATCGTAGCCTCCCGAAAGGAATAGGCTGTCTCCGGCCTTGAAAACGCTGTAGCTGGCCGAAGCCTGGATTGCGCTGAGCGGGACGGCGTAACGGGTCGTTCCCACGGAATCTTCATAGCTGCGCGGATCTTCGTAACGGACCGTATCCTTCGTGCGGTAATTCACGTTCGTATAAGAAATTCCCAAAGTGACGGGAGTCGAGTGATTTTCGAACGAAACCAGAAATTCCCTTTCCATTTCCGGGTTGATGCCGTCGCCGTTGATGTAGTCAAAACCATTCCCGACTTCGAGCAAAAGCCCCGCCGAAAGGACGTTCTTCTTCAGCGGGTCGGAAAGCGACATCGCAAGCCCGATTTTAGGCGAGGCGGTTCCTTCGCCGACGACGGTGAAGTCCGGGGAGCGTTCTTCGACGGCAAAGATGGGAGCGAGCAGGATTTGCGTCGGAATGGGTTTGTAATCCCTGGCGTTTCCCGTGAACCCGATTTCCGAAAGTTCCAGTTCCTTGTGAATCTTCTCCGGGAGCTTCCCCTGCAACGCAATCGGAGGATTCTTGGCCTTTTTCAAAACGGAATCCCTCTCCGAAACCAGCGTGTCGATTTTGCAAGCGGTCATCGTCAAGGCGGAATCCGCGAGGGAATCCTCTTCCGCAGAATCTTCACGAATCGGCGACGGGCAAACAGTGTAAGTCGTATCGTACAAAGTAATCGCGGAATCCGAAGTTTCCGCATAATCGGTCAACTCCATCGAATACAGGGAGAATCCGTCCGCATCATAGCCGACATAATAAACGGTGGAAGAGTCGACAGTCGGCGTGAACGCCCCGCCGAGGACATTCGTCAAGGGATGCTCCTCTCCGCCCGCAATCTTCTTCGAATACAAATTGAAAATGCCGTTCCGGTTGTTCGAATACACCAGCGTTTGGTCATCCACCCAATTCGGGTCGCGAAAATCCACGCCGCTCTCTTCCCATTTTTCAAAACCGGAGCCGTCGCTGTTGACAATCGCGATGCCGCGAGTCACGTCGTCAAAGTAACTGAACGCGATTTTCTTCCCGTCGGGGCTGAATTTGGGAGCGTAGACATTATAATAAAGGAGTTTTTCGTCCGGCACAAAGACGTCTTCCATTTCCCCGGAAGCCTTTCCCGCGGAATCCGGCAAGGCCATCTTGCTCAAAACGAACCGCGTGGAATTCAAAAGTCTCCGCGCAAAGACGACTTCCTTGCCGTCGGGCGAAATGTCCGGGTAAACAGCGTCAGCGAGGTTTGTCACCAAACGGTTTCCCCCGTTCGTATCGGCGACGGCGATATCAAAATGGGAATGTCCATTCCTGTCGCGGCGCTTGTAAGTCACATACGCCAAGACAGGTCCACGCCCCGGAACATTCCGCACGGAAATTCCCTTGTCGAACCAAGGCTTTTCCGGGCTGAATCCGCTTTCCGCATATTGGGAAATGTCGATGACGGAATCCTGCACGGTGATGGAGACTCCCGACGCGGAATCGGTCACGGAGACGGAATCCTCCGCGTTCTTCGGAATCTTGAAAATCCCACCGTCGAACCAAGCTCCGCCGAAATTGGAAACGCCGTAAATATTCCCATCGACGACAACGGGGAAATCCTGGTAAAAAGCATTTTCCGTCCACTTTTTCCCAAAAACCAAAACTCCCAGACTTTCTTCCTGTTCCTTGTAATGGGCGACCATCGCCGATTTCCATTCGCGGTAAAGCGAATCTTCATCCATCCCGATGACTTTTTCCAAAGCACCGGACAACGTCGCCCGGTAAGGCTTTGAAAGTTCATGCCAAATTTCCGGGACAGCCTTCGGCCCGAACCGTTCGTCGATGTAACGCACAAGCGAAAAACCTTGCGTGTAGGGGCCGAGTTCCGCCTCCAGGGAATTGTCCGCAAAATCGTGCATATAATTCAAATCCAAAAGCGCATCGTCTAGCGCGGCGATTCGAAGGAGCATGTCCCGGTGGCTGTCCCAAGAATCAAAACCCATCCGCGCCGACTCGAACTGGGCCGTCCCTTCGGCAAACCAAAGAGGTTGCAACGTGAACGGCAATACGACTGACGCGTTCTCCGTCGAACGCTCGTTGTAGAAGTCCACATATGAAAGCTGCAAGCCGTAAAGGAAATGGGGCAACTTGCCGCCGCTTTCGATGCTCACCAAATGAGAAAATTCATGGGTCACGACGTCGCTCACCCAAGGGTGCGTGCTGCGCAACTTGAAGTCCCAATTCGAAAGGAAGAGATTCACCGCATTCTCGTTCGGAACGGCGGAACCATTCGCATACAAGGCGTTTTGCAAGGAGACGTCTATGCGGAGAGGCATCTCGATGCGGTAACGCGACACGATGGAATCGTAAACGGCTTCGGCTGTCGACGCGACAATTCCCGCATGGACATCGTACTCCACGGGAAAGGCGTAATTAAAGTGCTCCGAAGTCGCCGCCTTCCAATGAATATCGCTTTGGTTTCCGGAAAAACTGATGTCCAAGGCGGCGGCGAACCCCACCGCACCGAGACAGGCAAAAAAGAACAAACGAGGAAATTTCACAATGGGAATCAATATACAAACTAACGCTTGAACCGCCTGTTGATTTCGGCAATCGGCAGCCGCATCAACGTGGGGCGTCCAAAAGGCGACGACATCGGGTCTTTCGTTGAAAGGAGCGACGCCATCAACTGCGTCATCTCTTCCGTCCCGAGTTTTTTCCCCACGGGGACGGCGTTCCCCCGCGCCCAGGCCTTCGCCAAGGCGTCGTGAGAGGGCTTCCCTGGAACATCGCCTTCAGACGCTGCGGCAATCAAATCCTTCAGGGCTTCCACCGACCTGGAAAAGGGAAGTTCGCGCGGCGTTCCCCGTAGCTGGTAGGCGTTCTTGCCAAAAAGCTCCAAGTGAAAGCCGAGTTGTTCCAATGTAGGCAGCAAATCCGGAATGAAGGCACACTCTTCCGCCGAGAACTCGACAATTTCCGGGAACAGCAATTCCTGGCCTTCCACGAAAGTTTCGGAGGCAAGCGAATCGAGCGCGCGTTCATAAAGCACCCTCTGGTGCGCCGCATTCTGGTCTATCAGCAGCAGGCCTTCGCTGTCCTCACAAACCAAGTACGTATTGGCCAATTGGAAAAATTGCGGCGGAGGCGTGCTGTCCATTCGGGAGGGTGGGCGCAAAATCTGCGGAGTCAGCGGAATGATGTTGCCGTTTTCCGGCAGCGAAAAGAGGTCTTGGACAATGTCGTCTGCAGAATCGGAATGATAAACAGGCTTCCTTTCTAAGACAGATTTTGTCAACGCATTGTCATCTTCGGCAGAATTCCCCACGCCACTTGACAAAGCGGGACGCGTAAACGACGGTCCGCGCTCCGCAGAGAAAGGTTTATCCTCCCATGGCGGTTCCATATCTTCAATCCGAATGGCCGGTCTGTCGGAGTCCTTTTTTTGAAAAGCATCCCGAACGGCATGGAGAACCGCCAAAAAGACATCGTTCTCGTTCGCGAACCGGACCTCGCGCTTCGACGGGTGGACGTTGACGTCAACGGCGGAACAGTCCATTTCCAAAAAGAGCACGGCAACCGGTGCGTTCGAAGAGCCGTAAGGCTCATAAGCCTGCGTCACCGCTTTCGTCATCACGGGATTCCAAATGGGGCGGTTCTGGACATAAAAATAAAGCTTGCTCCGCTTGTTTTCCAAGGCATCCGGCGGAACGGCAAACCCGGATACGCGGATGTTCGCTTCTTCGTAATCGACGGGAACCATCGAACGGGCAGTCCCAGCCCCCAGGGCTTCGGCGATCCGATTCTGCAAACTGTTCCCCTCGACTCCCGTAAAGACGTCCTTCCCGTTCACCTTGTAATCGATGCGGACAGCGGGATTCGCCATGGCCAAGCGGATGACCGTATCCAAGATCCGGGAGTTTTCAAACGTGTCGCTCCTCAAGAAAGTTTTCCGCACCGGCGCATTGAAAAAAAGATTCTCCACCAAAAAGGTCGTCCCACGGGGCAAGGCCTCCACGGACTTCGAATCCAGAACGCCACCGCTCAAATGGATGGAATGCGCTTCCGCGGCATCTTCCATGCGGCTAGTGATTGTCAACTGGGAAACGGCGGCAATCGAAGCGACCGCCTCTCCGCGAAAGCCGTTCGTCGCGAGGCGGAACAGATCCTCGGCACAGGTCAATTTGGACGTCGTGTGCGGCAAATAGCAGATTTCAAGGTCTTTCTCCGACATTCCACAGCCGTTGTCCCGGATAAGCAGGGAGGTCTTCCCCCCATTGACGGACTGCACTTCAATCCGGGAAGCTCCCGCATCCAAAGCATTCTCCATGAGTTCCTTGACGACGGAAGCCGGGCGTTCCACCACCTCCCCCGCAGCAATTTGATTGACAACTTCTTCCGGAAGTGCGTGAATTCGAGAAATTTCCATATGTAAAATATAGAAAAGCCGACAAAACGGGCAAAAAACAGAACAAAACGAAATCCGCCTTCCCAAAATGCCGAATAAAAATGATAAATTATAGGTATGCAGGATAAAGAAAACAAAATTCCGAACATCTTTTTAAAACTGGCCTATAGTGAACTGCTCCTCTCCTACAAAACGGAAGACTTGGTCACTTTGGTCCAGAACGCAAACATTTCCAGCACAAAGTTGATTGAATGCGCTTGGCAAGACGACGAATCGGTTTCTGTTGAAGACAACGCAGTCGTCATCGACAGTTTTGCGAAATGGTTGCTTTCCAAGGGAGAGAACCTCGACGATTTCTCCACCCACATGTTCAACAAAATGACACATGTGAACCAGATTCCCAAGCGTGCGGTGATGCGCTCCTACTTGCCGTTCATCCGCGACTTCTACGACCAGAAGGATCAGCGCCTGTTCTATTTGCAGTGCGAAGAAAAGCGGAATCTGTTCAAGCAAAACTACTCCTTCATCGAAAGCAGCGCGGAAAAGGACATGCGCCACGACTTCCTGGTGAACCAAGCCTCCGGAGCGAATCGCCCCAACGCAGTCTACGCATCCTGGTTGCTCCAGTCCTTGAGCTGCGGCCCGCAATTGTTGGGTCTCCCCTCTTACGAAAAAGTCACACGTTATTCCTGCCTCCACACCGCTGAAGAAGCTTTGCTCGGACGCTTGGCCGGCAGCTTGGACAACGACACTTTCTATGTAAGCGGAATCGCTGTCGGCAAAACGACGAAGTTCGGCGAACTGTTGGAAAAGCTCCCCCAGAATTTGGGACTTTCCAAATTGGCGGACAAGCCGTGCATCCGGTTGGATACGGACGTCATCGACACCATCACGGGGACGCACCTGCTCTACAAAGGGCTTTACTACGGTGCTCCGGCGTCCATTTGCGAATTCGTCTACGCCAAGGACAAAGCGGTCAAAGACCCGTTCGCCGGTTTGATTTCCGTCTTGGTGCAAGAAGAGTACAACGTGTGGCCGCCTGTGCAAAAGGCGCACGACGAGCTTCTGCACAAGGTCAACCATGTCGCAGAAATCATCTATTACGAAGCGGACGACTCCATTTCCGTCAACGGCAAGCACTTGATGCGCAATGTCCCGGCCCGTATCCTGCGGAACATTCTTCGGGAATACACGCGGACTGGTCGCGAAGAATTCGAAAACAGGGAATTCAAACGCGATCCGGAAATTTGCATCGACCCGGTGAACCCGAACTTCGAAAGCCGTCTGAACCGCGTCGTCGACCACTTGGAAAAGGTGTCCGATGTCATGGGCCTGAATCGGCATCGCCGGGGCGGTTTCCGCTTCGAGCCGCACTGTCATATTGATTTCCGCGAAGAGCCGGCCATCCCTAGGAAAAAAATAAAGGACAAATAATGATTTGGTAAAGGCCAAACCGCAGAAACATTGGTAAATTATGGATGTCTTCTGAGCGGTAAATCCTCTAACAACTCTATCATTGCTCCCCTCCTGGTAAGTTCGGGGTTCGACTCAGAAACTAAAAGCCTCTCACGATTTTCGTGAGAGGTTTTTTATATCCAGAAGATCGGAGCTTTCCCTGAAGGGCAAATTCACAGCCGAGCCGGACTGATTCAAAAAGAGAAGAGGCCTCCGAAAGGAAGCCTCTCGTTTTGAAAGCTACATCCGATTACTTGACTTTCACTCCACGTTCCAAGCGAATCGTGAACGTCACCTGGTCGGCGACTTCGGACGGTCCCCAGTATTGGATGGGTCCCGGATAAGCATAGGATTCCGTTTCCGCCCAGACTTCGCGATTCTTCGCCAAGTACTTGAACGGTGCGCCTTCGAGATCCACCAGAGCTTTTTGAATCACCGGCTTGTCTTCCCCGTGGCGACGTTCCATGTTCATCATCATCGTGATGGGAATGCCGCCCGCGACCCAATTTTCAACGCCCTTCGTCAAATCGCGGACAGAGCTCATGTAGCCGTTCATCTTGTGATAAGCGAGGACTGCCGCCGTGTAACCCAAGCTGTAGCAGTAGTCGGCATCGAAGTTGGACGGAGCCGCGCAACGGCCTTCGTATCCGAAGAAGTGGTTGAGCGCGCTGAACTTGCCCTTGAAGTTCTTGCGGCCCTTGAGTTCCTTCTTCACCATTTCGATGATGAGCTTTTCCGTTTCGATGAGGGAAACCTGGACGTTGCCGTGGCTGTCGCGTTCGAGCATCAGCTGCGCCTGGATTCCGGCCGGGAGACTCTTCAAGACTTCCGCAGAAGATTTGGAAATCCACTGGCTGAGCTTTTCGACCTTCGCCGCCGTGTCGAGGCCTTCCACTTCGGCTTCGTGATGCGCCAAGGCTTCGGAAAGTTCCGAAATCAGCACGCCCACGTCCGGGATGAATTCCAAGAGACCTTCCGGAATGAGAGCGACGCCGAAATTCTTGCCGGCCGCAGCACGGGAAGCGACGATGTCCGCAACGTACTTGATGACCTGCTTCAGCTTCATCTTCTTCGCTTTCACTTCTTCGGAAATGAGGGTGATGTTCGGATGCGTCTGGAGGGAAGCTTCGAGAGCGATGTGGGACGCGGAACGTCCCATGAGCTTGATGAAGTGCCAATACTTTTGAGCGGAATTCGCGTCGCGCATGATGTTGCCGATGAGTTCCGAATACGTCTTCACGGCAGTGTCGAACCCGAAGGAGGTTTCGATGTAAGCGTTCTTCAAGTCGCCGTCGATGGTCTTGGGGCAACCGCAAACGACACAGGATGCGCCTTGGGATTCGAAGTATTCACCGAGAACGGCAGCGTTCGTGTTGGAATCGTCCCCACCGATGATGACGATGGCATCGAGCTTTTGCGCCTTGGCGACGGCCAAGCATTTCTTCCACTGCTCTTCCGTTTCGAGCTTGGTTCTGCCGGATTGGATGATGTCGAATCCGCCCGTGTTGCGGTAGGCGTCCATGAGTTTCGCATTGATGACCTTGAAATTTCCGTTTTCAAGACCGGACGGTCCGCCGAGGAATCCGAGGAGCTTGCTCTTCGGGCTGATGCTCTTGATGCCGTCAAAGATGCCCGCAATCACGTTGTGCCCACCCGGAGCCTGTCCGCCGGAGAGGACGACGCCGACATTCACCGGACGTGCAACGACTTCTTCTGCGGATTCCTCGAAGGAAACATAGGGTGCGCCGTAGGTGTTCGGGAAGAGGGCTTTGATTTTCTTTTGGTCCCGAACGGATTCGGTGGGCTTGCCCTTTTTCAAGGCGACTTTGAGCGCACCGTTTTGGAGTGCTGTCGGGAGCTTCGGTTCGTAAGCCTTGCGGGCCTTGCCGAGTACGGACAAATTATCGGACATGATGTACCTCTGGGTTTGATTGACAATCCGACGGAAATATAGAAAACTGGAGTAGAAACCGTATCGCATCTTTGCGAGTAGTCACTTTACGCGACAATTGAAACCTCATTGCAAAATTCCGAATCACAGTTCAACAACCACCCCCGTGTTCAATTCAATGGCCCGTGTCGCGAACTCCAGCAGCTTCTCATAAATCGAACGGAATTCCGGGATGACGTTCCCTTTCAGACGCTCTTCGAGCCAAGGCTTGAGAAGGGCGCATTGACCCACATCCAAAAAATCAAACTCGTCCAAATCCAGCAAGGCGTTGCAGAGATTGTCGACCGGATTGATGAACTCCATTTCAAAAAGTTCTTCCATTTCTTTTGCCAACCGGAAATCAAACTTCTCTATCCTTTCATCCGGCAACGGTGGCAAAGTCGGAACAGGACCGTACGAAGGCATATTCTCCAACGTTTTGAACAAGGCTAGCCACATGACATTTCCTCCTTTCTCTTGATTTTAAAATGGGTATCTTCTGGAGAATCGCTCAAAGTTCCATCCAAGCGGTAATGAAGCCCCGTCGGTTTGTGCAATATCCGCAGGTAGCCGGCAATCATATCGGCGATGACGATGTTTTCCTCGCCCTCCCAATAAAACTTGTAGCCTTTTTGAGACGGTGTTGCGTTCGGGGCGTATTTCTGCACGATGTCGATGATGTTCACCTTTTGCTTTTTCCAATTTTCGTTGAACCGCGCCTCCCGTGCCTTGGTGCGCTCGTAACGCGCCGCGTCCAACGGATTCTCGCGCACGCTCACTTCGCAGTAGTACTTGGATGCTTCGGAATAGATTTCCTTGGCGTTTGACATTTTCCCTCCTTAGACGGACGGACTTCGTTGAAATTCTCTCGATGCAATGAAAAATCTTTTTTCCTGGCAACATTTTTCGAAGCCAACCAAAAATTTGACTTTTCCGCATCCGATAAAAACTGTGCAACACCGGATTTTTTTCAAATGGTTTCACATTGTCTATCACGACAACTTCATCACAATTTTCAAGTCCGCCAAGAATTCCTTTTCGAAAGGACTCCGTTTCTGCGGACAGGATTTCCGAAAGTCGCACCGACCGAATATATTTTCCACTGTCCAACAAATCATAGCCGAACCTGTAATCCCAAACATTCCGAATGGAATCCTTCCATCGCGGAAATCTTGTCACAGACTTTTCCTTGTCCCAAAAAACGCCCAGCAGTTTATACGTCTTTTTCACTTTTCCTCAAAGCCCCACATTGTTTGTGATAATCGGGATAAAGTCTAAACTCGACTCCCATCCGCTCCAATTTTTGAAAAGCAAAACAATCTTCTGAGCCATAGACAATCAACTTCGACGGAAGGACGCGAAGCACTGTCGCGATAAAATCCATATTCCGTTCCTTTTCTTTGACGCATCCTAAAAAACCGGCAGCCCACATGACGCCTTTAGGAACTCCATCCAAATAGGAAGCCGATTCGGCGTTCCCTATCCGCAAGTTCGCGACAACAGGAACATCATTGACATACAAAACAGCCAAGAACAACTGCTGCAAAAGCATGATGAAGCTTTGCCATTCCGCCCCCATATCGCTGGTAATCGAGACGTCCACGGCGACAACTCCCATAAAACGCTTGTATTCCGAAATTTCATCCAAAACCTTTTCGAATCTCGGATAAATCCGTTTATCCGCACAGTAAAAACAGAGAAGTGTCTTGGAGGGGTTTTGAACCAATCGGCTGTTCCCGAAATCAAACGGAACGATTTGCTCCGGCCAAGAATCCAAAAAGGCCTGCTTCGGCAAAACGGGAAAGCCTCTTTTGTCAAAGCGAACCCCTTTTCCTTTGAGATACGAGAGATGCCCTTCCGCCGTCTTCATCAAATCGAGCAAGCTCCGAATCATAAGCCTACTACCACCCCAGTATTCAATTCAATGGCCCGTGTCGCGAACTCCAGCAGTTTCTCGTAAATCGGACGGAATTCCGGGATGACGTCCCCCTTCAGGCGCTCTTCGAGCCAAGGCTTGAGCAAGGCGCATTGACCTGCATCCAAAAAGTCCGATTCGTCCAAATCCAGCAAGGCGTTGCAGAGATTGTCGACCGGATTGATGAACTCCATTTCAAAAAGTTCTTCCATTTCTTTTGCCAACCGGAAATCAAACTTCTCTATCCTTTCATCCGGCAACGGTGGCAAAGTCGGAACAGGACCGTACGAAGGCATATTCTCCAACGTTTTGAACAAGGCTAGCCACATGACATTTCCTCCTTTCTCTTGATTTTAAAATGGGTATCTTCTGGAGAATCGCTCAAAGTTCCATCCAAGCGGTAATGAAGCCCCGTCGGTTTGTGCAATATCCGCAGGTAGCCGGCAATCATATCGGCGATGACGATGTTTTCCTCGCCCTCCCAATAAAACTTGTAGCCTTTTTGAGACGGTGTTGCGTTCGGGGCGTATTTCTGCACGATGTCGATGATGTTCACCTTTTGCTTTTTCCAATTTTCGTTGAACCGCGCCTCCCGTGCCTTGGTGCGCTCGTAACGCGCCGCGTCCAACGGATTCTCGCGCACGCTCACTTCGCAGTAGTACTTGGATGCTTCGGAATAGATTTCCTTGGCGTTTGACATTTTCCCTCCTGGATTTATTAAAATGGCAAAGTGTCGTCAGAATCCTCTTTCTTGCCAAAGCTCTTCAAGAAGGCATCCACCGTCTGTCGGACTTCAGGCTGGATTTGGATTTGGTGACTGGCTTCGGATGCGCTTTTGAACAGGTTGTCAACCGATGCAAACAGACGATTCCCCGGAAACACGCAGCAAACCGGCACACCATCCCAGCCTCCCTTCAAATACACTTCATAACCGGATTCTCCGGTTTCTTCCCGCAGAACCTGAGTGACATAGATGCATTGTCCGTCACTTCCAAAATCCACACTCACGGAAGCAGCCCCTAGTCCATGCTTCGACTCGAAAGCGGAACGATAAACTATTTCATCTGTCCTATAACCATCTTCTTCAAAATACTTCACCCTAGGGTGCAAATCCACATTACCGAGGAGCATTTCCCGAGTGGCGAACGACCAATTCAACAAACCCTTTTCCGTCTGCTCCAATAACCGAAAAAAGAATCCGTCCAAATAAAGTTCGTTGGGCAAATAAGCGGACAAGTCCGTTTTTAAAAGCCCCTCGAGAGAAACCCCGAATTTTTCCGACGAGCACAGAGCCAAGTCGAACAAGGCAGAGGAACCGCCCTCTTCCGCCTTGAGAAGCCGGGACACGTAACCGGCGCTCACCCCGGCGGCAGCTTCCAACTCCCCCAACTTGGCGTTTTGACGTTGTGCGAGGAATCGAATGTTCCGCCCCAAAAGAGTTTTGTCAAATTTGTCGTTCATACCTCCAAAATAGATTGTTTTGAAATTCTCGTCAAGTGTTTGACAATATTTTCAAGAAAAAGATTTGACAATGAAGTTTCGTTCAATACTTATTCTTTTCCTCACGACTTGTTCAAAATTTCACGCAAATTCCAGCCCCACCGGGGAAAGCGTAAAACGACACGGCGTCCGGAGCTTTCCCGTCACGGTAACGGGCGAAGCTCTTGCCCACCGTTCGTCCGATGGCAAAGCCCGCCAAGGCGCCGCCCCAAATGTCGCTGGTCCAATGCGCCATGAAGGACATGCTGACGCCGATGATGACGGAATAGGCGACAGCTCCGAGCCGAATGCCCACACTCTCCGGGTAAAGAGTCGCAAGAGTCGTCGCCATGGCGACGGCCGTCGTCGTATGTCCGGACGGCCAACCGTCAAAAACCCCTCCGCGGAGAATTCCCCATTTGAATTTTCCGCTGTAATCCTCTTGATAATCGGGATCCCCGTCGGCGGCGTCGGCAACGTGCGGCGGAGTCCTTCCCGTGAAAACCTTGACGAAGCTGGAAACGCCAAAGCCCAGAATGGCCGCCTGGCCAAGAGCCACTCCCGTGAGCTGCATTTCCGAATCGTCGCTTGCAAAATAGAGAATCAGGGGAACGGCGACCGGGGCAAAAGTCCCGACGGAAGCCCCCGGAATCGTCGCCACCGTCGATGCCGTTTCATGGCGCACACAAAAACGATTCCATTCCCAATCGACGCCGCTTTCCACAAGACCGTAGGTTCCCCCGGCGGCAAGCGCCCACGGGAGGCCAAATCCATAGGTGAAACTGCCGAGAGCGTTCCGGCCGAAGTCGTGGAAAAGAGTTTGGAAAAGCGGGATTCGGGATTTTCCTTGGGAATCCGAAGCGACTGCCACACCAAAGAAGAGAAACAGACCGAAAAGGAAAAATTTCTTCATGGTTTAAAGGTAACACTTGGAGAGGACTCCAAGTCAAGTGTTCGCTTCCGTGAAAGTTTTCAATTTCGAATTTGAATTTTCACGGCACTTTCTCCGGAGAGGCGCACCACGTAAACGCCCTGCGGCAAACGCCCCAAGTCAACAATCGTATTCGCGGATGTCAGATTCCAGCGGTGGAGCATTCGACCCTGCAAATCGGAAACCGTCAACGACCCGGAACGCCTTCCCCGAAGCGTCACCACGAGATGTCGATTTTCCAATCGGACGGAAGATTCCCGGTTCTTCTGATTCCGCGCAACGGCGGAAAAACCCAAGTCCGTCGTCACTTCGTCGTAACGGGCGGCAAGGGCCATCAAGAACCATGTCGTGTGAGGGAGCCACTGTTCCGTCCAACGCCAGACTTGCCAACTTTCCGAAAATCCCGCCGCCGCGTAATCGTTCCAAACGATGCCGCTGCCGTCCGCGTTCAATCCGGTGATGCCGTTCGCAATCCCGCCTTCGAGAGTCTTGGCATAAGGCGATTGCCCGCTATAAATCGGAGGATTCAAGAGCCCCTTCCCATACATCATGCAAATGCCGTAGGGGTTCTTCCCCAAAATCCAGTCCAATTGGTCTGCCGCATACTTTTGCAACGCGGAACTTTCCATGCCGAAGGATTTTCCCGCATAGGCGACCGCGGCGGAAAGGCTCGCAATTCGCGCACTTTCCCCTTGCCACCAATAACCGCTTTCATTGTCATGGGGAATGAAGAATCCCGTTTTGTACGCGCCTTGGGTTCTGTACGCTTGACGCGCATAGCCGAACGGATTCGAAACTTCGGAAGTCACGTCCAACAGCCAATTCAAATGCGCCAAAGCGGCTCGGGACGCGGCTTCCGACTTTTCCACTTCCAAGAATCGCACGAGGGCGATCAACGGAAGGCCGGCATCGCTCGCATGCCAAAACGGCCGCACCTTGGCGCTGTCGCTCCAAAAGAACCCTTCTGCGCCGAGGCGCGCCGAAAGATTTTCCGCCCGTTCCCTGGCCGCATCCAAGTAGGAGCTTTCTCCCGAAGCGGCGTAAAGTTCCGTCGCGGCGAGAAGTGCCGTGTAGTCGTCGATGATGTTTTCCTTTCCGTCGTCGCAGTAGGCGCAAGCCCCGTTCACGGTCTGCACTCCTTGCAGATGTTCAAAGGCGCGCTTTGCCGCCGCCAAATACTCTGCGGACGAAGAGTCTCCGGAAACGCCCAAAGTCGAAGCCTTGGCGAGGGCGGCGATCGCCATGCCGCCGCCCTCCCGAAAAGCCGCCCGGTAATCCGCACTTTTTTGCCCGTCCGATCCGGAAAAGGCGCAGAGATAGCGCGAATCGCTGCCCCAATTGTCAAAGACCGTCATATAGAAGAATCCTTCGGGATCCAGCATGCGCAACAAGAAATCCGCGCCATAGACCGCTTCCGCAGACGGATTTGTCTGGGCGAAAATCCCGGAAAGCGTGGACGGAATGTGCGATGCCGTAAAAGCAAGAGTCCAGACGGTCATCGGAATCTGCTGCGGATTCAAATAGTTCGCATAAGAAAGATGTGAAAGATACTTGCTCACGTCTCCGCTCGCATCATACCATCCTCCTTGCACATTGCGCACTCCGCTTGAACCGTAAATGGAAACGGCGGCATCCTGGCTTAAAATGGAATTGTCGTCGGCGCGATCTGCGTAAAAGTAGTTCAAGACGGATGGGAGCGTATTCGAAGCCAAAGCCTTTTCGGCGACGGAAAACGTACCGGACTGCGTCCCATCCGAAAGCTGCAACGCGTAATTTCCCGCCTCAAGCGAAGAGCCCAAATCGGCGAGGAAAAAGTTTTCCGAAGAAAGCCAATTGTCCGGATTTTCCCCGGCGGAAAACGTTCCCGTGAAAACAGGAGAGCCCTCTTTCAAAAGGGAATAGGAGGTTCCTTCCAAATCTTTCGCACTTTTCACGATGACGCTCACCGGCATCCCGGCATCGTAGCCGACCTGGTTGTAGAAAAAAGTCGCAGCAAACGCCGAAACGGAAAAGGCGCAAACGGCAACAGCAAACATTTTTAATTTGTACACAACTGCCTCAATTCCAGAAGAAGTTTTTTTCGTCCAAGAGATTTTCCCCGTCGAACCGATACGCGGCCAAGATTCCGTTCCCCTTGCAAGAAGCGACACTGTAATCCAGGCAACAGATGTTTTGCCGGAAAAGTTTCGGCAGCCCTTCCAACCAATAATGTCCAAAGAAGTCCGGTCGTTCCCCTTCCGGATAAAAAGTGCGGTTCAAGACCTCTGCGGAAAGCGGCTGGGGAGGAATTTTCGCGCCCGGCTGAAACGACAGATCCCGGAGAGTCTTCCCGCGAGGCTCCACCCACCATTTGATGCGCGCTTTGGTACGGCGTACATTTTCGCTGTCGAAAAAAGACTTTCCATTTTCGAGAGGAATCTCCGGGCCTTGGAGGGTTTCTTCCACGGCAAGGCGAAGCTTCGGATTTTGCAAAATGCGGAACAAATTTTCTCGCGAGCCGATTGTCTCCAAATGTTCCCTGCGAAGGGTGCGAATGTTTTCCGCGTCGAAACAGGCATGCTGGGCGCGGAACGAGGGCGTTTCCAAGAAGAGCGGAAGGGTGCGGAACCATTCCAAAGTTTCAAAGAATTCCTCTTGATGATGCCTGTAGGATTCGAGAGTTTTCACATGAATCAAAATCTTGTTGATGGAATGCTCGCGAAGATAACCGCCAGTGGGATTCTTTTCCCAAAAGAAGAGGGCGTTCATTTCGTGATTTCCGAGAAGAGCCTTGGCGGAACCGCTTTCGACCATTCTGCGGACAAGTTGGACCGTGCCCCGAACATCCGGGCCGCGGTCGATATAATCCCCCAAGAAGACAGCCGTATTTTCCGAATGCCGGTAAGTTCCATTAATTTGTACGTAGCCCATTTTCTTCAAAAGGGATTCCAGCCTTTCGCGATGCCCGTGGATGTCTCCGATGAAGTCTATCAAAGAGTGCCATCCTTGAACTTTTTAATCATCACGCCGGAGATGCTCAAGCGCCCCGTGTATTCTCCAATTTCATCGCGGGAGACCCACTTGGCAAAGGAGAGCTCCGATTTTTGCACGGTGATTTTCGGCGAGCCGTCCAGTTCCGCCGTAAAGCCCGCAATCAGGGAATTTGAAAACGGCCAAGGTTCACTGCCGATGTAGCGGAGATTCCGAATGGAAATCCCCGTTTCTTCCAGGACTTCCCTTTTGGCGGCCTGTTCCAGGGACTCCCCCATTTCGACAAAACCGGAAATCAAATACGGCTTGGGATCCGGATTGTTCAAGTTGTGAGCCATCAGCAACTTGTCGCCCCAAGTGACGGAGACGATGACGACCGGACAGATTTTCCCATAGACCGTATTGCCGCATTCCGGGCAGACAAAGGCCCGTTCATCCGTCTTTCGAAGCATGGAATGCCCACAGCAGCCGCAGTAGCGATTCAATCGTTCCCAACGGGACATGTGCGCCGCGACGGCTCCGCCAAAGGCGAGAGGCAAATTTTCCATATTGCGAAAAATGCGGTCGCCGACCCGTTCAAAATTCGGGGAACCTCGGGAAAAGTCCTCTTCCGAAGAAAAGAACGCCTTGTCGTCAATCGAAAAAAGATAATGCAATCTTTTCGAAATTCCCGGGCACAGATTCTCCGCTGCAAGCACCTTCGGAATGCGGAATCCCGCTGCGCACTTTTCCAAAATCACCCAATTGTTTTCCGCATAAATTAAATAATCGGACGGACGCGCCTTTTGATCCCGAAATTCCAAATTCATCCGATGTGGAAAGATTTCGAACATCATCCTTTGCGATCCTCCCTTTTGTGTTCCCGGACAAAAGCCAAGGCGCGACTTTTCCGGCGAGCGTGTTCCTGCAAATCCACGGTGACGTCGAATTCATCGACAATTTCGCGGCCGAGGATTTCTTCCAAAATGTCCTCTAACGAGACCAACCCCGCAATGGAACCGTATTCATCGACGACGGCGACAATGTGTCCGCGCTGCTTCAAAAAACGGAGAAGCAACTTGTCCAAAGAAAGGCTGTCCGGGACAAATTGGATGGGACGCATCAAATTTTTGATGGGAGTTTCGCGTTTCCCTTCGGCGACCAAGTTGTATGCGTCACGGCGCAGAATCAGCCCCACCCACTTTTCCTTGTCTTCCGGGGAATAGACGGGGATTCTCGAAAACGGCCAATTGGGATTCTTTTCAAGTTCCTTTTCGACCGAGCTGTCTGACGGAATGGCAAAGACGACTTGACGGGGAGTCATGACTTTCCGTGCGGGGACGGATTTCAATGCCAAAATGTTTTTGATGACCACCGCCTGCTGCCTGTCCAGGACTTCATCCCGAAGCCCGATGTTCACCAAACTGTTGATGTCCTCCACGCTGACTTCCGGAGTTTCCTCTTCCGTCTTTGTCCAATGCTTCGTGATGGCGAGACAGAGCTGGAGGAGTCCCGTCCAAGAAAGGAAAATCGTGATGTAATACATGGGAACGGCGCAAATGGCCCCGACCTGCCGCGCCTTTTTGACGCCGATCGTCTTCGGCGTGATTTCTCCAAACAGCAAAATGGCGATGGACAGGGCTATCGGGAAAATGGCTTGCCCCATCGCCCCGAGATGCGAAATGGCAAAGGATGTCGCAAGGGAAACGGCGAGAGTGTTCGCAAGCGTATTGAAAATCAAGACAGACGCAATATAACGGTCGATGTTGTTTTTGACGTGTTCGATATACCGCGCCATAAAAGAACCTTTTTTTTTGAGGTTCTCGATTTCCGATGCGGGAAAGCTGTAAAAGGCGGCTTCGGTGAACGAACAGAACGCG
This sequence comes from uncultured Fibrobacter sp., assembly GCA_964501065.1. Lineage (GTDB taxonomy): Bacteria > Fibrobacterota > Fibrobacteria > Fibrobacterales > Fibrobacteraceae > Hallerella. The sequence goes on along the minus strand of CAZCRF010000017.1, from coordinate 18,430 downwards.
GAACAGAACAAAAAGAATACGATGATGAAAACGGTCAGGAACATATTTTGAAAGATATGAATTTTTGGATTTCCGTCAGAACGCGTTTTGCGTGAAGTTCCAAATTCGAAAAAGAAACTTCCACGATTTCGGGAATCATCGGGATTTCCCCCACACGTTCCGCTTCGATATTCGACAAGCAAAGAAAATCGCTGGAAAGAAAACGTTTGCCGAGCCAGTACGTGAGCGGTTCAATCCGCGAAGCGGCGATGCAAGGCGTCCCGGCAATGGCGGCTTCTGAAATGACCGTTCCGGGGCCGGAGAGGATGCACGCGGAAGCGTTCAATAATTCAAACCGGTCCTCGGCCGTCGACGGAGAAATCTCGATGGGAAACTTTCCACAAAGGCCCCGCTCCAAATGGGGAACGAGCGATTTGCGAGATGCGACGAATTTCACTTTGACTCCACAACTTTTCAACTTCGACGCGACCATCCCGTAAAGGCCGATATTTCTCCGCAACTGGGAAAGGCGGCTACCGGGAAAAAGCAAGACAGGTCCTTGATGCGCGGAAAGCGGATTCGCCTTCCGCTTCGCCATTTCAAACGGATGCTCCATGCGCCGCACAGTCAGTCCGAACCTTTCGTACGCTTTAATTTGTATGTCATAACAAGACCGGAGTTCCACGAACCTTTTCGCCCGCTCCGAAAGAAAGAGCTTCACGCGATGCGGTTTCCACGCCCAAATTTGCGGGGGCTCCAGATAGACGACGCGTTTGCCGAGCTTCAAGGCCATCTGCATCAACTTCAAATTGAAACCCGGATAATCCACGGCCACGAGGCCTTTGCAATTTTCCTTTTGCAAAAAAGATTCCAGAGTCTTCAAATGCCTCGAAAGGCGCGCCGAATGTTTTAGAACGTCCCAAAACCCATTCACGGGCAAGTCGTCGAACGGAACAACCGGAACGAGTCCTGCGCGTTGCATCCGAGCGCCTCCCGCGCCAAAAGCATCGCAATTCCCTTCGACGACCTGCCGAACACAGCCTTCGCCTAAAATATCACCGGAATCTTCACCCGCACAAAAGAGGACGAAAGGCCGCACGGGAATCAACCCTTGGCTTTTGCCGAGACCCAGACGTACGGGACGCCGAATTCCCGTTGCAGCCATTCGAAGATGTCCGACCTGTAAGCCACCTTGTACACCTGGGAGCGGAGCACATGGACGTGACCTGATTGCGTTTCGACATGGAAGACGATTTCCACCGCTTGCTCTCCGGGAAGCACCTGAAACCTCTCCATCTGATCGAGGATTTCGTCCATCCGCGATTCAACAAGTTCCATGGAAAAAACCACGACATGGATGAACTTGACCAATTTCGTGCGTACTTCATCGATGGAATAAGCCGTGTCGACGACGATTTGCAACGCGGACGGATCTTGATTCTGCGCCGAGAGCCTTCCTCGGACGATGACTCGGTCGTCTCCGCCAAAATGGTCGCGGCAACGTTCCCAAGCGTCCGGTGGGAAAAAGATGGAAATTTCCCCTTGGAAATCTTGCAGAATACCGGCTCCCATCGTTTTCGTTTCATCCTTTTTCCCTTGGAAAGAGCGAAGGCTCGAGATGATGCCCCCCACACAGACGACGGCCTTCGGATTTTTCTCCATGATGTCTTTCAATTCGCTTTCCGCAAGGCTGTTCGTGGTGAACCCCCTGAGTTCCGGGCGGCATTCGTCCAATGGATGCGCGGAAAGGTAAAGTCCCAAGACTTCGCGCTCCTTGTTCAAAAGCTCGAGCAACCCCCACGGCTGCGCTTCTTCGTAGGTCTCGTCCATCTTGGATGCGGAATTTTCCGCACCGAGCATGTCGAACAGGGAAATCTGTCCCGCATCCTGCTCCTTGCGGTGACGGGCGGCGACCTCCAAGGCTTTTTCAACGCTCGCCATGAGAGTCGGCCTGTTCGGCGTCGTCGAAGACATTTTGTCGAACGCCCCGGCCATGATCAAGCTTTCGAGAATCTTTCGGTTGAGCGGTGGATGCTTTCCCGTCTCCGACGCCTGGAAATCCAACAGACGGTTGCAAAAATCGAACAGAGTCTTGTAAGGACCGTGCATTTCGCGCTCCGCCACGATGTCTTCACAGATGGAAATTCCCACATTGCGAATCCCGGCCAACCCGTAAATGATTTGCCCCTTTTCATTCGCCGAGAACGTCCCAAGCGAGACGTTGATGTCCGGCGGCAAGACTTCGATTCCAAGACGGCGGCATTCCTGTACAAGCGTCACGATGTCTTCGTTCTTCCCCATTTTGGACGTCATGGAGGCCGCCATGTATTCCGGTCCGAAATGAGTCTTCAAATAAGCCGTCTGGTAAGCGACATAGGCGTAAGCGGCGGCGTGGCTCTTGTTGAAGGCGTATCCGCAGAAAGGGAGCACGGCATCCCAGACCTTTTGAATCATCGCCTTGTCATAACCCTTCGCCAGGCATCTTTCAAAGAATTCCGGTTCGAGCTTCGCCATCTTTTCGGGCATTTTCTTCGCCATGATGCGCCGGATGTTGTCTGCGCCGCCAAGAGTGTAGCCGCCGAGAATCTGCGCGAGCTGCATCACCTGTTCCTGGTAGACGATGACGCCGTAAGTTTCTTCCAAGACGGGTTTCAAATCGTCATGGTAACAGTCGATCCGCTCCTTGCCGATTTTTCGCGCGATGAAGTGCGGAATCTGGTCAATGGGCCCCGGGCGGTAAAGCGCGTTCATGGCAATCAGGTCGCTGATTCGGGACGGTTTCAATTCGCGGAGGTACTTTTGCATTCCCGGAGATTCGAACTGGAAAACCGCCGTCGTCATGCCGCGGCTGAGGAGTTCGAAAGTCTCCTTGTCGTCCGTCGGGACTTTGTCCATGTCCAACTCGATGTGGCGCGTCTTTTTCACCATGTTCACCGTGTCCTGGATGATGGACAAGTTGATGAGACCGAGAAAGTCCATCTTCAAAAGGCCGATTGTCTCGGAATAATGCTTGTCGTACATGACGACGGGAGTGTCTGCGGGAGCCGCGCGGAAAAGGGGTGCCAAATTATAAATAGGAGTGGGCGTAATCACGACTCCACAAGCGTGCACTCCCGTCTGCCGGGGAAGATTCTCAAGCCGCTTGGCGATGTCCCACAGTTCCCTGTAAGAATCCCGGCTGTTGATGAGCTTTTGCAGCGGTTCCGGGTTGTAATCGGCAATGGGTTTGCCCTTTTGGAGTCCCGTCCAAGCCGTGTCCAGGCTGAAGTCCAGAAGGCGCTTGGGAAAGAGCTTGATAATCGCGTCCGCTTCGCGGTAATCTATCCCGAGGACGCGGGCGACGTCCTTGATGACGGCCTTGGCCTTGAGCATTCCATAAGTGATAATCTGGCCGACGCAATCCGCCCCGTATTTATGCGTCACGTAATCGATGACGCGTCCGCGGTCGCGGTCGGCGATATCCGTATCGATATCCGGCATGGACACGCGTTCCGGATTCAAGAATCTTTCAAAGAGAAGTCCGTACTTCAGCGGATCGATGTTCGTGATGCCGACGATGTAAGTCACGATGGAGCCCGCAGCGGATCCGCGGCCCGGCCCCACGGGAATCCCGTGTTCGCGCGACCAGTTGATGAAGTCCCAGACGATGAGCAGGTAGCCCGCCACGTTCATGTTCCGGATGCAGTTCAGTTCCGTGTAAATGCGGTCGCTCACCTCCGACCCGTGCTGCGGGTATTTGAACGTTTCTTCGGGATAACGCGACTTGAGGCGTTCGTTCGTCAGATGAATCAGATAGGCGTCCGCGTCTCCGCCATGGCGGCTCGTCTTGTTGTGCTCCATGATTTTTTCGATGGCGGCCTTGTCCTCGTCGGTCAGCGAATCGGGCGTTTTCCCCTCGTTCTTGGCACAATACGCTTTGGCAGCCTTGGCGAACGCCTCGGGATAAGCCTTCGCATATTCCTCCTCCATGGCGCGGTGAATTTCCCGGCATTCCTCGGATTCCAGGAAATCCTTGGGGATGGCGTATCGCGGCCAGAAGTCGTCGCCGATGCCCGTTTTGACTTCGAAGTGACAGCGTTCCGCGATTTTGACGGAATTTTCGATGGCTTCCGGATGGTCGGGGAAAAGTCCGCGCATTTCCTCTTCCGTCCGGAAATAAAACTGGTCCGTCGGAAAACGCTTGTCTTCAAAATCCTTGAATTTTTCCACCAAGGAGATGCAACGGAGCGCCTTGTGGGCGTCACTGTCCTTTTGGCGGATGTAATGGACGTCCCCGACGGCGACAAGCTCGCGTCCCAACTCCTTCGCCAGGGAAACGGTGAACAGGTTCAGGGTCTTCTGCGCCGCGATGCCGTTGTCGCAGATGGAAAAGTAGAGCTGGCCAGGCGCAAAGATTCTGTCGAGAGACTCCAGATAGGCTCTCCCGACGGCTTCCCGACCCGCCGTCACGCTTGTACCGTAATGACTGAAGAAGTCGCCGGCAATCGCTATCAGCCCATCCTTGTGCCGTTCCACGACGTCCAAGGGGACGGACGGGATTTCTCCCCAGCGGCTAGACTCCTCGTAGCGGTAACTCACGATGCGGAGCAGATTGTAATAGCCGGCTTCGTTTTCCACAAGAAGCGTCAAACGATCGAAACTCGAAGTGTCCTTCAGATTCGCCCCCGGAGTGTCCACGTAAATGTGGCAGCCCAAAACGGTACGGACAGGCGGGAGTCCCTTCGCCTTGCGCTTTTGGTTGAAAGCCTTCCCCCGCTCTTGGAATTCCAAGATGCCGAACATCGTCCCGTGATCGGTCAGGGCGACTGCGGGTGCGTTGTCTTCTGCAGCTGCGGCCAAAATGTCGTCAAGGCGGGCAGTCGACTGCAAAATGGAAAATTCCGAATGAAGCTGAAGGTGAACAAATCCGGTCTGACTCATTTCTTCTCCTTTGAAAGTGGTTCACCACACAACCACCTTTTTCAAGGTCCTTTTTACGACTGCAAGTTTAAAACTACATTCCGGCCGCATCCCGCCGCAAATCCGCTAACTGGTTTGCCGCGCCATCCGGAGTTCCGAAATCGATTCCAACGGCAGTTCCAAGGACTTTCCTTCCGGTTCCACCCGAATCTTCGCCATGAACGGAACTCGGGAAAAGTGCAGCTCCTCCACTTTGAAGCGAAGCTCCGACGGCAACTTGGGAAGCTTCAGCTTCTTGTCCACTTTCGAAGAGATGCGGGCTTCGAGTTCCCCGTCCGTGGAACGGGCGTAGCGGAGCACCTTGAAGAGGTCGGACATTTCAAACCTTTGGAAATCTCCGCCGTATTTGGTCGCGTCCAAGGCGACAGAGACGGAAGAGCCGGCCCGCTCCGGCTTGAACGCCGTGTCCGGAGTTCCTTTCTGCGGGAAATGGAGGGCGAACGCCTTGCTCCATTCTGGATTGTGGAAAGCTTCCGCCTGGGGCTTGTTTTCGAGATTCGCGGGTTCCAGCCCGTAATGCTTCAAGAGTTCCCGAATCTTCGGCTCGAATTTCGCATGGACAATGAAACCGTATCCGGGTATCGCCTCTTCGACCAATTCCATGAACTGGGGAAACGCCGAGAGGGATTCCCGAACTTCCACGTTGTCGATTTTCAACAGGCGCACGGTCCGGAAAGAAGAATCGTAATAACAGGCGGCCCATTCGCGCATCGCTTCGCGGACATTCGCCGGGGCGTTTATCCACCCTTCGAAGCTTTCCGCCATTTCCCTTGAGAATCCCGTCTTCAACCCGTTCAAATAGGAATCCTTGGAGATGGAAAAGCGCAAGTACGGTTCATCGTTCTTCACATCGGCAAGGCACGCGGCGAGGAAGAGGACTCGGGGCGCGCTTTTCACCGACACGATCAATTCAAAATTCGGCAGGGAGGAGATTTGGGCGCCGAGCATCGGGGATGCCGAAGAAGCGAGCCAATCCGAGGCAAGGGGCGTCAAACGCACCCAAGAGACGTTCCCGGCGTGAACGGAAAACTCCACCATTCCCAAGAGCCAAAGTTCAAAGAGCGGTTTCGGCAAGGAGTGCCAAGATATTTCCGCAGAAGGGGGCGGCAGGCGGGAACTCGGCTCCAACACCCATAAAATATGAGCGGCGTTCCAAGCGGAGGCGTCCCGGCGAAGGGAAAAGAGAACGTGTTTGAAAAAGTCCAAGTCCCCGGAGAAGCGACGCTTTATCCACCAGTCGAGAATTTCATTTTTCAGACGAAATCCGTTGTGCGCCAAGAACTCGAACGCCTCCTCGGTCACGGACAGGTCACTCCCCCGCAATTCCAACCAATGGCTAGACGTCAAGAATTCGAGCAGAAGCGTCACTTCTTCGCGGAACGCATCCGGGGAAATCTGCCGGGAATAGCGGAAAGTCTCTTCGATAAGCTGCAAGGAATGCTTGCTCAAGCCGCCGCTCGCGCTCATTTTCAATTTTCCCGTACGCGCAAAGGAGAGCACGAGACAGAGATGCCAGACAAGCATGTCGTCGTAATTCAAGAAATGCGCCTTTTCATCGGCATGGACTTCCGGCACAAGGAGAATCTCCTTGAAAAAATCGGCAAATCCAAGATAGGCGCACGGACCGTTTTCCGAACGGGAACGCCAAATGTAGAGGGATTTCGCCGCCGAAAGCAAAAAGGATTCCAAGGTTTCCCTTTCGCCAGGAGGCGCCGCCAAACGCAATTCGCCAAGTTCCATTCCGCGAGATTCGCTGTGGTAAATCAGGGAAATGCACAGCCGCTGCCAATCTTTCAAAGAGGCGTAAAAAGCGCGAAAGCGTTCTACATTCGTAAAGAATTTCTCCGTTTCCGAAAGAATCTTGGCGTTGTTCAAAAGCCCCTTGGTTTCAAAGGCCGTGCCATGCAACTCTTTCAGCTGCGGTTTCGTCATTCCATTTAAAAAGTCTCGGACAGCGAGCATAAAATCTCCAACAAGCAGCGAGTAAAGATAGAATTTTCAACGAATCAAAGCCCCAGCAAGGACTTCAATTCTTCGAGACTGTGAGCGACTTCATGCTTCGATTGCCACAAGCGGGTGAAACTCTTCCCGTAAGCCTCGCGAATCAGACGGTTGTCGAGGAACAAGACCGTCCCCGAATCGGATTCCGAGCGAATCAGCCGCCCGAGTCCTTGGCGAAGTTCCAAGAGCGCCTCCGGGATGTAGAGATTCCGGAACGCATTCTCGTTTTTCGCCTTCATCTTGTCGGCGAGGCTCGCAATCAACGGGTTCGAAGGGTTCGGGAAGGGAAGCTTGGGGATGACCAGCAATTTCAAGGCATTCGACGGCAGGTCGATTCCCTCCCAAAAGACTTGGCAGCCGAGCAAACAGGCTTCCGTCCGCTTTCGGAACATCTCCACGAGACTGTCCATCCCGCCATCGATGTGCTGGCAAAGGAGCAATTTGTCGTTCGCGGCAAATCGCGGAGAAAGTGCGGCGTGGACCTTCGTCATGCTGTTCAAGCTGGTGAAAAGCGCCAGGGCGTTTTCCTTGACGTCCGGGAGAACTTCCGCAAGGACGTTTTCCAAAGCCTCCTGGAATTCCGGGGAATTCGGCTTCGGCAAAAAATCCGCGATGACAATCCGACGATTCGCGCCGACGTCGAAAGCCGAAGGGTAGGATCTCACGAAAGGATGCTTGGATTTCCCCAATTCCGGGGATTGCATTCCCATCCTTTCTTCGTAATAGTCGAACGCCCCTTGCACGGAAAGAGTCGCCGAGGTGAAAGTCGCACTTTTAATCCACGGGTAAAACTTTTTCGTCCAAAGGTTCCCCGGATAGAGCGGAACGGCGCGCAAAATGGCCGTATGCGGATTGCCCGGCTCTTCCAAATAGAACACCCAGTCCTCGCGCTTCGCCTGCGTGATGAATCCGAAGTCCTCTGCAAACCTGCCGATTTCCATCGCAGCCCCTTCCAAGTTCCGCGCCAAAAGGGAAAGTTCCGGCTCCCCCCGAAGAGCCGAGCAGATGTCTTCCGCAATGGCCTTGACGGACGTGCAAGATTCCAGTACGGGCTTCGGGTCCACATCGTACTCCGCAAGAATCCCCTCGGCAAAACGGAAACCGTCCGACTTGCGCTTGAAGACTTTTTTGCCGAGCTTCATCAAGAATCGGTGCAAACTGCGTTCGCATTCAAGAGTTTCCATCCGCAACTTGGCAGCCCTTTCGAGCAGCGACACGTCGGCATTCTTCTTCCGCAAGAGGGTCTCGAGTTCGGCGACAAGTCCCTTTTCCTGCTCCTTCGGGTGCACTAAGATTTTCGTGATGTTCCGCAAACGGAAGAACCTCACCATCTTCCCAAAGGACTGGTGACTCATTTGCGGCAAACGGTGAGCTTCGTCGAACACGATGTGGTCGTAAGCGGGGAGAAGCGCGAAGTCCAGGGAAAGGTCCGAAAGGAACAGCGAATGGTTGATGAACAAGAGGTTCGACTTGGCGGCTTGCCGACGAGTATTCAGCCCGAAGCACTTTTCGTAATAAGGGCATTTTTCGCCGAGGCTTGTCGAAGCGTCACTCGAGAATTTGTTCCACAGCAAGCGATTCCGCGAAAGGTTGAATCCCGAATTTTCATTCCCGTCTCCGGTTCGAGTTTCTTCAATCCAAGGGAGGAGAGTCATGAAGGATTCCCGTTCATCGGGAGCGAGGAGCACGTCGGGGGAATTCAGATGTTCTTCGAACTTCCGGAGGCAAATGTAATTGCCGCGCCCCTTGAGCACCAGCGGGGAAACGCCTTTTCCGAAAACACCGGCAATCAACGGGAAATCGTGGTGGGAAAGTTGTTCTTCCAAAGTCCGCGTCGCCGTACTCACGACCACGCGCTCCCCGGACGCCGCCTTGAGAGCCGCCGGTACAAGATACGCCAAGGTCTTCCCCATTCCCGTCCCCGCTTCAAGCAGGGATATTCCGCCCTTGTACATATTGCGTTCCACGATTTCGGCAAATTCGACCTGGGCGTTCCGCTCCACGTAATTCGGGACGGTCTTTGAAAGTTCGCCGCCGGCGGCAAAGACTTCGCGGACGCGCGGCAATCGATTCTTTCCCGGAACGGGTCTCTCGATTTCTAGTGGGGATTTGGGCGAGAGCTTTTCATGCGAAGGCTCGCAATCGTCGAAAATGGTTTCCCAAACAGTCCCCACGGCAAGCCGCGACAGGTGGTGACGCACGAAGGAATCGAATTTTTCAATTTCCCCAAGGGCCATCCAGAACAGCTTCCCGCAAGCATCGGCGTCCGGAAGGGCGCGGTGCGCCCGTTCCCTTTCGATGTTCAAATAGGAGACAAGGGTCTCCAACTTGTGATTCGGAACGGATCTGTAAGCTATCCGGGAAAGCACGAGCGTGTCGAGGACCAAATTCGACTCGATGGAAATGCCGACCTTCGCAAAGGAATCCCGGAGAAACTTGGAATCGAACTGCGCATTGTGCGCCACAATCGGAAAGTCGCCCAAGAACTTTCGCACCTTCCCCGCGACGGACGCAAAATCCGGAGCGTTCGCCAAGTCCGCGTCCGAAATTCCCGTCAGCGAAGCGATGAACGGGCGCAGGGGGCGTTTCGGCTTGATGAGAAAATCCTCGCTCGCCACGGGCGTCCCGTTTTCAAATCGTTCCAAGGCGACTTCAATGATTTCGTCATGTTCAAAATCGAGTCCGGTCGTCTCCAAATCCAAAGCGATATACACATTCGGTTTCATCGAATTTTCCTTTATTTAGCCGGGAGCGCCGGTAGGCGCGATTCCACATTCCCCAAGGCGTTCTCCCCGCGTTCCACGACAAGCGTGTCCGCCAAAGTCCGCCAAGGCATTCCATATTCAAAATCGAAAAGCTTCCCCGCATAGGGGACGTCTAGAGAATCCTTCGTCCGGAAGTATTCGAGCAAGTACTTCCCTTCCGTCAGGTCGTCCATTCGAAAACTCCCGTCAGGCGCACAACGGACCGTGGCGAATTTTTCGGAATCCGCCAGGCGAAGGCGCACGCGGGTGTCCGCCCCACCGCCCGGAATTTTCCCGGAGAGGCTCGAAAGCTGCAATTTCGGCACCGTTTCGAACTTCACCCATTGCCGTGTTTTTAAAGTCACCAGAGTGTCCCTCTTTCCCGTTGCGCTGTCCGGGGAAGAAAGAGTCGAATCCGCATAGCGTTCGAGGAGCTCCACCTTGGCGTCCGTCAAAAAATTCTCGTTCGAAAGCGCCGTGAAGCGCACGGGGTCCCGCCGCAAGATTCGGACAGGGAGAGTGTCCCCGTTTTGCACCCAGACGAGGTTTTTACGGAGAGTGTCCAGGACGGAATCCGGCACGGGCTTGTCGTAGACGATTTCGACGGAATCCTTGGGATGGACGTTCTTTGCGCCGCTCGCGGGGAGAGTGGAGACCCTTTTCGCCGGGAGAGTGTCGCCGCTTTGCCGCACCCATTCCATGGAAAGGGTCGAAAGTCTCGAATCCAGATGTCTTCCGAGGGAATCCGTCCCCGTCTTGCAGGCGAATGTATAAGAGGAATCCCTGTTCGGCAAGGAGTCGAAATAAAATTCGACATCGGCGCTTCGCGGGGAACGGTACACGAAAGTCGGTTCGAGCCTCGACGAATCCGCAGAAATCAAGGCGCAATTTCCCTTCGCCAGAAAAACGCTGTCGATTCGCAAATTCCTCGAGAACTTCGCCGAGAGGGCGGACTTCCCCACCTGCGCGACGGACTCTAACGAGATGGGAGTCGTATCTTGATCCGAGAGCGGAATCCAGAGGGAGTCCGAGAACTCCGCAGTCAGGAGAACTTCGTATTCCGCAACGCCCGCCCACTCCGCGGAAGGTTCGATTTTCTGATTCCCGTTGGCATCGAGGAACGCGACTGCGCGGTAACGCCCCGCCTTCAGGCCTTCCAACCGAAAGCGCCCGAGGCTGTCCGTCTGCGTGGAAAAGAGCGGCGGTTCCTTCACCAAATTCGGAAGCGAATCCGCATCCGCAGCGAGAGTCGAATCCCGATACTTTTCAAGATAATGGTGCGAAGCCCGTTCCGAAGCCCCCACGAGGAAAAGTCCCACGGTCGGGAACAGCTTCTTTTGAATCATCGAAGCCGTCACCATCGCGCGCCCGGAAATCGAAAGCGAATCGATGACGGGACCCGTCGAAAATGTCAACCGGAAAGGTTCCGCGACCGCATTCCCGCGCAAATCCTTCAGCCCGTTCGCAATCGTCAAAGTGTACGTCGTGTTCGAATCCAGGCGCGCCTTCGACGTGATGAAAAGTTCATCCCCATCGACTTCAAACTTGAGTTTCTTCTCCAGCGGAGGGGAAATGGTCACGGCACTCCTCGGCACGCTAGTCGAAATCCATTCGTCGAATTGCAGATGGACGTTCAACTCGAGCGGCATGTCGACAGCCCCCGGGGCCGGGAAAACTCCGGAGACTCTCGGCGGGTACTTGTCTTCCGGCCCGCCGCCCGGAGCGACGGAAGTCGCGCAATCCGAAAGGAATGCAAGAGCGGCGAGGATGGCGAGCGCGCGAAAGAACACGAAAATCAATCCCCGATCATATGGATGATCTTGCCGATGCGCGACCAGCGAATCTTGAAGGGAATCTTCAACCAGGAGAGCGGATTTGCGAAGGAGAACTCCCCATCGGAATTTTCAAACGAAAAATAGATGACGAAAGCCTTCGCCTTGACGTTCCTTTTCGAGACGAATCCCCAGTAGCGGCTGTCTGCGGACATGTCGCGGTTGTCGCCCATCATGAAGAATACGGGGCCTTGCACGACGTATCGCGAAACGGGGTTTCCATCGACCAGCACCCGGGATTCCAGTCTGAGGGAAGAATCCCGCGCCACGTGGCGTTCCAAATCCCCGAGTTCCGCACTTTCGAAATAGCGGTAACTGACAGGACGCGTCATCCCGGAATAAACGCTGTCCGGATTCCAAATCGGGATGAATCCCGTCCGCGCATTCTCGGCAAAGAAGGAGAACGGGACGCTGCCAAAGACTTCATCATTCGGATAAATCGCCGAATTTTCACGGGTCGGGACGGTGACGAAACGCTCTCCGCCGCGACTCACCAACACCCGGTGCTTCTCGAAATCGAATTCAAGGGTGTCGCCCGAACGACAGACCGTCATCCGGCTCTGCGAAAAGATTTCCTGCAGCAAATCGCCCCGGTCGCTCTCCGCCGGAACGCGGAAATTTTCAAATCGGTAATCCGGCACTTCGACGGAATCCTTGAACAGCTTCAACTCCAGCTCCACCTTCGCCTGCGGCATTTCCTGCACCATCAGGGAGCGCACCCACCAGAGCCGGGAAAGGCTGTAATCGGAAAGTTCGAGAGTGTCCCCGGCGGCGGGGACGCGGATGGCGTCCAGGGAATCCCGGGCGATATCCGACCGGGAATAGGCAGAATACTTCCCCTTGCCCGGGATTTTCCGCAGCTCCTTCCCGTTTTTAAAGAGGATTCCCCGGCGAACTTCGACCGTGTCGCCGGAAACGGCGACGCACCGTTTGATGTAATCCTTCGGGCCGTCTCCGTAATGTACCAAATGCGGACTTCCCGCGAGCGGCTTCGAATCCCAATAAAAGTTCCCGAACATCAACGCGTCCGCGATGTGCGTGTAACGCGCGTAATCGTAATCCGGATAAGCGGGATCCCCCGGATAACGGAAAATGACGATGTCGCCCACCTTCGGATCCGAAATTCCCGGGAACTTGGAATGGGAAAAAGGAATCGGGGAGCCGTAGGTGAACTTCAGCCCCAAAATGAAATCCCCCGTCTTCAAAGTGTCCTCCATGGAGCCGCTCGGAATTTGGAACGCCTGGATGACGTATTGGATGACAATCAGGGCACACACGATGGGAATCACGATTTCTTTGAGCAACGTCTTGCACCACTTCGGAAGCGGGAGCTTTTGAAAAAAGGCCTTCAGCCGGGAATTCGCCCGGTTCAACGGGGATGTGTTCTTTGAATCCATAGATGGATGAAAGATAGAAATTCTTCCCTCCACTTTTTTAACTTTGGAATCATGTTTGAACTTTTTGAAGAATACCGGAACTTCGCCATCCTCTGCCTGATTGCGGCCGCCTCCTTATACCTGACGCGTTACATTCTCCTCCCCGTCTTCAAAAAAATTGCGAAAAAGACGAAGGGGAAATTCGACGACCTCTTGGTCAAGCACCGCGCCGTCGAACGCTTTGCGCACATCGTCCCGGCCATCCTGTTTTATATCGGCCTGCCGAAGACCCTCTCCGGCTCCCCGGAACTTTTCGGCATCCTCTCGACCCTCAACAACATCTACTTCATCGTCGTCGGATTCCTAGTTTACGACTCGATTCTCCGCGCGCTCACCGACATCGTTCTCATCAATTCCAAAAAGAAGGGCACTCCCATCCAAGGCGTGCGACAGGCCGCGCTGCTGGTCGGATTTCTCCTCTGCACAATTTTGATTGTCTCTCAACTTTTGGGGAAAAGCCCCGTCATCCTGCTTTCGGGACTCGGCGCGCTCTCCGCCGTATTCATGTTGATTTTCAAAGATTCCATTTTGGGATTTGCCGCCGGGATTCAAATCGCCGTTCTGGATTTGGTCCGCACGGGCGACTGGGTGGAAATTCCCAAGGAAGGCATCAACGGCACGGTCGAAATGGTCTCCCTTTCGCACATCCGGATTCTCAATTGGGACAATACGACAAGCATCTTCCCTTCTTACACTTTGGTCTCGACTCCCTACAAAAACTGGCGACGCATGGACGACACGAATCGGCGGCGCATCCAACGCTCCATCCTCATCGACGGCAGAACGGTCGGTCCGATTTCCCCGGAAAGGTTGGAGACTCTCCGCCAAAATCCGAAAGCGAAACGAATTCTCGGAGAGCGTCTCGAAAACCCATCCGAACGGGAAATGGAAAGCAACATCCGGCTTTTCCGCGAATACGCGTCGGGCTACATCCGCTCCCTGGAGAACAGCGATTCCAACATGACGATTTTCGCCAGGGAACTCCCCTCAAGCGGCACGGGCATCCCTCTTGAAATCTACCTGTTTTCAAAAATCACGAAGTGGGCGGATTACGAGACCTTCGCCTCCGACATCGTCGATCACCTCATGTCCATGCTCCCGTTCTTCGGACTCCGCCTATACCAACGGGAATGAAAAAAGGCGACCGGGAAGCCGACCGCCTCTGAAGTCCGCAGAATCAAGAATAATCGGGAAAATCCTTCACGTGCAAGATTTCTTCTGCGCGAAGGACTTGTTCCGCCGTCGGGGAGACCGCATCCATCAGCGTGTAGGGAATTCCGAGCTGCTGCCACTTGGGAATGGCGAACGCATGATAGGGCAAGACTTCCACCCGGCGGACGGTCTTCAGGGATTCGATGAATTTGTACGTCTCCTTCAAATCGTCTTCGCCGTCCGTCAGTCCCGGCACGAGAACGCGACGGACCCAAATGGGGACGCCCTTCTCCGAAATGCGCCTGGCCATCTGCAAGATATTTTCATTCGGCTGCCCCGTGAGCTTTTTATGCCCGTCGGGATGGGACAGCTTCAAATCCAGCAGGACAATCGAAGTCGCCGACAAGAGCCTGTCGAACTTTTCCAAATAGTCCGGAGTTTCCGCAAACGGATTGCCGCTCGTATCCAAAGCGGTGCTCACGGAATGCTCGCGGCAAATTTCAAAGAATTCCGTCAAGAAATCCAATTGGAGGAGCGGCTCGCCGCCGCTTGCGGTCACGCCGCCGTTGTCCTTCCAATAAGACTTGTAACGATAGGCCTTGGAAAACAATTCCGAGGGAGTGTAGAGAGTTCCCCCGGACATGTTCCAAGTTTCGGGATTGTGACAGTAACGGCAACGCATGCGGCAGCCTTGCATGAACACGACAAACCGCACGCCCGGGCCGTCGACAAGCCCGAAGGATTCCAACTTTTGGATATGGCCCGAAGCCATTACATTCTATCGTGGCAAGTACGGGAAATCACGTCCATCTGCTGTTCCTTGGTCAAATCGATGAACTTGACTGCGTAACCGGACACGCGGATCGTGAAGTTCTGGTATTCTTCCTTTTCCGGATGTTCCATGGCGTCGACGAGCTTTTCACGCCCGAAGACGTTCACATTCACATGGTGGGAACCCTGGTCGAAGTAGCCGTCGAGGACTTGCACGAGATTGTTCGTGCGCTCCTCTTCGCTGTGCCCAAGCGCATCCGGATTGATTGTCTGGGTGTTGCTGATGCCGTCGAGCGCCCAATGATAGGGGACCTTCGCCACGGAATTGAGGGAGGCGAGCAAGCCGTTCTGTTCCGCGCCGTAACTCGGGTTCGCCCCCGGGGACAGCGGTTCGCCGGCCTTGCGGCCGTCCGGCATCGCTCCCGTCGCTTTCCCGTAGACGACATTCGAAGTAATCGTGAGAATCGAAGTGGTCGGCTCGGAGTTGCGGTAAGTGTGATGCTTGCGAATCTTCGTCATGAAGTTCTTGAGCAGTTCCACGCCGATTTCGTCTGCGCGGTCGTCGTCGTTCCCATACTTCGGGAAGTCGCCTTCGACCTTGTAATCGACGGCGACGCCCTGTTCGTTGCGAATGACCTTCACCTTCGCATACTTGATGGCGGAGAGGGAATCGATGACGTGTGAAAATCCGGCGATGCCCGTGGCGAAAGTGCGACGGACATCCGTATCGATCAAAGCCATTTCTTCCGCTTCGTAATAATACTTGTCGTGCATATACTGAATCGCGTTCAGCGTATTCACGTAAAGGTCGGCGAGCCATTCGAGCATGGCGTCATACTTTTTCACGACTTCGTCGTAATCCAAGTATTCGGAAGTGATGGGCGCGAAGGCGGGTCCCACCTGGTCGCCGCTCTTTTCATCGACACCGCCGTTGATGGCGTAAAGGAGGGCTTTCGCCAAATTGGCGCGCGCGCCGAAGAATTGCATTTCCTTGCCGGTCTGCGTCGCGGAAACGCAGCAGCAAATGGAATAATCGTCGCCCCAGACGGGCTTCATCACGTCATCGTTCTCGTATTGGATGGAGCTGGTCTTCACCGAGATTTTCGCCGCATACTTTTTGAAATTCGCGGGGAGCTTGCTCGTGTAGAGGACGGTGAGGTTCGGTTCCGGGGACGGTCCCATGTTTTCAAGAGTGTGCAAGAAACGGTAATCGTTCTTCGTCACCATGTGGCGGCCGTCGACTCCCGTACCGGCGACTTCGAGGGTGGCCCACACCGGGTCGCCGGAGAAGAGCTGGTTGTAAGAAGGAATCCGGGCGAACTTGACCATGCGGCACTTCATCACCAAATGGTCGATGAGTTCTTGAGCCTTTTCCTCCGTGAGGATTCCCTTTTCCAAATCGCGGGAGATGTAGATGTCGAGGAACGTGGAAACGCGGCCGACGCTCATCGCCGCGCCGTTTTGCGTCTTGATGGCGCCCAGATAGCCGAAGTAGAGCCATTGGACGGCTTCCTTGGCCGTTTTCGCGGGGCCGGAGATGTCGTAACCGTAAGAGGCGGCCATCACCTTCAGTTCCTTCAACGCCTTGATTTGCATGGAAATTTCTTCGCGGAGGCGGATGACGTCGTCCGTCATGGTGCCGTCGCCGCAATTCGCCTTGTCCTCTTGCTTTTTGGCAATCAAGAAGTCGATGCCGTAAAGGGCCACGCGGCGGTAATCGCCGACAATGCGACCGCGCCCATAAGTATCGGGGAGACCGGTCACGATGTGGCTGTGGCGGGCGAGCTTCATTTCCGGCGTGTAGACGTCGAAGACGCCGTCATTGTGCGTCTTGTGGTATTTCGTGAAAATTTCGTGAAGCTTCGGGGACGGCGTGTAGCCGTAAGTCGTGCAAGCCTCTTCCGCCATGCGGATGCCGCCGAACGGCATGAAGGCGCGTTTCAAAGGCTTGTCCGTCTGAAGCCCGACAATCTGCTCCAAATCCTTGGTCGCCTCGTCGATGTAGCCCGGCCCGTGCGACGTAATCGAAGACACGACTTCCGTGTCCATGTCGAGCACGCCGCCCTTTTGGCGTTCTTCCTTTTGGAGCTTCTGGAGCTTTCCCCAGAGCGTGTTCGTCGCCTCCGTCGGCGCGACTAAAAACGATTCGTCCCCGTCGTAGGGCTTGTAGTTCTTTTGGATAAAGTCGCGGACGTTGATTTCATCTTTCCAAATGCGTCCTTCAAAGCCTTCCCAAGCTTCGTTCTGAATCATAGGATTCTCCTTTTGCTTAATCGATTCTTTACAGCATTCCAAATATACGAAATTCGCCCCCGTCCGAAACTTTTTTCCCGATTCCAACGGCAGATTTTGGCGGACGGTTTCCGATAAAACGGGACAAATTTGTCGAGAAGTTAGGAGCTAGTGGTTAGTTAACTGTAAAGAAAAAGTCATGTTGAGCGACCCACCCTCCGAATGGCAGGAGCGAAACATCCCTTTACTGTTCCTGGATTAACGCCTTTGGCGTTAGCGGCTGCGCCTCACCAATGTCCGAAAGCAAGCTTTCGGCCGCAGGATTCGGCTTGCACGCTTTTCTTCCCCTTCGGCTGCGCTCAGGGTAAGAATGACTGTTTGCAGAAAAGCAGCAGTTATGTTGAGCGGCAAGCGAAACATCCAGTTGCTGTGAATGTTCGACGAGATTCTTCGCGTTGCTCAGAATGACATTAGCAAGTGCAAAATGACGGTGATGTCGCTCAGAATGACATTAGCAAGTGCAGAATGACGGTGATGTCGCTCAGAATGACAATTTATGCCCAGCCCTAGTCCTTGAGACAACGGACGGAGAACGCGTAGTCCTTGTAGTCGTAGCCCAAGTCCGCGTCGCCGTGGTAATAGTACAAACCCACGTTGCGCGCGCTGCCCGTGCCGAGCTCAGAGGCACTCCAAAAGTACGCGCGGAAGCCCGCGCGGTAGAAGTCTCCGCCCGAGAAGCGGTAGCCCGCCGGCAAAGCCGAAAAGCCGTAATCGTCCGAGCCGTTTCCATTGTCGTTCCAATCGCTTGCCGCCTTGAGCTTCGCACCCGCCTCGTTTCCTCCGCCCGCATAAGTAATCAGCGTTTCGAACTCTGCTTTCGTCGGCAAGTGCCATCCCGCCGGGCAGACGCCGCGCACGGACTCCGTCGCGGTGCAGGTCACGCCGTAACCGCAACCCTCTCCATTTTTGCTGAAGACCGCTGCCGAGTCCATCGCCGCGCTCCAAAGGTAAAGCCGACCGTACTTAGTACAGTTGGCCGTATCGTTGTCGTAACAGAAGCTCGAAGAATCCAAGTCCGCCGTCCCCTGCGTGTAGCGGTAGTTCAGGTTCTGCGCCATCCAGGTCTGCGAGCCGATGGTCGTCACCCGGTAAGCTTGTCCGTCGCGGCTGTCGGTGAAGTGGAACACCCCGTTTTGGCAAAAGAAGCCGGATTCCGGATCGTAAGGCGTCGTTCCGCACACGGCCTTGTAGAGCTTGACCGTGTCCGATGCGCATTGGACAGTCACGACCCCGTTCCCGCTGTCCGCCACGGTGCAACTTTCGC
>CAZCRF010000016.1:38729-43497 GCA_964501065.1 uncultured Fibrobacter sp. | reverse complement strand
ACGGCGAGTTCTCCGGACCCTTTTGATTTTACAGAAAGAAATTTACACATTCCATCGGAAAAATCCTGGTAGACGCAAAGGGTGTCGTCTTTGGGCTTGAGTTCTTCAGCTGCGGAAGTCCTTGGCGCGCTTGTGGTGCTTTCTTTATGGTATTCCTTCAACAATTCGGCAGGGGGAGGGTTCTCCCAATCGTAAACGATTTCGGTTTCGCCTCCGCATCCAAAGAAACAGATAAAGAAAGATAGGAGGCCGAGCCAAAGCTTTGCCTTCGGGGAAGATTTATCCATTACGCGCAATCCTCATTTTAAAACTCCTCCAGAAATGGCTTTCAAAATGTAAAAAAAAAAACAGCTTGTCAAGCTGTTTTTTTAAAGGAAACTGTTGCTCCGGGTCTAAAGTCCGGAAACTTTCTCAGAACAGATTCGTCTGCAATTCGTCTTCCGCAGCGGCATCGTTCAGGCGAACGCCGGCCCCTAAGAGGCGGACTTTTTTGGACGTGTCGTAGCGTTCCTGGAAAAGGGCGGAAAAGCGTTTCCACGAGACGTCGGAAAAATGGCGTTCGATGGTCGTCGTCTTGAAATCCGCGTATTTGATTTTGACAAAGCAGTGGAATTCGGGAAAGGTCTTTTGGGATTCCCTCTCGATGAAACGGTGGGCGCGTTTCAGGAATTCAAAATAGACGGAGCGCAGTTCCCGTTCGCAATCTTCGATTCCCCGTACATCTTTGGGAAAGGTGCATTCCGTGGAGATGGATTTTCGGACGCGGTCCGTGACGACGGGGCGTTCGTCGATTCCCCGTGAAAATGCGTACAAAGTTTCCCCGAAACTTCCGAAGTGTTTGGCGAGAGTCTCTTTCGACAGGGGGAGGATGTCTTTGCAGAGGGAAAGCCCCAAGGCGGCAAGCTTCTTTTTGCAGGCTTTTCCGACGCCGGGGATTTTTTCTAGTGGGAGCTCCCGGGTGAATTCTTCGACGGATTCCGGGGAAATGGTGAATTGCCCGTTCGGCTTGTTCCAATCGCTCGCGACTTTCGCCAGGAACTTGTTCGGGGCGATTCCCGCGCTGGCCGTGATGCCGCCGCGTTCTTCAAAAATCGCTTCGCGGATTTCCTTTGCAATCAATGATGCGGAGCCGTTTTGGACATCGCTCCCCGTGACGTCTAAAAAGGCTTCGTCTAAGCTTAATCCTTCGACGCGGTTCGTGTAGCGGTGGAAGATTTTGAAAATCTCGCCGGATTCTTCCTTGTAGGATTCGTGATTGGGGGGGACCAGTTTCAGCTGGGGGCAAAGCTTGAAGGCTTGGAACGTGGACATGGCGGAATGGAGTCCGAATTTCCTGGCCGGGTAATTGCAGGTCGAGAGTACGCCGCGCTCTTCGACTGTCCCGCCGACGGCCATGGGGACGTCCCGAAGTTCCGGGTGGCTGCGCATTTCCACGGCTGCGTAAAAGCAGTCCATGTCGATGTGGATGATCTTGCGCGTCATGCGCCCCCTGCGGAAGGATTGTATTGGGCGATTCTTTCTCGAATGGAAAGACCGCGCTTTTTCCCGAAAAGTTCCTGGATGTCTTCGACGGGGGCTTTCAAAAAATCTTTCCGGCTGCGGAATTTGGACAGAATCCGGATGCGTGTTTCGTAGCCGATTCCCGGAAGGTCGAGCCAGGCGACGCGCAGGTCTTCCTTGCGCTTGCTCCTCTGGTAAGTGATGGCGAATCGGTGGGCCTCGTCACGGGCGTTTTGCAAAAGTTTCAGGGCGGCACTTGTGCGGTGGAGGACGATGGACTTCCTGTCGTCGGGGAAGACGATTTCCTCTAGGCGCTTGGCAAGCCCTATCAGCGGCAAATCCTTTTCATGCCCGAGTTCCTTCAATATCTGCATCGTCGCGTCGACTTGCCCCTTTCCTCCGTCGCAGACCCAAAGGTCCGGCATGGGAGTCCCTTCGGCTTCGAGCCTTTTGATTCTCCGCGTCATCACTTCCCGCATGCTGGCGAAGTCGTCCACCCCCGATACGGACTTGATGATGAACTTCCTGTAATTTTTCTTGTCCGGGCGTCCGTTCTTGAAGGCGACGAGGCTTGCGACCGTGTGCGTCCCCGCCAAATGGGAAATGTCGACGCATTCGATGCGGAACGGCGTCTTTGCAAGTCCCAGTTCCCGTTGCAAATCGTAGACGCCTTGATCCACTTCGTCAAAATGTTTCACTTCCGATTGGGCTTCCACGAGGAGCATTTCCGCATTCGCCAACGCGAGCTTCATGAATTGCACGCGGTCTCCGCGCTGCGGCACGTTGATGCTTACTTTGTGCGAAGTCCGTTCGGAAAGCTCCGCTTCCATCTGCAATCGGTCTTCTTCGGGAATCGGGTCGCTGATGGCGATTTCTCCGGGGATGAGTTCCGCGTCTTCGTACCAAGAGACCAGCATCTCGCAGAGAATTTCCGACTCGTCCTGCCCCTTGTCGCATTCGAGCCTGTAATGCCTTCTCCCGGCGATGACTCCTTTCCGGTATTCGAAAATCACGGCGGTCGCCAGATTCCCGTTCCGTCTGACGGCGATGACGTCGAGTTTCAATGTTGTATCCGTCGTGTCCGCCTTTTGCGTCGTGTTGGCCGCCTGCAACGCTTCGATGTCGTCGCGCCTCTTGGCCGCCGTCTCGAAGTCGAGCCTTGCGCTGGCCTCTTCCATTTCGCGCGTCCATTTGCGCAGCAAATCGTCCCGCTTTCCCTCTAAAACGCGAATCATCTCATCGACGCTTTTCGCATATTCCTCTTTTGTGCAAAGACCGGCGCACGGCGCCATGCAGCGTCCGATGTGGTAGTTGAGGCACGGGCGTTGCGTCTTCGGCAGCGGGAACTTCAACTTGCATTCCCGCATCTTGAAAAGCCTCGATGAAATTTCGAGAAGGGAGTGGAACGCCTTTGAACTTGGGAACGGCCCGTAGAATCTATAGCGGCTGTTCACGTGTCGCGAAAGGAACAGCCTCGGAAATTCGTCTTTCAAGTCAATGGCGATGTAAGGGTAGTGCTTGTCGTCTTTCAGGCGGACATTGTAAAGGGGCTTGTGCTTCCGGATCAAGTTCGCTTCCAGGATGAACGCTTCCTGTTCCGTGTCGGTGACAATCCATTCGATGTCGCGGATGTAGGGCAGCATGAGCATGGCCGCCCTGTGTCCCGGCTTCGGCTTCCCGTCGAAATAGCTTCGGACGCGGTGGGCGAGCACCTTCGCCTTTCCCACGTAAATGATTTTCCCTTCGGCATCCTTCATCAAATAGACGCCCGGTCGAAACGGAAGTTCTTCTAGCCTCTTTTGAATGGTGTCGAGCAAGATTCCCCTTTACGGTGCTTGAATCTTTTCGCCGTCTTCCGATTCCTTGTAAACGTGGTCTTCGACGCGGTCTTCTTTTGAAGAGCGGTCTCCATCGCCGAAGGATTTTCCGAAATGGATGATGTTCGCGTTGATGGAACTGTTCGCGCCCACGTTGTATCCGATGACCGGGCGGTAGGATTCTCCGAGGGAGAACGCCACTTCGAAACCCAGACGGCATCCGCCCCTGCCGTCGACGGAGACGTTCGCGTCGATGGCGCCGTAATCCGGATCCGTCGGTGTGCCGCCCGCGTCCATGGAGACCGTTTGGTAGCCGAGGGAGAGCATCAGCTCCACGCTTTGAATCGGCTTGTAACCGAAAACGATTGCCGTGTAGGTCGTGCCGAAATCCAAGTCCAGCTTGCCGCTCCACTTGTCGGGCGTGTAACCGATGTATGCCGAGTTGTATCCGAAGAAAAGGCTCACGTCAAATCCCCGGAGCGCGGCCGGCAATTTTTCGACAAAGATGTGCCCGAAGCTGTGTTGGATGCCGAAAGACAGCAGACGATAGCCTTGGAGTTCGCTGATGGAGGGAATGTACATGCCGCGGAATGCGATTCGCGTGTGGAAAAATCCGAGTCCGAGCTGCAAATGGGGGAGTGTGAAAACGGAAAGACCGTGCAAGTCTTCGTTTCCGCCCAGGCCGCCGTCGAACTTCCCGCCGAAAATCGTCGGGAGTTCCACCGTTCCCGCCGCTGTCGTGATGTCGTAATTCCTGTCGCCGCTTTCGACGAAGGCGATTTGGAAGGGCATTCCCGCGTCGAACGAGAACCCTTTCGGGAGCGACGCCGTGGAAATCCAGCTGCCGTTCAAGACCGTTCCGAAATACGTGGCGATGGGCTTCACGTAACTTTTGCGACCGGCATCCTTGTTGAACGCGCTCATCGACTGGTAATCGCTCGCCCATTCAGCGGAAAAGGCGGAGCCCGCGAAAACGGTCGCGGCGAAAAGAACCATCGGAATCGAAATGCAATTTTTCATAGTGCAAATTTAGAAAAAGCCGGACAATTCGAACTTTGTGCCGTTGGGGAAAGATGAAATCCATAATCCCAAAGAATTGACGTCCCTTATCCCACAGGCATTCAGAAGCCCGAGGAAAAGTACGAGTTCCGCTCCGAAAGATGCTTTCCGTACAAAGTAAACGGTGCAGTGGGGAAAGGGGGCCATCCTGGAGAGGTCGTCGAGAACGGCCGTGCGACAGTGCGTTTGAAATGGCGAGGCGCAGCCTCCGTTCATCTCGCCACAGTAAAGAGATGTTTCGCTGCGCTCAACATGACTGCTGTTCTCCTGCAAACTGTCATTCTGACCCTGAGCGCAGCCGCTAACGCCAAAGGCGTCAATCCAGGAACAGTAAAGGGATGTTTCGCTGCGCTCAACATGACTGCTGTTCTCCTGCAAACTGTCATTCTGAC
>CAZCRF010000016.1:0-38629 GCA_964501065.1 uncultured Fibrobacter sp. | reverse complement strand
CCAAAGGCGTCAATCCAGGAACAGTAAAGGGATGTTTCGCGTTGCTCAACATGACTGCTGTTCTCCTGCAAACTGTCATTCTGACCCTGAGCACAGCCGCTAACGCCAAAGGCGTCAATCCAGGAACAGTAAAGGGATGTTTCGCGTTGCTCAACATGACGACTGCCCGTCCGTAACGTCATTCTGAGCGACAGCGAAGAATCTCGGCACAGTAAAGACTTTTTCTTTACTGTCAACTAACCCCTAACCACTGGTCACTAACTTCGGGCGAATATCGGCGTCTTGGAATTTTCCCCGGCGATTTCCCGGACGAACCGGGGAACCAGATAACCGGGGACGCTTGCGCGGAGTTCTGCGACGATTTGCAGAGCTTCTTCGTCCGGCACTTCGAAATGGGCGATTCCCGTCGCACGGTCCAGCCGGTGCAGATAATAGGGGAGAACGCCTTGCCCGAACAGGCCGAAGGAAAGTTCCGAGAGGGTCTCTGCGGAATCGTTGACTCCTTTGAGGAGGGTCGTCTGGTTCAAGAGGGTCGCTCCGATTCTCTTCAACTCGGCAAATATCCGCCCCGAATCGGCGTCCAACTCGCGCGGATGGTCAACGTGCGAAACGAAGACGATTTTCTTTTTCTCGGCGACTTGGAGTAGCGGTTCGAAGAGGGACTTCTTGTCCGACGGCTCCAGGGCTTTGGGGTGGCAGACGGGGATTCGCGAATGGATGCGGACCGTTCGAATCTGCTCCTGGGGCAGGATGACTTGCAACAGCTCTTCGAACTTTTGCCGGGGAAGCATCATCGGGTCACCTCCGGAAAGGATGACTTCATGGATGTCCTTCGCCGCCGAAAGATGGGCGGCCAGCTGTTGCAAAAAGTCGCGCGGCAAAGTCTTCGGCTCGGCCCGGCGGAAACAGAAGCGGCAGTGCATTCCGCAGGCGAAGGTCGGCTCTATCAGGATGCGCCCCCGGTATTTTTGGAGGATTCCCGGCGCGATTTCGCTCAAGGCGTCGCCGACGGGATCGTCTGAAAAGCCTTCGACTTCCAGCTTCTCCAGCTCGGAGGGGAGGACTTCCCGGAGAAGCGGATCGTCCGGGTTGCCCTTTTCCATCTTTGACGCGAAGTGGCGGGAAACGAGGAAGGAAAAACGGGAACTGGCGGCGGAAATTTCCGGTTCGGGAAGCTCCAAAAAGGCGAAAAGTTCCTTTAAACTGGTGAAAAAGGGCGAGAGCTTGTTCATAATTTTTTATCTTATGGGCAAATCTTTTTGAAGAGGCACATATCTATGGGTACAGTCAGCACTAACGAGTTCCGCAAAAAGTTAAAAATTATCGTCGATGGCCAACCATGGATGATTGTCGATAACCAGTTTGTGAAGCCGGGGAAGGGGCAGGCGTTCAACCGCGTCCGCATCAAGAATTTGATCACGGGCAGGACGCTTGAACGTACATGGAAAAGCGGCGACACCGTGGAAGAGGCGGAAGTCTCTTACACCGAAATGACCTATCTCTACAACGACGGCGCGACGTGGTTCTTCATGGACAACACTTCCATGGAGACGATGGAAATCCCCAAGGAAGCGTTGAACGGTGCGGAAGTTTGGCTTCTCGACAACGCGACGGTCCAGGTGACGTGGTGGGACGGCAAGGCGATTGAAGTCATTCCGCCGACTTTCGTCGAAATGACGATTACGTCCGCGCCCCCGGCCGTTCAAGGGAACACGAGCGGCAACGTGCTGCGCGAGGCGATTCTCGAAACGGGAGCCAAGGTGATGATTCCGCTTTTCATCCAGGAAGGGATGAAAATCAAGGTCGACACCCGCGACGGTTCTTACGTGGAACGCGCCAAGTAATTCGTCAAAGAATTTCCCCTGAGGAAGTCCCGGTTCGCCGGGGCTTTCTTTTTATCGGGATTCCGCGATGTTCAAGATGATTTGCACCATTTTCTCCATGCCCTCCACCGTGACGTGCTCGAACGGCCCGTGGTAAGCGAAACCGCCCGTTCCGATGTTCGGGGTGGGGAGTCCCATGAAGGAGAGCTTCGCACCGTCCGTTCCGCCTCGGATGGGACGGGTGACGGGTTCGAGACCCGCTTTTCGGATGGCGTCCTTGGCGCGCTCGACGGCTTCCGGGTGCAATTGGATCACTTGCAGCATATTTTGGTAAGAGCGTTCGATTTGGATGGAGACTGCGGGAATTTCCGGGGAACCGCCGAATTTGGAATTGAAAATTTCCGAGAGCTTTTGCAGCGTGGAGAGCCTCTTTTCAAAAAGTCCCTGGTCGTGGTCCCGGACGATGTAGGTGAGGGTCGCTTCGGAGACGTCGCCATCCATCCTTGTCAAATGGTAAAAGCCTTCGCGCCCTTCTGTCGTCGCAGGCGTTTCGTTTTTCGGCAAGGACATGGCGATTTCGGCGGCTATCAAGGAGGCGTTTTTCATGATGCCCTTGGCCGCTCCGGGGTGGACGCTCTTTCCGCGAATCCGGAAGGTCGCCGTCGCCGCGTTGAAGTTCTCGTAGGCAATCTCGCTTTCGTCGTCGCCGTCCACCGTGTAGGCGGCTCCGGCTTTGAAAATTCCCAAATCGAAACGATCCGCGCCGCGTCCGATTTCCTCGTCCGGAGTGAAGGCGACCCAGATGTCTCCGTGGGGAACTCCATCCCCAGCCCGGTCGTTCTTTGCCAATCGTTCCATTGCCGTGACGATTTCCGCTATCCCGGCCTTGTCGTCTGCGCCGAGGAGGGTCGTCCCGTCCGTGGTCACGAGAGTTCTCCCCTTCAACTTCGGCAGATGCGGGAAGTCGTCGACTCGCAGGACTGCCCCGGAACCTTTCAACAAGACGTCTCCGCCGTCGTAATTTTCGATGATTTGCGGTTTCGGGGATTCTGCGGAAAAGTCCGGGGAGGTGTCCATGTGGCTGATGAATCCGATGGGAGCACTCTTGCATCCGGGCGTCGCCGGGAGCATTCCATAGACGTAGCCGTTCTTGTCGATTTGCACTTGGGAAAGGCCGATTTGCCGCAATTCCCCCTCCAAGTGTCGGGCCAGCGTCCGTTGACCCTCCGTGCTGGGGCAGCTGTCGGAATTTTCGTTTGAAGTGGTCGTGATGTTCACGTATTGGAGAAAGCGTTCCAGAATTTTCATGACGATAATTTAAAAAAGCCCCCGGGCGGGGGCTTGGTTCGAAGCGATGCTTCGGTCACTTGGCCAGTTTGGAAAGTTCCGCCGCGATGGAGTCCTTTTGGGCTTCGAAGTTCTTGAACGTGCTGAGCGAACCGTCCGCCTTGACGATGTAAACCTTGGGGACGTAGCCGTCGCTGTAAAGTTCGCCGAATTCGCGCTCCTCGTCGAAGAAGACGTCGATTGCCGCTTCGTCTAGCTTGTGCTCTTCGATGAAGCTGCGGATGTCGCGCTTGTTGTTCCCGCCGCTCGCGACCGCCACGGTCTTGATGCCCTTGTCCTTGAACTGTTCCGCGAGCGCCTTGACGTCCGGAGTCGCCTTGCGGCAGTGTCCGCAGGTCGTGGAGAAGTAGAAGACGAAGAGATTTTTGTCGGCGTAGGCTTCGAAATTCTTGGCGGAAACGTTCACCCCGGTGACGCCCACCGTGTAATTCAGCTTCGCCTGGGTGCCGTCGGAAAGAGTGTCGCCGCGGAGCCCCGCCACTTTCTCTTTCACCATCTGTTCTTCTTTTTTGGCTTTTTCAATGGCCGCTTTCCGCTTTTCGAGCATGATGGCTTGGAAGCGTTGCCCGACCGCCTTGAGGGTGTCTTCGGAGAGTTGGAGGGCTTTCGCCGTGTCCGCCGCCTTCGCCCGGGCATCCTGGATGGATTGGCGGAACGCTTCGATGTTCAAGTCCATTTCCGCCTGTTTGGAGATGGAGGCGAACTGCTGCCCGAATTGGACGCCGAGAAGGTAAGAAGCCTTGTTCGCCTGTTCGGCGGTCATCGGGGCCGGTTTTTCCGGGAGCTTTGGCGCGGCGGTGGAATCCGTGGAGTCCTTTTTCGCCGGAAGGGGAGCTTTGGCGGCTTGGAGTGCGCTCGCCCTGGAGTTCATCATCATGACGATTTGCATCATGGAGGAATCCGGGTATTTGATTTTGAAGCCCGAATCCGTCACCATTTTCGCCCCGTCGACGATGGCGTTGTTGAACTCCCGGTCGTCCAGGGTGAATTCGAGAGCGTTTTGGGTGATGCCGTACGTTTGACGCCCGAATTGGACGCCTAGCATGTAGGCTATCTTGGCCGTGTCGTCGGAATCCTGGCCGATTTTGAACGTGTCGCTCTTGTCTTGCAGATTGCAGGCGATAAGAACAGTCGCGGCTGCGGCAAGGGCCATTGGGCGTAACTTCATTTTAATGCCTCCTTGGCATTTGTTTTTTGCATAAAGTAGCAAATTTTCTAAGTTTTTTCCCACTATGAAGCTCTCCAAGTATTTTTACACCACTCTCCGCGAAACTCCTAGCGACGCGACAATGCCCAGCCACATCTTTTTGATGCGCGGCGGTTACATCAAACCCGTATCGACGGGCATTTTCAGCTACTTGCCGATGGGGTTCCGCGTACTCAAGAAGATTGAACGGCTCATTCGCGAGGAGATGGAGGCCATCGGCGGCATGGAAGTGGACTTGCCCGTCGTGCAAACGGCGGAACTTTGGAACGAATCCGGTCGCTATACGGCGATTGGCGAGGAACTTCTCCGCTTCAAGGACAGGAATAATCATAACATGGTCTTGGCGATGACCCACGAAGAGGCGATGACCGATTTGGTGCGCTACGTCGTTTCGAGTTACAAGCAGCTCCCGGTGATGCTCTACCAGTTCAAGACGAAGTATCGCGACGAAGCCCGTGCGCGCGGCGGCCTCATCCGCGTCCGGGAGTTTTTGATGAAGGACGCTTACAGCTTCCACACCTCCCAAGAGGATTTGGACAGGCACTACGAAGAGGAATACAAGGCTTATCAACGGATTTTCCGCCGGGTGGGCATTGAACCGGTCATCGTCCAATCCGACACGGGCATCATGGGCGGCAAGGTGGCCCACGAATTCATGCTCGACGCGGCAAACGGCGAGGATTACTTGATTCTCTGCAAGCATTGCGGATACCAGGCGAACAGGGAAATCGCCACGTTCGAGCGCGAGCCTCATCGCGGCGACGCGGAAGCCGCCCTGGAAAAGGTCGCAACCCCGGAAGCTTCGACAATCGAAGAGTTGTGTGCATTCCTCGGCGTGAAGCCCGAAGCGACGGGGAAGTGCGTCTTCTTCGACTTCAACGGCAAACTGGTGACGTGCGTCGTTCCGGGGAATTTGGACGTTTCCGAAATCAAGCTGCACAACTTGCTCAAGGCGAAGGAACTTTACCCGGCGGAAGATTCCCTAATCGAAAAATGCGGGATGGCCCCGGGGTTTGCAAGCCCCATCGGCGCGAAGGACACATTGGTCGTCGTCGACAAGGCTCTCGAAGAGGCGACGGATATCGTCGTCGGAGCAAACGAGAAAGGGTTCCACTACATCCACTGCACGCCCAAGCGCGATATGGGAAAATTCCTGGTCGCGGACATCGCCGAAGCGGAAGAAGGCTGCAAATGCCCGGAATGCGGGAAGCCCCTGTCCGAGACGCGCGGCATCGAACTCGGGAACATCTTCAAGCTCGGCACGAAATTTTCGAGCAGCATGGGGGCGACATTCCTCACTCCGGAAGGGAAGAGCGAGCCGATTGTCATGGGCTGTTATGGCATCGGAATCGGGCGTCTCATGGCGGCAGTCGTCGAAAACAGCCACGATGACTTCGGACCCGTGTGGCCGAAGGAAATTGCGCCGTTCCAGGTGGAAATCGTGAACATCACCAAGGATGCCGAAGTCGCGGACAAGTTGGAGAAGGAACTTTCCGACGCGGGCTTCGAAGTGCTTGTCGATGACCGCGACGAACGCGCGGGCGTCAAGTTCAAGGATGCGGACCTTTGGGGCGTCCCCGTCCGGATTGCCCTCGGCAAGAAAGGCCTTGCGAACGGACAAGTCGAATGGAAGCTCCGCTCGGAGAAGGAGGTGACCATGGTCAATTTAGTCGACGTCGTCGAAAAAGTCCGCGAGTTCTACGCGCGCTGAGCCTTTTGCTTCGGGGCGGTTTGCCCGTCCCGTCGTCTGCCTTGTCGGCGGGTGGGCGGCTCTCGCTCTGTAGGGTGAGGCTCTGTTTACCGTTCGCAAAGTTCTCGGAAATTTTTTAACTTTGCCGCCGTGTCTTTTCAGTTTGAATCTTCCCGTTTGAATACGATTGGTACGGCGAGCGTTCCCCGCTTGCTTTTGGCGTTTTCCGTTCCCTCGATAGTCAGTATGATTGTGGAATCCCTCTACAACATCACGGACCGTTACTTTGTCGCGGCGGGGGTCGGCTACCTCGGCATCGCGGGAATCACGCTCTGCTTTCCCATCAGCATTTTCATCATGGCGTTGTCCATCATCATCGGCGTCGGCGGAAACACCCTTTTCGCCATTCGTCTCGGTGAAAAGAAGTACGGGCAGGCCGCTCTGATTTTGAACAATTCCTTCACGCTGTTGATTCTCATGGCGTTGGTTTCGCTCACTCTCGGCGAAATTTTCATGGATCCGCTCTTGCGCGCCTTCGGGGCTAGCGAAGAGACGCTCCCCTATGCGTCTTCCTATATGCGGATCATTCTGTTCGGGGCTGTTTTCCAGACGGTGACTCCCGGCATGAACCACTTCATCCGTTCGCTGGGGCATCCGAAGACGGCGATGTGCCGCAATTTGATCGGCGCGGGGCTGAACATCTTTTTCGATTGGCTGTTCATCATCCGGTTTCGCTGGGGAATCGAGGGCGCGGCTTGGGCGACGGTGCTTTCCCAATGCGTGACGACGCTTTTCGTGATGCAATTCTTCTTCAAGAAATCGACTCCCATCAAGATTTCTTTGAAATGGATGCGCTTGAGCTTTCCCTACGTGCGCCGCATTTTCATCATGGGGCTTCCTCCGAGCATCATGCAAATCTGCAACAGCATGATGAACGTCATCTTGAACAAAAGCCTGGTCCACTACGGGAACGAATCTTCTTATGGCGGGGACATGGCCGTTTCCGCATTCGGTATCGCAAACAGCATCGCGATGATGCTCATCATGCCCGTCATGGGATTCGTGCAAGGCGGGCAGCCCATCATCGGATACAATTACGGGGCGAAGCTCTTCCCTCGCGTGAAGCAGACTCTCAAGGTGATGCTCGTCGTGAGTGTCGGGTGGATGACTCTTTGCTGGGTCTTGGTGCAGACGAACGCCGAATGGTTCGTGCATTTTTTCAGCGCGGACAATGTCGCCCTTTTGGAACTTTCGAGCAAGGCGATGCGCACATTCCTCTTTGCCTTGCCGATGATTGCCGTCGGGATGATTTGCGGAAACTATTTTCAAGGGACGGGGAAACCCGGCCGCTCGATGCTTTTGAACATGAGCCGCCAGCTGATTCTGCTGATTCCCTTTCTGCTCATCATGCCGCTCTTCTTCCATTTGCACGGGGTTTTCATGGCCGCGCCGATTTCCGACACGGTGTCCGCCATCCTGGCCGCCGTCCTGCTCAAGTTCGATTTGAAGAAGCTGCGCTCCTGACCGAAGGCCTTGCGTGAAATACGCCTACGTGGAAATTACGGAACGTTGCAACTTGGCCTGCCCCTTTTGCCCGAACGGCGAATTTGGCGGCAATGGGGAAATGTCCCCGCAGCTCTTTGAACAGGTTCTGGGCTCCTTGCGGGGGCATGTGGATGAAATCTTCTTGCACGTTTTGGGCGAACCGCTTTTGCATCCGCGATTTTCGGAGATTTTGCGCAAAATCCATCCGTTCGGCTTTCGGTTGAACTTGACGACCAACGGCATTTTGATTGCCCGCCATGCGGAGAGCCTCCTTTCGGAGATTTCCTTGAGGCAAGTCAACTTTTCCACCCATGCCTACGCCTACCTCCCGCGCAAGAAAGCCTTGTCGCATTTGAACGAGACTCTCCGCTTTGCCGAGAGGCTTGCCGCGGAACGGCCCGATGTGTATCTGAACTTTCGTCTTTGGAACGATTCGTCGGACGCTCTGTCCGCCGACTGGAACGCAGAAGTCGTCCGCATCCTCTCCGAAGAGTTCGGCGCGGACATTTCTCTCGGCGAATTCTCGGTGCGCCACAAAAGCTATCCGATTGCGGGGCGGCTTTACTTGCACCGGGACAGTCGATTCTCCTGGCCGGACGGAACGGGAAGTCTGCGCGAACACGGCTCGTGCCGCGGCCTTCTCGACCAATGCGCCGTCCTTTACGACGGGAGGGTTGTGCCGTGTTGCTTGGATTATCGGGGGAGCATCCCGCTGGGGAAATTCCCCGAAGAGACTTTTGACTCCATCTTTGACGGCGGAAGGGCGTCCCGCATGCGCGCGGGCTTTTTGCAGCACAGGCTCGTGGAACCGTTTTGCATGCGCTGCCCCTTTGCGAGGAGGTTTAAATGACGGGAAACTCGAAACAGGTCGAGACGGACCAAGAGGGAATCCACCCGGATTTGGAAAAGTCGGTCTTGCGCTACATCGAATCGGAATACAGGCGTCCTGTCGCCGAGCATACGCGTTTGGCGTTTGAAAACGCGGAAGAGTTCCTCCGGAATTTTCGGGAACCCGTCGTGCTCGATTCCGGTTGCGGCACGGGACTTTCGACCTTGGCGCTTTCGCGAAGATTCCCCGGGAATCCGGTCATCGGGGTGGACAAATCGGAAGTCCGCTTGGCGAAGGCCGACTCCCGGGCGGAAAGGTCCGGGCGAATGCCGTCGAATGTGTTCTACGTGCGCGCGGAACTCGTCGATTTCTGGCGGCTGGCCTTGGAGGCGAAGTGGAATGTCCGTCACCACGCGCTGTATTACCCGAATCCTTGGCCGAAGAAGTCCGAGTTGGGTTACCGCTTTTACGGGCATCCCGTCTTCCCCGCCTTGGTGAAGCTCTCCCCGCGAATGGAAATGCGCACCAATTGGAAAATCTACGCGGACGAATTCTCATATGCCTGGCGGCTCGCGTCCGAACGGTTGAATTTGCCCGCCGAGATTCGCCAAGAACGTTTCGTCCCGGAAGTCCCCCTTTCCGCGTTTGAAAAGAAATTCCAGGAAAGCGGCCATGCGCTGTGGCGGGTGACCGCCGACCGGGCTGACGGCCGTTGACCGTCAAAAAAGACCGGAGGAAATCCGGTCTTCTTCGAAATTTGCCCCTTTATTTGTTGATGGCGGCGAGGAACGCGTCCTTCTTTTCTTGCAGGAATTCTTTGCTGTTGTACTTGCGGAGGCGGCGCAGGGCCTGGTCGCGCAACTGGCGCACGCGTTCATGGGAAATGTTCATGGATTCGCCGACTTCGCGAAGGGTCTGTGGGGCTTCCTGGTTGATGCCGTAAATGCCCTCGATGACTTTCGCTTCACGTTCGGGAAGCTGCTCCATGAGTTCCTTGGAGAGGTTCTCGACGCTTTGGATTTCCGAATCGGCTTCGGGGTTGACGGCGTCTCCGTCGGCCAGGACTTCGGCGTAGGTCGCCTTGGAATCCGCTTTGAGCGGGCTGTCGAAAGAGACACCGCGCTGTCCGATTTGGATGAGTTCCCGGATGTCTTCGCTGATTTCCTTGCCGCGGGACTGCTCGTGAAGGGCCTTGCGCACGCGCAAGTGCTGGTTCGCCGGGAGCCGAATCAAGTTCCCTTGTTCGTTGATGGCGCGGGTGATGTAGGCTTTGATCCACCATACGCCGTAGCTGATGAACTTGAGACCGCGGGTGTGCTCGAAGCTTTCAATGGCGCGGACCAGTCCCATGGCGCCCTCGCTCACCAAATCCGGCAGGGGGATGGGGCATCCGCGGTATTGGATGGCGACTTTCAAAACAAATCGCATATTGGCCGAGATCAACTTTTGGCGGGCGATTTTGTCGCCTTCTTTTGCTTTTTGGAAAAGAATCTGTTCTTCGTCTCGAGAAAGGGGGGCTGTTTTGCGGATGTCGTCTAGGTAGCGTTTCAGGGTGACATCGGTTGAATCTATGTGCATCTATTTTCTCCTTTCTACAATATCGCTTTTTTTCAAGCAAGGAGTGTGCCATATAATGTAAAAATATTTATAAATGGCAAAAAAACGAATTTTTGTGGACGGCAAGGGGCGCATTTGGGCTTTTTTCTTCAAAAATGGGAATCGCGGAAAATTTTCCCGTCGCCGATTTTCTCCGCCGAGTCTTCTTT
This sequence comes from uncultured Fibrobacter sp., assembly GCA_964501065.1. Classification (GTDB taxonomy): domain Bacteria; phylum Fibrobacterota; class Fibrobacteria; order Fibrobacterales; family Fibrobacteraceae; genus Hallerella. The sequence goes on along the minus strand of CAZCRF010000016.1, from coordinate 28,422 downwards.
TTATGACAAACTTGTAAATTGCTGAATACATTCTTGGACGGAACGATGAGCTCGGAGTTGTGGGTCTTGTCGAGGAAATTTTCCTATAATTTCCTCGTTATGTCAATTCATGAACCAGACCAATCCGTTTGGGATCGTTTTTGGGCGCGCAAAAAGGATCTTTCGAAAGTCTACCCCGCGTCGCCGACAATCATCCGGACGATAGACAAGCACTTCCCTCGTGTGGAGGGGATGAAAATCTTGGAAGTGGGCCCGGGCTCCGGCAGGGACAGCGCCGCGTTGGCGAAGCGCGGCGCGGACGTCTACGTGCTCGATTTCTCGGCGGAAAGCCTGAAGACCGTGGAATCCTTGCGCGTTCGCGAGCATCTTGAAGAGAATCTGCACTGCATTCGCGGGGACGCCTTCCATTCGCCGTTCCCCGACGGGACTTTCGACTTGGTCTTTCACCAAGGGCTTGCGGAGCATTTCGTGAACCCGGACCCCTTGATTGCGGAAAATTTCCGCATCGTGAAACCCGGCGGATTCCTCCTTTGCGACGTGCCGCAGACCTTTCACCTTTACACGGTCATCAAGCACATCTTGATTGCGATGAAGAAGTGGTTCGCCGGCTGGGAGACCCAGTTCACGATTGGGGAGTTGCGAAATCTCTTGAAGCGGGTGGGATTCGTCCCGAAGTATGAGTACGGGGACTGGATGCGCCCGAACCTTTTTTACCGGATGCTGCGCGAGGCCTGCTTCAAAATCAACGTGGAGCTTCCCAAGTATCCGCTCGGCGGCTCGGCTGTCGAAAAGGCCAAGGATTCGCTGCTCGACGCATTTGACCGCGTTCCCCTGGCCAGATACACGCAGCTGTCTATCGGCATTTTGGCGGAAAAGCCCCGCAAATGAACAAGCGGTTCAAGTCAGTTGCGGTCTTCTGCCTGAAGCTTCTGGTCACGCTGGTCCCCGGTTACTTTGTCTATAAAAAAATCGTCAACGCGCCCGGTTGGGAGACGAGCGACATCTGGGAACTTTTTTCGGCGTCTTCCGTTTGGCCGCTTTTGGCGGCTGCGGTCTGCCTCTTCGCCTCGAATTTCACGGGATGTTTGCAGTGGAAGCTCCTGCTTTCCAGGCAAAACGTCCGGATGGGCTATTGGCACTTGGTGAAACTCTACTTCGTGGGACTTTTTTTCAACAACTTCATGCCGGGCAATGTGGGCGGCGACGTGAAGAAGGTTTACGATATCCGCGTGCAGGGGGACCAGAAGACGGTCGGGGGTGGGCTGACGGCGACTTTGTTCGACAGGCTTTTCGGGCTTTTCTTTTTGAACGTGCTGGCTTTGGCGGTCGGTGTCCTCTTTTTTGTGCGCGATTCGGGCCAGCGGCTCTTTTTGCTGCCATCCCTGTGGGTGTTCTTGGGGTTTTGCGTACTCTTGGCGGCCCTTTTCAGCCGCCGCTTGGGGAAAATCCTCGCTTGGTTTTCCGGTAGCGTCTTGCCGCAGTCCGCGCAAGTTCGCGTTCTGCGCTTTCAAGAGAGGTTTCAACAGTTTCGGGATTTTCGCCTGTGGCTGCAAATCACGTTCCTTTCGGCATTGACGCAGAGCTTGCGCATCGTCGTGCATTTCTTCTGTGGAATCGCCGTCGGGCTTGAAATCGATATTTCATGGTACTTCTTCTTCATTCCGATGGTGGCTGTGGTCAGCGCGCTTCCGATTTCGATTGGCGGATTCGGTCCGAGGGAACTGCTCGCCCAGTCGCTTTTTGAACGCATCGGGGTTCCCGGCCTGCAATCGGTTGTTGTGCAACTCCTCGCTTATTTGGTGAGCCTGGCGGTCAGCCTGTGGGGCGCGTTCTTCTTTTTGACGGAGAGGCGTGGCGCTGGGGATTAGTGGCCTTGGTCAGAGTTTAGGGTGGAGTGTGGAGGGCAAAGCCCGAAGCATCTCTTTGCTGTAGCGAGATTAACGCCTTCGGCGTTCGCGGCTGCGTCATGATGGGGGACGGGCAACATTCCGCTGCACAATGCTCAAGACCGTCCGTTCGACGGACATAGCGGTAACAGTTCCGTCCGGAACGTAAAATTTCCTGCCGACAGCCTCCGAATCGTAACGGAAAGTTTAAATTTGCAGTATGCCCACCGCCGCCGACATTACAAAAAGCCCGTCCCGGAACTCCGGACGTCCTTCCCGTCGGGGGGGGGGGCTGCACTTCTGTGCAGCACAAATTAAACGACACATCTCCAAAGGGGACTCTATGAAGAAGAACGCACTTGCGCTCCCGCTTGCCGTGGGCGCTTTTTTGTTGGGCGCCGGTTGCGGCGATGACGTGACCAAGACGACCGTGGTGAACGAGACGACGGGAATCGCGCAGCTCGCGAAGGGGGACACCCTCCCGGAATGCACCAAGGACAACGCGGGCGAGATGCTCTACGTTGCGGACTCGGGCGCGGTCTATCACTGCACGGGCAAGGCTTGGGCGACCCTCAACGGCACCGACGGGACGGACGGCAAGGACGGGGCGTCCGGCGAAAGCTGCGAGGCGGTCGCCCTGAAGGACGGCTCCGGCTACAAGATTCTCTGCGGCGCGGATTCCATCGGCGTGGTGCTGAATGGAGCGGATGGTGAAAAGGGCGACAGCGGGGCGATTGGTGCTACCGGGGAAACGGGAGCTGTGGGTGAAGGCTGCACCGTGGCGGACGACGGGAGCGGCACGGTGACGGTGGCCTGTGGCGAAAATGTCTCGACCCTCTACAAGGCCCTCTGCGCGAACGCGCCATTCGACCCCGCGAACGCTTTCTGCACCGGGGATTCAATTGTGACGCTTTGCGGGGGGAAGACTTACGACGTCGGCGAGAGCTTCTGTTTCGAGGATTCCGTCGTCTCGTTCTGCGGCGGGAAAAGTTACGATTTGAAAACGGAATTCTGTACGCAGAAAAATTCCAAGGACACGCTGGTCGCCCTCTGCGGTGGGGAGCCGTACGACATCAGCGGCTATTATTGCGAGAACGATACCGTCAAAGTCGTTTACATTGAAATCGTCTTCGGCCATAAGGACTTGGGGAATTACTGCGGAAACAGTCTGTACAATCCGGACACGGGCTATTGCCACAACGATTCCGTCTATTCTTGCGGACAAAAGCCCTACAACCCGACGGAGAGCTTCTGTACGACCCAAAATTCGCAGGACACGGTTGTTGCGCTCTGCGGAGGGGAATCTTATGACTTGAACAGTTGCGAATGCAAGGATGACGCGGTGTCCTGCATCACGATTCCGAAATTCGAAGATGACGACGACAGCACGATTGTCATCGAAAGGTACGATTATAGCATGTGCGGAAGTTCCAATTATAATCTCTACACCCAGATGTGCGATGCCCGGGACAACCAAGTTTACAAGATAACGACCATCGGCGAACAGATCTGGATGGCGGAGAACTTGAACTACGCATACAACGAAGGGACGGCAACCAGCTATTGCTACGGGAACAGCGCAGACTCTTGTGAGAAGTACGGCCGCCTTTACACGTGGTCCGCAGCGATGGACTCGGCGGCAGTCTTCTCGGCGAACGGTTCCGGTTGCGGCTACGGGAAAACTTGCACGACGACGGAGCCCGTGCGCGGCGTCTGCCCGGAGGGATGGCACTTGCCGACTCTCGCAGAGTTCAACACGCTGATTGCCGCCGTGGGCGGTCAAAGTTCGGCGGGTGCAAAGCTCAAGGCGACAAGTGGCTGGAACAACAATGGCAACGGATCGGACGCTTACGGCTTTTCGGCTTTGCCGGCGGGCTACCGCTTCTCGGACGGTGACTTCTACGACGCGGGCTACGACGCGTACTTTTGGAGCGCCACGGAGTACGACACGGTCACCGCGCGCAGCATGGACTTGAACTTCAGCGACGCGTACCTGTACGACCACCGCAAGTACCTCGCGTTCTCCGTCCGTTGTCTCAAGGACTAGCACGTAGCTTGCCGTTCCAAAATTTATTTGAATCGAGAGTCTTGATTTCGTTCCGAAAAGCGTCTATACAGATGAATCCCCCAAGGAGGACTGTATGGAAAAGTCGGAAATGGAATCGAAGATTTTGGGAGGTCTCAACAGCGACCAGAAACGCGCCGTCTTATTTGAGCATCGGGAAAACGGTCCGCTGCTGATACTCGCGGCGGCGGGTTCGGGGAAGACTTCGGTGTTGACGCGGCGAATCCAGTGGCGCGTCTTGCAGGGGGTGCGGCCGGAATCCATTTTGGCGTTGACGTTCACGGCGAAGGCGGCTGCGGAAATGCGGGAACGCGTCCAAAAGCTTTTCCCGGATGCGGAAATTCGCTTGAGCACTTTCCATTCGCTCGCTTACGCAATTCTCCGGGAAAGGTTCGGGGAAAAGTTCGGCTGGGAACTGGCCGGGTTTCAAAAGGCCCCGCGCCCGTCGGAATGCGAGGGGGAACATTTTGCCTGCGAACTGGTCGATAATCGGATATCCCCGTCGGAGCTATCCCGCGATGAACTCTTTTGCCCGGAACTCTCGCCCAAGATGAAGAAGAAATTGGAGCCGATTCAACGCGGAATTTTGGCTTCCGGGAAGATTGTCTTCGAAGACTTGATTTACTTGGCGACGGAATTGATTTGCCGGAATGCCGAAGTGCAAAGGGCGATTCGAAACCGTTACCGGGAAATCCTGGTCGATGAATACCAGGACATCAATCCTTCGCAATACAAGCTCGTGCGGGCGATTCTCGGGGAAAACCGGAACCTCTTTGCAGTCGGGGATGACGACCAGGCCATTTACGGATTCCGCGGGGCGGACATCGGCAATGTTTTCCGCTTTTGCAGGGACTTTTCGGAGGCGACCCTTTTGCGGCTCGAATGGAATTACCGTTCCGTCCCGGGAGTCCTCTTTTTGGCGAACCGGATTTTTGAAGGGAAGCCGCTCTTGTTGCGCAAGACTCTTCGCGCCGGGAATTCTTCGCAAAAACCGCTCTTTTTGGAAAATCGCCGCCCGGAAGTCTGGGAGAGCGACAATCCGCGGGTGGAGATTCTCCGCATCGTGGCGAAAATCCGGGAATTGCGGATGGCTTACGATTTGGAATTTGAAAATTTCGCCATCCTGGTCCGGTACAATCGGCAGAGGCTTTATTATGAGGAGGCCTTGGAAAGTTTCCGGATCCCCGTATTTCGGGAGGGGGACGCGGAAAGCCCGGAAATTCCCGGCGTGCATGTCGAAACGGTCCACGGTTCCAAGGGCTTGCAATACACGGTCGTCTTTTATGCGGGGATGGCGGAGGGGCTTTCCCCGGGTGCGTGCGAAGGTTCGCGCAGGGAAAGGAAGTTGCAGCTCGATGAAGAGAAGCGTCTGTTTTATGTGGGAGTGACCCGTGCGGAGGCTGTACTCGTTTTATTATATTGTAGGCGGCGGTTTTGGAAAGGACGCCTGTCCGAATTCAAGCCGTCCCGTTTTTTGAAGTTCGTTGACCGCCCACTGCCGAAGGTGTCGTCCATGCCGCTCTTTCTCTTTCGAATTCGCGCGATTGTCCTCATTTTGGGGTACATGCTCCTTTTCATTCCGCCGTTCCTCTTCCGGAGCGTTTTCTTGCGCAAGACGCTCCCCGCCTGGGTGGAGTATCGCGTCGGGACGTTCACCCGGTTCTGCTTCCGCGCGCTTCGCGTGGAAATCGATGTCCGGAATCAGTCCGCGCTTTCCACGGTGGATTGGAATCGCCCCGTGGTCGTCGTGGGGAATCACCAGTCGTATTTCGACATTCCCATCGTCTTTTTCACTTTGGGGAGGACGATAGGGTTCATGGCGAAAAAGACGCTCACCTACATCCCCTTTTTGAACTTTTGGATGAAACAGCTGCACTGCGTCTTTTTGGACAGGAAAAATCCGAGGGCCGGCGTCGAACTCAAGCGGCGGATTGAGACGTCGAAGGAAATTCCCCGCGTCTTCATCTTTCCGGAAGGGACGCGCGCCAAGGACGGTCGGATTCATCCGTTCAAAAGCGGCGCGTTCCGCTTGGCTGCCGACTTGGATGCGACCATCTTGCCGATTTACATCCGGGGCTCTCGCGAGACGTGGGAAGCGCGGAAAACTTCGGGGAAGGTCTCCGTGCAGGCGGTTGTCCTGGATCCGATAGACGTGAAGGCGCTTTCGGCGGAAAAGGCCGTCAACCCGAAAACGGAACTGGCCCCGATGGTTTATGAAAGGTTTCTCGCCGCCGCCCGCTTTGCATAACATCGCGCACTAACCACTGTTCCCTCAAACCCCTAGCACTCTCGCTCATTCCTGATTCCGCATTCCGAATTACTAATTGCACATTGCCAATTGCCGACAATAGTTTCCAGTGGCCAGTGCCTAGTGATTAGTTCCGCAGCCCGGGCTGCTGATGTTCACCAAGTGAACCGCTGACTGCAACTGGATGCTTCGCGTTGTTCAGCATGACGACCGCTCTCTTGCAAACTGTTATTCTGAGACGCAGCCGCTAACGCCGAAGGCGTTAATCTCGCCACAGTAAAGGGATGTTTCGCTGCGCTCAACACGATCCTTTTGTTTACCGCCAACTAATCGCTGACCACTAGCCACTATTCCCTATTAAAATTGGCACATTGCCAATTGCTAATTGAACCGCTGCCCACGGAACAGTCCACAAGTTTAAAAGCCGGAGATTGGCAAGGGTCCTTTGAAAAAAAAACTGTGGATAAACTGTTGCGTAGGGGGATTATATTCAAAGGGAATACAGAGTACGGATTCGGGGGATAGAGTGGTTAGAGGGGGCTGCCGAACGGGAAACTGCGGAATCTCTATGGCTGCGTCTTTTTTTTCCGCGCGGAGGCTTTCCTTGGCGGCTTTTTAATTAAATTGCGAGGCGAAAAAAGCTCTAACTTGTATTGCTGCTTGGATTTAGGTTCGAAATGTCGATAGATAACGTGATTCCTTTGTTGAATGTTTCGCAAGACCTGTGGTCTTCCGTTCTTGCCTGCCTGCGCGCCAATCTTTCGTCTGCGATAGTGGAAATGTGGTTCGGGAATCTCCATTTGGAGAAAGTCGAGGGGGATTGCGCCAAGCTGGTCGCGACGAACGACCTGGTCGTTTCTTGGATCAACGGGCATTTCAAGGACGCCTTGCTGTCGGCGTTTCAAAAAGTTTCGGAGGACATCACCCGGTACGAAATTTCCGTGCCCGAAAAGACAAAGCCCGCCCCCGTCCTTTCGCTCTCTTCCCCTAGCCAGCGGGCGTCTGTCGTCCGGCGTCCGAAAATCACCTCGGAGGCGCGGGAAAATGCGGCGACCTTGGCTTCGTTTTACCCGACTTACTCTTTTGACACCTTTGTCAAGGGGGATTCGAACCAGATAGCCTTGGCCATGTGCCGCACCATCGCCGAGAATCCGCAGGAATGCTCCATGAACCCTTTCTTCCTCTTTGGGGAAACGGGCGTGGGGAAGACGCATTTGTTGCAGTCCATCGGGCGGTATGCGATTGTCTACGGCACGGCTTCCCGAATCGTTTACAGGACGTCGGAGAGCTTCTTGAAGGATTTTATGAAAACGCAGCTCGCCGCCTCGGCGGGGGAGCGTTCAGATGCCGCCCAAAATTTGCGGCACACTTACGAGGAACCCCAGCTGCTCCTCATCGACGACATCCAGATTCTCGCGGGGAAGGGCAAGGGGGCGACGGAAAAGGCTCTGTTCGACGTCTTGCAGAAGCGCGTCGCGGCCAAGAGGCAGACCGTTTTTTGCGCCGACAGGCGCCCGTCCGAGATCCCGAACCTTTACGGGGGCTTCACCCATTTCGACGCGAACAGTGTCTCCGTCGATGTACCGGACCTTTTGACCCGGATGAACATCCTCCGGCGCAAGGCGGAAAAGCTCCAGATCCCGGCGGAAGAGCGGGAACGCATTTTCAGTTGGGTGGCCAAGCACCAACGGGGGAATGTCCGCGAAATCGAGGGCGTCGTCACGAAACTTTTCGCCTATCACGACCTGCTCGGCGTCAACCTGACTCTTGAAACCTTTCAGGCTCTTTGCGAATCCTGCAACGTCACGTCCCCGGCGGAGATTGCCGACAGGCCGCTCCCGACCGTCCAATCCGTCAAGGAGGTCGTCGCACTCGCTTACCATGTTTCCACGGAAGCCCTCCGCGCCTGTTCCCGCGTCAAGTCCGTTTCGGAGCCCCGGAAGGTCGCCATGTATCTTTGCCGCGCTCTCACGAAGGAATCCCTTTCGAATATCGGCTTCCATTTTGGACGGGACTATTCCACGGTCATCGCGAACATCAAGTCGGTGGAGCGGGAAATGCGGAAAGACCCGGATTTTGCCCAAAAAGTGGAAAATTTGAAGGAATCTTTTTCCATTTGACGGACTGAATCCGTTACAGGGGCGGTTTTCGCCGTTATTTGTTTCTTTTTTTTTACACAAAGGTTTTAAAGAGTGTAGATTTATACCGTGAACCAGAGTGCCCCGGCAAAATTCGGCTATACGCTGATAGAAGTGTTGACTGTCGTCGCGATGATAGGCATTTTGTCCGCCGTTGGCTATGGCGGCCTCCAGCGGGCGATTGCGAACAGCCGCGCGAAGGATTCCGCGTTCAACCTGGCCGCCTATGCGGAATCGACGGCGAACAAGGCGCGCCAATTCAACGACACCCTTTGCGTCAAGATGAAAAACTCCAAGTGGCTCTTGACGTATCAATCGAGCTGCGCTTCGCTGGGATCCGCATCCGCTATCGACAGCCTGGAAATGGTGACGGGAGTTTCCATCGTTTCCGGGGACGTGGAAGGGCTTTCGGGAAGCAATTGGGCGGACGGGGCGGATTTCGCGCCTCGGTTCGGGCTTTCGGCGATGCCGTATGAAGGCTATTTGGCGGCGAGGTATGGGAACGAGGACCTTTACGGAGTCGCCGTGAAGGAGAAAACGAAGAATTCGGCAGTCCCCAAGATGGGCGCGCTCGACGCGCTTGTCGAATGGTGAGGTTTCCATGGCGCAGGCGGTGAAGGACAAGGGAAAATCGGGAATCGGCATCATGGAAGTGCTCGTGGCGATTGCCGTGCTCGGGTTTCTGTACGTCGCCGTGAACAATTTGCAGTCCGGCAACCGGGAAACGTTGCTCCGCATTCGCGGTCGGGACGGTGCGGTGGAAGTCGCGCAGCAGGTGATTGATTCGATGAGCCGCGTGGGACTTTCCTCTTTGCAGGACACGGTGAAAATCGAAGACATTCCGCGCACCTGGAAAGGGCAGCCGGGGCTCATCACTCACGATATGACTGTGCTTTACGACGCGGTCGTCGCCGTTTCGCCGGATTCGCTGTACACGGCGAAGGATTCCACCCTTTACGACGAAGTCTCCCACGTGTATGCCAAGAAGATAGACGTCACCGTCTCTTGGCCGTTCAAGAATTCGACGCAGTCCATCCATATTTCGAGGGTCATCCGATGAAGCGCGGGTTCACATTGATGGAATTGGTCGTCTATATCGCGATGATTGGCATCGTGGTGCTCGTCGCCGGCGAGGCGTTCTCGAACAGCACCAAGTTCCGCGTCCGCACCCAGAACATGCTCAAGGCTTCGGAAGAGGCGGCGAACGTGGCGGCGATTTTCCGGGACGACGTTTCGCAGATGGGGGCGAAGAGTTCCAAGGAGGAGAGCGGCTCTTCTTCGACGGACTCCTTTTATGTGGCGAATCTCTCCCAGATATATATGGATCCTGCCAATATGACGGCTTCGCTCCAGGACTCGTCTTCGTTCCGGATTGTAGGGAACACCTCTTCGACGGATTCGCTGGTCTTTCGGCGGATGCGTTACGATGAAAACGGGCATTACGCGTCCATCGAAGAAGTTTCGTGGTATTTGACGGATGAAAAGCTTTACCGCGCGTGCAGAGTGCTGGACAAGCGCGCGGGTTATTCTTTTTCGAGTGACGATCCTTGCGCGTCGGACGAGGGGACGGCGGTGGAAATGGCGAGCGGAGTGGAGCGTTTTCTGGTGCTGCCGGGGCTTCCGAAAATCCGCACGAACGCCGCCACGGCGGCTTTCAAGACGGAGCAGATGTTCCCACCGGAAGGAATGGAGGAATTCGCCTTCGTTTCGCGTTACGGGGAGACTGATTATTTGATAACGACAATCGGTTCCGCAGGGAAGTCCGTCAAGATTTCCGGGTTCACGACCAATTACGATGTGGAAACGGGTGCGGTCACGAGCGGCGGCAAACAGGCGAATCAAATCTTCGCCGTGACGAATTCGGGGAGTTCTGAAAATTGGCGGTCTCAGTGCGCACAAGACGACAACCATTTCACGTTCCTTCCGGGAGTCCTTTACGAAATTTCCTTTGAAATTGAAGCGTTGAACGACGAGATGCGGAACTTTGTCCCGGACCATGACCACATGTCCGTCGGCTTCCGCACGACGACCGGGAAAGCTCCCACCTCGATTGACGACTTTATGTTCTATCCGCCGACGGGGGACGCCTCCACCGCCGCCCGGAAGATGCGTTTCACTGTCCCCGACACGGTGAAGAATGTCTGCCTCGCGTTCACCTTCGCCTCTTATTCCCCGATGCTTGCAAAGGGGAAGATGGCGATAAGCCATTTGACACTCAAGCGCGTGGCGCCGTTCGGTTATGAGTTTGATTCGGCGAAGGAATTGAAGGTTGTGGACAAGAAGAATGTGAAGGCTCTGCAACTGTCGCTTTCCATCAACAGGCGGAACGAGACCGGAACGGATTCGATTGTCGTGCCGGTTCCGAGCAACGGTCCGAGGGACTGAGCGAGGATTTATGGCGAATTCGAAAAAAGGCGTATCCTTGATTGTCGTGCTGCTCTTCATGCTGGTGGCGACGATTGCCGCGACGGCGACCTTCCGCTGGATTTCGCGGCAGAGCGACGCTTCGGCTTCGAGGATGCGTACAAATGAAGCTTACCAGTCCGCCGTGGCGGGCATCGATGCGGTGCGCTCGTGGATGACTTACCATGGAAACGACGCGGGCGCGCTTGTCAAACAGTATGAAGACGGCGGCCGAAAGCCCATCAAGCTGAATTCCCAGATTGCTCAGTTTTCGCGCGGCGGGCAGATGTACGACGTTTACCTGGTGGGCGTGGATACGGATTCGAAGCCTTATAAATTGAAGCTTTTGTCGTCGGGGACGGCGCGGAACGGCAGCGTTTACAACGTGGAGGCGGTGCTGAACGTGCAGGGGCTTTACCGGGTGCAGCTGCCGAGCCTCGGGTCGGAAGTGAATTTTGAATACGCCTACTTCGGCGGATCAACGGCGAACCACGGGGACATGAACCCGACGGCGATGCTCGTGAACGGGAACTGGAGCGGCAACCCGAACAGCGTGGAGAACAACTTTGTCGTGACGGGGAACGCAAGTCTTTCCGGAAACAATTTGAGCATCGGCAAGACTGCGTGCATCGGCGGCAACTTGAGTACGCAGAACGGTTTCACGGGAAAGGACCTTTACGTAGCGGGGAATGCGACAAGCTTCAATGCGGCGATTTCCGGCGATGCGTATTTTGCGGGAGATGTCGAAATGGGGTCTGTGGCGACTCCGGGTTTCAATATTACGGGAAGCGTGACCCTTGGCGGCAAGATGACGACCCAGCAGGGCGGTTTCCAGCCTCAAATCGGGGGCAACTTTTGCGCGACCGCCGATGCGCAGTTGTATTCGAACGGGACGAACAATGCGTTTGAAGTGAAGGGCAACACGTGGATTGACAACCCCTACGGCATTTACACAGGATGGAATAATTCCGATTATTACGACAAAATCGTCTTCGGGGGAGAGAATTCGGCTGTCTATATCCGCTCGGCACACCCCTACAGCGATTACAAGGATTTGATGAACAAGAGCTTTACGGAATATGCTAGCTATTTGAAAAATTGCAATAACTCCGCTGGTACTTATGAAGACGGCGGTTCCTCCCATGGAATGTGCAATTCATTCGACTATTGGGGCAGTTGGACGAATACTGGTTGGGGGTATTGGGGGCGTTGGACGAACGGCAGCTACCAACCCTATCTCAGCGCAAATTCGGGGGATGGCAAATATTACCTCTATAACTTGCCGTCGGACACGACCGACGTGGAGTTCAAATCCTATCAAAATGATTATTGGGCTTCATGTAAGGCGTATGGTTATGAGTGGTCTTATCCGACGACAATTTACTCCTATTATGTCGGCAACCAGCTGTATTACGATTTGAACAGCACGTGGAACTCCTTTCGGTCGGACTTGAGCGGAAACAACATCACGGGGTCGCCCTACTGCTTCAAGGGGACGGATTACCATCCGACTTGCGGCGTCTCGCCTTGGTTCAAGGTCGGGGGGACGCTCTACCCGATGACCTCTTCGGTGAATTTTTGCACGGCGGATTCCATCAAGACGCGCTGCGATTCCCTCTGGGAAAAGAAGCCAGGCTGCGACGGCTCGTCTTACAAGGTGGACGACATGCTGCAAACGGCGGAGAACACCTTTTCCCCTTATGCGAGCAAGGGCTGCGCGGCGAGCATCACGCAGTGGGACAACAACTTGAGCAAGAACATGAACGCGTGCTACAAGGAGCTTTCCGAAGACTCGGACAAGGCGAAGGAGAACCTTTACAATGGCTACCTGGTCGTCAAGGTGAATTACATCGGCAAACAGGATCCCTCGGAACCTCTCGACGGCAAGTTCGTCATCATCGTCGAAGATGCGATGGGGCAAAACTCCTTGCCCCCGACGACCGAGGACTCCTACGTATTCCTGCTGTTGAAGCAGGGGACGAACGGGGAGCTTCAAGATGCAGTTTCCGGCGGCACGTACAACTACTTCATTTATACGGAACAGAATGCCTCGAAGCTGTTGTTCAAATCGACCCTTTCCGGCTCTGTCTATGCGACTGCCGAGAATTGCGCCAAGATTTCCGATTTGGACATAGATAAAATCGAATACAACCAGAGCCTAATGAACAGCCTTTCGCAGAGCAAAATCATCTGCGACGCGGGGGCGGCCGCTTGCGGCGGCGTCACGGGAAGTTCGGGGTATGCGTCTTCGGACTACACCATCTCGACGGGGAACATGGATTCTTATTATGTCGCGATGGCGCCGCAGCTTTCCATTTCTCTTGAATCGCAATACGCAAGCAGGGGGAAGTTGTCTGTGGCGTCGGCGGAGGATTTGGAATCTTCTTTCATCGTGTTGCCGCGGGTCGTGTACCTGCCGAAGGATCCCTACGGGAAGTTGAGCGATTACTACAAGGTCGTGAGCTTGAACGCCTCGGAGACGTTTGAAGAGACGGGTATCACCTGCGAAAATCTTTCCGGCGGGACTTCGAGCCTCCCGACTTCGGGGTTGATGTATGACCGCAAGGAGGCAAGCCCGGAGGCCTTGGTGAAGGGAATTTACGGCTGCAAGGTCTCCGCTGCGTCGAATACGTCTTCGGGGACTGTGCCTTTTTACGTGGTCGTGTCGGGTGAAGAAAGCGACTCCCCGGAAGTCCAGTTTGCCGATGCGCAGCTCCAGTTGAAGGAGGGGAATGCGACAAGCGTCTATTTGACAGTCCCGACGACGACGGCAGCCGCGCGCACTTGCAAGGTTTCCGTCATCCGCCCGGCGGAGACGACGGGGTGGACCGTGACGGAAACGGGCGACATCAGCTGCAGTGGGGAAAATTGCTCGATTGAAATTTCCACTTCCACGGCGCAAACGGAAATCTTCCGCGTCGAGAACAACTCGGCGGTGACTTCCGGGATTTTGTTCCAGATTTCCGAAGTGGAAGGTTGCAATATCGGACTGAAAAACTTCGAATACATCTACAATGCGGCGTCGGTCTCGATCAAGAGGGAAGGCCTTTCCGAATTCTGCTCCCTGAATCCGACTCTTGACAAGTGCCAGTCGGGCGGGGAATACCGCAAGTGGGACGGTCGCCCGAATTGCACGACGACGGAAGAATGGGTCGTTCCCAATTGCGGCGACCGCGTCACGGGAGAGAAGAACAATGAATGGAGCTGTGCGGCGGACGGCAGCGACATCGCGTTTACGACTCCTTCGACCCCGAACGGCTGCACAATCGTCATCCCGTCCGTCTCGGAAGGGAACGTCTTGAAGGCGGCGGATCTCGACCCGGAAAGCGGCGATGAATACAAACTTTACGGGGAGCTGAAGGCGGAAGCGCAGACCTTCCTAGTCGGGTTCGCGGGCGACGGCATCGACCGCACCCAGACGATTTCCATTTCGGTGACGGGCAACACGGAGCGAAACCACTCCTGCTCTTACGGCGATTACAAGGACAATTCGGACAACTGCGCCTTTGAAGTTTACACGGGCGAAACGGTGACGCTCTCCCTCAAGACGGATTCGGACAAGGACAACTTCAATTATTGGGAATGCGCATCGGGCCTCGACTGCACGAGCGAACCCTTCACCGGGGACACCTACGTGATTTCCGTGACGGACGGCGACGCGGTGTATGCGCATTTCGGCGAAAGTGACAAGCATTGCTTCTTCGACGAGTTCAAGGATCACGGCATCGACTGCTCTTCGGGGGAATCGGATTTGACGTATTGCATCGACGATTGCAGCGCGGCAAACTGCGGAGTCGGCGGTGGGAAGAATTCCTTCGCCAAGTGGCTGCTCGTCAACGGGGACAGAAGTCAAATCGAATACTTGTACGACGGGACGATTCAACTTTCGGCGGCGGCCAGCCGGAACGTCTCCGAATCTTCGAAGCCTTCCGTGATGGTGCTGAGTACGGTGACTGCCGGCCTTTACGGGACACTCAAGGCGCAGTTCCAGGTGCCGATGCTCGGCTACGGCGCAGATGAAAGCGCAGCGAGCGTGCAGAAGTCGGGATTCATTTTGCGGTCGAATTACAACGCTTCCGAATATTTGCTGCTGAGCGTTTACGGGAATTCTTCACGGGAACTCGTGGCGCGCCTTTGCACCAGCTCCGGGAGCTGCAAGGAAAGTCCTTTCGGCGTTTCCGTCAGTTCTTTGCAAATCGTTCTGCTTTCGGCGACATTGGGGACGGCGTCTTCCGGCAAGGATGCGCTCCAATTGGAAGTCTCGACGGATTCCTGGAATTCGTCCGTGGCGACAGTCGTATTCGAACTTTCCAATGTGAATCTCTCCGGAGTTGAAAAGCTTGGAGTCCGCAGCACGAACGAATACGTGGGATTTAGTCTCGCCGCCCCGAACTTCAAAATCTACGGCATCGGCTGGAAGAGCGATGATTACGCTTCGACCTGTTGGGACACCTATCCGACGGTGACCTGTTCCTTCCGCGCGGCCTACGCGGGCGGCATCGTGCCGCAGA
The DNA here is from genome assembly GCA_964501065.1 of uncultured Fibrobacter sp. Lineage (GTDB taxonomy): Bacteria > Fibrobacterota > Fibrobacteria > Fibrobacterales > Fibrobacteraceae > Hallerella. The sequence continues at coordinate 13,171 of CAZCRF010000016.1, read as the reverse complement.
ACGAAGAGTCGAAACCTTGGGTGGGGCTTTCCGCGTGGTTCGATTCGAAGGGTTGCTATGCGAAGTACTATTACCAAGGCGCGGACGCCTGCGGCGGTTCGACAGGTTCTTATTCGGAGTGCTTTTCGGGATACACGTTTACGACGGACGGACCGCACGGCGTTTCTTCCCCGATGACGCTTGCGAGGGCGGGAGTCTCGGGATGTTCCCTCGACGGGGAGGATGCCTCTTGGATGCAAACGGCGGAAGACGACTGCGGCTCGTTCTGGGTCGGGGAGTTCACTTCTTGTTCGGCGAACGTCTCGTTCACACAAGGCTCTTCGGACGGTTCGGGCATATACTTCCCTGTTTCAAGCATTGCCTCTGCGGCGACGGTGAACTTGCGGGATGCCATGCTTATCGTCGATTTGTCGAACGAGAACCATTCCGAAGTGCAAATCACCCTTTACAGCGAGAATTCCTCTTCGGGGTATTTCTGGGCGGACAAGGTTTACAGTTTGCCGCTCACGACGACGCAGACGGGGACGGTGACCTTCGAGTTGGAAAGCGTGATTGATGTTCCGGGTTTTGACGTGGAGCATGTGGCCGGAGCGTACGTCAAGAATCTAGGCGAAAGTTCCGTTTTGGTGAATTCCGTGATGTCCTCTTGCCCGAACGTGCTCAAGTTCCTCGGGTGCGACGCCAAGTACGTTTCCACTTCGAATGGTTGGGAGATTGATGTCACTGTGACGAATCCTTCGCAGGCCAGAAGCTTCTCCGTGAAGGAAACGAATGTCTTGAACGGGGAAATCTCTTGCGACGAAGAAGATGCCGATGCGACAAAGCACTGCCATTGGACTTCCAACACGGTCGGTTTTACATGGGCGGACAATCCGTATCGGGATGCAGGTTCGAAGACGTATGTATTCTCCGTTTCGGCGACGGACAAGAGCGGAAACACCGTCGAAGGTTCCTCCTACTACTGCAACGTGGTGCAGCCGTCGGCGATTTCGGCGACCTGTAATAGCGTGTCCAAGAGTTCCGTCATCGTCGGCGAAGGCCTCCCCGTCTTCTCGTTCACCCTGTCGAATTGCCCGGATGGGAAGGGCTGCGACTACCGCGTTCTCTTGGATGGGACGGAAATCAAGTCGGGATTGAACCAATCTAGCGGTACGATTTCCACTTCGACGACCGCCGCGAATTCCGCGGAAAGTCCGCTGGCCGTGGGGACGTCCACGTTCAAGCTGGAAAGTTCGAATGTGGACAAGGCTTTTACTGGCTGCTCCCTGGATTTTGAAGTGGTGGAAGAGGTGTCGAGCAGCTCTGCAGAAAGCTCTTCGAGCGCGGAAAGCAGTTCAAGCTCGGAAGCGGAAGCTGTCTCGAGTTCGTCGGAGTACGCGGGCGGTTCCGGCGGGTCAACGGTTGAAAATGAATTGGATTTGACTTGTGGAGTGTCTGCTATTGATTATGGAATTGACGACGATATTCATTACAATTCGCAAGATTTGTATGTGATGGTAAAGAACAATGAAAACGTCGCAAATACGTACACTTTGGAACTCTATTCCGGAGAATCCGCGTTGGGCAATATCGAATTGAATAATTGGTCAAACTGGTCTTCTTATTCACTTGGCAAATTATCTGTAGGTTCTCACAGTTACTCCTTGCGTTACAAAGGGATTACGCAATGTTCTTTTAGCGGCGTTGTGAAATCGACCTTGACCTGTTCCGCGGACAAAACGGAAATCAGCTTGGGCGAAAGCTTCACGTGGACGATAACCTATGATGGATCGTGCTGGAGTAGTACGGGATCCGGAAGCGGATTCTCTCCCAATAATTGCTGCACAAGCTACACGATAACGCCGACGGCATCGGGAACGCAAAAGTACGAATTCAGCGTGACAAACGGCTCTGTGGGAACTGCGTCTTGCAAACAAGAGATAAACGTGAACTCTTTAGAGGGCTACACGGAAGCGATTATTGGCGTTGCATATCAAGGCAATCAAAAAATAGTTTTCATAACGACTTCCGGAACATGCCAAATTTCCGCATCGTCTAATGAATGGGCCTCTTGGGTGGAAACGGGAACGATTCTCAACAATGGGGGAACGGGTGGACAAATCGCCATTTCATCCCCCTTGAAAGTGGAAATTCCCGAAGGTGAAAACTTCACCATTACGAACTGTTGGTGATGACCGAAGTGCGTGGATAAAATCCCTACGGAGGCATAAGAACAGTTGTTTGTAGGTATGTACGCTGCTAATAATTCAAAGTCACGCCGGTCGCCTCACATCCGGAGACGGGACTTTTGTTGGATACAGAACAACCGATGTTCATAAGAGTTGTTCCCGAAGGAACGGTGACAGTAGAACCACTAGCTGGTGGGGTAGTTTCTATAGCTGAATTTGACCACGAATTAATCTCACTTGAAGAACAAGTGTAAGTTGTCCCCCCAATGGATATGTCATTCCCGGAACAAGTATACCACCAGCCGCCTGAGCCACAATTGTGCAGGAAGGTGTACTTTCCTTCGCCCAAGTTTGCATCCTTGTATGAACCGCCCATATTGCTTTCTTTGTATTGCGCATTCAAGCAAATGATTCCTTTGACGCCATCTTCTTGGGAACTGCTCGACGACATTTCCGACGAACTGGACTCTTCCACGGCGGCGGAACTGATTCCCTCACTCGAAGAACTTTCCGCCGAAGAGGATGATTCCGTCGTTCCCTGAGTTACGCCAGTCGTGTAACAAGGGCTGATTCCAGAGTCGCGTTCGCAACCAAATTTGGAGAGGTTTCCAGATGAAATTTTCAAGACTGTTCCCGAAGTTTCCATAGCAGTGGTCGCGGATTGCTGTTCACTTCCATTGCAAGTGAGGGACTTGCCGTTCCATGAAATCACGGCTCCATTGGAACAGTTGTAAAAGAAACTGTAAGAGTTCGTTCCTTGGCAGTCATGAATCACCACATAAGTTCCCGATGAAATGTCGGATGTGACTTGTGGCCATGAATTGTCGTTACCCAAGCATATAGTCCTGGAACCGCCCGCGTACTCCGGGCGCGTCAAAACATCTGCCGAGTCTTCTTTTTCGGCGGCGGGGCGTTCTTTTCCTTTTTGCTCTTGGCCTTCATGGAACCCTCTGTTGTACTCTTGCTCGAAAAGAGGGTCGCGTTGTCGGCGGACTTCTTGTTGGAAATGTGGTTGCCGTCGCAGACGTCCGTGGGAACGTGACCGGCGGAATAGAGGCAGTAAGACGTTGTCCCACAAAATTCCCCGGAGATTTTGCCCGTATAGTTGCAGATTTTTTTCGTCACGACACCGGCCGGCATGGGGAAGCCTCGGACGGGCAAGTCCTTGTGCAATTCCTTCATCACTTCAATCCAAGCGGGGAGAGGGTCTTCCGAACCCGTGTGCCCGGGTCCCATCGGAGAGGGCGAGTCCGTCCCGACCCAGACTCCCATGGTGTAATGCCGGGTGAATCCGATGTACCAGGCGTCCGCGTAGTTGTTCGTCGTTCCCGTCTTGCCGCCGCTCGGGTGTTTGAATCCGCTCGCGCCGACGCGTGCCGCCGTCCCGTGGATGTTCACGTCCTTCAGCATGTCGACCATGATGTATGCGCTGGCGGGCTTCAACACGGAATGTTCTTCGCTCTTGTGGCGTTCGACGACGTTCCCCGCCTTGTCGACGATGGAATCGATCATGTAAGGTTCGATGCGGACACCTCCGTTCGGGAAGACGGTGTAGGCGGAGGTCATTTCCATCAGGGTGGATCCGATGGAGCCGAGGGCGAGGCTCGGGACGGGTTGCAGCGGAGCCTTCCGGATGCCGAACTTCCTGGCGTAGGAGACGACGTTCGGAAGCCCGTACTTGATGCCCGTCAACACGGCGGGAAGGTTCATGGAGCGGTAGAGGGCGCGGCGCATCGTCATCTGCCCTTCGAATTCCTTGTCGAAGTTGGACGGCCGCCAAGTCTTGGACGGGTCGTCCTCGTCTTCAATCGTCACGGGCTGGTCGTTGATCGAGTCGCACGGGGACGCCCCCTTTTCGACGGCTGTCGCATAGACGATGGGCTTGAAGGAAGAACCCGGCTGCCGCAGGGATTGCACAGCCCGATTCCAACGGGAAGAGTTGAAGTCGTTCCCCCCGACCATCGCGCGAATCGCGCCCGTGCCGTTTTCGATCAGGATCATCGCCATCTGCGGCTCGTGGTAACGGGAGGAATCCGGGAAACGCCACTTAGACGGGTCGGCCGCCGTGTCCTTGGCGAGGTAATCCTTTTTGAACAGGGCGTAGATGCTGTCGAAATGGGCGACGACGGAATCGGCCGGCAAATCGTATTTCTGCGAAAGGCCGAGTTTCCACACGGCGCGCTGCTGGATGCGCTTGCGGATGCGCTCGATGTGCCTCCTTTCGACATCTTCGGCGAAGGCCTGGATTTTCGGGTCGATGGTGCTGTAGATGTTCATCCCGTCTGCGTAAAGGGACTTTTGCCCGTATTTGTTCTCCATGAACTTGCGGATTTCTTCGTAGTAGTAAAGCCCGGAGCCGTTGCCGACTTGGTGCTTGACCGTTTCGATCGGCTCTTGTACGTAGCGGTCGTAGTCGTCTTTTGAAATGTAGCCCGCTTCTTTCATGGCGAAGAGGACGGTGTTCCGGCGCTCAAGGGCGGCTTTCGGGTGGCGGTCGGGGCGGTATCCTTCCGGGCGTTGGAGCATCCCGGCGAGAACGGCCATCTGCGGGACGGAGGTGCTGTCCAAGGGCTTTCCGAAGTAATAGTCGCTCGCCGCTTGGAATCCGTAGTTGCCGCCGCCGAGGTAAACCTCGTTCATGTAGAATTCCATGATTTCTTGCTTGGTGTAGGTCTGCTCGATGCGGACGGCCGTCATCGCTTCCTTGATCTTGCGGGAAATCTTGCGCTCCGGTGAAAGGAAGAGCAGTTTGGAAAGTTGCTGAGTCAGCGTCGACGCGCCGCGAATCTTGTCTCCGCGGAACACGGACTGGAGGACGGCCTTCGGGATGGCGACGATGTTCATTCCCCAATGTTTGTAAAAGTCCCGGTCTTCTGTCGCCATCACGGCGTTCATCGCCATTTGGGGGATGGAGTCGATGGGAAGCCACACGCGGCGTTCCACGAAGAACTCGTGGGCGGGCAAGCTGTCCTTGTCGAAAACGGTCGTCACCAGTTTCGGGTCGATGTCCTCAAGCTGTTCGAGCGAGGGCAATTCGGGGACGAGCTTTGAAAAATAGACACCGACGGCGCCTGCGAGAACGATGCACGGCAAGAGGAAGATGCCCAGCCAAAGAAAAACTTTTTTGCCGGGGCGGGGGAATATCCGGGAAATCGCGGAAGCTAGTCGATGCACAAATGCGTTCATTTTATCACACTATCTACAGATGGGGATTCACGAAAGTTTTTGCAAAATGTAACTTTATATCTGGAAAAATTTTAGACGGAGTTTTGAAATGCGCATTTTCAAGGGCATCATTCCTGCGGCACTCGGCCTTTCCCTTTTCGGACTTGCAGCTTGCGGTTCGGTGGATCACGACCCTCCAAAGCTCAAGAGCGTTTTCGGGAGCGTCTCCCCGATGGACACCCTTGTCGCGGTCTTCGACAAGGACATCGACGATTTTGACGATTCCCTCGTGACGTCCAACGTCCCCATCACGGTCGTCAAGCAGAAGAAGTCGAAAATTTACATCATCGGGGCTTCGGACACGGTGGCGGGCATTCCGCGCTTTGAACCGGCGAGCGATTACGACACGCTGACTTTCACGAATTTGAAGGATGACGACGGCAACAAGGCGAAAGCGCAGTCGGTGACGTTCTCCACGTATCCGTTCTTGGACCATGACGAATACGGGAAGAATGCGGAAGGCTCCTGCCTGTCCAATGAAAATCCCCTCACTGCGGAGGATTTGGCGGATTCTGCGACTTTCTTCAACGGGGCGAAGCTTGCCAAGGGGGTGACGGTCACGGGCATCTTGGGCGGTCAATACAGCAAGATTTGCAAGGACAACGAGGATTACTTCCGCATTTATTTGAAAAAGCGCGACACGGTCTCCGTCGTGCTCAGCGGGCTGTCCGAGGCGATCCCCTTGGAACTGGCCGTTCTCGGTCCTTCGAAAATCGCCGACGCTCCGGACGGTTGCACGGTCGATAACGAGGAGTTCTTGACAGTCGATATGGTGAATGGCAAAAAGACTCTTTCGGAAATCGACACGACCTTCGGCATCGGCGACATCCACGAGTGCGGAACGAACACGGTGACGGATTATCTGGCTTATTACGTCGTCGTCCGCTATTCAGAGAGCCTCGCGACAAAGGAGCAGTTGCCCCAGGCTTACAAGTTGACCGTGACGATTGCCGATTAGGCTGCGATTCCCGAAGACAATTCCCTGTTGTTCGCTTTCTTTTCGTTAGACACTCGATGTCGTGGACGGCAGACCGCCGTCTGTGTCGCATAAAGACGAAAACATCCTGTCGCAGAGTTTGCGCAGGAAGGGAAGTTCGCGACGGGGACGCCCGTCTCGAACTTCAATTTCACAGTTCCCGGATTTCCTCTTCCGAAAGCCCGGAATACTGGACTATCTTGTCTATCGGCATCTCGTCGGCGAGCATGGATTTTGCCATTTCGCGCCGACCCTCCGCTAGACCCTCAGCCAAGCCTTCAGCGCGCCCTTCTGCGCGCCCTTTCGCGCGCCCTTCCGCAGCGGCCTCGACGCGGGCCCGCGCCAGGGAGTCCTCGTGGTGCTTGCGGATGGCGTACTCGTCCCATTTGCGTTTCTGTTCCAAGGTGATCATAGCCAATTCCTCTCTCGTCAATCTAGCCAATTTCGCCGCCCGGAACAAGGGCTCGAACGCGCCGCCCGCGTAGTCCGGGGGCATTTCGCGCATCTCCTTGATGTGCTTCAGGGCGTAAAGGCCCCTGTCGAGGTCCGTCTCGAGCTCCCCCGCCCGCTTCACGAACTTCGGGAACTCCACGAAGGTGAAGTGCAGCGCGCCGCCGATGTCCCGGCCGTCCCTCTCGCGGAGGCGCGCGTTGTGGACGCAACGGTCGTCCGGGAAGGCCCGGAACTCCATGAGGACGACCGTGAAGACGGGGCAGAGGGAGTAGTCGTAGCCCCCGCCGCGGCTGCCCTGGGAGACCACCGCCTGCGCCGCGTAGAAGATGGACCGGGAGACGATGTTGCCCCGGTCGGCGATTTGCATCTCGATGATGAAGCGCCGCCCGCGGTCGTCGGTGCAGTAGATGTCGAAGACGGTCGTACGCCCCTCGCGCGACTGCCCGGGGATCTCCTTGTCGCGGGAGCGCACGTCCTCGATGGGGGAGTCGATCTCGCCCTCGAGCAGGGCGTTCAGGAGCGCGATGAGGCAGACCTTGTTCTCGGAGTCCGGGTCGAACGCTTTCTTGAACGTGTAGTCGAGCATGAGGTCGGCGTAGACGCCCGCCCCCTTGAACCTTTCAAAATCCCTCCTCTCGGCGTCGGACTTGAACTGGAGTTCCATGATATGTTTCCTTTCTTTCCGGCGGAACGCCTCCGCCCGGCGGCCGCCCGCAATCGGGCGCCCTCTGTATAGACGCTCCTCCAGGCGGAATGTCCCCCCCCGTGAGAAAAAATTTTGCGGAAACCCGGAACTTCAGTCCTTGGAACCCTGCGGTTGCAAACCGGACAGTTGCGTTTGGCGGATATATCTCTAAACGCTCGGAATGGCGATGCAGCGCAGAATGAAAGGCTAAGCTTTGCCTTCTTTGCAGCAGCAGTGGTGCTCGCCGCCTTCGTCCGAATGGCCGTCCCCGTGGCAGCAATGGTGCTCGCCGTCGTGCTTGTGCTTTCCGCAACAGTGATGTTCGTGCGGAGCGTCCAATTCCTGGATTTCCGCTTCGCTCATCGGTTCCGCTCCCATGACTTCGATTTCAAAGTGGAGTGTCTTGCCGGCCAGTTCGTGATTCATGTCAACGGTGACGTTTTCTTCTTCCACCTTCGTCACGGTCAGAGGGATTGCGCCGGCGGGAGTGTTCGCGTAGAAGGTCATCCCCGGATGAATCTCTTCGGCCTGGAAGGCGTTCCGCGGAATGGAGCGCACCAGTTCCGGGTTGCGTTCGCCGTAACCTTCCGCCGGGGAAACTTCCACGGAGAACTTGTCCCCGACTTCCTTTCCGGCCAAGGCCTTTTCTAGCCCTGCAACAATCATGCCGCGCCCTTGGACGTAGTTCAAGGGTTCTTTGCCTGCAGAAGAGTCGATGACCTCTCCCGAATCGTCCTTGAGAGTGTAGTGAATGGCCACTTTGGTGTTGTCTGCAATCGGCATGGTGATTCCTTTGTGTTGAAATTTCCCCAAAGATAGATATTTTCCGCAGCCGTTAGCGGATGACCTTCCCGATGCCGACGATGGCCGCAGTCCTTGCCCGGAGCCGCGTCTTTCCCAGTTTTAAAAGTTCGACTTTCCCGCGTCGGTAGTTCAAAATTTGTTGAGTCTCGCGGGGGGAGAAACCGCCTTCCGGTCCGACGAGGAGGGTCGTTTCCCGGGTGGGAGCTTCGACGGAATCTTTTCCGCCGATGTCGCACAAGAGGATGTCGCCGGAATAACTGTCGAGCCATTCCGCCAGCGGGACGGGTCCGCGGATTTCCGTCATCCAAGCCTTGAGCGATTGCTTTAGGCTGACCAAGGCCTTCCGTTCGCAACGGCGGACTGTCTTTTGCAGCCCCGAATCCTTGGGCTCCTCGGAACGCTCCGTGCGGAGAAGGGTGATGCTTGCGACTTCCATCTCGGAAACGTGCAGGGCGACCTCCTCGTTTGCGTCATCCTTGAGGCAGGCGATTCCCAGATGCAGCTGGGGACGTGGGCTTTTCGAAATTTCCACGGAATCGACGCGGACGAGGCACTCCTTCGGATTCGCCTTTTCGACGGTCCCCTTCGCCAATTTGCCGTTCCCGTCCGTCAAGTCCAAAATGTCGCCCTCCCTTGCGCGGCAGACCCGGACGGCGTGGCTGCTCTCTTCCTCGGAAAGGGGTAATGTTCCCGGGGAAAGCTCCGGGGCGTAAAAAAAAGTGTCCGGCGATTTCATAGGATTCCAATTATACTAAATTGGGGCGCATGGTGCACATCAAGGCTGTCGTTTTCGATTTGGACGGGACTCTCTACCTTTCCAAAAAGCCCTACCCGAAGGCCGTGGAAACGGTGCAGAGGGTGGCGGAAAGGCTTCCCGTCTATTATCTTTCGAACAACACGAGCAAATCCCTGGTCTTTTACACGAACAGCCTTTTGCGCATGGGGCTTCCCTTGCAAGCGAAAGGCCGCATCCTTTCCGCCATGACCTTCGCCCTGTCGGAAATCCGCCGAAAAAAGATTCGGAAGGTGCATCTGTTTGCCAACCCGGAAGTCGTCGAATGGTTCGCCTCGGAGGCTCCGTCCCTGGACTTGCATCCGTCGATAGAGGACACGGAGCTGGTCCTTGTCGCTTACCACTCCTCCTTCAATTATCGGGATTTGTGCGAAGTCTCCTGGAGGCTCGAACGCGGGGCGGATTTTTGGGTGACTCATGCGGATTTCGTCTGTCCCGATGAACAGGGACCCGTTCCCGACATCGGCAGCTTCATGGCGCTATTCAAAGCGGCGACCGGGCGGGAACCTTCGCGCGTTTTCGGCAAGCCGAATCCCGAAATGCTCTCGCCGTTGGTGAAGGGGCAAAACTTGAAGCCGGAAGAGATTCTTTTTGTCGGGGACAGGCTCTACACGGATTTTGAATTGGCCGTCCGCGCGGGCTGCCGCTTCGCACTTGTTCTCTGCGGGGAGACGAAGCGTCGCGATGTGCAACGCTTGGCCCGGCAGCCGGATATCATTGCGGAGCAGGTGGCCGACATCGACTTCGACAAATGGATCGGCTGACTTTATTTCAAGAGCGGTTCCGCTGCCTTGACGCTGAAGAGGATTGTCGACAGGTTGTGAAGCAGTGCCGCCGTCGCCGGTGAGACGTATCCGAATAGACCGCCTAGCATCAATGCAGAATTGACTGCGACGATTCCCGTATTGTTCGCATCGATTTTTTCCATGAGCCGCGTCCCCAAAGTGCGGATCTTGACAAGTCCTTCGAGGCCGCTTTCTGCGGAAAGGACGATGTCCGCAGTTTCCCCCGTGATGGCCGCGCTGTCGCCCATGGCGATTCCCGTGTCCGCTTTGGCTAGCGCCGGGGCGTCGTTGATGCCGTCGCCTATCATGATGACTCTGTGCCCTTTTTTCTTTTCCCCGGCGATGTAGGCGACCTTGTCTTCCGGGAGGGCGCGTGAAATGTAGTGGTCGATTCCCGTTCTAGTTGCAGCCGTCTTGGCCGCGCCTTCGTCGTCCCCCGTGATCATCGTGCAGTTGACGATGCCGCTTCGGTGAAGGGTCGAAACGATTTCCCGAGCGTTTTCGCGGACGGGATCCGAGATGGCCAGGATGCCGAGGAGTTTGTCCTTTTCCGCCAGATAGAGCAGGGACTCTCCGCTTGCAATCGCCTCTTCTTGGATTTTTTCAACGCCTTTGGGCTTTTTGACTTTTTCGTCTTCAAAGATGAAATGTTTGCTGCCGATGAGCAACCTTTTCCCGTTGAGGGAGGTCGCAATGCCGTGGGCAATCACGTATTCCACTTTGGCGTGGTCTTCGGGGTGCTTGAGCTTTCGCCGGTTCGATTCGCTGACGATTGCCTTTGCGACCGGGTGGGCGAAGTGTTCTTCAAGGCAGGCGGCGATGCGGAGAATGTCGTCTTCGCTCATCTTTTGACAAGGGATGATACGGGAAAGCTTCGGGGTCGCGGCGGTGAGGGTCCCCGTTTTGTCGAAAACGACCGTGTCCGCCTTGGCAGCGTCTTCGAGGAATTTCCCGCCTTTGACCAGGATGCCGTTCTCGGCGGCTTCGCGCATGGCGCTGAGGATGGCGATTGGCGCGGCGAGCTTCATCGCGCAGGAATAATCGACCATGAGGGTGGAGACGACCTTGGTGATGTTGCGCGTGAACAGAAAAGTTCCCAGGGCGAGCAAGAAGTTGTATTTCACCAGTTGATCCGCCAACATCTCGGAGCGGATTTGGGAGGAAACCTTGTAGGCTTGGGAAGAGTCGATCATCGAAAGGATGTTCCGCACCTTCGTCTTGTTCCCGATGACGCGGACTTTCACGAACAATTCGCCCTCTTGCACGGTCGTCCCGGCGAAGACTGAGCTTCCCACGCGCTTTTCGACGGCGAGAGGTTCCCCCGTGATGGTCGATTGGTCGACTAGAGCCTCCCCCCGGATGATTTCCCCGTCGACGGGAATCATTCCGCCCGTCCGGACAGCGACAGTGTCCCCGATCTTGACTTCGTACAAATGAACGGTCTTTTCCTCGGTTCCCTTCACCAGTTGGACTTTGTCGTTCTCGGAAAGGATGGAGTTCGCCAAGTTGCTGTAAGACTGCTTCTTGGTGAAATCTTCGATGGTCTCGCCGATGTTCAGTAAAAAGTGGATGTTCGCCGCCGTCCGCATGTCGCCGGTGGCAATCGCCATGGAAATGGCTGCCGCGTCGAGGACTTCCGAATGGAACGGCTTTCCCGAAGCGAGGACGCGAACGCCCTTGAAAATGCGCGGAGTCAAGTTGAAAATCCGCACGGCGAGGAGAAGCGGCTGGGGCAGGGCCTTTTGTATCAAATGCACCGCCGTCATCTGGAGCAGTTCGCTCAAAAGCGTCGGTTGCCGTCGTGGGGCTTGCACCGAGGCCAGCAAGTCTTCATTGTCCAAGTATTTTGACGTGAGCGACTTGAAAAAACCGAGTACTTGCCTTTCGGAAAGTTTTTGGGTGTCGTAGCGGACTAAAAAAGCCGCCGTGACGGGATTCACCGAGACTTGGACGATGCCTTGTTGGACGGATATTAGGCTTTTCGCCAAGACTGCTTTTTGAGGTGAAATTTCCGATTTGTCGTATCCAACCCGGATGCGACCAGGCAAAGAATGTCTAATGTGAAATTGCATGGATTCACTCTGGATTGGAAGACGACTTTAGCCTTTGGCTATTTCTTGGCCGGTTTCTTTTTTTGCTCGGCCTCGGCGGTCAGATCCTCGGCTTCTTCCTTGACGGTTTCGACGAATTCTGTTGCATCGTTCTTGATGCCTAGGCCTGCACTCAAGATTCGGGCGCACCCTTTGCGGAAAGATTCCGTTTTGAAAATTTTAAGGGCAGCGATGCCGGCTGCCGCACCGGCGATAAAAGCTTTGGTCGCTTTATTCATGAAGAACCTCTTTGTTGATGTTATGAATAAAACTATAAAATTTTAAGTATGGAGGAAGTTCGTCCGCCGGGATTTTTAAATGGAAGGCCGGAAGCCCGTTCGGGCGATTCCGACCTTCCAGGAGACAATATCTTGAAAATTATTTGGCGAGGGATTTGCCGAGTTCCTTGCACTGCTCCAAAACTTCATCGCTCGGGGCTTCTTCCGCGACGACGCTGTCGCAGGCTTTGACTGGCCCGCCTTCGAAACAGTCCGCTTCCCAGTTGCGCATCCATTCGCCGCCGCCCCAACCGTAAGAGCCGAACAGGGCGACCTTTTTCCCGGCGAGCTTTGGCTTGAGGTCGTTGTAGAGAGGTTGGAATTCGGAATCTTCGAGCTCTTCCGAACCCATGGCCGGGCAACCCAGCGCAAACGAATCAAATCCATCCGCATCGGCAAGGTTGAAATTCGAGCAGGTGAATAGCTTGGCGTTCGCTCCGGCGGCTTCTGCGCCTTCGAGGACTTTGTTCGCCATCGTTTCGGTATTTCCGGTACCGCTCCAGTAGATTACAGCCACGTTCATGGTCACATCCTTTATTAGCTTGGACTAATTTTCACGAAGAAATATACATACAATCCGTTTGTTAGTCAAGGCTAAATAAAAATTTTGTGAAGGATACGGCTAGTGGTTCGTTAACAGTCAAGGGGGCATAGTCATGTTGAGCGAAGCGAAACATCCAGTTGCAGTGAGGTCTAGCGAGATAGACACCTTTGGCCTCAGCGGCTGCGCCTCATCGCACATTCGGCGAACAACAGGGATTAGGGAAAGTGAGGCTTGCGCAAGGAAAGGGGTGTCAGCACGAACCGCGCGGCGGACACGGCTCCGTGCCAAACTTGAGCGTGGCTTGGCGGTCGTTGCTCTAAGCCGCTGAAGCGGCAAGAACATCGGTCTAATGCACAATGCGCCTATCGAG
>CAZCRF010000015.1:41260-44214 GCA_964501065.1 uncultured Fibrobacter sp. | reverse complement strand
ACGGCGAGTTCTCCGGACCCTTTTGATTTTACAGAAAGAAATTTACACATTCTTTATCGCCAATTCCGGGCGAATCCTGTTTAGGATGCAAACCTTTTTACCTCTAAAAAATTTCAGGAGACACTTATGTTTTACCGCCTATCCCGCGATTCGTTTGTCCGCACCATCGGACGTTACGGCTACATTTACAGCCAGCTGACCAAGCACGACCGCACCTATACGGAAGAGGGTATTGCGTTCCTTTCCGCGCTGAGCCGAGAGCCGCAGAGCCTTGCAACCTTGGCGGGCAAGGCCTGTGAATTTTTTGAAGGAGTTTCCCCCGAAGACATCTCGGGCGACTACCGCGAATTCTTGGATTCCTTGGCAAATGACCGCTATCTTGTCAAGGCGGAAACGGCGGAAGAATGCGCCGCTTTGGACACGCATTTCAGCTATGCGGAAAATCCGAAGACGCTTTTTACATACAATGCGATGCAGAATCCGGACGACGAAAAACTCTATGCCGACACGCAAGAGGTTCTCGGTGCGGAATACCGCAAAAAGCCCCGGATTCACAGCTGCCAAATCGAAACGACCAACCGCTGCAATGAACGCTGCATCCATTGCTACATCCCGCATCATCTGAAAAATGTCGTTTTGCCCTACGAAGTCATTGAAAACGTTCTTTTGCAGCTGCACGAATTGGGGGTGATGGCGCTTACGCTTTCCGGCGGCGAGTTCTTTTGCCATCCGGATGCGGAGAAAATTTTGCGCAAGGCGCGCGAACTCGACTTCAGCTTCACCATCCTTTCGAACATCACGCTTTTGACGCCGAAAATGGTCGAAGTTCTCAAGGAGACGAATCCGGGACTTGTACAGACATCGCTCTACAGCGTTTATCCCGAAGAACACGACCACATCACGCAGCTCCCGGGAAGCTGTGAAAAGACGAAAGCTTCGATAGAAATGCTGATTGCCGCGGGCATTCCCGTCCAAATCAGCTGCCCGGTGATGAAGTCGAATTACCACAGTTACAAGGAAGTTTTGAAATACGCTTACGCGCGGAACATCAAGGCGCAGACGGACTATGTCATGATGGCGCGTTACGACTTTACGACGGACAACCTTGCGGAACGCCTGACTTTGGAACAGACGGAAGAGCTTTTGAAGGACATCATCCAATTTGACAAGGATTACTTGGCTTTGGTGAATACGCAGGTTCCGGAAATTTCTCGCGAGGAGTGGGGGTCGCAGCCGTTCTGCGGAGTCGCCATGGACAGCTTGAACATCGCAAGCGACGGCATCGTGTATCCGTGCTCCGGGTGGCAAGGCCTTGCGTGCGGGAATGTCCGGGAACAACCCATCAAGGACATCTGGGAAAAGTCCCCGCAACTGAACGAGCTCCGAGGGCTGACCAAGTCCGCGATTCCGCAGTGCTACGATTGCGAGGATAGACAGTTCTGTTCCCCGTGCCTTGTCCGCAACTTCAACGAGAGCAGTGGGGATTACTTGAAAGTCGCTCCTCATTTTTGCAAGGCGGCGGCTCTCAACCGGAAGCTGGTGCTCGAAGCGAAAAAGCGCGGATAATCCCCGGATAATGATTTTGTCAAATTTTGGCAAAAAATAAAAGTATCATATCGTCATGCTTTCGCTTCTGTGGACGGTTCTCTGCATCGTCGTTGTGCTTATCCTCATCGTCGTCGCCGTGAAGGTGTTTTTGGTCTTGTTGCCTTTTCTACTAATCGGCGCGGTGATTTTTTTCGTGGTCAAGTGCGATTCCGACGACATTTCCTTTTTGAAGGATGGCTTTGAAAAGGTCGAGCGGAATGCTCGGAACGAAAGCATCGTCTATCGGGTGCGGAGCGAGGAAGAGCGGATTTCCCACAGGATTGCTAGGGACATCACCATCGCCAAGGCCGGGGTGAACATGTCTTCCCTGCGCCCGGAAATCGATTCGGCGATTGTCATCATCGTCGAAGCTTTTCAGGACGCCATGGAGGACGATTCCTTTCTCCCGGTAATCACCAGTGCGGACGATTTTTCGGGACATGCGAAGAACTCCGCCCATTATGCCGGGGCCGCCATCGATTTGCGCATCAAGGATGTCGGAAACTTGAACGTCCGCAAGGCTCTGGCCGAGGACATTCGCGAACGCCTAGACGATAGGTTCTACGTTTTGCATGAGGACATCGGAAGTTCAAACGAGCATTTACACGTGCAAATGCGAAAAGGGACGTTCGACGCGTGCGAGCGTTGGCGTTGACGCGAAGTTGTCGGATACCGCGTTGGCGGTCGCAAAAAAGTCCAAAGGCGCGCCTTTGGACTTTTGGATTTTCAAATGCGGTTACTTTTCGATGCCGGTGTAGATTTCGATGAAGGGGTTGGCTGCCGTCGTGTGGAGCGCCGCCGTGTTCAGACCCAGCACCAGTCCGACGGAGCCGTCCGGCAAGGTTTTTACAATCGGGGACAGTACTTTTGTAGAGCCTCCGTTCGTCGTGTTGGAAACTTTGTTGAATTGGAGAGTCAGTGTGCCGTTTTCAAGAGTCCAAGTCCCGTCGTCGGTTTCGCCCTTGAGCAAATTGTCCCCGTCGACTTTGGGATCCATCGAATAGGTGACGTTGAAGCCGTCCTTTTTGAAGATGATGGTTGTGGGACTAGAAAGGTTGCTCATCACCGTGCCATTGGTGTCGGAATAAGTGGCGTTCAAGTTCCAGGATGCCGCCGCCGTGAGGCAATTCGCCGAAAGGCCGCTGGAACATTCTTCCGCAAGGGAAGCGTCGCTGCTGCTCGACGAAGAACAGGCGGTCAAAAAGGCCGCAAGGGACAGCGCAGATGCAAGACCGATGAGTTTTTTCATAAGATTTCCTCTTTTTTTGCCTAGGAATATAAATAAATTTTTCCCCCACCATTCGCCAAATGGGATTTCTAAAAAATTTTTACAGAATGCGGACTTGTGCAATTAGCAATTTGGAATT
>CAZCRF010000015.1:0-41160 GCA_964501065.1 uncultured Fibrobacter sp. | reverse complement strand
AATTAGCAATTTGGAATTCCGAATGAGTGAGTAGTGCCCAGTGGTCAGAACTTTAGTTGACTGCCAAAGGGAGCACCGTTATGTTGAGCGACTCGCATGCTCTACCTGTCGGCAGACAAGCGGACGGGCAGACAGGAAACATCTCTTTACTGTTCCTGGATTAACGCCTTCGGCGTTAGCGGAAGCCAAAGGAAAAGCCCCCGGAGTCCGGGGGCTTGGATTATTACTTTTTCACGCGGCGGAATCCGAAGGATTTCGTCTTTTCTTGGGACTTCTTCTTCGTCTGCCCCTTGATGTACTTCCCGTTCGACGGCGTGTGGATGGCGACAGCGTTCGCCTTGAAGTCGAACTTGGCGACGTAGGCGCCTGTTCCGATGAGCCGTCCCTTTTCCGATTGCGGGGCTATGCCTTCGTGAGTCAGCCACTCCAGGCGGAGGTGCAAGTGACCGTCGGAAGTCAACGCGTTCTTGCCCCAGTTGGAGAGAGAGCCTTCATAAGACACCGCCGAGACGATTTCGCCCACATTGTTGTAGATGTTCGCGGAAATCTTGATGTTGGCGCTCCAGGCGTCTTGTCCCAGGGAATCCGTTTGCAGCAAAATCGGGAGTTCCAGGTCGATGTCGAAGGTCGGTCCACCGTGGACGTAGTTCGCCGTGTCGTAGCTTACGGGAGAAATGTCCGTCAGCTTCTTTTTGCCGCTCGCGAAGACCGTTTCCTTGGATTCGGAGACGTAGGAGAGCCGGAACCTCTCGTCCTTTGTCGGCTCCGCCCCCGCATAGAGGACGTCGTCCGTCGGGACGGATGTGACTCCGGACTGCATCGTGACCTTGAACGAGATGTTGTCGATGTCGCCCTGGACTCTCACCCAAGGGTTCTGTTCGCCGGGGTAGTTGCCGTAACCGTCGTGGGCGATGGAGTATTCCGCTCCCACCGGCAGCCGGATTTCGTCGTTTACGTGAATCTGCGATTCCGAATTGTTGTCCGCATAGACGAACGTCCAAGTCGTCTGGGAGTTGTTGAACTGGTCTTGCGTGGAGTTGAACCAATAGGTGTCCGAACCCGTCCGCTTTTGCAGATAGTAGAGGGCGTTGGCGGAATCGGAGATGGTGAGGGGCTCCGAAAGCGACACGCGCAAGCGGTAGAGGCTTTCCGTCGGCTTCGTGATGCTCGCGCTCAAGAGGATGGGTGGGCATTTGTCGTAAAGGGTCGCCGTGTTGTTGTCGAAGAATCCGCCGAGAGGTCCTTGCCTCGGCAAGATGAGGCCGTTCCCGTTTCGGTTGCCGTATGTCATCTTGTTGAACGTTTCGCCCGGGATGGGGATGCGGATGGCCGTCACCGTGCTTTGGACGGAATCGACTCCGAGGGTGTCGATGGCCGGGACGAAGATGGAATCTTGCGTGGTGATGTAAGAAATGCACTTTTCGGAAACGGTGGTCGAAAGCGTGTCCGTCCGGAGAAGAGTGGAGTCGACTTTTGCGCCGCTGATCGAGTCGTAGGTGTAGTCGTAGACGTCCTGCGTCACATAGGAAGTGTCTTGCCCGTAGCCGGAGCAAGTCTTCGTCGAGGAACCGGCCACCCATTTCCCGTTCGCCGAATCCAACTGCGTGATGTATTTCTTCGTCCATGCGCCGTAAACGGTGTCGAGGCTCCAACCGGTCGCGGGTTCTGCAAAGGCGACGTAGATTTCGGGCTTTCCCCAATACACGTCGATGGTGTCGAGCATGTCCTTGTCGCGGAGGAGGTTTGTGAATTCGATGTAAATCTCGTCCGGCTGGCCGTCGCCTTCCTTGTCGGAAATGGTCGCGTATTTGACGGGGACCGGTCTGACGGATTCGATAATCGTCACGGGGCCGTTGCAATCGGAAAGTGCGTTCATCGAAAGGTCGACGACGGAGAATCCCGCCTTGATGATGGCGCGGTATCCCTGTTTGACGAAACTTCCGTTCGTGTTGCCCGTGATGACGTATTCCCAGGTCTTGCCGTTGTCGGATGTCGTCGCGTTCACCACGTTGATGGTGGATTGGTCGATTTCCGCCCCGGTGCTGTCGTAAATGGCTAGCGGCCAGGAGGTTCCCATGGAAACGGCTTCCGAGAAGGCGATGCGCAAGGTGTCCTGGTCATTTGCATGATTCTCGTTCTCGAGAATTGCGACGCCGGTGAGGGTCGGGGCGATGCCGTCCGACAGAACCTTTTCCGCCGTTTTCTGGACGCCGTCTTCCGTCATGTAGATGGTGACCGAGCCGGCCGGGGCCGCGTTCTGGGGGATGCCCAGGCCTTCGAGGGAGAATTCCGCCGAGGCGCCGACGACGGTTGTCGTGGGCTTGACCGTGAATGCGTCTGCGGAATCGAGTACGATGCGAACGCTGTCGAGCTTGATTCCCGCTCCGTCGAATTGGCTTCCGCTGAATGCGATGGAGAGGGCGTCCGCCGTGGAGTTGCAGTCCGAGTCGGAGAGAATCGCCTTTTGCGGAATGGGGGTAGTCGGGTCGGCAAAGAACGATTGCGCCGTGGAGTCTTCTTCGTCTTCTGCGTCGACATAGACGACTGTCACCGTGTCACCGCCGAGAAGGGCGACTTTCGGGAGGCTTGCGTCCGCGCTGTTCACGGCGGAGAGCCATTCGCTCTCGAAGTATCCGAGTGTGGCGTTCGTGCGGTTCAAGGTGAGCTTTGTCGAATCGCCCGTGCGGGAGTTGTGTAGCATGACGAAAATGCTTTCGTTCCCCGCGTTGTCCTTGTCGCTCACGAACACTTTGAAGGTCATCGGGTCTTCTTTGACGGGGCTCGAAACGGAAGAACCGTCTTCGCGGAGGAGCTGAATCTTTCCCGCCGTGCGGTTGCCCTTGCTGAATTGGACGTAATAGGAGCGGTTGATGAAGGCACAGCCGCCGTTTTCGACGCATTCCGCGCAGTCCGGGTCGGGGCCTGCGAAAATAGTGACGTCGACTTTGTTCGTGCCGATGGACATCTTGACCGGGATGTTCAGGTCGAAGCGTCCCGTAGAATAATTGTAGACGGCCGCACTTGTCAGCTGGTCTTTGGACAGGGCGACCCCGTTCACCCAGATGGCCGTCACGTATCCGTTCTCGGAAATGGTCGCGTTGCCCGTCAAGCGCATCGTGCTCGTGGTGGAGTCTATCTGGATATAGGAGCCGGAAGACACGTTGAACGGCGCGTCGAAGGAAACGGTCATTTCGTAGTTGGCGCGTTTCTTCGTCATTTCCGAATAGGACGGGCTGAAGCCGACGACGAATTCGTCTTTTCTGTAAACGACGACATAGGGGTTCACCGGGGCTTCGTCCTGGTCGCCGTCATCCTTTCCCCAGATGGGCATTCCGGCGTAGTCTGCGCCGTCGACGTCGCGTTCGTGCGCTTCCCACGTCCAGTCGCCGGAGGTGGCGGACATGCGCTTTTCGGGAGCGGTGCGGAGAGGGTCGCATTTGCCGTTTTGGTAAAGTCCTCTGGAGAATCCCAAGTCCATGCGCATCCGGGAAGAGGATTTGATGGTCGTGGAGCCGAGCGGGACCGGAATATACCAATCGTAAGTGCCTGTCGCCGCATCGTAGGTGTCTTCGAGCTTGACGGGGACGGCGCCGCGGAGGAGTTCCCGGATTTCCGAATCCGTTTCGCAGGGCTTGTTGAAACCGGCTTCGTCGTAGGCTTGGCAAATGTCCAAATCCAACAGGAGCGGGCAGGAACCCGGCTGGTTGTTCTCTCCGGCCTGGGCCTCTATCTGTTCGGGCTTGGCGGTCACGTAAAGCCGCAGAGTCAGGCTGTCGAATTGACGGTCTTCGTTGTTGTAAATATTGATGTTCAAGAAGTCGAGTCCGCCGAATTCGTATTGATAGGTGCGCACGTCGAAGTCGTAAGAGGTGACGGGAGTCGTAAACTTGAGCGGCAGACCGTTGTCGTCCGTGCAACGGATGGACGTGTAGCTTTGTACGCAATAGTAATAGGTGGTCTTTTCCTTCAACTCTCCGAGCTTCACGTAATGGAAGCTGGTGGGAATCCCGGAAACGTCCGCATTCGCTTCGAAATCGCAAGTCCCCGTCGGGGAAGTGGGACAGGTCATGTTTTCGTAAGAGACCAGGGACGTGTCCCAGTAGACCTTGGAGTCGTATTGCCCGTTCGGCGTGTACCACATGATTTCGGCGCTGTCGGAGGAAAGGTTGCAGACCTTGATGTTCTGGAGGTTGGCGTCGGCCGGGGGGCTTGCCAGCGTGGTGAAGGAGAACGGCGTACTGGTGCTGTCGATGAGCCATTTGGTCGAATAGGCTTCGCTCCGCCCGTTGATGGCGATGACTTTGAAGTAGTAGGCCGTGCCGTTTTGAAGCCCCGTCATGTGGATTTCATGGCTCACGGAATAGACGGAATCCTTGAACACTTGGTTGTAAGGCCCGGTTTCGCTCGTGCTGTAGAGAATCATCGCGGGACCGCGCATGTCCTGGGAAATTTTCACGATGGCGGAATCGTAGCCGACGTAGCGGATTTCCACGTTGATTTCGGAGGGGGCCTTGGTGCGGTCTTCCTCCTTGACGGCGACGGCGCAAGAGGCGACGAACATGGCCGTCGCATCGATGCAGGTCTCGGAAAGGTGATAATCTTCCCAGCTCATGGTGGAGGGCGCCCATGCGTTTCCGTTCGCGTCGTTCGGAGTCACGCCGCCGAAGAGAGCGCCCGTCGGCGGGTTGTAGACGTAGTTCGCCCCCGGCATGTTCTTGCCTTCGGGGTTTGAAGCGCGGTGGTGCGGGTGCGCGTCGTTCTTGTCGCCGACTCCCAGCAAAAAGGAGACGTCCCACGGGTTCACCCCGAGCATGTAGTTCAGCTGGTTGATGCCCAGTTTTTTCATGGCGGCGGAATTCCAGTTTTGGACGCCTTTCTGCGGGAGCTTCACCCCTTCCAAGTCCTTCGTCACGTCGGAGTAGGCGAGGACTTCGAAGATGTTGCCGGCCTGGTAGCGGTTGTAAATCCAGGTCTGGTCGGTTTGCATGTTGTACCAGAGGTCGCCGAAGCTCACCGGGGTCGCCCCGTTCAAAGTCGGGATGGAAATGCTTTCCGAGCCGCTCCCGGAAAGGTAGCTGATGTTCGTCCCCAAGATAAGCGCGACGTTTTCCGCGTATTTCAAGCGGGTCGTATTGTCGATGCCGAACTTCTTGCCGGTTTCTTCATCCTTGAGGAGCATCTTGTAAAAGCCGTAGAGCGTGTAGGTGTAGGCGTTCGCCCAGCTCGTGTTCTTCGAGGACTTCCGCATGCCGTCGCGGTTCCAGGCCATCCAGCCGCCGTTGAAGAATCCGACGGAAGCTTCCTGGGGGCTGCCGATTTCCGTGTCTTCCACGGCATCGTTCAGGTAATCCATCTTGCCAGTCTTTTCGTAGGTCGCGTAGTGCAGTGCAATCGCCGCAATCGCGAGGTCGTCGTAGGCTTCGTTGTTTCCGTTGTAAGCCGCGCTAGACCATCCGGCGGCCACGGTGTTGTAGACGTAAGGTTTTCCGCCGTCGTAGGTTCCAGGCCCCAAATCCTTTCCCTTCAGCATCAAGTTCTTTGCAAAGTCGTACATCTTTTCGGCGACGACGAGGCAGCTGTCGGCGAATGCCTTGTCGTATTCCGCATAGTTCTTGCTCAGAATGGCAAGTCCCGCCGCGATTTGCCCCGAGATGTTCGAACCCAATTCCCCGAGACGCAGGTCGCGCTCATGAGGTCCGCCGCGCCCGGTGAGGGTTGTCGGGAGCGCGTCTTGGTTTTCCGGGCGTCCCCACCAGCCGTGGTCTGCGCCGAAGTTTCCGACCGAGACGACCATGTTGTCGATGACGCCGCCAGCGAAAACGTAGGAGCGGAGGAAGTAGTCCGCGCCGTGCTTCGCTTCGCGGAGAATGTCCGGGATGCCGTCCGTGTTGACCGTCTCGCCCATGTTGTAGGCGTAGTTGTCCTCGTCGCGGTCCGGGTTCGAGGCCGCCATCACCGCGAGCACCATGAAAGCGTAAGCTTGGGTTTGCGATTCCTTCAAATGGTCGCCGCAGTCATACCAGCCGCCTTGCAACGCCCCCTCTTGGGAGGTGAAACCGGAAACGTCCGCGTCTCCGTTGACGAACTTGCCCATGCCGTCCTTCGTGTGGCTGGGTTTGTGGAACCAGGATTCGGAATTGCCGCTTCGGTTGATGCCGTAGAACTTGAGTGTCGCGTCGCGGACCATGGAATAGACCTTGTCGCTGATGATGAAGGTCGCGGAGTACTGGTTCAGCACCTTGACGCGGTAGCGCGTGTCTGTCGAAAGCCCGCCCATTTGCGAAAGGTTGCCGATGCAGACAGTGCCCGTGGGCCCGTCCTTTGCGACGGAGTAGCGTTTTTGGTTGTTGGTCGCGGCGTTCGTGCCGGCGACAATCGTCCATGACGAGGAGGTCGTCTTGCCCGAATTCGCGAAAGTTCCCCCGTCGGAGACGACATTGCCGTTCAAATCGACGACGGAGTAGGTCTCGGAACAGTTCCCGTCGGAGACATAGTAAAATTGCTTTTCCGTGTCTTCGGGGAGGTAGCCAGCCTGGTTGATGCGGATGCGCCCGATGCGTACGTTCTGGGCGTCGCGGAAGGCTTGGTTCAAGGAATCGGGGATGATGCCGTTCGGCGTGAAGTCCTGCGGGACGGATCCGACAGGCGGAACCGGATTGTGCTTTGTGGTGTTCGGGACGTAGCTGCTGAAGCTTTCCACCGTACCGCCGTCATCCGTCGCCGAAGTGTCCCAGGTCATGGGCCAGATGGGTCGGATGAGATCGTAGGGAGTGGGTTGTTCCTGTTCCGCGGCAAAGAGGGCGGAAGCGGAAAGTATGGCAAACAAAATCGGCGCAACAGGCACGGCGTCTCCTTTTTTAAAATCAATCACAATCCCGGCTAAAAATAAATCAATTTGGGGAAAACGGCTCACCGTATTTAAAATATGCAGAGCGGAAGAGACCTTTTTGAGTTTATATTTAAGCCATGCATTTTTGGAATCGCTTTCGTTTGCCGCTAATCGGCATTTTTGCCGTGTCTTTTCATTTGACCGCCTGTGGGGGGGACTCCTCGTCTTCCGTCGATGAACCCGTCTACGTTTCTTCTGCGGATGGGGAAGTCTCATCGGGGGCTGTCGCTTTGTCCTCGGCGGCTTCGCAGCCCGGCTCCAGCCCTGCGGCGACGTCAAGTGCGGCGGCTTCCGTCGCCAAGTCCAGCTCTTCCGCGGCTACGGAGACGGTGAGCGGGAATGAAGCCTTGAATACGGCCCAAAAGCTCGTCGCCGGTTCATGTGGGCCGACGGCTTCGACTGTCGACAAGGGAGAGCTTGTCACATGGAAGTTCTACCGCTCGACGGGGGATGTCTTTGACCAAATTCTCGCCCCGTTCGTGTGGACTTTTGAAGGGGCTTCGAATCCGAACGTTCAAGGGAACGGTTTGGATGTGGTGAATGTCCGTTATGCGGATGCCGGTTCGTTCGCCGCTTACCTGAATGTCGACGGGAACGACGTCGTCTGCGACCCGGTGCAGGTTCAGGGAATTCCCATTGTCGTCAATTCTTGCGTGGCGAACGTGGCGACGGCCAAGGCGGGGGAGGCCATCACGTGGACGGCGGACGCGACTTCCGAATCGGCCATCACCGGTTACGAATGGAGCACTTCCTACGAAGGGGCGACGGTCACGGGGGACGGCGCGACGGCGACGATGGTCGCGACATCCTCGATGCACAAGCAAAAGGTCTCGGTGACTGTCGCCGTGTCGAATGCGGACAATTCCAAGCAGACTTACGCCTGCGAAGGGGTCGACGTCATCGACCCGAATTTCGTGGACATCGTTTTGCCGCTCGGGAGCGTCAATGATGATGCTTATGGATATGGTACTAGTGGGATGGTTTCAGTAGCGGATTCCCTCGTCATTCCTTCCCAGACGGCGACGACCGTCCAAATTCCGACTGGCGCTCCGTCCAATTGCACGGTGGGCTGCAAGCCCGTGAACAGTGCAGATTATAACTCTGTCACGGAAGCTGGTGGAATTCAATTCGGCGATTCTTCCCCGAGCAACTTCGCCTATTTCTCTCCGGCCGGTTGCGCTGCCGGGGTCAAGTACATCGTGACGACGCCGGTCGCTTTCATCTGCGTCGTGAATTCCCAGTGAATTTTTATGGTTTGTCGAAGAACGGGCTTCCGAATTCGGAAGCCCGTTCTTTATTGCCGTTTTTCCTTGGGCGGAAAGCCTTTGTCGAATTCTTCCGCCGCCTCTTCGACAAAGTGACCGGACGAGGTTTTCGACTTCACGCCGTTCTTCGGGGCGTTCGCGGCGGATTGTACAATCTGTCATCGTTTCCTCAGAGAGGGGGAATCATTTGCGTTTGAAAAGCTTGGTCAAAGCCAGGCCTTGGGGAATGGAAATTTCCAGACAATCCGGGAAGAGCCTCTTTTGCGGTTGATTCTTGAATAGGATTCCATGAATTGCCGGAGCGGGACGGGCTTCATCCTTTGGGGATGGAGAACGGGAAAACAATAATAAGGCGGGTCATCATCCGGCGTGTTTTTCATCCATGACGACAATTCCTTTGCCGGGTGTTTGCTGCCGGAAATCCGGAGGGTTTCCAGTACGCGTTCCTTGGCGGCTTTCGACCGCATCAAGTACGGATGGAATTTGGAAGCTCCGCGAGTTTCAAACATGCCGACGATTTTGTCTTCTCGTTTTTATCACAGACGAAGACCTTGCCGCTGAATTCCGCCGGGAAAAAGTCTATCCAAGCCAGCGGATATTCCCCATTGATCCATTGAGGAATCATTTCGGCAAACGGCGAGCGTACGACAAAGTAGTGGGATGGTTTCTTTTGCAGATCTTCTCTACAAGAATGTTTTTGAAAAATAAGTTTGTTCGATGGGGAAATCAAGCACTTTCTGCGCAAAAAAAACGCCCCAGAAATGGGACGTTTCTTGAACAAGGAAAACTTAAATGCCCGCGGCTTCGTCGGCCGCTTTCTTGCGGCGTTTCTTCTTTTTGGGTTGGTCGCCCGAAGATTGCGCCTTTTCCACGGTGACGCTCGCAGCCTTTTCGCCGAGCTTGGTGAAGCCGTATTCGCGAGGATTGAAGCCGTCGGGGAACTGGGTCTTGGCGTCGTAGATGACTTTCTTGGCGGTGCACTTTTCAATGTGGGCTCGGGAAAGATCCGCTCCCGAGAAGTCGACGTTTTCCATCTTGGTGTCGGCGTCGATTTTGATGTTCTGCATGTTCGCGTTGAGGAAGGTCACGTTTTCGAGCTTTGCCCCGGAGAAGTTCGCACCCGTCAAGTTGGCGAGGTCGAAGCTCGTACGGATGATGGTGGAGTTCGAGAAGTTCGCCTTGGTGAGATCCGCGTTGTCGAAAATGTCCTTGAAGATATACGTTCCGTCGAACACGGCCTTTTGCATGACGGCCCCGCGGAAAATGCTCTTGCTCGCTTCGCCGTCAAAGAACGACGATTTGTTCATTTTCGCCTTTTCGAAGTTGCTCTTGGTGACCGTCCCCTTGTCGAAGACGACTCCGGAGAGGTCTTGCCCGTTGAATTCCATGTTCTTGACAGTGGATTGGGCGAAGGAGGCTTTTTGTAGCTGGGTCTTGGAAAGGTCGATGTCGTTGAAGTCCGTGAGCGAGAGGTCGGCGTTTTGCAGGTTCACGTTCAGGAATTTCGCCCCGCTGAAGTTCGCCTTCGAAAGACCCGCCTTGGTGAAGTTCACGTCGCGGAGTTCGACGCCGCTGAAGTTCGCGTTAATCAAGTTGCAGGCGGTGAAGTCCGTTTTGACGATGATGGCGTCGTCGAGGTCGGCAGCCCCCATCAGGGAACGGGAGAAGTTCGTGTTGGTGAGGTCTGCGTCGCTGAAGTCCGCTTGGGTCAAGTCCACGTCGATGAAGGACGCATTCTTGAGATTCGCTCCGCTGAAGTCCGCCTTGTCCGAGACCTTCATGGCGTCCAAGCGGGCGCTTTCGAGGTTCGCCTTGGGGAAGCGGGAGTCGAGGAGCGTGGCGCGGTAGAGGTTCGCGCCCTTGAGGCTTGCCCCTTTGAAATCGGCGCCGCGGAGGTCTGCCCCGGAAAGAATGGCGTTTTCGAGGTTCGCGTCACGGAAATCCGGATTGTTCATCACGGACGCCTGGTATTTGACTTCGTGAAGGTCCGCTCCCCGGAATGAAACAGGCTTGTTCGTCGCGTTGGAACCCGTGAAATCGGTGACTCCCTTGACGGTCTTGGCGTTTTCAAAGTTGAACCCGTCGATATTCTTGCTGCGGAAAGAGACGTTGATGTCTTTGTCCCTCCAGTCCGTTTGCTGGGCAAATGCGCCTGTCGCGAGGGAGGCCAGCAAAAAAACTCCGAACTTGAAAGTCGGATGGGAATGCCGGTCTTGAGGCCTGTTCATAAAGTGCATGTTCATTTCGTATCCCTTTGGATAAAGTCCAATCAAAAATTTTTGACTGCCTTAAAATAAATTAAAAAACGACAATCGGGCAAAAAAAAGACGAGGCGTTTCCATAAAAAAGCTATTTTGCACTTCATGGCAAGCTATTTGAAGAATAATTACGATGTCATTGTGTGCGGTGCGGGCCCCGCGGGTCTCTATGCGGCGAATTGTCTTCAAAAACGCGCGCCGTCGCTTTCCGTGTTGCTTGTGGACCGGAAATCCCCGTGGAAGGAACCCGTCGCCTGCGCGGAAGCCGTTTCCCGCAAAATCTTTTCCCGGTATTGGACGCCGAACGAATCTTGGGTGCGAATGCATTTGGACGGGGTCTACTTTACGTCGCCGGACATGACGCGAGTCGATTTTCGGATGGAGGACTGCGGGTTGATTTTGAATCGCGCCGCGTTTCACAGGGAAATGGCGGAAAAGGCCGCTTCGTCCGGAGTGGAATGCCATTTTGCGGACACGGTCACCCGTTTGGAGAAAGAGGCCGACGGGCGTTGGCGCGTCCACGTCCGTCCGCTCGACGGCGGGGAGCCTTTGGAATTGACCGCGAAAACGGTCATCGACGCCACCGGCCCCGGGGCAAAAATCACACGGGGCGTCCCCGGCCTGGAAGCCTTGGAAACGGGAGATTTTGATTTGGAATCCGCCGTGTTCGCCATCGCCGAGGGAATTTCGCACGATGCGCATCACATCGAACTCTTTTTCGGGAGGGAATATTTCGAAGGCGGCTACGGTTGGATCTTCCCCCGTGACGGGAAGACGGTGAACATCGGGCTTGTGGGCGGCCGGAAATTTTTGAAAAGCCACCCGCCGCTCGCGACTCTCCAAAAGTTCATGGAAAAGGAATATCCCGGAGCGAAGATTTTGGAAATCCACGGTGGGGCGATTCCGTGTGGGCAGTCGATGCGCCCGTTGGCTGCCTTGGGAGTCTTCAAGGCGGGCGATTCGGCCAGTACGGTGAACCCCATCAGCCGGTCGGGGATTGTCGAAGCGATGAAGAGCGGTAAGATTGCCGCGGACTCCGCCATCGAATGGATGCAGGCCGCATCCGACGCGGAACGCCGGAGAATCGAGGAGAATGTCCTCGCTCGCTGGATGAAGATTCAGGGGCGTACCCATTTGAACTACCACCGCGCCAAGGACGGGTTCTCCTCCATCAAGGACGTCCAGTTCAACAAGGCGGCGCACCGCCTCGCGGCCATCCCCGAGTCGAAGAGGACCCTTTTCCGCATCTTCTGGACAGTCCTCTCCTCGACCCCCGGGCTTCTTTGGAAAATGCGCTCGTTCTTTTTGACAGGTTGGCATTCATGAAAAGCATTCAAGAGGTGGAAAAGGACATTCGCGAAGTCTTCGCCGGGTTCAAATCCCCGGACGACAAGTGGAAGTTTTTGTTGAAGCTCGCCAAGGAGCATCCGGGAATGGACGAAAAGCTGAAAGACGAAAAGTTCTTGGTGAAGGGGTGCGCGTCCAGGATGTTTCTCGTACCGGAATTTCAAAACGGCGTCCTGCACTTGCACATGGACACGGAAGTGGGGGCGGAAAATCCGCTGATTAGCCGCGGACTCGGGGCTTTGGCCCTTCGGATTTACGGCGACCGCACTCCGGCCGAAATCCTTTCGTCGGACCCCCGATTCTTTCAGGAAATCGGTTTGCAGCAGGGGCTTTCCCCGACGCGGGCGAACGGATTCGCCAGTCTTTTAAAACAAATCTTTTTGTATGCGGAGGCGTTCAAGGCCTTGTCCGCACGCAAATCAGCCGAGGAGTAAAAATGCTCACATTCATCGATTTGATGGGAAAGAAGAAGAACGACGAAGATCCGGAAGAAGAAGAATCGTCCGGCCGGGAAAAGAAAAAGCTGGAAGTGTCTGTCGGTTGGCAGGACATCTTGATTTTGGTCGTGATTGCCTGCGCCATTTTCGGCGCTTACAAATATTACCAATACACCAAGCGGGAAAGCGAGGAGACTTTCGCCCGTTGCGCCCTGCTTTACGATAGTGCGGATTACGCATCGGCTCTCGCTTGTTACGACAGCACCATGGAATTGGGGTATGTCTCGGTCGAGATGGACAGCTTGCGCGGGCTTCGGATCGGCGAAATCAGCGACATGCTGAGTGCACAGATGTTCGTCTTGGAAGATGTCCGCAAGGCTTTGGGCGCGGGCGACACGGCCGTGGCGGCGGATGCGATGAAGTCTTTTTCCGGTCCGCTCTTGCTCGAAGGGGCGGATGCGGCGGAATGGGAGTCCCTGCGCAGCTTGTTTGCGGAACGGCTGAATTCCGCAGAGCCGGATTCTTCGGCCTTGCCGGCGGATTCCGTCAATTCTCGCTGAAGGGGGCTGTTTCTACGGAGATTTTCCGCGAGTCTCCCGGCAAAATTTCGATTTTCAAACGGAGTGAGATCCCCGCATCGCTTTCAAGGCGCTCCGGCCATTCGATGAGGGTGACCCCGTTTCTTGTCATATAGTCGTCGACTCCGATTTCCTCCAAGTCGGCGTGAGGCGGCAAGCGGTATAAATCCAAGTGGTACAGGGGGAGTCCGTTCGGGTTCGGGTATTCGTGGACCAGGGTGTAGGTGGGCGAGTTGACCTGGCCCTCAAAGCCCAGTCCTTGGCATATGCCCCGGCAGATGACGGTCTTCCCCGCGCCGAGAGGCCCGTAGAGGGCGACGGTCGCCCCTGGGAAAAGCGTCTTGGCGAAGTTCTTCGCCCATTCGAAAGTCTCCGTTTCGGAACGTGTCGTCACGGAATAGGATTCCGGAAGCTTCATAGCATTTCCTTGTATTGCCGGTAAGAGAAGGTGCGCACCGGTCTGTAATTCCCGTCTAGAGTCCAGATGCCGATGTCCGGGTGCTTCACCCCGTTGAAAAAGGTCGTCTTGACCATCGTGTAATGAATCATGTCGAAGAAGACGACCTTGTCGCCGACCTTCAGCGGTCTGTCGAACGAATAATCCCCGGCGATGTCCCCCGCGAGGCAAGTGTTCCCGCCCAAGCGGTATTCGAACTTCTTTTCCCCGGGCGTTCCCGCGCCGATGACTTGCGGCCTGTAAGGCATCTCGAGGCAGTCGGGCATGTGCGCGCTCACGGAGACGTTCAAAATGGCGATGTCCTTTTCATTGTGCACGATGTCTTCGACGCTCGACACCAGTTCCCCCGTTTCCCAGCCCACCGCTTCTCCCGGTTCGAGGATGATTTCCACTCCCGGATGGCGTTCGTGGAATCCGTTCAGGATTCGGATCAAGCGTTCCGCGTCGTAATCCTTCCGGGTGATGTGATGTCCGCCGCCGAAGTTCACCCACTTCATCTGGGGAATCCATTTGCCGAAGCGCTCCTCGAAATTCTTGAGGACTGCTTCGAGTGCGTCCGCATTTTGTTCGCAGAGCGCGTGGAAGTGCAGCCCCTCGATTCCGTCCAGAAGGTCCGGGCGGAATTCCTTTTGGGTGACGCCCAAGCGGGAATATTTGCCGCACGGGTTGTAAAGGTCGGTTTCGACGGAGGAATATTCCGGGTTCACGCGAATGCCCGGGCTGACACCCTTGGAGAGCGTTTTTTCGCGGAATCGCTCCCACTGGGAAAAGCTGTTGAACGTGATGTGGTGCGACATCGAGAGAATTTCGTCGATTTCCGATTCGCCGTAGGCGGGGGCGAAAACGTGGACTTCCTTTCCCATTTCTTCATGGGCAAGCTTCACTTCGTTCAGGCTCGAGGCCGTCGCGCCGGCCAGGTATTCGCCGATTAGCGGGAAGGAGCTCCACAGGCTGTAGCCCTTGAGTGCGCAGATGATTTTGACGTTTGCGCGGTCTTCAATCCGTTTCAAGGTTTCCAGGTTGCGGATGAGGCGGCTTTCTTCGAGTACATAACAAGGGCTTGGGACGCGGGAATAATCAATCATGGTGCAAATTTACCTTTTGCCGCCGGGCTTGACGCTTGTCCTTTTGAAAATGGTCGTTTTTGGATTCCCCTCGCGATTTTGATGGCAGTTTTTATTAGATTTGCGAAAGAGGTTTTCTTTTGAATCAAATGCACCGCAATCTTTTGGCCGTTTCCGTCATTCTTTGTTCCTGCTTGGTTTGGGCGCAGCCGTCCGCCGATTCCGCGAAGGTGGATAAGGCGCCCGCCGTGGGAATTTCCACGCGCGGCCCCGGGGATTTTGGCAAAATCATCCAGGCGAAGATGGATTCGATTTCCGCTGCTTTGGAAAAGGGATCGCAGGCGTCCAATTCGGACAGCGTTGCGAAGGCGAAGGCGGACAGCGTCCGTGCCGCCCTCAAGGCGGGGAGTTATGTTCCGCGCGCCCGTTACGACAAGAGCAATTTCGATTCTTGGAAAATCGACACGGTTTACCAGAAGGCGATGAAGGAAAAGCTGGTCGGCGATTGGAGGACTCCCATCCTCTCCCACGGGCATGCCTTCCGGGATGCGGAGATGAAGTTCTTGATGAACGACACGCTGGTGGGGACGACGCGGACTTATTCGGATTCGGGTCGTTACCAGATGACGGGGGAGTACACTTATCGGGCGCGTTACCGCTTTGAAAACGATTCCACCATCGTCACGCGCGAAGTCTTCAAGGACAGGGGGGTCGTCCGTTGGGACTTCATCCAGTTCAAGCTCGACGGGGAAAAGTTCAATTACCATTTGATGAAAATTGAATTCCGCGATTTGAACGACAACTGGTTGAACGCCTTGCAGGGATTTGAAAAGGTCGCGCCCGAAGTCTATCTGCGGGCGGAGGAGAAGTCCTCGGCGGCGAAGTCCGTCTTGAACGTGAACGACAAGTAGCGGTGCTCTGTGAGTCGGACGTGTGCCGGTTTTTCCCTTTTGGCCGTTGCCGCGGGGATTCTCTGCTGTCTGACTTTATGCCTGGGGCCGGCTTCGCTGGATGCTTCGGATGTGTTCCTGGCCATTTGTGGGGAAGGCAGCCGCTCGGCTCAAGATGTCGTTTGGCAAATCCGCATTCCCCAAATGGGGGCTGCCGTCCTTTCGGGGGCGTCTTTGGCTGTCGCCGGTCTCGTGCTGCAGAGCGTTTTCAAGAATCCGCTGGCCGGGCCGTTTGTCCTCGGGGTGAGCTCGGGGGCGAATCTCGGGGTGGCCTTGGTGCTGCTCGCCGGTTTCGGGGGAACTTGGGGAATCGTCCCTTGCGCGGCTGCGGGGGCGTTTGCCGTCGTGCTGCTCGTGCTCTTCGCGTCGAAGTTCGTCGCCAGGTCGGTCTCCCTGCTGATTGTCGGGCTGATGCTCGGTTACTTTGTCGACGCCGTCGTCTCTTTTCTGATGGCGACCAGCTCTTCCGAAGCTTTGAAAGGTTTTGTCACTTGGGGGCTGGGCTCTTTTTCGAGGCTTTCCCTTTCGGAGTTTCCCGTTTTCCTGGCGGTGACGGTCGCGGGGCTTTTTTTGTGCGCGTTGAGCGTCCGGTATTTGAATGCGGCGCAAGTGGGGGATGACTTTGCCAAGTCCTTGGGAGTGAACGTGCGGCTGTTTCGGGTTGTCGCCCTGTTCGGGGCGAGCCTCCTTTCTGCGGGTTCGACCGTTTATTGCGGACCGATCGGTTTTTTGGGACTTGCGTCCCCCCACATCGCCTTCGGCATTTTCCGTACGTCGAATCATCGGATTCTGATGCCCGCCGCCGCCTTGGTGGGGATTTTGCTCGCCCTTTTGTCCGGGAATGTCCGGGGAATTCCGCTTTCTAGCGTGACAAGCCTTTTCGGAGCGCCGATTGTCCTTTGGGTGTTCCTCCGGAACCGCCGGGGGGAAGATGCCTGAAGAAATCCTTCGGACAGTCGGCTTTTCCGCGGGTTACGCCGCTCCCCTCTTCTCCGCCGCCGATTTGAAGTTGGAAGCGGGAAAGCTCCATTCCTTGCTCGGACCGAACGGAGCGGGGAAGAGCACTCTTTTGAAATGTTTTGCCGGGCTTATCCGCCCGCTCCGGGGAACTGTCGCCTTGTGCGGAAGGCCCTTGATGGATTGGAGCGAGCGGTGCCGGGCGAGGCTTGCCGCATCCGTTTTCACCAGGGAGCACATCCCCTACGGAATGACTGTCCGGGAATTCGTTTCGCTGGGGAGAATCCCCTTTTCGGGCTTTTTCGATTCGCGGACGGACGAGGACGAAGAAGCCGTCGACAGGGCCTTGGAGGAAGCCGGGCTCGCGTCCTTCGCCCTGCGGCGCATGCACTCCCTTTCGGACGGGGAACGTTCCCGTGTGTTTGTCGCGAGGGCCGTTTCTGCCGAGCCGAAGCTCTTGCTCTTGGACGAACCGACGGCCTTTTTGGACGTGCCGAACATCCTTCGGCTGTTCCGGTATCTGAAGGACGTAGCGGAAAGGCGGAAAATGGCCGTGCTGCTGTCTACGCACCATGTGGAAAAGGCTCTCCGGTTTTCGGATGCGCTGATTGTCCTGGACGGTTGTGGGCGGATTGCCGAAGGCGAGGTTCGGGATTTGGCGACATCTTCTTTTTTGGAGTGGGCTTTTGCGGATTGAAAACGGGATGAAATTTGTCGGCTGCGCCCTTTTGGCATTCGGGGTGTGGCATTGCGCGGGAACCGCTTCTAACGGGGATGCGGGGAATTCGCGGGTGACCGTCTGCGGCGAGGGGCATTTTCTTTGGAAGGCGGAAAAGCCCGGAGTGGAGACGATTTGGCTTCTCGGGAGCATCCATTTGGCGGATTCGTCCTTTTACCCGCTGGCGTCGGTCATCGACTCCGCGTTCGAAGCTTCGACCGTTTTGGCGGCGGAGCTGGATTTGAACGAAGAGGAGACGGTGAAGAAAACGGCTTCGCTGATGACTTCGGAGGGGATGCTTCCGGAAGGTTCCGCGCTGAAGTCGGTGCTTCCGGATTCGGTCTTTCGCCGCCTGGATTCCGCTTCGGCGGCTTTGGGCGTCCCCGTCGAAATCTTTGAACGCTTTCGGCCGTGGATGGTCGCCCTCTCCCTTTCCGCCTTGGCCGTGGAGCGCGCCGGGCTTTCGGGGGAATTCGGCATAGACGCGGAACTTCTCGCGAGGGCGCGCGACCTTGGGATGAAAATTTTCCCGATAGAGACCCCGGAAGAGCAAGTGGATGTTTTTGCCGATGATTCCCTGGGCGCGGAATATTTGGAGAGGACTTTGGACGAGCTTTCGCTTGCCGATTCGCTGATTCCGGCTTTTGCCGCCGCGTGGAAATGCGGGGACGTTCGCGCTTTTCGGGAGCTTTTGGGCGAAGAGTCGGCGGAAGACGTTTACGGGGAAAGGATGTATGCGGACAGGAATGCCAAAATGGCCCGGAGCGCGGATTCCCTCGCCCGTTCGGGGGAAAGGGTCTTTGTCGTCGTCGGGGCGGCGCACCTCGTTTTGCAAGGGGAGAGCGTGCTCGACAGGCTTTCCGCGTTGGGGTATCGGGTGAACCGGCTGTAGTTCAGGGGTGTTCGATATTGGGAAGGTCCAAGCCGAGGCGTTTCGCGAGAGTGTAAATTGCCGTGCGTTGGATGCCGAGGGCTTTTGCGGTCTCTTTGATGTGGAATCCGTTTTCCCGGATTTTCGCCGCGATGAATTCCCGCTTTTCTTCTTTTTGCAAGTCTTGAAATTCGCGGAATGTGGAGATTCTTGTCCAATCCCGCTGGAGCTTCTGCGGGGGGACGTTTCCGCCCGGGAGGAAGTTCTTTAGGGAAAGTTCGTCGCTGTCCCTGAGGGCGATGGCGCGTCTTGTCGCATTTTCCAGTTCCCGGATGTTTCCCGGCCAGTCGTAATCGATCAGGCTTTGCATGGTGGCGTCCGAAACGGGGAGGGTGTGTTGTTCCCGCGTTTCGCTCTTCGGGGCGAATTTCCGGAAGAAATGGTGGATGAGGTGCGGAATGTCCTCCTTGCGCTCCCGGAGCGGCGGGACGTGGATGTAGATGATGTTCAAACGGTAGTATAGGTCTTCCCGGAAGTTTCCCTTTTCCATTTCTGAGCGCAAGTCGCGGTTCGTCGCGGCGACGATTTGGACGTTGACGTGTTGCGGCTGGCTCGATCCGACGGGGCGGATTTCGCCCGTTTGCAGTGCGCGGAGCAACTTTGGCTGCATGGATTTGGGGATTTCCCCGATTTCGTCCAAAAATAGGACTCCGCCGTCGGCGGCTTTGAACAGCCCGTCTTTGTCGGCGAGCGCTCCGGTGAAAGCTCCTTTGCAATGGCCGAACAGTTCGCTTTCGAATAGATTCTCGCTGATCGCGCTGCAGTTGACGGAAACGCTTTTCAATTCGGATGCGATGGCCTTGGCGACAAGTTCCTTTCCCGTGCCGGATTCCCCTTCGATGAGGACGGTCTCCTTGCTGGCTCTCGCCTTGACGATGATCGGGGCGATTCCCTTTATCAGGGAACTGTTGCCGATGATGTCCTTCAAGGCTTCTAGGCGGAGCTGTTCCCGCAAACTGCGGAAAGTCCACGTGAACCTGTTGAGAAGAGTCTCGTGATCGAAAATTTCTTGAAAGCAGCCTTTCACGTTTGTGGGGATTTTAAACGGATTTTCGGCGAATCCCAACAGCCCGGTTTCCGGGAAATCCTCTTTTATCGCGAGGATTTGGGCGAGGAAACTTTCCCGGTCCAAATCGATGACGGCGATGAGGGGGTGAAAGGTGCTGAATTCTTCGGATAGGTTTCCGCTAGAAACGTTTCGCAATTCATAGTCCATCCGCCGGTCGTTCGCTTTCGTGATTTGAAGGGCTTCCATCACGAAGGAACAGCTGGCGTTTTCTTCGGAGAGAATGAGGACGCGAATTTTGTCCATGGGAGTCTTTCGGCTTTATTTGCCGAGGGCTTGGGAGCGCAGGGTCGCCGCTTCGACTGTCCGCATCAGCGTGCCTCGGAATCCCGCGTCTTCGAGGACTTGAACGCCCGCGATGGTCGTTCCGGCGGGGGAGGAGACCATTGCGGAAAGCTCCCCTGTGTCCTTTTTAGACTTCTTGACTAGTTCCACGCTCCCTTCGAGGGTCGCGAGGGTGAGCTGCATCGCGACTTGGCGGGAAAGCCCCATTTTGACGCCGCCGCGGACAAGGCCTTCGATGAATTCGAAGACGTAAGCCGGTGCGCTGCCGGAAAGCCCGGTGACAGCGTCCATCAGACTTTCGTTCACGGTGACGGTTTGGCCCACTGTGGAGAGCAGAGCGTCGGCGGTTTTGAGGGAATCTTCGGAGACTCCGTCCGCAGCGATGGCTATCGCCCCCTTTCCCACGGTCAGCGGCAGGTTCGGCATGACGCGTACGACGTCGCCGTGCCCAAAGTCGAGAGCTTCGAGAATCGCCTTTCGGGAAACTCCCGCCATGATGGAGATGATTTCCGGAGAGGAGTGGACGGAATCTTTGGCGCTTTGATTCCACCCTCCGACGACTGCTTTGAATATTTGCGGCTTGACGCAGAGGAAGAGGACGTCCGCGTCGTTCACCATCTTGCCGAAGTCTTTGTAGCGGACAGCCCCGAGGGATTCGACTGTCACTGCCGTTTGTTCGGACGGTTCAAAAAACAGGATGTCTCCCGGAGCGCGGCCTGCGGAAAGGAGCCCGCGGAGGATGGCCCCTCCCATATTCCCGGTGCCGGCAAAGGCGATTTTCTGTGTCATAAGAACTCCTAGCTGTTCATGGATGCCAAAAAGTCTTCGTTGGTCTTGGTGGTGGCCAGCTTGCTGCGCATGAATTCGATGATTTCCGAAGAAGTCTGGTCTTGGAAATACTTGCGGAGAATCCAGACGCGGCGGAGGGTGTCCTCGGAGAGGAGGAGTTCCTCTTTTCTAGTCCCGGACTTGAAAATGTCGATGGCCGGCCAAATGCGCTTTTCGGCGAGACGGCGGTCCAATACCAGTTCCATATTGCCCGTTCCCTTGAATTCTTCGAAGATGACCTCGTCCATGCGGCTTCCCGTTTCGATCAGGGCGGTTCCGATGATTGTCAGGGACCCACCGTTTTCGATTTTCCGTGCGGCGCCGAAGAATCGTTTGGGACGCTGCATGGCGAGAGCGTCCACGCCGCCGGAGAGAATCTTGCCGGAATGCGGGATGACGACGTTGTTCGCCCGGGCGAAACGCGTGATGGAGTCTAACAGGATGACGACATCGTTCCCGTATTCGACGAGGCGTTTCGCCTTTTCGAGCAGGATGTCGGCGACTTGGGTGTGATGCTCCGGCGGTTCGTCGAAGGTCGATGCGATGACTTCGCCCTTGACGCGGCGGCGCATGTCCGTCACTTCTTCCGGGCGTTCGTCGATGAGAAGGACGAAGAGCTTGACTTCCGGATGGTTCTTGGCGATGGCGCCCGCGATGTTTTGGAGGAGGACCGTCTTGCCCGCGCGCGGCGGTGCGAGGATGATGCTGCGCTGCCCCTTTCCGATGGGGGAGAATATGTCCATAATCCGTGTCGAAAATTCGTCCTGCTTCCATTCCAGGTTCAACTTCTGGTAGGGATGGAGGGGAGTCAGGTATTCGAACGGTACGCGGTGTTTCGCCTTCACCGGATCCTCGCCGTTGATGGTGTCGATCCGAGCCAGTCCAAAGTAGCGTTCGTTGTCCCTGGGCTTTCGCACGAGGCCCGTGATGGAATCCCCGGACTTCAGTTCAAAGCGGCGAATCTGGTTCGGGCTGATGTAGATGTCGTCCGGGCCCGCCAAATAGTTCAGGTCGGCGTTCCGCAAGAAGCCGTAACCCTCTTTCATGATTTCGAGAGTGCCTTCCGTGTAGATGGGCGCGTCTTCGGAAGAAGCCGCCAGGAGGCGGTATATCAAGGCTTGTTTCCGCAGGCGTTTGGCGTCCGGGATGTTGAGCGCCGTCGCCTTTTCAATCAGGTCGAACATCGGCGTGTTGCGCAGTTCGCGCCACCGTTGCATGGCCAGGGCGACTTTTTCCGGGTCGGCGGGCGGCGCTTGCAGCTGGTCGTCCGGGACGTCGTCCTGGGGGAGGAACCTTCCGCCGCGGCCGTATTTTCCCCGATTGTATTTGTTGTTGAATTTAGTGTTGTGGCGGGAGTTGTTGAAATCGTAATTCCGGTTTCCGCCGTTCGGGAATCGCCTGTTCTGTTGGCCGTTTCCGCCGAATGGGGCGTCCGGCATGGGCGCGTTCAGGGCCGGATTGTTTTCTGCCGCGTTTGCGTCGGGGAGGTCGCCTTCGACTGCGGAGGGGAGACTCCCTTGATTTTCTTCGGTGAGTTCGCTTGTTCCGGGCGTGGCGGTCACGGCCGGTTCTTCGGAAAGCTCGGACGTGGGGGCTGCGAAAGAGCTTTCCTGTTCGGGCTTGACGGCTTCACTCTCGATTGCTTGAGGGACTTCGCTCTCTGCCTCTTCCGGTCGGACTTTGCGGGGACGGCCGCGGTGACGTTTGGGCTGTCCTTCCGCTTGTTTTTCCGCAGCGTTCGAAGGCCTGTCTTCGGGGAAGGTGATGGGGGCTGCCAAATCTCCGAGGGCGGAGAGATCCGGTGTCGGTGCGTCTGGGGAAATGCTATTTGAAATCAGTTGAACGGAAGAACCGTCGTTTTTCTTCGGTCTTGGCACAGGGACTCCTGCGAGCTTATTAAAAAATGAATGGGTGAAAATAAAAGAATCGGAAAAAGCCCAAAAGCTTTAACCGGCCTTTAATATAAATAAAAAAATCTATATTGGCATTCGTGAAATCCTTGGAACGCGTTTTCGTTGCCCTAGGCAGCAATATATCTCCTCGCGGCAAACGCCTGGAAGAAGCCCGCTCGATGCTTCAAAAAATCTCCTTGGGGGGATGGAAGGAAAGCTCCATCTACGAGACTTCGCCGGTCGGTCCGCAGGATCAGCCGCCCTTTTTGAACCAGGTCGTTTCGTTTTGGTGCGACTGGGGGGCGGTGCGCCTTTTGCATTATTTGAAAGGCTCCGAACTTTTTTTGGGGAGGCGTCCGCGCGGGCGTTGGCAAAAGAGGGAAATCGACATGGATTTGATTTATTACGGGGAATCCATCTCTTCGGGAAATTCCGGCGGACCCGTCTTGCCGCATCCGCGAGCGATTTCCCGTGCGTTCGTCATGGTCCCACTAGCGGAAATAGACCCGGAATTCCGGGACCCCTTGATGGGAAAGTCCGCCAAGGCCATTTTGAAGGACCTGGAAAATGCCGGGGAGAACGTCCGCTTTGAAAAGAGGGAGGCTACCGATGAATGAAGCTTTGATAGGGCAAGCTCCGATCGATGTGAAAATGAAACTGCCCGACCGCGTCCGCTTCTTGGCGATTGACGGCGTCATCGGTGCCGGCAAAACGTCCCTTGCTCAAATCCTTTCCCAGGAGATGGGGGCGAACCTCGTTTTGGAAAATTTTGAAGAGAATCCCTTTCTCGCCAAGTTTTACGAAAACCCGGAAGCTTATGCCTTCCAAGCGCAGCTGTTCTTTTTGCTTTCCCGCGTGAGGCAGTTTCAAGACGCCTTCGTGCAAAACGACTTGTTCCGCCACAGCGTCGTGAGCGATTACACGTTTGAAAAGGACCGCATCTTCGCCTTGCAGAACTTGAGCGAAAGTGAAATGGCCATGTACGACGCCGTTTCGGAAGGCTTCTCGAAAAAATTTCCCACGCCGGATTTGATCGTTTACCTCCAAGCGGACGTCCCCACACTGATGGAGCGGATTTCGCAGCGCGGTCGTCCGATGGAAAAGTCCATCGAGAGCGGCTACCTCCGCGATTTGCTCGAAAGGTACGATCACCATTTTTGGCATTACGACAAGTCCCCGGTTTTAATCATCAACACGAACCGGATTGACTTTGTCCACAACGAGAAACATTTGAAGCTGGTGCTTGACGCCATTGCCAAGGCTCCGGCAAGGACCACTTATTTCGCCCCGGAGGGCTAATCCCATGAAAATTGTCAAAACGATCCAAGAGTTGCGCTCGGAACTTCTCCCCTACAAGAAATCGGGTTCGAAGATCGGCTTGGTGCCGACGATGGGCGCCTTGCATGAAGGCCACATGAGCTTGGTCGACGCTTCCGCGAAGGAAAACGACGTGACTGTCGTGAGCGTCTTTTTGAACCCGATCCAGTTCGGGAAGAACGAAGATTTGGACAGGTATCCGCGGAGGCTTGAAGAGGACGCGGCGCTTGTCGCCTTGCACGGGGGGACTTTCGTCTTCGCGCCGGCCGTCTCCGAAATGTATCCGGACGGAGAACCTCTCACCCTTGTCCGGGATGAATCCCTGGAAGGCCTTTACTGCGGAGCTTCGAGGCCCGGGCATTTCCGCGGCGTGCTGACCGTGGTGATGAAGCTCTTCCTCATCTCGGGCGCAGACCGCGCGTATTTCGGAAAGAAGGATTACCAGCAGGCGTTCCTCATCCGCCGCATGGTCCGCGACCTGAACGTCCCCGTTGAAATCCGGACTCTTCCGATTGTCCGCGAAGCGACAGGTCTTGCCAAGTCCAGCCGAAACGAATACATGGATGATTCGGAACGCGCGTCCGCAGTCGCCATTTCGCGGGCCTTGTCCGAAGCGAAAGGGGCTTACGAAGCGGGGGAGCGGAGCGTCAATGCGTTGCTGTCCAAGGTGCAGGAGCGGATTGCGCATGCGGGCGGAGTCGTCCAATATGCAAATGTCGCAAGTCAAAGGACTTTGGAGTCGAACTCTTCGGGGACAGTCGAAGAGCCTTCCGTGATTCTTGTCGCCGCATTTTTCGGCAAGACGCGCCTTATCGACAATGTGGAATTGGGGTGATTTCCCATGCCGGAATCGAAAGGCGCGGCGAAGTTGGTGGCGACGACGGGCGTCGTCTGTGCCATGGGCGGCTACATCTGCGGGGACATGGTGGATGAAGCGGACCGTGCAGAGGCAAACGGCCGCCCTTATGAAATCGCGGACGAAATGCTTCAAGAGGCCAGGGAGACGCAAGCGAAGTGGCTGGGCATCCAACGGGACTTGCAGAGTACGATATCCTCCTACAAAATCACGGTGGATTCGCTCCGTCGCGTTCTTTATCAAATGGACAAAGAAAGTGAAAAGTGCTTGGACAGCAACGGTGTCCTCGAACGGGAAATTGCCGAGTGGGAAAAGCTTTATTCCGGCGTGCTCGCGGAAAAGTCCCGCTTGGATTCCGCATACAGGGCGGATGAACGGGAAATCCGCATTCGGGACAAGCAACTCGACTCGCTTGAAGAGTTGGCGAAGAAATACCGCAAGCATTCGGAAAAGCTGGAAGAAGAATTCGCAAACCGCGCGCCGGTGGAAAATGAATTCCAGGCGATTCACAATTGCGTGAACGCCCATGGGGAAGCGATGTCTGCATATCAGTTTAAAAGACAAGTCTCGTGCTGCCTCAAATCCTTGAAGGAAATTCAGAAGAAATATCCGAAGGACAAACTGGAACACTTCACCGTCCGCTGTGAAGGCGTCTGGTGAATCGGGAGTTTCCCTTTTGAAAAAGGGCGAAGTGACATCCGGAAAAAACGGTGAGCCAAAGGACTCTGCGGCATCCCTGCTCGCGGAAATCGACGCCCTTTGCAAGGAGTTGGGCTGCTCTTTTCTGGGTGGCGTGGAAAAGTTCCGAGTACGACTGAATCCGGAGTGTTCGAAAGATGACCCAAAAGAAAAGCTGTCGTGGGAAGAACGATTCAAAAAATACAGGCAGCGGGTCGGAGATAGCAGAGGGAAACCTTTCTTGGAACTTTCGAAGCTTCGCGACTTTTTGCAAAAGGAAGTGGACAAAGACTCTTTCGTCTATCCGCAGCCGCTCCTCGATTTCGTGAAGGATGACCCCGTTTGCTCGAAGATGAAGAGCCTCTCCAAAGAAATCCGCGGGCAAGTCCGCAACGAAGATCCGGAGGATTGATTGCGCCGTTTCGAACGGCTCGGTTCGCCGGGCCATTTCGAATCGTGGAAGGGGTGCTTTTTGCTATATTGTTCCCAACATAGTTCGCCCATTTTTTGAAAAGGGATGGACGGACGACCGGTTTTGTGATGCTCTTTGTTCTCGTGCCCTAAAAACGACCATTTTCAAGACACCCGAGAAAAGGCAAACGCTGCGCATTTGGCGTGGACCGTTTGCGCTTGTCGTGTGTCGGGTTTCTTGGTCGTTACCTAGGACGGACAAGCCTTACGGGACACGCTTTTTTTTGTTCTACAGGCTGCCAACGGGGATAGAGGCGTCATCCCTATGTTTTCGCTCCTGTTCTTCGTCCTAAAAACGACCATTTTCAAGACGCACAGAGAATAGGGCGAATGGGACTCACCCGTCGGGTGGGTTCCATTTGACTTGCGCTGTGGAAATGCCCCGGTATTCCAGAATGGAAGTGAAAACGGATTCTTCATTTTCCGTTCCTCGAGAACACTGGAGTGCCATGTTGCCAAAATCCAAGAATGTCATTCGCGTCCTGTCCCTGTTTTCCGGCTGCGGCGGATTGGATCTGGGCTTTGAAGGGGATTTTTCCGCATTGTCCAAGAGCGTCAATGCCGATATTCATCCGGATTGGATTGAACGTCGGTTGAACGGCGATTTCGTGAAGTTGAAAGGGAGCAGGTTTCAAACCGTCTTCGCGAACGATATCTTCCCGGCGGCACACAAGGCTTGGGAAAACTTCTTTTCGAAACGGCGAGATGTCGATGGAATCTATCGCTTGGATTCCATTGTCAATTTGGTCAAAAGGTTTCGGGAGGGAACGTTTTCATTCCCCGAAAGAATCGACGTCGTCACGGGAGGATTTCCCTGCCAGGACTTTTCCGTCGCGGGGAAGCGGATGGGATTTCAGTCGGGAAAGAGCCACAATGGAAAGAACGAAGAACACTTAGAAGAAGAGTCCAGAGGTTCGCTTTACCTGTGGATGAAAGCGGTCGTCGAAATCGTAAAACCCCGCCTGTTCGTGGCGGAAAATGTAAAAGGGCTCTTGTCCTTGGGCGATGCGAAAAGAATCATCGAGGAGGATTTCAGGCATATCGGGAAGGGGTACTTCGTGATGGACAAAGTTTTGAAGGCTTGGGAGTACGGGGTACCGCAAAGCCGGGAGAGAATCGTGTTTGTCGGCATTTCGAAGGAATGGTGCAACGCCTCCGTCCTGGACGATTTGCAGCGCCATGGGGAAGAGTCTCCGCTCAACCCATATCCCGTCCGGAGTCACGGGGACGGCTTGTGGCCGTTTGTCACCTGTCGGGACGCATTCAAGAATTTGGATGAACCGGGAAATTCGTCGGATGCATCCCAAGCGCATTTTTCAAAGGCCCGGTATTACGGAAAGACTCAAGGCGGTTCAGAAGTCGATTTGGGCGGAATCGGACCGACGATTCGGAGCGAGCATCACGGGAACATTGAATTCAGGAGGCTTGCTGCGGAACACGGCGGAATGCATTTCGAAGAACTCGCCGCGGGGCTTGGTGAACGCCGCCTGTCCGTTCGGGAATGCGCGAGGCTCCAGACTTTTCCGGACGAATATCCTTTCGTATTTGAAAGCGCCCGTGGCCGTTTGAACGCTTCCGACGCCTACAAGGTCATCGGGAATGCCGTTCCGCCGCTGCTCGGATATGCCATCGCGAAGCGGATTGAAGAACTTTGGGAAGCGTATTTTGGAGGATGATCGATGGGGGAATTTGTTTCAAAGAAAGGCGGGATTTCTCTGGAACCGGACGGACGGGATGTCTTCCTGTTTAAGCGGCTTCTCGAAATTTCCAGGGAGAAGTTGAAAGCCGGGAATCGCTCCATGGCGGATTGGCGGAGTTTTGAAAAGGATGTCGATGGCGCTTTGCGGAGTGCAATATATGACCACTCGGAATTTTCGGATTGGAAAATTGAATATGTCGGCGGTCATAAATTCCCGGATATCGTTGCGAGGATTTTGGAAAAAAGAGCTTTGGGCGTCGAAGTGAAAACCATCAGTTCGAAAGAGAGCGGCTGGAGCGTCATGGGCGGCAGCATCATGGAATCCACGCGCGTCCCAGATGTTTCGCGGATTTATGTCTTTTGTGCGAGAAAAAATCCGTTTGAAATCAAATTTCGCCCCTTTGAAGATTGCGTCAAAAGCGTCGCCGTCACGCACAGCCCCAGGTATATGCTCGATATGGACTTGTCCGCCGAGGAATCCCTCTTTCAAAAGCTCAAGATTCCCTATGATGAAATCCGTCTCTTGCCGAATCCTTTTGAACCGTTCAAGAAAGAATGGGCGAAGCTGCATCCGGAAGCGGACGTCTGCTGGTGGCGAGACGCAATCAACCCGTCCATCGGCGATGAAGTGGAACGGGAGGAGGAGCATTTTGCGGGAGTCCTTTTAAACACGAATCTCAGATTTTGGGCGGATTTGGGGGCATCGGAAAAAAGGGACAAACGCGCGAGAATGATGATTCTGTTTCCGGAAGTGTTTCAAGGGCGGAGCCAGAACCAGTATCGGGGAGCTGCCGTTTGGCTTTACAACCATCACATCATCAACCCTTCGATGCGGGACGTCTTCTCTGCCGGCGGGAGACGTGGAGTCTCTGCGGTGGTTGAGCGTCTCAAGCAGCAAAAAGACGATGTCGTCAAATTGTTCCGCTTTGAATGCGTCGCTTTGTTCGGGGATTATCAAATCGAACGGCATTATGAAAAATGGAGAATCGCGTTGCAGGGCATCTATGAAAATAAAGAGGAGCAGTGTGTACTAGACGGAATCGTCGAGGAAATCGGGGAGCGTATCAGATCAAAGGGCGAGGATGATGATGGCGATGGACACCGCGCCGATGCTTCCCGCCGCCGGGAGAATTTTCTTTCGCATTCCCGAATCGCCCAAGATGCAGGCTAAAACGCCCTTGCCGAGAGTGTTTGCCAGTCCCGCGATGGCAATCGCCTTGGCTGCGGCTTCCAGGGGCACGGAATTCTGCCTTGCCATGTCCAGTACGGAAAGCGTGATGGCGTCCATTTCGGCAAGACCCGTGATGAAGCTCGACAAGAACAGGGCGTCGTTCCCGAAATACTTTTGTGCGGCGTTCGCGACGAACAGGACGATGG
Organism: uncultured Fibrobacter sp.; assembly: GCA_964501065.1. Lineage (GTDB taxonomy): Bacteria > Fibrobacterota > Fibrobacteria > Fibrobacterales > Fibrobacteraceae > Hallerella. The sequence goes on along the minus strand of CAZCRF010000015.1, from coordinate 12,840 downwards.
CGAAGATGATTCCGAACTTGATGGACGGCAGCAGTTCGAACGGATTCTTAAAATCCGTCATTTGTACGGAATGCTGGCGTTTGTTCTTTAAATACAGGATCCATGCGCACAGAAATCCGGGGAGAGGCGGGATGAGCAAGGCGACGGCGAGTTTCGGCGCAAGGGAAGGAATCAGCGCGATGCAAATCAGGTAGAGGCGCAAGTACATGACGGACCAGGCGATGACGATTCCCATGGAGAGCGAATCAGAATATTCCGGATTTTCCTTGCTCCGGCGAGAAAGGCTCAGCGTGAGGGCCGTGCTCGAAGCCAGTCCGCCGAACAGCCCCGTGAGTCCGATGCCCTTTCCCGGACCGATCCATTTGATGAGGACGTAGCCGACGAAGGAAATTCCCGAGATGAAGCAGACGAAAATCCAGACCTTGTACGGGGAGACGACTTCTAGCCCCGGCGGCCCGTAGGACTTTTCCGGGAGAATCGGGAGGATGACTGCGGAAATCAGGGCGAACTTGAGAGTCGCGAAAATGTCTTCCTTGGAAACGCGGTGCGCAAAGGCGTGGAGCGGGTCCTTCAACGCCAGAAGCCCCAGGATGCAGACGGCGACGGCGACGCTTTCGGCGACATTCCCGAATTGGCAGAGTCCGCCGAGAGTGAAAACGGCGATGAGGGAAACGCTGGTCGTGATGCCGGAATACGTCCTGGATTTTGCGGATACGTGGGTGGCGGAAAGAACCGCCCCGATGGCGAGAAGCGTCCCGACGAAGGGAGCCGCGGAATGCATCTGCATGGAGGTGAGTGCGGAAACCGATCCGAGAATCCCGGCGATGGCGAAAGTGCGGATTCCCGCCGGATGCTCTTCCGCATCTTGAAAGGAATTCTCGCGTTGGAGGCCGATGAGAAGTCCCATGGCCAGTGCGCAGGCGAGTCTGTAAAAAGTGCCGAGTTCCATAGGGAGAATCTACATTCATTTCCCCGGATGGCGGAGAAACTTTTAAGAGCGCGAGACGGTGAACTGGATTTGGATGGTTTTCGACCGAATCTCGAACTGGTCCTCGTCCGATTTCCCGGCGGAGAAGCGGTAAACGGCGGCGATTCCCATGGACCAGTTGTCCGAAATCCACCATTCCTTGCCGACTTCCATTTGCAGGCCGAAGCCCACGGTGGAAAATCCTTTTGTCGAGACCAAAGCCCCATTGCCGTCGAGAAAGCTGATGTAATCATCGTCGGATTGCAAAAAATCAACGGCCAGTCCGGCGGCCACTCCCAGATGGAGGTTGTCGAGGGAACCGCCTCGGAACGGAAACAGGAGAATCCCGGGAGCGAGGAAAATTTGCCCCACCGTCAGGGTCGATTCATCGATGGGGGAAAGTTGTACGGAGTCCATGCCCGACGAGAAGACGCAGATTCCGTAAAGGGTGACGTATGGAGTTGGCGCGCCTCCGAGCTTGATGGAAAAATCGGCTGCGAACGTGTTGATTTCGGTGAAATCATCCGAACCGTATTTGGAATTCTGCCCGTAGTACCCAAGCCCCGTCTGCAAGTTCAAGAAAAAGCCGTCGTGGGTGTGCGGTTCTGCAAAAACGGCTGCGGCAAAGAACGCGAGGAACGTGAAAAGCCTTTTCATTGTCTCTCCTTTGGAAAGATCGTCTGGAATCAAATATATTCTTTTGCGGGAAATCGACAGGTGAGAATTTCTTAAATTTTTCCCGATGGATTTATCGAAGAGAATCAAGCGGCACGTGACCGCCGTCCCCCATGAGTTTCGGGCTGTTTGCCATTTGGGATTTGAAAGGACGTGCGCACGGGAACTTTCCCTCTTGGGCGCGGAAGGCCCTTTCGATATTTCTCCCGGCGCGGTGGACTTTTCGTCGAAGATGGAAACCGCTTGGATGCTCGAAGCCTTTTCTCGGACTTGTCTTCGTCTGACAGTTTCTGTCGGAAACTTCAAGGCGGAAAACTTCGGCCGTTTGGAAAAGAAGGCGGAAACGATTCCCTGGGAACTCTACTTCCCTCGGGCGCCGCTCCCCTCGGTCAAGGTGACGTGCAAGAAGTCCAGGCTTTACCATTCCGATGCCGTCGCGGAAAGATTGCAAAGCGTCGTCCATGAAGCCCTGGCTGTGCGCGGCGTCGAGCCTTTGGAACTCTCCGGCGAGCCGCAGACGCTCTTCGTCCATCTGGAAAACGACAGGTGCACCCTCCGTGCGGATCTTTCCGGCGAGCCGTTGTACAAAAGGGGATTCAACCGCTACGTGGAAGCCGCCCCCATCCGCGACACCCTTGCCGCGTCCATTCTCTTGGAGGCCGGGCTTTTCCGGGTCTGCGAACTTTGGGATCCGATGGCCGGGAGCGGGACTTTTTCTAGCGAAGCGGCCATTTGGAAAGCGGAAGCGGCTCTTTGGAAAACGCGGAAGTTCGCGTTGCAGGATGCCCCGCATTTTCGCCCGGCGGCTTGGAACTTCCTCCTTCGCCATGCGAAAGGCCTATCCCCTTCGGCGGATTTGAAAATCCACGCGGGGGACGTTTCGAAAAAGGCCGTTTCCACGATTCGCCACAATTTGGTGTCCGGCGGCGCGGCTCCGTTTTTGGAGGGGCTTTCTTCCGGGGGGGTGGAAATTTCCCGACGGGATTTTTTCAGCCTTCCGCCGGCTTCTCCGGAATCGCTGCTCGTTCTGAACCCCCCTTATGGGAAGAGGCTCGATGCCGACGTGCCGCGCCTTTATCGGGAAATCGGGAAAAAGTTGCGAAGTGATTTTTCAAAATCGGAATGCGCCATTCTCGTCCCGGGTCGCGAAGCGGAAAACGCTTTGGGAATTCGTCCCCGTCGAAGGTTGGAAACGGTGAACGGCGGCATCCGCGTCAGCGCATTTTTCCTGTAGCTTTCCACTCGGCTTCTTTTTTTCGGATGATGTCCCGGGCATCTTCCTGTCCGCGCATCACCAAGCTTTTCACAAGTCCGAGGAGTGCGCTCATTTCAAAGCGCGTCGGTTCCAGGCGTTGCAGGAATTCCCTCACGGCGGATTCCGTCCATGCGTTGTGCCGGTAACGGTCCGTCAAGTTCTCGTGCAGGTATTTGAGGAAGCTTTCGATTTGACCGATGTTCGCTTTTTCCACCCGGCCCCGTTTGAGGGGAACCCGGTCTGTACGATACCCCTTGTTTTCGAGAAGCCCGCTGCGGCAAAGTTCGTAACAGGCGGCGGTCACCGCTTGGGCGAGGTTCAGGCTCATTTGCCCTGGGACGGGAATTTCGCAAATGACGGCGCACCTTTCGATTTCGTCGAGGGAGAGTCCGCTCGATTCCCTGCCGAAGACAAGCGCGACAGTTCCGCTAGTCGGGAGCCTTTCGGAAATGCTCGGGAGCTGCGTGTTGGGAATCACCGTGTCGAACCGTCTCCTTGAAAAGGCGATGGCGTATTGTGCACTGGACAGTGCTTCGTCCAAGGTGTGCACGACCATCGCATTGTCGAGAATCTCTTTCGAGTTGTGCGCGGTTCTGTAGGATTCCGGGTTCACCCGGTCTCTTTGGGGATAGACGATGAAAAGTTCCCGGATGGCGTTGCAGTGCATGGCGCGGGCGACGAAGCCCACGTTGTGCGGGTGTTCCGGTTCGCAGAGGACGATTCTGAAGTTCAACATTTTGCCGTTCCGATTCCTGTGGGAAAGCGAAAATCCATGCCGCGGATTTCGTCTTTGACGAATTCTCCCCGTTCGACCTTTGCCCCGGGGAATAGGATTGCGTGGTCGAATCGGGCGTCCGGCGGGTTTTCGAATCCCGGCATGAAGACAGTGGCCTTGGCGCGGGCCGCTTCTTCCCGAGGCACTCCGAAATTTCCCACGCCCAGTTCCTTGCGGCGAAAGTCGCTCGCCCGCATCAGCCCTTCGGGAGTTCCCATGTCGATCCACGGGGCGTCCTTTTGGCTCGAATCGATGAACGGGGGAGTCCCGTTTTGCAAGAGTCGTTTCCAAAAGTCGCGGATGTCCGTTTCGGATGGGAGGATGCTTCGGAGCGCGGCCTTGGAATACCAAGAAATTCCGGAGAACGTGATCCGCTCCCGCGTCTTGTCGCCGAATTTATCGCGGATTCCCGCCATTTGACCGTTTCTTACGTAAATCGTGTTTGCCAGCGGATGGTCGACGCCGAGAAGCGCGCAAGGCGCGCCCGATGAACGGGATAGTCGCAAGAAGGACTTCAGGTCGAAGCGGCAAAAACAGTCCGAATTCATCACCAGCAATTCTTCGACGGGGTCTTCCCGATTCATCCGACAGAGGGGGCCGCCTGTCCCTAAAATCGCCGGCTGTTCCACCCAGACCTTTTCAAATCCGAGAGCTTCCGCAGCGTGGGAAATTTGTTCGGCAAGGTGGTGTGCGTTGACGTGGAGTTTCGCCCCGGGGAGAGTCCTTGCCAAATCCGCCTGATGTTCGAGAATCGTCTTGTCGACAATTCGGACCAGAGGCTTTGGCGTGTGCAAGGTGAGCGGCCTGAGCCTTGTCCCCAGTCCCGCCGCCAAAATCAAGATGCGCATCAGAGTTCCCCGTTTTCGATGAAGTCCTTGCGGAATGTTCCCGAACCTAGCAAGATGTCGATGGGGAGCTTTTCGTATTCATATTCGTAGGGAGGGGCTTTCCAGGCGAAGGCTTTCGGGTATTCGTGAAAAAGGTAGCGCAAGATGCGGATGGCCGTGTCGAAGGGCTTGAACGCGTTGCGGTCGATGACGTGGATTTGCGCCCCGCCGCAGATTTGCCCCGCTCCCTTGTGGAAGGTCGGCAAGAAGTAGTTCTCGCGGAAATAGACTCCGGGGAGTTTTAGACCGTTCAGGTAGCGGCAAAGTTTCTTGGCGTCGATGAAGGGCGCGCCGAACAGTTCGAACGGCCGGGTCGTTCCGCGACCTTCGCTCACGTTCGTCGCTTCGAAGAGGCACATGCCCGGATAAACCGTCGCCGTGTCCAAAGTCGGCATGTTCGGGGAGGGCATCACCCAGGGGAGGCCCGTTTCGTCGAACCACATTCCCGGGCGGTAGCCGTCCATTTCCATCACGTGAAGCTCGCTGTTCGGAAAGCATTCGCTCCGGAAGAGCCGGGCCAGTTCACCGATTGTTTTGCCATGCCGGACGGGAAGCTTCCAAAGCCCGACGAAGCTCTTGTAATTCAAATCGAGTTCGTGCCCTTCGACCGCGTTCCCGATGGGGTTCGGACGGTCCAGTACGATGACGGGGATTTTCGCTTCTTCGCAGGCTTCCATGCAGAGGAAGAGCGTCCAGATGAATGTGTAGTAACGCGCCCCGACGTCTTGCATGTCGACGAAGAGAGCGTCGATGTGGGAAAGCATCTCTGCGGTAGGCTTTCGCGTTTTGCCGTAAAGGCTGTAAACCGGGATTCCCAGTTCGGGGTCGGTGAATCCGTCCCATTCGATCATGTTGTCCTGGGTGTGCCCCAAGATGCCGTGCTGCGGACCGAACAGGGCGGAAAGGCGGAACAGCTTCCCGTCGAAGCGGCGGAGGGTCTCTAGGGTGTGGTGCAAGTCCGCGTCGACGGATGCCGGGTGGAGCAACGCCCCGAGGCGTTTGCCGCGCAAATTTTGCGGATAGGATTCTTCAAAGTGGGATAAGGCGATTTTTACAGGCATTCTTTTTTATATTTTGGGTGACTGATAAAATATAATTGAAAAGACAACAAAAACTCATTAGGAATAGAAAATGCCTTATTTGAACAAAGTGATGCTCATCGGCAATATCGGCAAGGATCCCGAGACGAAAGTGACCCCGAGCGGAAGAAAGCGCGTGTCGTTCTCCTTGGCCACGTCGCGCCGCTTTCGCGACGCCAGCGGGGAAACCCGGGAACAGACGGATTGGCACAACATCGTCGGCTGGGGAAAGATTGCCGACATCATTGAGCAATTGGGCGTTCACAAGGGGATGACCCTTTACGTGGAGGGCACTCTCACATACCGTTCCTGGGACGACCAGAACGGTCAAAAGCGTTATGCGACGGATATCAATATGGATACGTTCCAGCTTTTGACTCCGAGAAGCCAAAACGGAGGCTCTTATCAGGGCAACTACAATCGGCAGCCGTCGAATCCGCCGGCTTACGGGCGTTCTCCCACCATCAATCAGGGACTTCCCCCGTCTCCGCCGCCCATGGGGGATTCCGATATGGACGACAATCTCCCGTTCTGACGTTTTTGACGCATGATGTCTTCGTTTGACGCTGTCGGTCTTGCCTTGGTTTGGTGCATCGGCTTGCTTGCCGTGATGCAGACAATCAATGCAAGAGGGGTCTGGCGGGTCTCCGCGTCCGCCATTCTCACTGCCGCAATCCTTTTCGTCGCCGGGTTCTTGACTTTTTTGAAGTTCCACGAGTATGAAAGCCTGGTCGCGCCTCAGTCCCCGTCCATCATGGAAAAGGGGAACGTTGCAGTCGTCGAGTGGGAAAGCGACGGCCGTCTGGTGGAGTCGGCGAAGAAAATCGCGAAGGAGGGATTGGAACTCGCGAACCAAATCGGCAAAATCAAGAGCCTCCCCCGGAATCTTTCCGAGCCGGAAAGGGAAAAGGCCGAGTCGAAGGCCCTGGCTCTTCGGAATGCGACAGCCCAATTGAACAGCCGCGCCGTGAACGCTCTTTCCGGAAAGTCCGATCGGACTGCTTATTCCCAATTGATTCGCGCCACGGAAAACTTGAGGCTCGCCGGGTATTCGATGCACGTGTATGTCACTCTCGAAAACGCGGAAGAGCGGAACGTGCAATTCAAGCAAGGCAAGAGCCGGGCGGAAACGGCGGCGAAGGATTTGAAAGCCTGCCTTTCGGATTTGGAATCCCAATGAATTTTAACCACTTCACATGTAAAAACAAGAGCAAATTATGAGTCGCAATGTTGCAATCGTCGGAGCTACGGGCGCAGTCGGCCAGGAACTCCTTTCCATTTTAGAGGAACGCCATTTCAAGCTGGATTCCTTGAAACTATTGGCTTCTAGCCGCAGCGCGGGGCGCAAGGTGAAATTCTGCGGAGAGGATTTGACGGTGGAAGAACTCACCCACGAATCTTTCAAGGGTGTCGACATCGTGTTCTCTTCGGCGGGAGCTTCCATTTCGAAGGAGTTCCTCCCGTCCGCTGTGGCCGCCGGGGCTGTCTGCATCGACAACACCAGCTATTACCGCATGGACAAGGATGTTCCCCTTGTCGTCCCCGAAGTCAATCCGGGAGACATCAAGCTTTACCGCAAGGAATTCGGCGGCAAGGGCATCATCGCGAATCCGAACTGCACGACCATCATGATGGTCGTCGTCCTCAATCCCATCCACAAGTACCTTTCGCCCATCCGGAAAATTCACGTTTCCTCTTACCAAAGCGCGAGTGGTGCCGGGGCTTCCGCCATGGAAGAGCTGAAGCAGCAGTACAAGGACATCGTGGAGACGGGCGCGACGACTCACGTCTCCAAGTTCCCGCACCAGCTGGCCTACAACGTCATTCCGCAAATCGACAAGATGACGGAAAACGATTATACGAAAGAAGAGATGAAGATGTTCAACGAGACGCGGAAAATCATGCATGCCGAAGTGCGCACCAGCGCGACGTGCGTCCGCGTCAGTTCCCTCCGCTCCCATTCCGAATCCGTCTGGTTTGAAACGGAACGCCCGGTTTCCGTCAAAGAAATCCGCGAAGTCCTCGGGAATCCGGAAAAGGCTCCGGGAGTCACCCTAATGGACGATCCCCAGAATTACGTTTACCCGATGCCTCTCGAAAGCGCGGGCAAGGACGATGTCTTCGTCGGGCGTGTCCGCAAGGATTTGGCGGATGACAACAGCAACACGCTGTGGCTCACGGGAGACCAGATTCGCAAGGGGGCTGCCCTCAACGCAGTCCAAATCGGCGAACTTCTGTAAGAAACCTAAAGCTTGGAAGCGGCGGAGACTCCGCCGCTTTTTGCCGTTTAATGTGTCGGGTTAAAGTTTTTTCCGGTCTTTCCAAGTTTCCGTGTGGAAGAGCTGCCCTTCCGCGACGCCGTATTTTTCTTCCGTGCCGATGAGCCTTGCCGCCGTCGGGAGGGAGATTTTCCCTTGCAGTGCCTGGGAATAAAGGCGCACCTTGTCCAGAGTCTCGGCTGCGGATTCATCGAGCATTTCCAAGCGGAATTTGGAGACTCCTTGCTCGCGGAATTTCGGGAAAAGATTCAATGCGGACTGGGGACGCTCCAAGTAGAGAGTGTTTCGGCATTCCGCGTCGGGGACGAGGCTGTGCCTTGCCCCCTTTCTGTCGATGACGTCTATATGGTGTTTAGAACAAATTTGTTTGCAATATGGAAAACGTTCCGCAGACGAAAGGTTCGCCGCGTACAGGCAATGTTCCATGTAAAAGGCGGGCAGATGGAGGAAGACGGATACTTCAAAATGCTCGCCGCCGAAGTTCCTGAAAAGCTTTTCCGTGCCGAGTGCGTTCAAGTCCAGCGACGGGTGAAGGGTCGTCATGCCTTGGGAAAGGAAGTATTCCGCCGTCAGGGAATTGGAAATGTTCAAGCTGTAATCGCCTTCGAGCGGAATGCCGGTCGATTGCAGATAAACGAACGCTCCGGGATTTCGCACCAAGATGAAGTCCGGGTTCAAATCGGCGATGCGTTCCAAGTTCTTCGTTTCGCCTTCCTTGAGCACGCGGATGGTGGCGATGCCGGCTGAAAATCCCATTCGTCGAATTTGTTCCAAGGGCTTTTTGCAATCGACGCCCCAGTCCAAGTCGAGAATCACGCGGTCGATTTTTGAATCGGCGAGCTTTTCAATTTGTCGCGGGTCGCGCACGAGAACCGTGATTTGGACGGGCCGAGGATTTTTCCCAGACCGTTCCTGTTCGGTTGATTTGTACGCCGAACGGGCGTGCTGGATCAATTTTTCCCCGGATTCTGCGGAAGCTTGAATTTGTACGCATCGGGCGCGAGCGTTGTCCAAGGCGGCGACGGCTTCTTTTCGAAGATGGCGAATTTCCTTGTCAATGAGGAACGAGTCTCCGGGGATTTCGATGGAAATCTCCCTTGCGCTGTAGGCCGTTCCCGTGAGCGCGGAAAGTTCCTTTCGGATTCGAGCGGTGTTTTCTTTGGGAGTCTTCGCGCGTTCCAGAATTTTTTCGGCCGTGCATCGCACCCTTCTGCCTTCCGCGTCGGAAATCTCTAAGGCGAGAGGTTCGCCGAACTCGGCGGAAAGCTTCATGTCGACAGGGATTTTCAAGGCGTTTTCCCGAAAGGCGAAAGTCTCCTTTAGACGCTTTTCCATGGACGGGGAGTCGTTTTGATAGGCGAATGCGCCGACTCGTACATCCTTTTGGCGAAAATGATTGCCGAATTGGAGAAGCGTCGTGCCGTCAAAAATTTTGCTGTTGAAGAGGCGACTTCCCGCTGCGGCGTCACCTCCGGGAATTTCAAAAAGGATGCCGTCTCCGGCGGAAAGGGCGTGCGCGCCTTCGACTAGAATCCCGTCGCGAGAGGATTCGATGACGCGGCCCAGGAATTTCCCGTGGTGATTGGAAAAGTACCCGTTGACCAATGTCTGCTGGTTTACACCGTGAAGCCATCCCGGTCCGAGTCCGCGGGAAAAGAGAACTTCGAGAGGCTCTGAATTCTCGGGGGAGAGGGTTCCCCTGTCGATTCTTTCGCGGAAGGCGATGGCCGTCGCCGCCACGTATTCGGGGCTTTTCAGGCGACCTTCCACCTTGAACGCCTTCACTCCGATTCTTTTCAACTCCTCGATGTCGTCTATCGCGGAAAGATCCCGAGGGCTGAACAAGTAATTCTTCCCATGCGTTTCGAACGGCTTCTTGTCGACTTCCATCTTGTAGGGGAGGCGGCAACTTTGCGCGCATTGTCCGCGGTTCGCCGAGCGTCCGCCGATGTTTTCGCTTGTGAGGCACTGTCCGCTGAACGAAATGCAGAGCGCTCCGTGTACGAAGACTTCGAGTTCCAAATCCGAACGATTCTTGATGCTTTGGATGTCGCTCAGGGAAAGTTCCCGTGCGAGGACGGCCCGCGTGCATCCGAGCCGCTTCGCCATTTCAACGCCTTCCGCCGAAGCGATGGTCATTTGCGTGGAAGCGTGGATTTCCAAATCTTTTGCCACCGCCTTGAAAAGTCGCATCAAGCCGACATCCTGCACGATGATGGCGTCCGGCGAAAGGGCGGCCAGGTTTTCAATGAAGTCGGGAAGACCGTCGAGCTCGTCTTCAAAAATCAAGACGTTCATGGCGAAGAAAGTGCGCACTCCGCGGATTTTTGCATATCGAATCATCTCCCGGACATCGTCGAATGAAAAGTCGACGGTTCGCCCACGGGCGTTCCAATGAGGCACTCCGTAGTAAACTGCGTCCGCTCCGTTTTCGACTGCGGCAAAAAACATATTCTTGTCGCCGACGGGGAGCATCAATTCGAAGTTTTTGTCTGCGCTTTCTGGTTTCATAAAGACCAAATTTATATTTTTCACAAATGCTGAATTTGTCCGGATTCTTTTGGCGCATTGCCGTTTCGACGTCCCTTTCGCTCTTGGTCTGTTCTTGCAGCGATTCTTCGTCCGCGTCTGCGGAGTCGGAATTTTATCCTTCTAGCCAAACGGTTAGCTCTTCAAGCTCCGGCGCTTCTTTTGGCTGTTCGTCGGAGGGGCAAATTTTTTCAAGTTCTTCGTCGGAGGTGGAATTGCCCAATTCCCTGAATATTTCACCGGATACAAACGGATTCTACGACATGGGGGAATTGTACCGCGCCGTTCCCCAAGGGAGTCGGATCGTCTTCGTGATTCGGCACGCGGAACGGGAAGACAGCTTGGGGACGCTTTCCCCGTTGACGGAAAACGGCGTCGCCGCTGCGCAAGCGTTGGGAGAAAAGCTCGCAAATCCCGAAGAGTCCTTCCATTACGCTTCGACGGATTTCGTGCGCACTCGGGAAACGTGCCGGAACATCGCGCTAGGACGTGGCGAGTCCGATTTTGAAGTGGAAACTTGGGACGGCATCGACGGAAGTTATTTCTTGAGAGTTTCCTCGGACAGCTTGAGCCAGTTTTCGAAAAATCGCGGAGGCACCTGGAAAATCATTTCGCGGTGGGCTTATGCGGATTCGACGATGAATGAAACGGTCGCCGCCAAGGTGAATGCACATTTCTACGACCTCTTTGAACGCGGACGGCAATTTGTCGAAGAGAATGTTTTGGCAAATGTCTCCCGTTGGAAGCGCGTGAGCATCTTGGTTTCGCACGATGTGTTGACGGAGCCCCTCGTCGTTTTCGCGTCGAATCGCTCCGTGGATCTCCGATTTTATTCCTCTGGCCGTTGGGTCAATTATTTGGCGGGAGTGGCCATCGTCATCGATGAAAATTCGCATGCGGAGCTTTATCCGGTTCGCGGAGACGACCTCGGATTCATGACGGTTTCGAAGTGATGCTTGCCCGGATTTTGAAAATCGGAGCTCTGATAGGTTTTCTTGCGCACCAGGCTTTAGCCTCTCCGGATTCCGCTTCCGTGAAAGAGTCTGCGGATTTGGGCGTCACCGTTAAAACGGAACATTCGATTGCCTTTGTCGGAATGCTTTTGCCGCATCGAGCCCTGCGCAATTCGGAATCCTTGCACAATTGGCCGTTTTTCGGATTCGTCGCACCGATGGGCTGGACTTCAAAAGTCGCTTTGGAAAAGCCTATCCTTGCCGGCCTCGTTTTCAAGGGAAACGCTGTCGGGAGTGTCTCCCTTGGCGGAATCGCCGTCAGGTCGGATGTTTCTCTGGATCTGTGGCATCTTTTGGAAGTGGGTGTTGACGGGGGGCTGAACTCCGGCATCAATTACGGTTCGATGATGACTTCTATGGGAGTCTATTCCCCCGAAAAGCAGGAGTATTCGGCAGACCTGATCGGGACGGAATTTGCGTACGAAGTGCGTTACCACGCGGCTTTTTCGATTCCGTTGATGGCATTTTTGCCCCGGTCGAACTGGACGAAAATCATCTTGAAACCTTCGGCGAGCCTGATTTATTCCGCCTACACGGGTGCAGACGACGGGGAAGTCTGGAAAGCTGGCGGGGAAAATCTGGTGAACGGATACCGTTACCGGGTCGGTGGGACGTTGCTTTACATGCTGCCGTTCCAGTCGTTCCCCATGGCGATGATTTCGGCGAATGTCAGCGGATTCAAGCACGAATACGATTTTGACCCGGTCTACAAGCCGTATAATCCCGGATTCAAGACCGTGGCCGTCACGCCGATGTTGATGATGAAAGTCAGTGAGAAATGGAGCGGAATGGTGATGGTGAATTTCGGGCGGGAACGGCTTTACCGCGAATACCCTTACGAACCGAATACGGAACTTTCCCAAGAATATGTCGGCTCGGAATGGGGGCTGAAGGCGATTCTCGTGACTCTTTCGAGAAAGTTTTGAAAGGTTGGGTGCGGGATTGGGGGGGGGAGTAGTTAGGAATGAGGAATTAGTGGTTAGTGGAAAGTGAGGCTTGCGCTTTGTGCAATTAGGAATGCATAATGCATAATTCGAAATGCGGAATGAAGAATTGACTTGGAAATGGAGTGCTTCGTGAAAAGCAAGGAAAAGGGCGTCAGCACGAATCGTGTGACAAACACAGCTCGTGTAAAACTTGAGCGTGGCTTGACGGTCGTTGTTCTAAGCCGCTGAAGCGGCAAGAACATCGGTCTAATGCACAATGCGCCTATCGAGTGGACAAGTCAGCTCTCCCACAGCAAGCTGTGGTGGCGCAGTAGGCCATGGAGATTAGGGATTAGGGGATGAGTGTCAGTGGATAGGGGCTAGAGGGGATTGAGGCTTACGCGAGGAAGAGTGCGTTAGCACGACCTGTGCAGCGGACACGGCTCGTGTCAAAC
>CAZCRF010000014.1:0-45020 GCA_964501065.1 uncultured Fibrobacter sp. | reverse complement strand
ATGGAAAAGCCCACTTTTTGCGCATGAATTTACAGAAAAGGACTTGCCTAATCACGCTGGAAGATGTACGGAGATTTTGCGCGCATGAAGAATTGAAAGATAAAGAGAATTATAATGTCATTCCGGAACTCTATGCCGAGGCGTACGGCTTTATTGACGATTCCACGACCCCCAGGGGATTTCACTGCCTTTTGGATGTCGGCGGCGGCTCGGTGGATTTTGCCGTAATCAAGATTGGTGTCAATGATGTGACTGTTTATTCTCAAGGCGTTCTTTCCCTTGGAATGGAAATTCTTTTGGATGAAATCTATCCCGACTCACGGAATCGAAATGGAAATCGTGAAAAGTTGATGCAAAACAAAGCGCTTATCATCAGGGTCAAAGACAAAAATTGTTTGACATATAAACCGACGATCCTGCCTTATGTTTTTAGGAAAGCCTTGATGAAAACCGTTGTTAAGGTAAAGGATATGAATTATGGCCTTATGAATGTTCAATATCAAAACGGAACGTTCCCGATGCATTATTATGGCGGCGGTCGCGAATGCCGTTGGTATCGTTCCATCATTGAGGAACACAATCGCCATTTAAATGGCTTGAACATCCCTCCCCTTCAGGCGGCGGCCGCTGATTCTCCATTGGTGGAGGCGCGCCTTGCCATTGCAAGGAATTTGACGTCTATCCAGGACTTTGATGCGAAATTTCCGGAAATGAATCGGCTACAGTTGCATAAAAAGCTTTTCGCCATATGGGACAATTCTCCATCGGACAAGGGGTACGATTTTTTAATTCTTCCATAGAGGCTTCTTTCCCGCCATTTTTCAATGCGCCTGGGAAGGACAAAAAGGAAACGTCCGATGGCGGACGTCTCCGAATTTCAGTCCGCAAAGTCTTTGGGCGGTAAGTCTTGTTTATTTGCAGAAACGGGGATTGGAAACGCGTTTTGTCTTGGACATGCCGCTTTTGTTCATGCAATAGCCTTCGTTTATGTCGCCAACGAATTTGAGAGTCCCGTCACTTCGGTAAAATTTCCACAAAAAGAATTCTCCCTGTAACGCATTGAGAACGACTTCACCGGCGTCCACCTTCTTTTGGAACTCCGTGACGGCAAAGGTCGTGTCGTATTCGCCGTTGGGGGCGTATTTGCAATTAAAATAATCCGTCACGAAATCGTCATTGTCGAATCCCGGAATGGACGTGTCCAAATCCCCGACGGATAGGACTGTGTAATCGCATTCGTAAACGCCTTTTTGAAAAACGCTGTAAATGACATTGTGCTTGGAGAACCGTTTCTCGCTTTGGGGAATGTCTTGTATTTGGGATGTCCACGAGACTGCTCCGGAATCTTTGAAAGCCTCTCCGTTGCTGTAGGTCGGCCATTCCTTGAAAAATTGCATAAAATGCGATTCGCCGAGGGTGAGGCATTTTTTGTCATAAGCCTCCGAAGCTTCGGTGTTGTCGCAAATGGGGTTTTCGGCAAAGCCGCTCGAGGACATTGCGCAAAGGGCGGCAAGGAAAACGGCGGTTTTTGTGGAAAAAGGTTTCATAAAAAAGAATATAATTCTCGAAATTGCCAAAAATTGACAAAAACTCTTGGCGGACGCACCGGGAGGCGGCGGATGAATCCGGAGGCGTCAAAAAGCCTGGGAAAGGTCGAAGTTGATGCGCCCGAACGCGAACGATTCCGGATTCCAGTCGGAGAAGTCCTTTTTGAAGGTGTAGTCCAATCGGATCGTGAGGAACTGCCACTTGTAGCGGAGGCCCGTGCCGAATGCCGCGCGGGTCTTCCCCTTGTAAGAGGCGTCCTTGTCGGAGACTTTCGTCCAGTCGAAGAATTCGACGAGTTGCCAGTTTCTGGTCGCTTCGAACGGGGAGTTGATGCGCAGCTCCCCGTTGAGCCTCAGGTATTCGGGGGAGAGTCCCGTGTGGATGACCTCTTCTCCGTCGTCGTCCGTCGTCGTGAATCCCGGATAGATGCTGCGGAATCGGTAGCCGCGGACTGTACGGGAACCGCCCTGGTAAAAGATGCGGGCGTCGTCTTCCATGGCCTTGTCGAAGAATCTGCCGTAGCTGATGCTCGCTGCGGAAAGGAACGGTCCCGCAATCGGAAGGTAGCCCGTGCCGACGATTTCCCCGTAAGTGTAAGGATTCCCCTCCATCTGCGGATCGCGGATGTTCCCCGTGAAGTTCGCCCCGGCGCCTAGCTTCGGCGCGAAGCGGAGGCCTTTGGTCGGGTTGAAGTAGTCGTCGGTGAAATCGAAGGAGACGGTGGTTTCGCCCTTCACTTTGAAAAGGCGCAGCTCGTTCTTTTGTACGAAGCGCGTGTCGAGAGACGCGCGGAACCGGATGTTCTTGGAAAAGCCGAAGGTCAAGTCCCCGCGGTTGATGACTTCGTAGCGTTCTTCCAAACTGTCTGGGTAGGCGGGAGGGGAAGTCTTTTCGTGGTTCAGGCTGATGTGGTCGTCGAAGCGGATGGCCGTCGGGATGAAGTTGAAGCGCGTCCCGAAGAGGAGGGGGTTCGCATATCCCAAGGTGAGTTCCTGCTTGTTCTGCGCGACGAGCAAGCTCGCGGAGCCTTCGTGGAATCGCCCGAAAAAGTTCTTGTGCTTGACGACTGCGGACGCCCCGAATCCGTAAACTTCTTCGAAAAAGACGGAGTAGCGGGCTTCACCGGGCATGCGTTCGACCGCGCTGAAGCGGATGTCGGAAAGGCTGTCGCTGCGGGGGGAATCGTCCAAGTGGATGGAGGAGAATATTTGCGTCGAAAGGAGCTTCGTCCGGAACGCCGCGTAGGTTTTCCCGTTGATGACTTCGCCCTTGGGAATGCGCCAGAGTCCGTTCAACCAAGCCGTGTCGGAAAGTCCCGCCGTGTCGTTCGTGTCGAGTTTCGCGATGTTCGACGGCTTTTTCGTTTCGCTCGAGAAGTTCCCCATGCGGACCTGTTTCCCCGGCTCCACGTAAATTTCCACGCTGACCTGATGGTTCAAAGTGTCCAGGTATTCCAGGTAATCCGCCCGTACGTGCAAGTAGCCGTTTTCGCGGTAGAGCACCTGGATTTGCTGGACGTCGTCCGAAATGATCGTCGGGTCGTAGGCGTCTCCCGGTTTGAAGCGGAGGCCTTTCAGGGGAATGCTGTCGGAGGCGGAATCCCGTTCAATCTTGATTTCGCTGAATCGGTAAAGTTCGCCCTCGTCCAAGCGGAAGCGGTAGAGCGTGTAGGGGACGGAATCCGTCGGGTCCGTGTGATGGCGGAGTATCTCCATTTGGACGGAAATGCTGAAATAGCCGGCGGAATAGTAGAGCAGTTCCAAGTTTGTCCGGGCGACGCGCATCAAGAAGTCTTGCCGGGTCGTGTCGACGATGCCGAATTCCTCGGGGATGTCGAGTTCCACGGCCAGTTGCTCGTCCGAATAGAGCCTGTTTCCGATGAACGAGACCTTCCACGGGTTTTTGACGGGAGTCTCAACGGAATCCGCGGGTTCTGCGGCGAGCAGCCCGGAAAGGAGGCAGAGGAGGAGGGCGAGAATCCGCTTCATCGGGAGCTCTCCTTCGCCTGTTTGGACTTGTCCGCGCATTTTCCGATTCCGAGGAGGCAGGGAGACCAGAACTGGTAGCGGTAGTTGAAGCCGACGTTCTTTTCGAGGCGGCTCTCGTCCTCGTCGGAGGTCGTGATGTAGTTCTTCTGCACCAGGTTCGCGCTGAAGTCGAGTTGGGAGTTGTAATGCTCCGGGTTCTTCGTCTTGTCCTCTTCGGTGAAGGCCGGGATGATGTAGGTGAGGCCCGCTTCTAGCGCGCGGTCGTAGGTCGGCGTCTCGCTCTGGTCCTGCTTGTAGCCGAAGACGAGGCTCAGATCCTTGACCCAGCGGTCGAGGGAGATGGGAATCATCAGGTAGGAGGAATCCTTTTCGGCAATCGTCTCCTCGTTGAAGAGCTTGAACTTCATGTCGATGTCGCCCACGTATTCTCCGCCGAGGGTCTTGTTCGCCGTGGACGTGAGGACGCTCCCGATGAGCTTGCCCGCGACCTTGTTCCTGTCGATTGTCGAAGTCTCCTCGTCGGAAATGCAGCCGAGGAGTACGCTGTAATAGAGCGAAGCGGGGGAGTCGTCGACGCCGCAGTTCGCGCTCGGCACGGGCTTCGGGGCGACGATGGAACCCAAAATGTCCAAGTGGACGGGGCACGTCTCGTCGCTTTCCCGGTTGTCGCTCGTTTTGCAGTAGGGCAAGTTCTGTACGCTCGAAATGTTGACCGTTCCGCGGTTCCACGGAACGTCGGCGAACGATACGGCGAAGGTCTCCAGGTCGAACTGGAAAAGTTTCTCGAGCCCGATTGTCCCGCCGCCGGAATTGTTGATGTCCCCGCGCAAGAGAGGGTGGTCCGAAGTCCCGAGAATCCAGAGGTCGGCCGTGAGGGGGAAGTTCGCCAGATTGGTCACGACGGCCACCGAGTCCTTCCCGGAATCGCTGACGTGGATGGACAGGTTTACCGGTCTCGACTTCGCGGCTGTCTTCCGGACGGTGACCTTTGTCCTGCGGATGCGCGTGAAGAAATTCGAGAGGGTCGCGGAAATCTTGGAAAGGCTCCCGAAGCCCAAATCGACGGAGAATTCATTCTTGTAAAGGGCGCGGTCGATGAGGATGTTCGCTTCGACGGAGGAATTGGCGAAACTCCCGTCGACGGCGTGCGGCAGGTGCAGAACGGCCGTCCCGTGGGCGGAAGCGTCGGCACGCCCCCAGTCGGGCTTGTTCAGGCGGTAGGCGACGCTGTCCAAGTTCAGGCGCAGGGTGAACTCCTTCTCGGAATCTTCGAACAGCCCGGAGACGCGGCTGAAGGCCACCTCGTGAATCTGGTTCCAGACCAGGGAGAACCTTTCCGTTCCGACGTGGACGCTCCCGAGCTTTTTGTTCTTCAAATCGTAGCTGGCGTCGGCTTCGATGAATTCCCCCCGCTGGTTTTCGAGCTTTGCCGAGGGGATTCGGAAAACGCCGTTTTCAAAGTTCCCGGAGAAGGAAATGGGCAAGATGGGGAATCCGCGCTTCGTGTCGATGGCCGTGGAATCGGATTCGAAGGAGAGCTTCAGGCTGTCGATGGGAAACTTCAGGTCGCCGCTTGCGTCCGCCTTGAAATCGGTGTAGGAGATTTCCCCTAGATTCGCGGGCAAGAACCAAGCTCCGGAAAGTTGCGCCTTCCCCATCCACTTGAACGTGGAGTCGATCGTGCCGTCTAGCCAGAACGTTCCGCCGACGGGAGTCGTGAAGTAGGCGAAAATGCGGTGGACGGGGTTCAAAAGTCCGTTGATGTCGATTTGCAGGTCTCCGTTCCACAGTCCCTGTCCCGCTTGGACCGTCCCCGAAATCTGCATTTTTTCCTTTTCGGCGAAGACGTCGAGCTTCGGGATGGAGAAGAATTCGTGCGAGACGTTCTTGAGGGCGAGGTCGGTGAATTGGAGGGAACCCTGGACGCCCGACCCCTTTCGAAAGGAGACGCTGCCGCTGAAGATGCCGTTTGAAAGGGGGGATTTTTCATAGGGGGCGAGCAGCAGGGGGATGTCGAACTTCTCCGTGGAGGCCCAGATGTCCGCCAATTGGATTTGGGTGAATTTGCCTTGGACGGAATCGTATTTCAGGAGAGCGGAAGCTTCTATTTCGATGGCGTTCTTCCCGGCAGTGATGGCCGCGTGGTCGAGCACCAGGCTGTCCCGCGTGTTGTGCGCCTTGAATTCGCTCTGGATGAATGTTTGCGCGATTTGCGTCTCCCCCGTGGCGTCGAGTTCCCCCGTGTAGGTGTTGAAATCTTCCCGGAACGTGCCGGAGACGGTCCCCGTGAATCCGCGGAAGATGTTCGTGTCGGCGAACGGGATGTTCGCGATGACGACGGAATGCGCTTCGCTTTCGAGCCTCTTTTCAAACGAGATGAAAGCCTTGGCGTAGCCGTCGTCCGATTGGTGGACTTCCCACGAGGTGTGCGGGATGGAATCTTCCCATTTGACGTCCCCGGTGAAGGTGAAGTCGTCTTTTTTTGCCCGGATGAATCCGCGTTCGAAGTCTATCCCGCGCTTGTCCAGAGTGAGCGACGTGAAGAGGGATTCCGCCGACATGAAGTAGGCGTATTTGACGGGAGCGATGGAGACGTCCGCATGCATCTTGCCGTCTTCGAAATTCCCCACGACCTGTGGGCGGCATCCGAATTTCAGGTTGTCCCCGCTCCAGCGGACGGCCCACGGTTCGTCCTCGGCGATGTCCCCCGTGTAGTCTATTCGGAATTTCCTTCCCTTCGAAAGGCCGGAAATCTTCGCGTCGACGATGGAGCCGGCCCGGGTCACGGCGTGCGCCGTCAAAAAATCCTCGGAGGTCTTTTTCACGTGGAATTTTCCGTCGAGCGGTTGCATTTCCGGGCCGAAGAGGGCTTCGATTCCGCGAACCCCGACGTCGAGCGTCCCCTGCAAATCCTTGTCGACGGAACCTTTCAGGGAAATCTCCTGGCCGCGTTTCTTCCCCGAGAGCCTTCCCCGGACGTTGAACTTCAACTTCTCGTTGCCGCTGATGTCCAGGTTTGCGCGGAGACGCGGCAATGGCCAGATTTTGCCGATGTCCGCCCGGACGTTCGCGTCGAAGGAGAATTTTCCCGTTCCCGCTTGTGCGCTGAAGTTCGCCCGGACGCGGGAATTTTTGACGGTCAGCGGCTTCGGAATTTTCCCGAGAGCCCAGAGGTTCGGGTCTTTCGCCTTGGCTTCAAGGGTTCCCGAAAGATTCCCCGGGGATTCCCTGGGGGCGTTCAGGGAGAGGGAGAGGGAATCGTCCTCGGCGGTGACGTGGGCGTTTGCGGACAGGAACTCCCCGCGCCATGAAAGTCCGGCATCCCCGGAGACGCTCTTCCCCAAATGGGAGCCTCTGGCGTTTTGGAAGGAGAGCGAGAGAGCCTGGTCGCCCGTGGATTCGAGGCCGATGGAATCCACTCTCCAAGAACCCGCATGGGCGACGGCGATTTCCGCTTCGAGAATCTGGGCGCGGACGCCAAGCGGCAAGTGTACGTCGGGGACGGAAAATGCAGCTGTATCCGCGGACTTGGGAATTTTCGAAGGGTCTATCTCCGCCCGGATGCCGCCCGCTTCGACGCGGACGAAATCCTCCTTCGGCGAAAGGGTCAGCCTGGCGGTGACGCGGGGGCTTTGGATGCGGGTCTTGAAGCCCGGGCCTTCGACGCGGATGGAATCCCAACCGTGTTCGAGAAGTCCTCGGGAGCGATGCCCATGGGGAACGACGGAAACATTCCCGTAGGAATGCGGAGAATCCAGATAACGGTTCACAAAATAAAAACCCAGCCAGGCCAAAGCCAGCAGGCTGCCCACGAATACGGCGACGACGCCAATGGCGAGAGCGGGTTTAAACCGTTTCACAAGGTGCAATATAGCTAGAAATTTGGGGCTTCGCCCTCGTCGATGGTCCGGGTGCATCCGCGCTTTGAAGCCTTGGGCAAAATTCGGGGATGGAGCTTGCCGGTCATCCGAGAGAGCATCGCTTTCGCCGGAATCTTTCGACAGAGACGCAAAAAATAAGGGAACGCGGACTCAAATCTATCTATATTGTGGGGGTATGCAAAAAGTTCAAACCGTCCATTTGGCCGTTTCGGAAGATTCGGATTTTCGCCCTTCCCTGGAAAAGGCCGTGGCAGATTACATTTGCGCCTTGGGATGGGTCTATAGCGACGCTTCGCTCGTGGAAAGTTCCGTCGGGGATTGGTTTGAACGGAACTCGCCGGGCTCCGGGCGTTTCTTTTCCCGGTTGGAAATCCGCAAACAAGATGAATCGGTCGTCCTTTCCGCCTTGGATGCGGAAGGGAGGAACGTCGCCGGGAAAGCTTTATGAAGCAGGTTTCGCTAGAAGTCCTCCGTGAAGAGCCGGATGTCACGATTCTCCACCTTTCCGGTGAAATCGGACTCGACTTGGTGCCGCAAATCACGGCCGTTCTCGAAGAGCACAGGCAAAAGGGCGCGTCGCATTGGGCGGTGGACCTTTCTCGCGTGGATTTCTTGAGCTCTCCCGCCGTGGGCGTCATCATGGGGCTCCGTTCCCGGGTGATCCATATGCACGGCAGCGTCTCTCTCTTTTCGGCCAGTCGGGAATTGTCGGAGAAATTGCAGCTGATGGGTGTGGATTTGGCCATCCCGTCGTATTTGGACAAGTCCGACTTTTTGAATCATTTCCGTTGGGAATTCAAGGGGGCTTCGCGGAGCGTCCGCTTGACGCTTCCCGCGGAAATTCGCGCCGTTCCGCCGACGCGACGTCTGATTGCCGGCCTTTTGGAAAGCAAGGGCTATGGCCATAAAGATGCGTTCGTCATGGAGACCATCGTAGACGAGCTTTCGAACAACGCCATTGAACACGGGCGTCCTTCCGACGGAATCTTCGAAGTGAAACTGGATTTTGATAGACGGGAGGCCAGGCTTTCCGTTTCCAACCGGAGCGACGCCCTTTCGGGGGAGGAAAAGAGCCGATTGGTGCAGAGTTACGAACATCCCCGGGTGGATCCGGGATCGCTCCGGGGCCGCGGCATCGCCTTGGTCAAGAAGCTTTCTTCGCGGGTGAACTGCCGGGTGGACGGGGAAAAGGTCGAAGTGGAAATTGTCAGAAAGAGGGAAAAGCCATGAGCGAGATTTTGAACATCGAAACGATTGAAAATTTTCCCCGGGCGCGCCTGTTGCGCTTTGTCGGGGATTTGGATTCGACGAACGCCGAAGAGACTTCCAACCGGATGGTCGCCCTGCTCTCGGAAAACGTGACAATCCTTGTCGCGGACTTTTCCCGCCTGCGTTACATCAACAGCACGGGGCTAGGCGCGCTTCTCTTCGTGAACAAGAAGTTCCACGAGGCGGGCGGGGTGTTCAAGGTGGCGAACGTGAACGAAAATGTTCTCGAAATCATCGAAATCATCGGGGCGGATCAGCTCCTTGAAATTCACAAGACCCTCGAAGACGCCCTGGCGTCCCTTCATTGATTGGAAATTTGCATGAAAACGTATCGGAAACCCCTCTCGCTCCTTCTGGCCATTCCCTTTTTGTTCGCCTGTTCCGAGGAGGTTCTCCCGGACAAAATCGTCGCCAAGGTGGGAAATGAAAACATCCACCAATCGGACGTGGATTTCTTGAAGCGCTCCACGCCGAAGCCGTATGCTGAGCCCGGCCAAGGGGCTGCCGCCCTGGAGAACCTGATCGAGTCCCGCTTGATTTTCCAAGAGGCGAAGAAAATCGGAGGGGATTCGGCGAATATCGAGAAGCGGATGTCGGAACTCGAAGACCGTTTTTTGGCGCGCTTCTACGACGAGTATTTCATGGCGCAGAATTTGGGCTTTTCGGAGGCGGCTCTCCGGAAGTTCTTCGACGCGGAAAAGAACGCCTTCGCCGCAGACTCCTGCACAGCCTTGTCCGATTGTCGCGCCAAGGTGGCGCAAAGGCTCTACCTGAAGAAGAACGAAGCCGCTTTCCGGAAATATTCAGAGGAAAAGCTCTCCTCCCAGACGGTTTCTGAAGCGGAAGTGGCTTATGTCGTCTCCGCAGATTCGGAGGTCGTGCAAAAGGCCCTCGCCGATTTTCGTTCGGGGACGGTTTCCCTTTCTTCCATTGACGGAGTGGTGAAGGAGGCGTTCAAGTCCAATTCGAAGGACGGGCTGTTGAAGAACGCCGTCGTCCGGGAAGCCCTGTTCGGGGAGAACCCGCAGGCGGTGGGCGAGTCCCGGATTCTGAAGGACGGAAATTCTTATTTCGCACTCAAGGTCGTCCTCCGCCGCTCCCCGGAGACTTTTGAAAAGGCGACGCAGGATTCCGTGTTGGCGGCGCGATTCGTCAACAGATTCCTGGATTCGATGAACGCGAACGGGGACAGCCTCTTGCAAGAGAAGTACGCTTTCCGCATGGAGCCGATTCGCTATCCGGAGGTGGCCGCATACTATGAAGGGCACAAGGAGGAGTTCAACGGAGCGCCGCTCGACAGCGTCGCGCGGCGGATTGAAGCGAAGCTGTCGAAGGATTCCGAATTGTCCCTCGATTCCGGTTACGTCCTGTCGACTGTCGGCGGCCGTCCGCTGGTCACGGAAAAGGATGCGGAGAGCTTCCGCGCGGAGATTCCCGAACGCTTCCGCAGGGAATATCCCCGTCGCCGCCGAGTCTTCATGATTTCGAAGTGGAAGCTCAAGGCCATGGCTGCCCGGGACGCCGGACTCGACAAGAGCGCGGAATTCCAGAAGATGAAGGACTTTACGCGCATTTCGTTCTACCGCTCGGCGTTCGCCAAGGCCCTCTCCGACAGGGGATTCTTGGCTCCGGAAGATTCCCTCCGGAAAATTTACGACAAGTTCGGCCCGGTCCTTTTCCCGGGGGCATCCTTTGAAAAGGTCGTCGGGGAACTCGGCATTTTCGCCCAGACTCCCGACAGGGAGTTCGTTTACCGGTATGCGCTTTCCGGACGGGACGATGCGGCGACCGCCTGCTTGGATTCCATAAAAGTCAAGGTGTTCCCTTCGGAGGCGAAGCGCCTCTCCGGGGATTGGTTCGAGCGTTACCGCCGCGAGCTTTACAAGACTTACCCGGTCGAAGTCTACGATTCCGCCTACCTTCCGCGCAAGGATATGTTCTCCCCCGCAGTGCTTGCGGCGACGGCGGACTCCTTTTATGCGGCGCGGAACCTTTCCGGGGCTTGGCTGAACTGGCAGCGCGTCCACGCCCTGACGGCCGATGGGGACGACTCCCTTTACGCGGAATCCATCTTGAAGACGGCGCAAATCGACGCCGAGCGCGAGAGGTTCGCCGATGCGGAAAAGCAATTCGCGGCCTACATCGCCCTGTGGCCGGATTCCCCCCAAGCGGAAAAGGCCCTTTTCAATCGGGCGTTCATCCTCCGGGAAAATTTGAAGAACGATTCCCTTTCCCAAAGGCTCTTCCGGGAATTTTTGCAGAAATACCCGAAAAGCGGACTTTCCTCCGATGCCGAATGGCTTTTGAAGGACATCGAGAGCGGCGGCAAGCTCTCGGAAGAACTCGACGAAAAAATTTCCCGACAGGAAAAAGCTTCAAATTAGCTATATTGAGAACAACTTTTTTTTCAAGGCGGTTACATATGGAAATGACTTTTGCCATGATCAAGCCCAACGGCGTGAAATCCGGGCTTGTCGGTCGAATCTTGGACAGATACACCAGCGCGCGTCTCGCGATTGCCGGCGTGAAGATGCACCAAATGACGGCCGAGGATGCCCGCGGATTCTATGCGGAACATGTGAACAAGCCGTTCTTCCCGGAACTCGAAGCGTATATGACGAAGGGACCCTCCGTGATGATCGCCCTCGCCGGGGAGAATGCCGTGGCGAAAGTCCGGGCCATCAACGGGGCGACGAATCCGGAAAAGGCGGAACCGGGGACTCTCCGTTACGACTTCGCTCCGTCCATGACCGAAAATGTCGTCCACAGTTCCGACAGCCCCGCCAGTGCGGAACGCGAAATTTCCTTCTGGTTCACGAAAGACGAACTTTACGCGTATGAAGCGGTCTCGGAAAAGGCCTGCAAAGTCCTCGGATAAATTTTTCACACCAATCAAGGAGACAAAAACCACATGCAATGGATTATCAGATATCTGACTTCTTCCATCGGCAAGAAGCAGATTATGGGTTGCACGGGGGCCATGCTTGCGCTCTTCATCTTAGGGCACATGGTTGGCAACTTGCAGCTCATCAACTTGGACCAGGCGGCTGCGCAGGCGCATTACAACGCCTACACGCAGCTTTTGACGGGAATGAAACCGATTATTTACTTTGTGGAAATCGGGCTTATCGCCATCTTCTTCATCCACGTATTCTTGGCGATCAAGCTGAAACTTGAAAACCGCACGGCACGCGGACCCGAAGCCTATGAAGTGAACGCCCGCAAAGGTTCGAAGACTTTCGCCAGCTTCACCATGATTTGGTCCGGCCTCTTCGTCCTCGGTTTTCTCATCCAGCACTTGGCGATGCTCAAGTTCGGTGTCCATTACCTGTATGAAAACGAGTCCGGCGAAATCATCCGCGATATGTGGCTCACCACCATCGATATGTTTGCGAACCCCATTTGGACTGTATTTTACCTGATCAGCATGTTCGTCATCGGCATGCACCTGTTCCATGCGATTGCTTCTGCATTCCAGACTCTCGGTATCGCTCACCAGAAATGGACTCCGATTATCGAAGCGGTCGGCGTCATCTATAGCGTCGTCGTCGCCTTGGGATTTGCGTTCGAAGCGGCCTTCAGCTGCTATATCGCCCACCAACCGGGGACGGAAGCCCTGCGCGAACTCTCCCATCAAAAGCAAATCGAGTTGGATGGCAAGAAGAAGGTTCTGGAGGCCGCCGAAGCGGCGAAGAAGGTCTCCGTTGCCGTTTCCGCTGAGGATTTTCAGGTTGCATACATCGTAGAAGGAGCTCGCTAATATGATTTTGGACGCACATATTCCCGGTGGTTCCATCTCCGAAAAGTGGACTCGCCACAAGTTTGAATTGAAATTGGTGAACCCGACGAACAAGCGCAAGTTCAAGGTGATTGTCGTCGGAACGGGACTTGCCGGAGCTTCGGCTGCGGCTTCCCTCGGCGAACTCGGCTACAACGTCCTCGCGTTCTGTTACCAGGATTCCCCACGCCGCGCTCACTCCATCGCCGCCCAGGGCGGCATCAATGCCGCGAAGAATTACACGAATGACGGCGACTCGGTTTACCGGCTGTTCTACGACACGGTGAAGGGCGGCGACTTCCGCGCCCGTGAAGCGAACGTGCACCGCCTCGCCGAGAACTCCAATCTGATTATCGACCAGTGCGTCGCCCAGGGCGTTCCGTTCGGACGCGATTACGGTGGACTTCTCGCGAACCGTTCCTTTGGCGGTACGCAGGTCTCCCGCACTTTCTACGCGCGTGGACAGACCGGTCAGCAGCTCTTGCTCGGAGCTTACCAAGCCTTGATGCGCCAAGTCGGCAAAGGCTCGGTGAAGATTTTCCCTCGCCGCGATATGCAGGATTTGGTCGTCATCGACGGCAAGGCCCGCGGAATCGTGGTGCGCAACCTCATTACCGGAGCGCTCGAAAGCTATGAAGCGGACGCCGTCTGTCTTGCGACCGGCGGTTACGGCAACGTGTTCTACCTTTCCACGAACGCGAAGGGTTGCAACGTCAGCCCGGCTTGGCAGGCTTACAAGAAGGGCGCCCTTTTTGCGAACCCCTGCTACACGCAGATTCACCCGACCTGCATCCCGGTGACGGGCGACCACCAGTCGAAGCTCACCTTGATGAGCGAATCCCTTCGCAACGACGGCCGCATTTGGGTGCCGAAGAAGGTCGGCGACACGCGTCCGGCGAACGAAATCCCGGAAGACGAACGCTATTATTACCTGGAGGAACGCTATCCGTCCTTTGGAAACCTGGTTCCGCGCGACGTGGCGTCCCGCAATGCGAAGATGGTCTGCGACCAAGGCATGGGCGTCGGGGCGACGAAGCGCGCGGTCTATTTGGACTTTGCCGATGCCATCAAGCGGATGGGCGTCGCCGGCGTTTCTGCAAAATACGGCAACCTGTTCCAGATGTATGAAAAGATCACGGACGAAGATCCCTACAAGGTGCCGATGCGGATTTATCCGGCGAGCCATTACACGATGGGCGGCCTTTGGGTGGATTACAACCTGATGAGCACGATCCCGGGCTGCTTTGTCCTCGGCGAGGCGAACTTCTCCGACCACGGAGCGAACCGTCTCGGGGCGTCCGCGTTGATGCAGGGGCTTTCCGACGGTTACTTCGTGATTCCGTACACCATCGGAGGCTACTTTGCCGGGACGAAGCTCGAAAAGGTCAGCGCGTCCGATCCGGCGTTCAAGGAAGCGGAAGCGCAGACGATGGAACGCCTGAACAAGATTCTGAACATCCACGGCAAGAAGAACGTCTCCGAAATCCACCGCGAGTTGGGCCAGGTGATGTGGGAGTACGTCGGGATGGGCAGGAACAAGGCCGGTCTCGAAACCGCTCTCAAACGCATTCCGGAAATCCGTGCGGAATTCTGGGAAAATGCAAATGTACTCGGCAGCGAGGGGGACTTCAACCAGAACCTCGAAAATGCAAACCACGTGGCGGACTTCCTCGAATTCGCGGAACTCTTGGCGCGTGACGCTTTGCACCGCGAGGAATCCTGTGGCGGACATTTCCGCGAAGAACACCAGACGGCAGAAGGCGAAGCGATGCGCGACGACGAACACTTCTGCTATGTCGGAGCTTGGGAATACAAGGGCGACGGTCAAGTCCCCGAGCTTTCCAAGGAACCTCTCACATTCGACAATGTTCACCTCGTGACGCGGAGTTACAAATAATGAGCGACAATATGCATTTGACTCTCAAGATTTGGCGTCAGAAGAACGCCAAGACCAAGGGCCAGTTCGAAACCATCAAAATTGACGGCATTTCTCCGGACATGTCTTTCCTCGAAATGCTCGACATCGTGAATGACCGTGAAATGAAGCAGGGACGGGAAGGCTTCGCCTTTGACCACGACTGCCGCGAGGGCATTTGCGGAATGTGCTCCCTTGTCATCAACGGCATGCCGCACGGTCCGGATCACGCCATCACCACTTGCCAGCTCCATATGCGCAAGTTCAAGGATGGCGATACGATCGTGATTGAGCCGTGGCGCGCTTCGGCGTTCCCCGTCATCAAGGATTGCGTGGTGAATCGCAGTGCGTTTGACCGTATCATCCAGGCGGGCGGGTTCGTGAGCGTGAATACGGGGGCTGCCCCGGAAGCCGCTTCGATTCCCGTTCCCAAGGATCAGGCGGATCGCGCCTTCGACGCTGCTGCCTGTATCGGTTGCGGAGCTTGCGTCGCCGCTTGCAAGAACTCTTCCGCTATGCTCTTCGTCTCGGCCAAGGTCAGTCACCTCTCCTACCTGCCGCAGGGCAAGGTCGAAGCGAAAAAGCGCGTCCTCGCGATGGTAGCCCAGATGGACAAGGAAGGCTTCGGCAACTGCACGAACCTTTACGAATGCCAAGCGGCCTGCCCGAAGGGCATCACCGTGGATTACATCGCCAAGATGAACCGCGAGTACCTGATGGCGACTGCGACGTATGCCGAAAAGGTCTACGGCAAGGACATGTAATCCGATTCCTTCGGGTTAAGAAAAACCGAACAGATGGATTAAGCCCCGAAAGTTTACTTTCGGGGCTTTCTTGTGCTTATTTGGCTGTTTTAAGGAGTTGATGCCACGAATGGATTGCCTTGTCCGACGTTTTTAAGGTCTTCTGGCCGGAGCTTTTCTACATTGTTCTCGAAGATTCGGAATTTGTGAGGTTCGCAGGTTCCGGTGACTTGCTTTTCGGAGAAAAATGAAAGGAAATTTTTTGACTGCTTTTGTCGTGTCCGTCCTGTTCGCGTTTTCTGGTGTTTTTGCCGCGGCGGGGGATGACGACGACATCCGCATCGTGAAAGTCGACGACGGCAATTTCGAACGGGAAATTTTGAATTCCGACAGGCCAGTCATTCTGGAATTCTCCTCCACGAGCTGTCCGCCCTGCCTCATCATGATTCCCACTCTCATCGGCATCGCCAAGAATTATCGGGACATCAAGGTCGCCTCGGTCGGGATTGACGAACCCAACATCGAAAGAATCAAGAACACGTTCGACATCCGGGCTTTCCCCACGTTTTACTTTATTCGGGATGGAAAAATTGTCGACATGAAGATGGGGGCGCTCAAGGAGGACGAACTCCTCGCCGCCTTGCGGTATACGCCGTCGGAGAGAGGGAAAAAGGATTCCCGGAGACCGTCGGGGAAAGGGAAAAAGGCGTCGAAGAAAAATCTCGTCTGCGCCGTGGACGGCGAATTCGGCGGCCTCAAGAATCACGTGACCATTTCCTTTGTCTTTGGGAAAGAGGAAATCAAGAACGTGGACATCGTCACCGATGTGTTCGTCCCGCCCGAGCTTGAAAACCGCAAGGAGGAGCTGCTCGCGAGATTCCGGGCGAGCGGAAAGGGCGACGTGACGCCGACTGAAACGGGATTCCGGCTGCATACGGGGAACGAGAGCCGCTTCATGAAGGCGATGGACATGAAGCGGACTTCCACTTACGGCGAAATGAAGGCGGGGCTTGAATTGCAGGGATTTTCCTGCCATTGAACGCGCGAAAATCCCGAACCGTGTTGTTGAGGGGCTTCCAAGCCGTGAAACCGGGCGCATTGAAGTGGTTTCTTTGAAAAAAATCTTTCAACTATTTTCTAAAAATAGAGTATATTTAAAAGCCCAATTGATGGAAATGGTGGTGCATGGGTGCTTTGGAAAATCAAGGAGTTCGATTGATTGTGGACGTTTTCGGCGTCGCCGCGTTTTTGGCGTTGCGTCGTATTTATGGGAATGTTTCGCCCGGTTTCCGGTGGGCGGTTTCGTATGGCCAAGCAAAAAGTCGAAAACTTTGATAAAGAGAATCCCCGAGGGGGGGGGAATCTCTGCTGAATGATTGACTGCAGAGACTTTGGATTTTTAGTCTGTCATCAAAAAGGAGTGCTTTACGAATACAAAAAGGGAAAAGGAGAAAATTTGGATTGTCGCCGGAGAAAGTTCGGGCGATTTCGCGAGCATCGTCCGCGTCCGGGGCGTGGGAAATTAATCGGAATGATTGTCGTCGGGTTGGCCGCCATCGCCCTTGCCATTATCCTCTTGGTGGTGGCCGTCAAGGTGGCGCTATTCCTGTTGCCCTTCGTGATCATCGGCGTTTTGGTCATCTATTGCTGCGACGGGGCTAAGGATAGCGCAAAAAATCAGAATGGGAAATCCGGGAAGGGGACTTCCGTCGTGGAGAGCGGCGGAAAATCCGGCGGAGCTGTCGATTTCGGGGTTCAAAACATCGAAGGCGAAGACGACCGCTTCTGGGTCTTCCACGAGGACGCCGGTCTCGACAATGAACATTTGCACATCCCGCTCCGGAACGGGATGTATAATCCGAGTGACGCCTAAATCTCAATCAAACAAGGTGGATGATGAAGAAAATTTTTTTAGTTCTGTCGGTTCTTTTGGGGATGGGTTTCGCAGCCGATCCGATGAAGTTGCTTTCCCAAGACGCCTGCGTGTGGGGAGGGCGGCAAAATTCGGGAGAGGGAAAAATCGTGCCAGTCAAGGGTTGTCCTCAATATTATTCGGGAAAGTGCAAGGACGCCTCGGTGAAGTTCAGAACTGGAAAGGTCGGTGGAAAGGATATCTTGACCGTGGACTGGAAATGGCGCTTTTCGAATTTGGACAAATCCTCTTTTCCGTCCACCCACTCTTTCGCGAATGTCATCAGCTCCCTTTCGCATCACGGAAAAGATTCCCTAATTATAAAGGGGAGGACCCGGTTTGTCGTCGGTAGCCGCAACGGCGAGCAGAATTTGTACGTTTACGAAATCCGGGCGGATTGCGAGGGGGGGCTTTGCAGAGATTTTTTGGAAGCTTCCGACGATTACTATAGGGTGGAGCGTCGAATGTGGTTTAGTGAGGGGGCTTATGAGGTGGGAGCTTTGGGTAAGCCCGTCGGCATTGGAATTGAAAATGCGGTCGAGTTCACTGATTATAACAATGAAGGAGTTTGGTCGGATGTCGACTCCATGCCGAAGGCTGGTTTTGAGGATGCTTTCGAACGATTCCTGAGATTTTATGCAGTCCTGGTCCCGCTGGCGAGGTTGGACTGTGCCGAATCTGATTTTGTGAAACATCTGAACCGAAAGACGGATATTTGCGAAAGGCTTGGGATTTGCCAGTGATTCTAGGATTGGACTCCGGCTTTCATTTTAAACCACCATCAAACAAGGGATATCGATGAAGAAAATTTTTGGAATTTCGTTTTTGCTTTTGGGACTAGTCTTGAGCGTGTTCGTATTTTTTGCATCTGATTCCGCCGTCCCGATGAAGCGGCATTCCCAAGTCCGTGAAAATTTGGAAGACTTTCGGAGCGATTCCACTGTCCTTCCGATGGATTCCGTCACCGACACGGCCGGTCTTGCCGTGGATGCGGTGGACTCCTCTGTCGCTTTGATGGATTCCGCCCCCGACCCGATGGATTTACTTTCTCAAAACGCCTGCGTATGGGGAGCGTATTCCGATGAGGGTGACTCCTTGGTGTTGGCCAAGGGCTGTCCCAAATACTATTCGGGAAAGTGCAAGGAGATGACTGCAAAATTCCGCAGCGAAAAAGTCGGCGGAAAGAACGTCTTGACCGTGGACTGGGAGTGGCGTATCCCGAAATATGGAAAAGATTCCTTGAACGTAAAGGGCAAGACCCAGTTTGTCGTCGGCTACGGCCACGGTGAGTGGAATTTGTACGTTTACAAAATCCAGGCGGATTGCGCGGGGAAGTGCGAAATCTTCGATGTCGTCGGGGATGCGCACCATATACGCGAACTTTCTCCCGGAGCCAACGCTCCCAGTTTCTTTTCTCCACCATTTGGCGGCGACGGGATGGACATCGGGATTGAAAATGCGGTCGAGTATACCCAGTATGAATGCGGCGATCCTCGATGTGAACTCGCTATGTGGGACAGTGACTATTCCGACAGCCTGATTAGCCGAGACAGCTTGGCGAGACTTGTTTCAAGGCTTGAATCCAAAGCGGTGCTGTCAAAGGATGGGTATGATTTGTATTATAAGATCCGCTTGTTTTATGATTTTCTCGTTCCGCTGGCAAGGGTCGACTGCAAGGAAAAGTGATGTTTCCAAGTGCGCCGAGAGTCCGGGAGGCGAACCCCTTTCGAGGATTTCTATTTTGATATTTCTATCTTTGCGGCGAACACGGATGCCTGCAAATGAAAAAAATTGTTGAACCTTTTGAAAACGCCACGGATGCGGATGCTTTGCGCAAGCCCATCGGCGAATCCTTCAGTTTTGTCGTCGACGTGGGCAATACGCACACGGTGCTCGGCATTTTCAAGGATGACCGCATCGTCGATTATTGGCGTCTCACGACGCGGAAGGAGACGACCTCCGATGAAGTGATGAACCGCGTCGGCGGACTTCTCCGGTTTTCCAAGATCCGGGCGGAAGAAATTTCCCACGTCGGGCTTTCCACCGTGGTGCCGGTGCTCGAACGCCCCTGGATCAAGGCTCTCCAAAAATTGTTGAAAAGGCCCGTGCAAGTCGTGAGCGACAGGAATTGTCTCGGCTGTCCCATCGCTTACAAGAATCCGGCGGCTCTCGGCGCGGACAGGCTTTGCAACGTCATCGCTCTCCGCTCCATCGGGCTGGAGAATGGCATCGTCATCGACATGGGGACGGCGACGACCTTTGACGTGCTGATGAACGGACGCTTCGAAGGCGGCCTCATCATCCCGGGCATCAGTGCCAGCATGGACGTCCTTTCGGAAAAGGCGGCGCGCCTCACCCCGGTGAGCATCGAATGGCCGGAGAGGATTATCGCGGACAATACGGACGACGCCATCCGGGCCGGGCTTCTGTACGGCTTCATCGCGGAACTCGAATCCCTAGTCGCAAAGGTCAAGTCGGAATTCGGCGGAAAGGAGGTTCGCGTCTTCGCCACGGGCGGTTGGGGGCGCATGGTGCTCGGCCATACGAAGGTCATCGACAAATACGACCCGTTCTTGACTCTGCGGGGAATTCGGCTTGTCGCCTTGCGGGGGAACGCCGCCGCGGAGGACTCCGAGCGGGAGACGGATGAAATTTTTTGATGGCCGGTTTTGTCTCTGACGGAATTGCTGTTTTTAGACGGATTGCGGAAGAAATGTTATATTGACCGCTGCAAACAGCTAGATTAATCCATTTTCAGAATAGGAGTATGGAAAGTCGCGGGTTATCATCGCCGAGGAAAGCCTTCCGTTCGGATTTGATTTCGCGGGAGTGTTCCGCGATTTTCTAGATTGCAGGAAAATTCTTGGAGACTTCATGCGTTGTTTAGTGACCGGCGGGGCCGGATTTTTGGGATCTCATCTCTGCGAAAGGCTGCTTGCCGACGGGCACGAAGTCCTTTGCCTGGACAATTTTTTCACGGGTCGCCGATCGAACGTGGAACATCTGCTGGAAAACCACCAGTTCGAACTCATCCGTCACGACGTCACGGAACCGATTCTTTTGGAAGTGGATAGGATTTTCAATTTGGCGTGCCCCGCAAGCCCGATTCATTACCAGTTCAATCCGGTCAAGACCATCAAGACCAGCGTGATGGGGGCGATCAATATGCTGGGCCTTGCCAAGCGCGTCCACGCGAGAATTTTGCAGGCTTCGACGAGCGAAGTCTACGGCGACCCCGATGTCCACCCGCAGACGGAAGGCTATTGGGGAAACGTCAACCCGATCGGTATCCGCAGCTGTTACGACGAGGGGAAGCGCGTCGCGGAGACCTTGTTCATGGACTATCATCGGCAAAATCACGTCGACATCCGCATCGTGCGCATTTTCAACACCTACGGTCCCCGCATGCTTTCGAACGACGGCCGTGTCGTGAGCAATTTCATCGTCGAAGCACTGAAGGGCGAAGACATCACGATTTACGGCTCCGGAGAGCAGACTCGCAGTTTTTGCTATGTTTCGGATTTGATAGAGGCACTTGTCCGCATGATGGAGCAAGGGGAATGCATCGGTCCCGTGAACATCGGGAATCCGCATGAATTCACGATGATAGAACTGGCGAACCGCATCATTGAACTGACCGGGAGCAAGAGCCGTCTGGTCTTTTTGGATTTGCCGGGAGACGATCCCCGGAAACGCAAACCGGACATTTCCCTTGCGCAGAAAGTGCTCTCCGGCTGGACTCCGGCCGTCCCGCTCGACGAGGGGCTGCAAAAAACCATCGCCTATTTTGAAAAGACCCTCTGACGAAATTTGTCCGGCGGCGGAGGAGTTCTTGGCTCTGGAATCAAAATTTTCTGCATCTCGTTTCGCGGTCAAAAACCTATATTGAAATGGCTATGCATATCTCTCAATTGAAATTGCGCAACTACAAATCTTTTCGGGATTTAACGTTGGATTTCAATGAAAATCTCGCCGTTTTCGCAGGTGTGAACGGAAGTGGAAAATCGACAGTGCTCAAAGCCTTGGCTACACTCCTCTCTTGGCCAACGCGTCGGTTTGCGAATCCCAAAGCGCAGGGAAACGCCATTGATTTTGCCCATGACGCTTCTTATGGCTGCTCCGAATCGCAAATATCCGTAAGCCTCAAAGACGGTGATTTCTCTTATGCTTGGAGTCTTGCCTCTACAAAAAAGGGCGGTCGCTGGTCTAGGAATTTAGAACTTTCTCAAGTGAACGAATGGGCGAATCGAATTCAAGCGACCTTGTCGAAAAATCGGATTGCAGCATCCCATTGTTTGTCTATTATCCGGTGGATCGTTCTATCATCGACATTCCGCTTCGCATTCGAAAAAAACATCAATTTCAAGCTTTAGACGCTTTGGACGGAAATTTGAATAGTCAATCTCGTTTCCGCGTGTTTTTCGAATGGTTCAGAAATCAAGAAGATTTGGAAAACGAGAAACGCCTAGAAGAGGCTTCCTATCGGGATAGGTCTTTAAATGCGGTTCGAAAGGCGGTTTCTGTTTTTTTGCCGGAATGTACTGATTTGCGCATTCGTCGCTCACCACTGCGGATGGTGGTGAAAAAAAATGGATCGGAAGTCTTTGTCGATGATCTTTCGGACGGGGAAAAAAGTCTGCTGGCTCTTGTCGGGGATTTGGCCAGGCGATTGTCCATCGCAAACGAAAATTTGGAAGACCCTCTTTGCGGCAGCGGTATCGTTTTGATTGATGAAGTGGATTTGCATTTGCATCCGGCGTGGCAAAGGTCTGTCGTCGCAAAGATGCAAAGGGCTTTCCCGAATTGCCAGTTCTTTTTGACGACACATTCGCCGCAAATATTGGGAAACGTTCCCACGAGAAATCTTTACCTTTTAACGCCGACGCAGGACGGTGTCGAAATCCACCAGCCAGAGCGGAGCTTCGGCTTGTCGACTAGCGAAGTCGTTGATGAGCTGATGCCGGAAGACCCGAATATTCCCTTAAGCCAAAATGAAACAGTTCGCCAAAATTCGAGAAAGCCCGTAAAGAAATCAAGAGTTTGAAAGAAAACGAGTTGAAGGACAATCGGAGCGATATTCCTTCTTTGTTGGAAGCCGAGACCTATTTAAATGGGATGGACATATGATTCCCATTCGGAAAAAGAAAAAGCCGCAAGAGTTGGTTGCTTATTGCCGCCAGAAAAACGCCAAATACGATGAAATGCCCAAGGATGTCAAAATGGCTGTTCGTCAATCGCTTATCACGGAACAAGGCTATCTTTGCGCTTATTGTATGCAGCGGATTCAAGACGTTGATTTTGATACAGTTCATCCAAAGGCAAGTATTGAGCGTTGGCGGGTGCAATCAAAAACGCCAGAAGCGAGTTTAGATTATGGCAATATGCTTGCTGTCTGCCGCTCGGAAGGCTTGCCAAAAGCTGAACAGACGTGCGACGTTGCACGGGGCGACAAGGATTTGAAATGGAATCCGGCGAATCCTGATCATGCGTTGAGTATGCGAATTTCCTATAGTAGAGATGGAAGCATTTCTTCGGACGACAAGGAATTTGACCAGCAATTGAACGAAGTCCTCCACTTGAATTTGAACCGTCTAAAAGACAACCGCAAGGCTGTTTGGAAGGGCATCGAGCGAATTAAAAAAAAAGACGGTTCCTCTAGAAAGCTGAAACAGTTGAAGGAAAAATACAGCACGGATGTGTCAAAGAATTCAACGCTCGAACCTTTTTGCGGCTTTGTCGACTTTTTTTTTGACGAGAAAATTGAAACGGTATTTTCCCCAAGCGCCCCAAAATTCTTTTTGAAAAAATGGCGAAACGGAATCTTTTTGTGTAAATTGGAAAAGAAAATTTTCACCGCTTCGAGGCTTTTATGAGTACAATTATCACCTTGATCGTAATCGTGGCCGTCATCGTCGCCATCGTTCTGCTCGCTTTCGTCGCCAAGTTCTTCAGCTTGTGGCTGCAGGCCTTGTTTTCCCGGGCGAGCGTCAGCATTTTCCAGCTCATCGGCATGCGCCTCCGCAAGGTGCCGCCCAAGATTATCGTCGACTCCCGGATTTTGAGCTGCAAGGCGGGAATGCCCGTCGATACGAACCTCCTCGAGGCGCACTACATGTCCGGGGGAAATGTCATTCGCGTCGTGCAAGCTTTGATTGCCGCGAACAAGGCGAACATCAAGCTGGATTTCAAACAGGCGGCGGCAATTGATTTGGCGGGGCGGAATGTCCTCGAAGCGGTGCAGATGTCGGTGAATCCGAAGGTCATTGAAACGCCGAGGGTGAGCGCCGTCGCGTTGGACGGTATCCAGTTGCACGCCGTGACGCGCATCACGGTTCGCGCCAGCATCCAGAAGTTGGTCGGCGGCGCGGGGGAAGAAACGGTCGTCGCCCGTGTCGGCGAGGGGATTGTTTCGTCCATCGGAAGTGCGAAGAGTCACAAGGACGTGCTCGAAAATCCGAACATGATTTCGAAGAAGGTCTTGGCTTCGGGGCTTGATGCCGGTACGGCGTTTGAAATCCTTTCCATCGACATTGCCGATGTGGATGTCGGGCAGAACATCGGGGCGATTCTCGAAACGGACCGTGCGGAAGCGGACAAGAAAATCGCCCAGGCGAAGGCAGAAGAGCGTCGCGCGATGGCTTTCGCCGCCGAACAGGAGATGAAGGCGAAGGTCATGGAAATGCGCGCCAAGTTGGTCGAAAGCGAAGCGCAAATCCCGATGGCCATGGCCGAAGCCCTCCGCAGTGGGCATCTCGGCGTGATGGATTATTATAATTTGAAGAACATCCAGGCGGATACGCAAATGCGTACGCAGCTCGGTTCTGCGGAATCTTCCACTCCGGAACAGCCGACGGCGTAACTGCGGTCTTTTCGATGGAAAGCCTCCTCATCCTTCTTGCAATAGTCGGCCTTGAAGCTCTGGCTTCTTGGTTCAAGAAGCGCGCCCAAAAGCGGAACGCGGCCCCCATCGAACGCCGCCGTCTTCCGGAAGACGAATATCGGGGTGAGGAATGCGGCTCCGATGCGGACGATTTCGATGAAGAGGATGACGGTTCCGACGACTTCGATGAGGAGGATGAAGATGTTTCCGATGACGAGGGAGACTTTGGCGAGGACGAGTTTCCGGGGAATCCTCCGCAGCCACTGCAGGATTTGATTCGGAAATTCCAAGAAGAACAGGCGAAACTTTCGGAAAAAAGGCAGAAGGAAAGTTTTCCGCCCACATCTCCGCCGGTTTTTGCGGAAACTCGCGCCAAAGAGACTTCGGAACAGAATCTTTTCCCGGCGAGTCCGGATTCTTTTGTTCCCAAACCCAATCCGGAAAAGCCTCGCAAGGAAATCGCTTCCGACGACACCGTGAGAAACGTTTTCCCGTCGCCTCCCCAAAACGTCGGTTCAAAGAAAAGTCCCGCGTTTGCGTTCAACCGCCGCGAAGCCGCCAAGGGATTCCTCTGGGCGAATGTTTTGGACGCTCCCCGATTCAAAAGGCGTTCGCCGTTTCCGATTACGGGGAATCTTCGCCGGGGATGAGCAGACAACAGATGACGTAGGCGAGGACTCCCGTTCCCAGGGAAATCAAGGAACCCAGCGCCCAAAGGATTCGCACGAGAGTCGGATCCAAGTTCAAGTATTTGGCAATTCCGTTGCAGACTCCCGCCACTTTTCGGTCGTCGACGGGTCGAATGAGTTTTTTCATAGGCATAAAATAAAAAATTGGGGAATGATTTGGGAATTCAAGCGTTAATCCCTATGGATCTCATCAACCAAGGAGTAAAAAATGAGAAAATCCAATGGGTTCAAATTCCTTTTGTCTTTCGCCCTTTTGGCGGTAGCCTGTTCTTCCGGGGACGGTCCCGGAGTGGCGGACCACTCGTCTGCGAAGTTGCGCCTGGACGTGGCGCGGGCTAGCGTGCCGCTTTCGGACAGCCTTGTGCTGGACCTTGTGGGGCCGGATTCTTTGCATATCGTTTTGAACGGCGATTCAAACGTCCTCTCTCAAAAGCTTTCTGCGGGGGAGTGGAATTTTTACGCCAAGTTCTACGCCAACGGAATTTTGGTGCAAAAAGGGGAAGCGTCGGCGACCCTCCACTCCGGCGAAGAAACTTCGGTGACGATTGCCATGCATGCCGTGGCGGGGTTTCTCTACGTGCGGATTCCCCTCGGACTGGAAAACGCCCGGGGAATCGCTGCGGGGACGCTTCTCGTTCGGGATGGGGATTCGGAAATCTCTTACGAATTTCAAATCCAAAATGGGGAAGCGACGGCGGCGACGGGGATTCTCGATATGGGGACGGTTTATTCCGCGCAGATTTATCTGTTCTCCGCCAAGGGCGACACTTTGTATGCGCTTCATTCGGACGTGAAAATCGATGCGGAAAACTTTTCCGTGAGCTGGATCCTGGCTTCCCTCCAGTCTGACCTGTCTTTGGAAATCATCCAGGATACGTTGAAGAGGTTCACTGCGGAGGCGCGCCTGCCGGCGAAGACGCGCACGCCATCGGTGGGAGACGTGTTGATTACGGAGTTCATGACGGAAGGCAAGGCGGAATTCGTGGAAATCTACAACGCTTCCCTGGACACGCTGATTTTGGACGGTTGCACTCTTTGGGCGACGGCATCCTCTTCGGCGAAGGTGAAGCTGGTTTCGGATTCCGCTCTAGTGGCAAGGCTCGCCCCGGATGCTTACTTCGTCTTCGGGAAGGATTCCGTCTTGGAACGGGACGCCGCCGCCGCGCTTTCCCTCGCGGGGACGAAGGGGAGCATCGCATTCCGCTGTGCCGGGAATACTCTCGATTCCCTCTTTTACGCCAATGCGGACAGGGTGGCTGGGGATTCGCTATCCATTTCGGCGTTCGCGATTGATTCCAAGATGAGTCTGCAGCTGCCGTTGGAGAATTACCTAGAACGTCATGAGGGTTCTTCGTGGTGCCCCGGGGAATTTTCGCTCCATCAAAAGGCCCGGTGCGCGGAATGAGCGTTCAGGTTTGAAATTGTGGTTTGGGGTGTTTGGGGAACGACTCCCGGCGAGGGGGTCGTTCTTTTTTTGGCTTGGGCTCTGTTTAAAAAAGAAAGCCCGGCGTTTGCGCCGGGCTTCGTGGAGATAAGGGGAGTCGAACCCCTGACCTATAGATTGCGAACCTATCGCTCTACCAAACTGAGCTATATCCCCGAAAGTTTGCGACCCAAATATATCTTATGTCGGGAGTTTTGTCAAGGTGTCCAGTCAATTTCCGGGAGACCTTTGCTTTTGAGGTAGGCGTTCGCCCGGCTGAAGTGCTTGCAGCCGAAGAATCCCCGGTAGGCGGAGAGCGGACTCGGGTGCGGGGCTTCGAGAATCAGATGGCCGCGTCCCTTGGCGACAAGGGCTTTTTTTCGGATGGCGAAGCTTCCCCAGAGAAGAAAGACCAGGTTCTCCTTTTTCTCGGAAAGGCGGGAAATGAGGGTGTCGGTGAACTGCTGCCAGCCGATTTGGGAGTGCGATGCCGCCGCATGCGCTCGAACGGTGAGGCTTGCGTTCAACAGCAGGACTCCGCGCTTTGCCCAGTTTTCGAGGTTGCCGCTCTTCGGGGTGGGGATGCCCAAGTCGTTTGTCAGTTCCTTGAAGATGTTGACTAGTGACGGTGGCGGCTCGATGCCGTCGGCGACGGAGAAGCAGAGGCCGTTCGCCTGTCCCGGGTTGTGGTAGGGGTCCTGCCCGATGATGACCGCCTTGACTTTGTCGACGGGGCATTCGTCGAGGGCGGCGAAGATCCGGGAGCCGGGAGGGTAGACGGTGAATTTCTTTTTTTCTTCGACGAGGACATCCTTCAAATGCCGAAAATAGGGCATTTCGAATTGGTCTTCGAGCAGAGCGTACCAAGAGGGATCCAATTTGACCATAGGGACAAGATAGCAATCCGACGGTCTTTAGAGTGCTTCGGCGAGGATTGCCGCCTTTTCCCCGGCGATGCGCGTGTAGAAGAGGACGCCTTCCTTGTCTCCCTTGGGGAAAAGCCGGCGGATTTCGGCTTCGGGGACGATTTCGACGCCGCGCTTTTTGAGGGTGAGCTTGCCGACGCCGTGTTCGCGCAAGAGCCGTTTGACCTTTCCCGTCGAAAGACTCGTGTTCCCCAGCACCCGGAAGTTGCGGAAGGCTTCGGAGCGGAGAGGTTCGGAATTGGAAACGTAGGCGATTCCCGGGGAAATCAAGTGGGCGTCGGGGGAGAGCTTTCGCGCCGTTTCCGCGAAGAGGTGGCTGCGGATTAGAACGGGAATCGGTTCTGCGATGTAGGCGGAAAGGGGGCCGACGGGAAGTTCCGCCGATTTTGTTCGGGATTCTTCCTGTCGCCACACGTGCGGCGTTTGGGAACTGTCTATCGCGACGGCCGAGGTCTTGCCGGGGCTTTTGGCCATATCCCCGAACAGGAGCAGGCATTCGCGGCAATCGTTCATCGCCCCTAGGTAAACGGCTTCCGCGTTTTCGGGAAATTCCGCAGTGGGGTAGCCCGGGGGGAGCTTTGCCATGCCGCCCTTGTAGAATCGGGAAAGTTCGACGATTTCGGAAAGGGTCGGGGTGAGTTCCGAAAAATTCCGCTGGTTGTCGCCCTCCGATTTTCGGCGGGCCGGGTCGATGGTGAAGAGTTCACTCCGGGTTTGCAAAATGCGGACGTCGGTGACAGAGGCTTCCCTGGGGCATCCCATGGCGGACGTGTTGAAACGGTACATTTCGGTGCGGCTTTCGGAAAGGTCGAATCCGCGGACAAGAGCCTCCTTCGGCAGAAAGAAGGAGTCGCCGCCCATGCCGCAGCAGAGGTCGTCAATGGACGCGCCTTTTCGGAAAAGTCCCGCTTTGTATTTGCCGATGTCCGCCGCAGTCGATTGTTCCAAGGAGAGCTTGTCGCAGGCCAGGAACGCGGTCGTGTTGAATTTCTTCCGGTATTTGGGGACCAGGGGGATGTAGTCGAGAATCTCCCCGCGAATGCCGGCGAATTTTCCCTTGGAGAGGGCTTCGGACAACTTCAACGAGTCCGTCTTGTTTCGGACGGCTTCTTCGACGAAGCGGGTCAGGTCCGGGTCGTTCCAGGGAAGGGGCATTTACTTGGGAAAGCGCGTCCGCGCGATTTCGTAAAGGCCTAGGGAAAGGGCGACGGATGCGTTGTACGACTGCGCGTCCGGCTGCATCGGGATGCGGAGAATGTCCGTGCACTGCTTGGCGATGAAGGGCGGAAGTCCCACGTCTTCGCCGCCGACCGCCAAAACGATTCTCTCCCCGAAGGGGTAATCGACCAAAGAGACCTCCGTTGCGGCGTCGAGTCCCAGGATTTGGTAACCGGCGAGCTTGAGTTCCCCGATGGTGGCTTCCAAGTTGTCCGGGCGGCAAAGGCGCAGCTTGTCCACGGCTCCGGTCGATGCCCGTGAAACGGTCGGCGTGAGTCCGCACATTCCCTTCGACGGCATGAGGAAAATGTCCGCGCCAAGCCCCAGGGAAGAGCGGATGCAGGCTCCTAGATTCCTCGGGTCTTCGATGTTCGTCGCGACGACGACCAGTTTGCTTTCCCCTTTTTCCTTCGCATTGAAGAATTCGCTTTTCACGTCGTCCCACTTGAGGAGTTCCTTTTCGTTGCAGAGCGCGACGACTCCTTGATTCGGCACGGCGTAGGAATCCAAAATGCGCGCTTCGACTTGTTGCACATGGATGCGGTTCTTCTTGGCCAGCTTTTGCAGGGAGTAGAGCTTGGGATTGCCGGAATTGTGCCGGAAGAGGACGCGGTGCACCTTCATCGGGGAATTCGTCAAAAGTTCGGTCACTTCCCGGATGCCGCCGACTGCCGCCTGCGGAGCGCTTTCGGCATCCCCTAGAGACAGGTTCACCTGGGACGGCCTGGGGCGTGCATCCCCCCCGGCGGTGTTTTCGCCGAAGGCTCTCCTTTCAAAAGTCTTCTTTTCGAATTTCGGCGAACGCCCAAAGGAAAAGTCCCGTCGCGGAGAACTGTCGAAGCGGCGTCCGGAAGAGAAATCCCTTTCTGCGCGGAAAGCCGCATCGTCATCCTGCTTGCGGTTGGGGTTAAACGGTTGCTTTTTCCACATGGGGAGTCTCCTTTGCCGGGTGTGTCTTCGGGGCTACAATATAGTTCATCGGAATGTCGTGAGGCTTTTTGGGGAGCGGCGTTCGGGACACTTGGGCGCGAAACGCGACGCCGCACTTTACCGTCTCGGGATGCCTCGCCAAGAATCTGTCGTAATAGCCTTTGCCGTGGCCGTGGCGCGTTCCGTCTGCGGAAAAGGCCGTGCCGGGGACGATGGCGAACGGGATTTCCCCCGCATAGGCGGGGAGGTCCCCTTTCGGTTCGAGGACGTGGAACCGCCCCTCGGCCAAATCGCTTTCGAGATGCCGGATCTCGACAAATTCCATTTGGCCGTCTGAAAAAGTCCGCGGGAGCAGGAGTCGGCCCTCCCTTGCAAGTTCCGAAAGAAGCGGGCGGATGTCCGGCTCGCCCGGAAGTGGGTGGTAGGCGGCGACTTTGGCCGCTTTTCTGTAGGGTTCGAAGCGGCGGACTGCGGCGACAATCCACGCGCTTTCGTCTGCGGCGGTAGTCTGTTCGGCTTCGTGCATCAGGGCATCTTCCAGGTCGAACTTCATCTTGTAGAGCTTTCCCTTCCAATGCTTGAAAGCGGCGAACGCCTTGCCCAAATCCTTCGGCGAGACGAAGGCGAAGAGGAGGATGAGCAAGAGGCAATATTCGGAGAATCCGATTTCCGCATTCATCGTTCCCTCCACGCCGAGCGGTAGGTGCACAGGCTCGCCCCGTAAAGGGCTGTCAAGGGGATGGCCATCCAGAAGAGGGAGAGCAGGTCCGGCGGAGTCAAGACTGCGGAAAGGAGGACGATGGAAAAGACGATGAGGCGGGCGTGCCTTTTGAGAAAATCCCTGTCGGCTAGTCCCGTCCGGGCGAAAACGGCGGCCGCGACGGGCATCAGGAACGCCACGGCGAACAGGAAGACGAAGCGGAAGAAGAAGGCTGCGTAAGAGGTCTGCGACCACATTTGCGCAGCGGAGGAAAAGGACGCGAGGAAGGAGAGCAGGGTGGGGATGGCGAGAAAGTAGGCGAACGCCGCGCCGAGGTAAAAGAGGACGACTGAAACGGAGAGTGCCTTGGCGACGAATCCTCTTTGCCCGATGTGGATGGCCGGTGCGGAAAAGGCGTAGATGTGGTAAAGGGCGACCGGTGCGGAAAAAAGCCCGGAGACAAGCCCGGCGAGGAGCAAGTTCGCGGAAATCCCTTCGGCGGGGGAGAGGTTCACGATTGTCACGGCTTCGGACTTTTCCAAGGGCCGCAAGATGAAAGGCCAAAGGCTA
This sequence comes from uncultured Fibrobacter sp., assembly GCA_964501065.1. Lineage (GTDB taxonomy): Bacteria > Fibrobacterota > Fibrobacteria > Fibrobacterales > Fibrobacteraceae > Hallerella. The sequence continues at coordinate 14,650 of CAZCRF010000014.1, read as the reverse complement.
TCCGAAGAATAAAAGGCGCATATGGCAAAGAGGCAGAAAACGGCTGCACAGAAAAGAGTCCGCCGCCGGAGTTCCCGAAAATGTTCCGAAATCTCCATTGCCTTGTTCAAGGGGCTTCGCTCTTGTCGTCTTTGTCTTCCGGTTTATCCTCGGATTCCTTCTGCGCTTTGCGGAATTCGCGGATGGCCTTGCCGAGGGAAGCCCCGATTTCCGGGATGCGGTGCGCTCCGAAGAGGAGTAGCACCAAGAAGACGATTAGGATGAGTTCCGGAATGCCGATGTTGCCCATAATTCCTCACTGCCGCAAGTTGCGGTTCAAGATTTCGTTCCAGACGGTTCGTTGCCAGGGGAGAAGGTGCGCCGCGTCATAGCGGTCTTCCCAAGACGTTCCGATGGGGGAGGCCAGCGCGATGAGCTGGGATCGGTTTGCAATCATCGCGGCGTCCATGTTCAGGCCTTCCGCCCGTTCGTTTCTCCATTTGCGGAGGGAGTCGATGAGCTCGCCGTCGGGGCAAATGTCCGGAGGCGGCGCTTTCGGGTTCATTTCCGGCCATTCCGATTCCGGCGTGTCCATGGCGTCTTGGAGCATCTTTAGGAATCTGTCCCGGCGTTCTCCGACGAAGTTTTTCGGCAGTCGCGGCAGAAAGTCTTCGCGGACAGTCGGGTAGGAGTAGGTCGCCGCCCGGACGATTGCCAACATGAGGTCGTTCCCGAAAACTTTATAGGGAGGCCTGTCCAATTTTTGAGCTTCCTGTTCGCGCCAGTTCCAAGTGTGTTTCAAAATGTTGAGCGACTTGGGGCGGAATTTCGATGACCCCGGGATGCGGAATCGCTCGGAGTCTTCTTCCTTGGGCTTCTGCACCCGTTGGATCAAATCGTCGCAGGTCTCGATGAGCCAATGGAATTTTCCCTGTTCCTTCAGCCGTTCCCCGAGCAGGGCGCACAGTTCGTGCAAGTAGAAGGTGTCGTGGATGGCGTATTCGCACATGTCCGGAGGGAGCGGACGGATAGTCCAATCCGATTTCTGGTTGTCCTTGGGGAGGTCGATTCCGAAATACTTGCGGACTAGATTGGCGTAGCCTAGCCCTTCTTCGCCGAGGAATTTCGCCGCGAGCATCGTGTCGAAGACGTGGGTCGGGGAAAAGCGGAATCTGTGCCAGAGCATGCGCAAGTCATAATCGGCCCCGTGCAGGATGAGATGGTTCATGGCACGGGTTTCAAAAAGCTTTTCGATGGGGATGGGGGCGAACGGATCCACGATGTAGCAGTGTTCGCCAACTGTAATCTGGATGAGGCAGAGGCGTACGTTGTAATGGTACATGGAATCCGCTTCGGTGTCCACTGCCGCGATGTCATAATGGGAAATGTCTTCTAGCAGTTTGCCGAAGGATTCTTCGTCGGCGACGAGAATGTAGGGATCCATGGTCATTTTGGTGAAAATATAGAATATTCCGTTTCCGGTGCTAAAAGAAAAGCCCGGCGAAGCCGGGCTTTCGTTTGCAGTCGCGTTTAACGGCGGCGGCGCTTGTTGCCGCTCTTTTTGTCGTTTGTCGCTTCCTTTTTCGGTTCGGCTTTCGGTTCCGAGGCGCGGATGTCCTTCATTTTGAAGTTGACGTTGATTTCGGCGGTCTCCACTTTAGAGGAGGCCCCTTCCTTGTCCGTCAGCTTGAAGCCGAATTCGTCTAGCCCGTAGAAGCCCTTGTTCGGCGTGTAGGTGAAGGAGCCGTCCTTCTCGTTGATGACGACCTTGCCGTTTTGCGGACGGCGCACGAGGGAGACGGAGACGTCGAGCTTTCCGTCCGGATCGGAAGCCCCGTTCAACAGGCCGTCCTTGGCGTCCACCTTGAGCTGTTCGCCTTCCTTCGTCTGGTAGGACTGGGACATGGCGACGGGCGGGTCGTTCACCGGGATGACCGTGAACTTGGCGGAGGTCTTGGCGGAAGCTCCTTCCGGATCGGTCACTTTGAACGTGATGGTCTCCGCGGGGCCGTTCCAGTTTTCACGGGGCTGCTTGATGGTGACGATGTTGCGCGCCTTGTCGTAATCGACGACGAGCTGCTTGTTGCCCGTGATGGTCCACTTCAACTCGCTGAAGCTGTTGTCGCGGTCACGCACGTATTGATCCAGCTTGAGCGTCGCCAAAACGCCGCCGTTGGCGTCTTCCTTGATGGTCACGTCGCGAATCGGCTTGATTTCAGGGACGGCGTTCACGTGCTTGACTTCGAAAGTCGCGGAGGTCTTCGCCGTTGCGCCGGCGGGATCCTTGACGATGAAGGTGAGAGTTTCCTTTCCGTACCAATCGACTCGGCTCGGGCGGATAATCGCTTCACGGCCTCCGGTAATCATCACTTCGAGGTGGTGGTTTCCGGAAACGGACCATTTGAGTTCATGCGGCTTGTTGTCCGGGTCGGTCACGAAATTGTCGAGCTTGATGGGCTTGAACTTGGTGCCTTCGTTCGTCACCATGTCCGGAATCTTTTTCAAGACGGGCGGGTCGTTCACCGGCGTGACGATGAAGTTCACGTCGATGGAAGCCTTTTCTCCGGAAGGATCGTAAGCGTTGACCGTAATCTTGTCCTTGCCGTTCCAGTATTCGTTCGGGATGGTCACCGTCAAGACTCCGGCGTCGGACAAGTCGTAGGACAGCGGATGTTTGACTGTCGGTCGTTTCGGCTTGCCCATCCGTCCGCGCTTGTCCTTCTTGGCGGGTTCGCCGTCGTCCAGGGTCCAGCGCATTTCGGAAGCCTGGTTGTCCGGGTCGACGACCAACTTGGCGAAGTCGATTGGCTTGAAGGATTCCTTTTCCTTGATTTGCTGCACGGGCAGCTTGTTGAACTTCGGCGGGTCGTTCACCGGCGTGACTTTGAATGTCGCCTTGGCGCTGGCCCCGGCACCTGCGGGATCCTTGGCCGTGAAGACCAAGTTCTCCGTGCCGTTCCAATATTCGTCCGGCGTGGCGATTGTCGCGCGGGAACCGCGGATTTCGACCTTGAGGAACTTGTTGCCGGAAACGGTCCACTTGATTTCGTTCGGGCGGTTGTCCGGGTCGCTCACGTACTTGGAAAGGTCAATCGGCGCAAAGCGTTCCTTTTCCTTGATGGTCTGTCCGGGGATCGGCTTCAACACGGGCGGGTCGTTCACCGGCGTGACGGTGAAGTCCACTTGCTGCGAGGCCTTTGCCCCTTCCGGGTCGCGGACGGTGACCGTCACCTTTTCCGATCCGTTCCAGTATTTGTCCGGAGTCGTCACCACGAGCTGTTTCTTCGCATTGATGGAAGCCTTCAGGCTGCGCGGTTGCGAAACTTCGAACACGAGCGAGGACTTCGGGTGATCCGGGTCGCTCACGAGGGGGAGCAGGTCGATCGGCGCGAAGCGTTCCTTTTCCTTGATGGTTTGGGACGGGATTTGCTTCAGCACGGGCGGGTCGTTTACGGAAATGACTTCGAAGTCCGCAGATTTGGAGGCTTTGGCCCCTTCCGGGTCTTCGACGGTGAAGAGGATGGTGCGCTTGCCGTTCCAGTATTTGTTCGGGATGGCGATGTGCGCAATGCGCTTGTCGTCGATTGTAACGGTCAAGTCGTTTTCCACCTTCGGCTCTTCCGCTTTCGGTTCTTCCTTCACCGCCTTGCCCTTCTTGCCTTTTTTGCCCTTGGCGGGCTTGGCCTTCGGGGCGGGTGCGTCCGCCTTCTTGACGACGGCTGTCCACTTCAGCTGGTTGTTGCGGTGGTCGGCGTCGTGGACGTAGTTGTCTAGCGGAATGTCCTTGAACTGGGTCTTTTCCTTGATGGTCTGGCCCGGGATATCCTTCATTTCCGGAGCGTCGTTCACCGAGGTGATTTCATAGACGACGGTTGTCGTCGCCGATGCGCCTTGCGGGTCTTTGACTGTCAGGGTCATCGTGTCCGGCTTGCACCAGAAGTATTTGTTCGGTGCGGAGATGACGAGCTTCCTGGCCGAGGTGATTTCCGCCTTCAGGTACTTGTTGCCGGAAACGCTCCATTTCATTTCGGAGGGCTTGTTGTCGGGATCCTTCACGTAGTCATCCAAGGATACGGGCTTGAACTGTTCCTTCTCCTTGATTTTCTGGTTGGGAATCTTGGACAGTACTGGCGGGTCGTTCACTTCGGTCACGGTGAAGTCCATCTTGTGGGAGGCTTTTCCGCCTTCCGGGTCCGTCACGGTGAACGTCACCGTTTCCTTGCCGTGCCACTGGGAGTTGGGAGTCTTGATCTGGACAGTGTTGTCCTTGTTCAGCACGACTTGGAGTTGGCGGTTGCCCGAGAAGCTCCATTTGAGAGCCTTGGCCGGGTGATCCGGGTCTGTCGCCAAGGTGGAAAGGTCGATGGTCTTGAACTTTCCGCCCTCGCGGATGGTTTCGCCCTTCGGCGCCTTGTCCGAAATCACGGGGAGGTCGTTGATGGATTTGACCGTGAATGTCGCGCTGGATGTCGCCTTCGCGCCTTCCGGATCCGTCACTGTGAAGGCGATTTTCGCCGCTCCGTTCCAGTATTTGTCCGGGATGATTATCCGGGCGACATGGGAATTGTCGATTTCCACTTTCAAACCGTTTGCCGCAGGAGCTTCTTCTGCTGCGGGGGCTTTCGCCTTCTTGCCTTTTTTCTTGGCGGGCTCTGCGGCGGGCTTTGCGGAAACGGGGGTGACTTTCACGCTCCATTGGAGGTCGCTCTTCTTGTGATCCGGGTCTTGGACCAGTTCGTCGAGCTTGATGGGGGCGAACTGTTTCTTCTCGTCAATCGTCTGGTCCTTGATTTCGCGGACGAAGGTGGGCGGGTCGTTCACCGAGATGACTTCGAAGTTCACCGTCTTCGAGTCCTTCGCGCCTTCGGGATCCATCACGGTGATGGTCACCGTTTCCTTGCCGTACCAATATTTGTTCGGCGTGGTGATGGTCACTTTGTGGTCCGGCGTCATGGCGAATTTCAGGGACTTGTTTCCTTGGATGTCCCACTTCAGCTTGTTCAGCGGGTGATCCAAGTCGGAGACGTACTTGTCTAGCTCGATGGGCTTGAACTGTTCCTTTTCCTTGATGGTCTGGCTTGGAATTTCCTTCAGGACGGGCGGGTCGTTCACGGATTTCGCCGTGAACTGCACCGTCTGGCGGGCGGAGGCCCCGGAGGGGTCTGCAACGGCGAAGGTAATCTTTTCCGTTCCGTTCCAGAGCTTGTTCGGGGTCTTGATGGAGGCGACGCCTTCCTTGGAAATCGTGACCTTCAAGTCCTTGTTGCCCGTGATGGTCCACTTCAGCGATTTGAAGGAGTCGTCCGGGTCGGAAACGAGTTCCGAGAGGTTGATGTCCTTGAACTCTTCCTTTTCCATGATGATTTGATCGTTGATCTTCTTCAGCACGGGCGGGTCGTTGATGGAGCGCACGGTGAACAGTGCGGACTGGGAAGCCTTCGCGCCTTCGGGGTCGGTCACCGTAAATTCAATCAAATCGGCCCCGTTCCAATACTTGTTCGGCGGCGTAATCGTCGCGACGAGGGTCTTGGCGTCCACGTTGACGGTCAGGCCCGTCTTGTAACCCTTCGGCGCACCGGGGGCCGGCTTCACGTCGAACGACCAAGTGAGGTCTTGCAGCTTGTGGTCCGGGTCTTTGACGATTTCCCCTAGCTTGATCGGGGCGAACGGCTTTTTCTCGTCGACGGTCTGGTTGTTGATTTTCTTGACGAATTCGGGAGCGTCGTTCACGGATTCGACGGTGAAGGTCACCTTGCGGGAGTCCTTTGCACCTTCGGGGTCGGCGACTTCGATGTTGAACGTTTCGGAACCGTGCCAATACTTGTTCGGGATGATGACCGAGAGGACGCGTTGGGCGTCGAGCTTGAACTTGAGGTCCTTGTTGCCCGTGACGTTCCAGCTGAGCTTGGCGTTCGGGTGGTCCAAATCCGAGACGAACTTGTCGAGTTCAATCGGCTTGAACTCCTGCTTTTCCTTGATGGTCTGGCTCGGGATGTCCTTCATCACCGGCGGATCGTTTATCGACTTCACCGTGAACACGGCTGTCTGCTTGGCCGATGCGCCTTCGGGGTCGGTGACGGTGAACGTGATTTTTTCGGAGCCGTTCCAAAGCTTGTCCGGGATGGCCACGGTGGCGGTCCCCGCCTTGTCGATGTTCACCTTCAAGTCCTTGTTGCCGGAAATCGTCCATTTGAGCTTGTCAAAGGAATGGTCCGGGTCACTTGCGAGTTCCGCCAGGTTGATGGGGGCGAACTGCGCCTTTTCGTCAATCGTCTGGGATTTGATTTCCTTCAAGACGGGCGGGTCGTTCACGGAGACTACCGTGTATGTGGCGGTCGCCGTCGCCTTTGCGCCTTCGGGATCCGTCACGGTGTAGGTCACGACGTTCGAGCCGTTCCAGTATTTGTTCGGGATGACGATGGTGGCGACCATCTTGGCGTCGACGTTCACCTGGAGTTCCGCTTCCGTGCCTTTCGGGGAACCCGGGGCTGCTTTCACGGAAATGTCCAGAGTCAAATCGGTCGGCTTGTGATCCGGGTCCTTGATGATTTCGCCCAAGTTCACCGGTTTGAACTGCGCCTTTTCTTGAATGGTCTGGTCTTGAATCTGCTTTGTGAATTCGGGCGAGTCGTTCACGGATTCGACAGTGAAGTTGACCGTGCGCTCGTCGGATGCGCCTTCGGGGTCCGTCACCTTGAACGTGATGGCTTCCGAACCGTTCCAATATTTGCTCGGGAGGGAGAAGGTGGCCTTGCGGTTTGCGTCGAGAGACACCTTGATGTCCTTGTTCCCGGTGATTGTCCACTTGAGCTTGTTCGCCGGGTGGTCGATGTCCGAGACGAACTTGTCGAGTTCAATCGGCTTGAACTCCTGCTTTTCTTGAATGGTCTGGTCGGGGATGTCCTTCATCACCGGCGGGTCGTTTATCGACTTCACCGTGAGTTGTACCGTGGCCGAGGCCTTGCCGCCTTCGGGATCCGTCGCCGTGAACGTCACCTTTTCCGAGCCGTTCCAATCGATGTTCGGCGTCTTGATGGTCACTATGCGGTTGTTGTCGACGGAGACTTTCAAATCCTTGTTTCCGGAAACGGCAATCTTCAACTGCGAAAGGTCGTGGTCCGCATCGGAAAGGTAATCGTCGAGCGCGATGGCGTCGAATTCCGTCTTTTCGTCAATCGTCATGTCCGGAATTTTCTTGAAGACCGGGATGTCGTTGATGGAGCGGACGGTGAACTTCACGTCTTGCTTCGCTTCTGCGCCTTCGGGATCCGTCACCTTGAAGGTGGCGACTGCGGAACCGTTCCAGTAAGTGTCCGGAATTTCCACGGTGGCGACGTGCTTGTCGTCGATGTTGACGCTCAGCGGACCGGCCGGGTGTTCCTTGCCGACGCTCTTGACTTCGACTTCCCAAGAAAGCTCTTCGTTCTTGTGGTCGTCGTCCTTGACGAATTCGTCCAAGTTTATCTTGGCGAACTGCTTCTTTTCGTCAATCGTCTGTGCGGGAATCTGCTTGATGATTTTCGGCGGGTCGTTCACGGATTCGACCGTGAAGCTCGCCTGCGTCTCGGCGGAAGCCCCTTCGGGGTCCGTCACTTTGAACGTAATCGTCTCCGAGCCGTTCCACAGGGCGTTCGGGATGAGAATCTTGGCGACTTTGCCGGAAAGTTGCACCTTCAAGTCCTTGTTGCCGGAGAATTCCCACTTCAGCTGTTCGAACTTGTGGTCGATGTCCTTGACGTATTTGTCGAGTTCAATCGGCTTGAACTGTTGCTTTTCCTGGATGTCTTGGTCGGGAATCTGCTCGACGAATTCGGGAGGGTCGTTCACGGACTTGACGGTGAAGGTCGTCTTGAAGCTGGCCTTCGCCCCGTGCGGGTCTGTCGCCGTGAAGGTGAAGGTCTCCGGCGCGCCGTTCCAGTTCTCGTTCGGAATGACGATTTCCGCAACGTTGTATTTGTCGATTTTGACCTTCAGCTCCTTGCCGCCCTCCACGGACCACTTGATTTTCGAAACGTCGTCATCGACGTCGCTCACCAAGTCCGAAAGGTTGATGGCTTCGAACTGTTCCTTTTCGTTGATGGTCTGATCCGGGGCCTTTTGTACAATGGGCGGGTCGTTCACGGATTTGACCGTGAAGTTCGCCGAGGTCTTGTCCGACGCGTATTCGGCGTCCGTCGCGATGAACGTGATTTTATAGGCGCCGAACCAGTTTGTGTCGGGAATGACGACGTTTGCAATCCGGTCCTTGGAAATTTCGACGGAAAGTTCTCCCTCCGCCTGTTCCTTCGCTATGGGCGTGAGCTCGTATTCCCACGTAATCTGGTCTTTGGGATGGTCGGGATCCTTGACGTAATCGTCGAGCTTGATCGGCGAGAACTTCTTGCCCTCGTCGACCGTCTGGTCCGGAATCTTCGACACGACCGGCGGGTTGTTGACGGATTCGACAGTAAATGTCACAGTCTCGGAACTGGACGCCCCTTTCGGATCCGTGACCGTGAAGGTCAAGTCTTCCGAGCCGTTCCAGTATTCGTTCGGCGTCTTGATGGTGACGATCCGGTTGGATTCGGAGACTAGCAAATCCTTGTTCCCCGTAATCTTCCAGCGCAAGGTGGCCGGCTTGTCCTCGGGGTCATCGACATAATCGTCTAGTTTGATGGGGGCGAATTTGCCGCCCTCCTGGATGGATTCCCCGGGAATCCCGTTCAAGGAGGGAGGGTTGTTTTCGGTTGCCGGCGCCGCGTCCTGCGCGAAGGCGTTCGATGCAAGGAAGCCTGCGGCGAGGAACAGCGCGGTGACTGATTTCTTTTGACTCATTGACGATCTCCACTAAGATCTTTTTTCCCTCGGGTCGTCGGACTGCGACAGGCGGTTCAACGGCTCGAATACACTACACATCCAATCATCGCTTCCGCCTTTTGGGCAAAAGTGATGCTTGTCACCAAATATAAAGTTTTTCTTTACATAACGGGGCTGTTTTTTTTGAATAAACCCGGGGTCGGGAAGGGAAATTTTCGGGACGAAATTTCCCCCAAGGCGCGGAAAACGGGGCGGATTCTTTTGCAACTTGTTGAAAGGCAAAAACTTAAAAACTTTTCCGGGACGGTTTGAAAAGGGACGGGCCGCGTGACAAACCCAAAAAAATTATCTATCTTGACGAAAAATTGTTCAACAACGGGATTCTCTATGAAATTTGTATTCCTCTGCGACGATATTTATCTGAAAGGCGGATTCGACTACGCCGCTTTTGTAAACAATTTCCCCACGAACCACGAATTGGTGACCATGTCGGGCGAGGCGCTCTTGCAGGCGAAGGGCTTTCCGGAGAATACGCACGGGCTTTTGGTGGAGCGCAACACGTGGCAGAAGAATTTCAGCCTGTTCCGCTATTTCGACTTGCTCCCCGTCTTGGAATCCGTGCCGCTCGCCGTCGTCAGCCGTTCGCACCGTTTTGAACCGCTCAAGGGGCGCAGCTCCTTCCGCGGACAGGAAGTGGTGATTACGCCGAACGCCTCTTCGGAAGAGCTCTATTCGATGATTGAAAAGTTTGTCGCCGCACCGCCGCAGATGCATTCTTATCCGCGTTGCGCGTGCAAGATTCCGTCGAAGAACTCCGCCGCCTGATTTTTTGGGTGCATGCGCCGCAAAGTCCTCGACTCCCTGGTCGCCCGCGGCTCCTTGGTGGGGATTGTCGCTTCGGAAAATTCCCGCATACAAGAAGACCTTTCGGCTTTTGCGCGTTCCCTCTGCGGGGAGGCGCGCTTTTCGTTTCAAGAGTTTTCCGCCCGTTCCGGCGGGGCTGTCGATTTTTTGCACCGTTCCCGAGAGGCGCTGAAGGCGGGGAACTTGCGCTGCCTGTTCATCGTGTTCCGCGGGACTTTGTCCGGCGAAGCGTTGAAGCTCTTGGGTTCGATGCGGATGGCGATCGTCCTCGCCGACGCTTCGGGAAATTTCCCGGACGGCGAGACCCTTTCCGATCTGGAGGCCCTTTCCCCTTACCCGTCCGGATTCTTCTGGTGGATTTCCGGGCTGCCGGATAAGAAGCGGTTCCCGAAGCTTTTCCGAGAAGCGAAAAAATCCTACGGGGAAAAGTGGAACTCGGCCTCTGACGTGAAAAGTTTCCCGGCGGACGCCGCGAAGCGGTTCACCACTCTCCTCGAATGCAAGATCCTTTCGGAAAACAGGCTGGAGGGGTTTTCTCGGGTATTTCGCCGCGTGTTCCTTCCCCTGTGCGCGGCGGTCGCCGTGCTGCCTTTCCTTTGGCCGCTGGATCTCGCTTCGCACCCGTTGCCGTTCCGGAGCGTCAAGTCCGAGCTTTCGGTGTATGCCGCGGCTCCCTATTTCGATTATGTCTTTGGAGGCTCGGAAACCTTGGAGCGCATCGCGCGCTATGCCGTGGGGCGATTCGCGGCCGTCGTGACGACGGATTCCTTGTTGCAAGACTACATCGCGGAGACTTTGGACAAGAACGGCTTCGCTCCGGATTCTTGGAAAAAGGGAGGTTTGCACGTTCCGCCTGAAGGGACTTCCATCAGGTTTTCCATCCCGGAGCGGATTGAAAACCCCGCATACGATTCCATTGCGCCCGCGTGGAAGTATTTCACGGGAATCCTGTCGGATAGCGTTTCTTATGTGACGGAGCTTTACCATCCGACGGCGACTGCGGAACACCGCCTGCATCCCGCTTGGGACGTCGCCGGCCGCTTCGGGACGCGGATCCTTTCGCCGTTCAGCGGAAAGGCGTGGACGTTCAAGGACAATCGGGGCGGCATCGTCATCGGGATTTCGGACGGGACGCGCGTCATCCTCTTCATGCACTGCGACCAGCTGTTCTATTTGAACGGGCAGAACGTGATGCAGGGCGACCCCGTGGCGACGGTGGGCATGTCGGGGCACTCGACGGGGCCGCACGTCCACATTGTCACGGGTCGGGTCGACAAGCGCGGCAAAAAGCGTTTGGGGAACATGCGTTACTCGGTTGTGAATCCCGTCACATGGTTCTTGGAAAGTAAGTGAAAAGTGGCAAACGGCGGCGGACGAGGGGCTAAATTTTTGGTAAATTTGGCTTCGGATCGGGATATGTAAAGGAGAAATTATGATGTGTCGTCGTTTGGCTTTCCTGTTTGCGGTAGCGCTTCTCGCCGCGTGTTCTTCCACCCTTCCGAAAGCGGAAATGGCTTCCCATTCGGACAGTTCCCGCAACATCCCCAAAATCGACCGGATGATTGTCGATCTCAAGAAGTCCTACATTTCCCAGTGCTATGCGCCGGTTTTGGAGAAGAACCCTCCCGAGAACCAATGCCAGACGGAGCTGTTCCAAATGCTCGAACGGCGTTACCACATGAATTACAGCCAAAAGCAGATTGACCAGGCGTCGAACGACCTCTTTTTCCGCGACGTGGATTCCCGCCTCCGCAAGTTGGTCCGCACGGATCCGGAAGTCCGGAACGCCGTCCGTCACGGCTCGTTCCACAATGCCGACGAAATGCTGAGCTATTACAGGGAAAAGTATGCGTTCGAATCCCACGTGAATTGAACGGGGAATTTTCCCAGGTGAAAGCGCGATCGGGTCTCCCGTTGCGCTTTTTTTTCATATTTTAGAAAGGTGAAATTTTTCGAAGGAAGCGAAATGGAAACAATCAGCAATTCTAAGCCGGGCTTTTTTGTCCAAGGCAGGTTTCTCTATTCCAAGGACAATGAAAAGGTTGTCTTGCGCGGCATCAACCACATGTTCATTTGGACGGATCGCGAAGGGAAGTCCATCCCCGAGATTGCAAAGACCGGGGCGAATTGCGTCCGCATCGTCTGGAATACGCGGGGGAGGGTTTCCGACCTTTACCATTTGGTGGACGAAAGCATTGAAAACGGCATGATTCCCATCGTCGAATTGCACGATGCGACGGGGAGGTGGGAACGCTTGCCGGAACTTGTGGAATATTGGACGCGCGAAGAGACTTTGCAGATGATTCGCGACCACCAGGAATACTTGCTCGTCAACATCGGAAACGAAATCGGCGCAGAGGAGATGCCCGGAGAGGAATTCTTCGAAGCCTATTCGGCGGCCATCACCCGGATGCGCGCGGCGGGAATCCGCGTCCCCTTGATTATCGATGCGGACAATTGGGGGCAAAGCGAGAAGAACCTCTTGGATGAGGGGAACCGCCTGATTTCCTTCGACCCGGAACACAATTTGATTTTCGACATTCACATGTGGTGGCCGACGGAGCGTCATGATCCGAAGAAGACGGGCTATGCGACTGTCCAAGAAAGGATTACGGGAGTCCTCGAGGCTTCCGTTGCCAAGAACCTCCCCTTGATTGTCGGCGAGTTTGCGCCCGTCGCCGTCAACGGAGCGAGGGAAATTCCGTACAAATTCATTATGTCGGAAGCGGAACGCTTGGAAATCGGCTGGCTCGCGTGGAGCTTCGGACCCGGGAATTTCGACAGCCCGGAAATGGACATGACGACGAGAAGCTCTTACAACACTCTCGTCGGCTGGGGACGGGAGGTTTGCATCGACAGTCCGCTGGGCATCCAGAACACGAGCGTCATCCCGTCGTTCATCCAGAATGGGGATTATTCGACGGGATCTTCCAATCGCGGAAGGAGCTTGATTGAAAATGGGGATTTTGCAGCAAATCTCGACGGCTGGGTCTCTGATTTTTGGGGCGGAAAGGCTTTGGCGGAAGTCCGCGGCGGTTCCGTCCATTTTCACATTTCGGAGCCGGGGACGGAGACTTGGAATTTGCAGTTCAAGCAGACGGTTCCCTTGCGGAACGGGGTGACTTACGTCTTCAGCATGCGCGCCAAGGCGGACAAGCCTCGTACTTTGAACGTCGACATCAAGCGCGCTTCCAAGGAATACGTCCCCTATGCGAACGGCCGTTTCCTGGATCTTTCTACCAGTTGGCAGGATTTCAGCTGGAAGTTCACCATGAAGGAGCCTTCCGATGAAAATGCCGTCCTGGTTTTCGACATGGGGGCGAGTGCCGTCGGGTGGACTTTGTCGGACGTCTCCCTGGTGCAGGCGCGCAGCGTGGCGGATCGGTTGAACAAGAGCTTTCAACGCAACGTTCAAAAGAATTCCGGCTACTTCAATGCGCCCGCGGGGCCGTGGGAATTGCACCTCTATTCCGCGAAGGGGGAACTCCTCGAAGTCTTGGACAGGGGGAATGGCGGCGAGGGCATGAAGCCCTTCCCGAAAATCGAGCGCAGCGGCATCATGGTCATCAAGGACCTTTAGCCTTCTGCGGCAAGAAGCTTTCCTTTGTACGGGAACGGCGCGGCTCTTGGCGAGACCGCGCCTTTTCTTTTGGGAAAGCGGAGGCGCTTTGACGGCAAATTCCCGGCCGCTGTAATTTCGGATTCGGCATCTTGACAAAGCTTATTTTTTTTTTACGTTCTTCCGAAAAACAGAACGATTTTTGCCCGGTCTGTTTTGAGGAGGTTGCATGAATCATCAGGAAATAGCTTGGTTTGAGCAGTTGAGCGCCAGTCGAAAAGAGGACGCCAAAACCTTTGCCAAACCGGAGTTTCAAGGCGTGTGGGAGCGTATCGTCGATATGTACAAGGAATCCGCCCACTTTGTTTACGAGCTGTTGCAGAATGCGGACGATGCGGGAGCGACGGAGGCTTCGTTCGAACTTTTTGAAGATAGGCTTCTCTTTCGCCACAATGGAAGCAAACGCTTTTCGATTTCGAACCCCGATTCGGTAGAGGAAGATCGAAAAAATGGCAGACTCGGAAGCGTCAATTCCATCACTGCCGGCGGTTTTTCTAGTAAATCGGACGAAAAGTGCGGCAATTCCATTGGAAAATTTGGAATTGGATTCAAGTCGGTTTTCGTCTACACGGATTCGCCGCAAATCTATGACCCGAACATCTGCTTTCGGATTACAGAAAAAATCGTGCCGGAACTCTTGTCGGATTCCAGTCCGGACTGGAACGGCAAAGAGACTCTTTTTGTCTTGCCGTTCAACAAGCGTGAAAAATCTCCCGAGAAAGCGTATGAAGAAATCCAGAGGCAAATCGCCGAGATGCAGAATCCGGTCTTGTTCTTGAACAACCTGAAAAAGGTGCGCTATGCTTTTTCAGGAGAATCTTTATCGGGGGAATTTGTCAAAACGGTTGCAAAAAAGAAATCGGTTGGCGATGGCACGATTGCCGAGCTTGTGACTCTTTCTCGCGAAAGTTCTGAGCAAAAGCGGAAACTGTGGCTGTTTTCCCGCCAAACGAAAATGGGAAAAATCTCGATTGGATTCGGCGTGGACGACGGCCGCCTGATTCCATTGGAAAACTTCGCTTACTGCTTCTTTGAAACGAAGGAAAATACGGATTTGAAATTCATCCTCCATGCGCCGTTCTTGCTCACGCCCGATCGCCAGCACATCAAGGATAATGAAGGGCACAACGCGCTTCTGATGGATGAATTGTCCCGTCTCGCTGCGGACTGCTTTGTCTATTTGCGAAAGTTCAAAGTGCCCATGGGGAATGAAATTCTTGAAATCGTACCGATTTGCTGGGAAAATTATTACAGTTACGAGTTTGGTTATTATGGTTCAAAAATAAAGCCGAAAACGATATTTGCGCCGTTCTACGACAAAATTCTCGACGAATTCCGAAGATTAGGCAAGTCCTTTTCTGTAAATTCATGCGCAAAAAGTGGGCTTTTCCA
>CAZCRF010000013.1:0-45589 GCA_964501065.1 uncultured Fibrobacter sp. | reverse complement strand
AAACGAACGTTTTTCTTGAACCATGTCCTGGAACACTCAAAGCGGACAACTTCAAAACTCGCAGCTGGCCGATTCCGAATACTGGCAGCTGTTCAACTTTTTCTTTTCCAATGCCTGCAAAAAGACTTCCACGTACAAATTCGCCCTTTTGAAGGCAATCCTCGACAATCTTTTCAACAACGTCCCCGAACCGAACGGGAACGAACGCATCCTTTACAAGGATCTCTTTGCAAAATTCTCCGAAAGTTTTTGGAACTTGGTCGTCAAGTACGGGCTTCACCAACAAAAGGTGAACATCAACGGCAAAACATCCAAAATCGAACAGATTTTTCAAAAGGCCGTCAAGGGAAATCCCGTATTGCAAAACTTGGAATTCATCGCCATTGAGAGCCAAACTCGGGCGAACCTCGTCCGCCAAGTCCAGGCGGAATGCAAGAAATACGTCCTCGGCGCCATGTACGACGACTTTTTGCAAAACCTCTACGCATTCGACTTGAACGGGGAATTCATCTCCCTTTCAACGGGAGCGTATAAATTCTTGCTCAAGTACAAAATGGAAATCGAAAAGCTCAACTATTACCATTGGGCCAGATTTTTGGAAGCCGTCAACGAAGAATCCGTCCTCTACGGCGTTCTCGGGAAGTTGGAGTTGTCCCTTCCCAAACGCGAGCCGCTCTCCATCTTCCGGGAAATTCTCCAAAAGGAATTTGAAGAGAACAACTGTTTTTACTGCGGCAGAAAACTTTCGGGGATGGTCCACGTCGATCATTTTATCCCGTGGTCGTTCATCAAGGAAGACAGGCTTTGGAATTTTGTACTTTCTTGCCCGGAATGCAATTTGAAAAAGAGCGACATTCTCCCCGCGGAAGCTCTCCTTCCTCGAATTCAAAAAAGGAATCGCGACTTGCTTTCACAAACAAATCCATTCATCGATTCCCAATTCGAAAATTACGACGACAACTTGCTTCCAGAACTTTGGAGTTACGCCCGTTCCGCCGGATTCCGCACCGTTCGGAATTTTTCAATCAAACGAGAGAAATAGCTCCCGTTACAAACAAATTCACTCCGGTGGCAAACGCTGGTATTTGCTCGTGGCAAAAGCCTGGACCAAATAGACAATGGAAAAGAGGACGGCCATTCCATAAGGCGCATAAAGATTCGGCAACCCCAAGTTTTCAAAAAATCCATCCAAGGCAAAATGCCCGAAGCGCGTGAGGATGAACGGCGACAGGAACTGCCCGGCGTAAAGACTCATGGAAAGGAGCGGCATCACGGTAGTCGCAGCAGTCTTCCCGCCCTTGATGCTCGCAATCGTATTCAAATAAGGCACGCCGATTCCATTGGCAAGCCCGATCAAGACGCTCCCGAGAATCATCCCGAAGAGCGACGGGAATGCGATATAACAAGCGTAGCCTAGACCAAAGCCGATTGGCGCAAAGTATTTCAGTCCGCGGCGAAAAAGCCCCATCATCCGCCCGAAAAGAAGTCCGACAAAGAAGGCGACCACATCCAATCCCACCATCACGACGGTAATCTGGATGTCCGTCAAATCGGAAGTCTGTTTCGCGACGATTGAAAAATTACTGGGGAAGACGAAAAAAAGGCTCATGCAGAGGAGCATTCCGCAGACAGACGGGTGGAATTTGAGCAAACGACGCGGCAAGTTCAACTTGTGCTCGATTTCCTCCTCGCTCATCTTTCTCCTGCTGAGAATTTTTTCATTCGGGAGGAACATACAAATTAAAGCTATCGCCAAGACGCCAAGGGCATAGACCCAAAAGGAAAAGTTCCATTTCACCGACGAAAGGACTCCCGCCAAAAGCGTCGCCACGACGCCTCCCATCTGGTTCATCGCGGCAGAAAGCCCCATCAACCCGGCCTGCCTCTCCGGCGGAAAATAATAAGAGAGCAGCCCCGTCGAAAGCGGCATCACAAGTCCCACACTCACGCCGAGCAACGCCCGAAAGAAGAGAATCGCCCCGATACTTTCCAAGAAAACGGGGACGCAGCCCGCAACGACATAAAGCGCCAATCCAAAAACGGCAATGGCGCGCGTCCGAAAATAGCGGCACAAATAGGGGAAAGCGAAGTTCGTGAGGATGATGAACAGCGCCGGCATGCTGATGATGAGTTGTACAAGAATGAGCGGGCTTCCCGAAAAATGCTCCCGGATGCTCCCCAAAGCCGGAGCGATTGCCGCCCCGGCCATCACCGTCAAAAGAGACATGGAAAGAATGGCCGAAAGGATTTTGTTCAAATTGCGGCCGTCCGCAGGATTCGTTTGCATTGGATTCATTGGAATACCTTTTTGCTGCCTGCCCGGCACGAATCCGCCAAAACGAAAACGCGCCTTGCAGAATACAAGATTTCGACAACTGGTCTTATGTTCTACACTGCGCGTTGCATCGCCAAATTAGAAAAATTCCCCTTTTTGGCAAGGTGTGAGCGCAACCCCGGAAATACACTCTGACTTGAGAATCGTTTTCACCTGAACATAAACTAAAATAGTTCACTTTTTTTAACAAGATGACTTGACAAAATTTTCTGAATAGGTTATTTTTTTTGAGGAAATTTCATAAAAGGTTTTTATGATATCAACTTTTGGCAAATTTTTACGGAATCTGAGAATGGATGCAGGCGAATTGCTGCTCGACATGGCAACAAAGTTGGGCGTTTCTCCGGCGTTTCTCTCCGGGGTGGAGAACGGGAAGCGGAAAATCCCGGCGAACTGGCCGTCTAGAATCCAAGCGCTTTATGGTTTAGGCGAACAGGATGCGGCTCGTTTGCGGGAAGCTTTTTTCGATTCCAACAACACCGTTGAAATCGATTTAAATGAGGTCAGCGGCAAACGCAGAAATTTGGCGCTAGCTCTTGCACGAGATTTGAACACTCTACCGGGCTGCGATGTGGATAAAATTCTCAAGGTATTGGAAAAAGGGAATGCCCGATGACAGGAATGAAAGCCTCGCCGATGTCCACCAAGGAAATTCGAGAAATGGCAAAGTTGGTGCGGGAAAAAGTCGGATTGGAAGCTTGTTTAAAAATACCCATTTGCAATGTTTTGGAATGGGTTTTGGAACACCTGTTCCCTCGTTTTGAATGGGAAATCGTCTCGGAAAAGGATTTGGCCGTGGAAGGAATGACGCTTGTCTCCGAAAAGAAAATTTTCATTCGGGAAGACGTTTATGAAAAAGCTTGCCAAGGAGACGGTAGAGCAAGATTCACCATTGCTCATGAAATTGGGCATCTCATATTGCATTTGCCGGGACGCCTTGCTCAATGCCGGCTGAGCCATGGGGAAAGTCTTCGACCATTTGAAGATCCGGAATGGCAAGCGGATTCTTTTGCCGCAGAATTTTTGATGGATTACGATTTGATAAAGGGCATGCCCCCAAAAGAAATTCAAATGGCTTGCGGCGTGTCGGAAACGGCTGCCATAGTCCGCTATGAAAAAATTCGAAAAGAATGGAGATGAATATGGTTAGTAGCCGCATTGCACCGTATTTACGACAAAATGCCGGAGGAGGTGAAGAAATCGATAAAATTCGACATTGAATTCGCCGAACTGGAAATACTGTAAAGAAAAGGTCTTGGGCTTTTTGCTGCGAACAAAAATTCCAAGACCGTTCCGGATATGCCGAGGCAAATCCTAGTTAACGACTAACGGGACAAGCCTTGGCATAAAACCTCAACCGCCGACTATTTCGGCTAAGGAGAATATGTTGTCAAGGTCTATATTTGACGGGAGTTCCCGTGTCGTCCCTTCTTTTCCGGAGGGTCGAGATGGGAACTGGTAAACCGGGACGTTACTTAAACACGAAAGGAAGTGCCAGAACAATGAGTCAATTCGCGCTAGTCCATGCTTCGGAAGGCAGGTTCGTCAAACCGCAAAAATCCGAAATAAAGTTGCGGCTTGCCGGGGGCGGGCACAGCCAAAAGGGAATGGACTTGCTCAAAAAATACGGCATTGAATTTCACATTGTGAAGACCTACCCGAATGGCGTCCGAGTAGGACATGTTCCAAATCACAAAGACAACAGAAAACAATCGGGAATCAACCAATCGTGGTTCCCAAAATCGTGGGATGAACGAAAAATCAAGCGGGCGGCAGAGCACGTCGCTCAATTACGCAGAAACCAAGGAGTTCCCGACGGAGTTCCCATGTATGGAACATACAAAGGAGTCCGAATCGGCGTGATGAAGACAAACGGTCAAATTTCAACGGCTTTCCCTGACAAAAATCAACCTTAGGAGATTAAAATGATAGACAAAGAAAAATTCAAAGCATTGTTGCAATCTAGAATCGACAATGAAAATTTTATCGTGGCGGGCGAGACATTTCCTTGGGATAATTTGGCAGATTTTCTTTCCGAAAATATTGCCGAGACAATCCCTTTTTTAGAAAACGACTGTACGCCTGAAGAAATTTATTGGGCATCCGAGGTCTTCGACATGGTGGCGAAGAAAACCCAATCCAAGGAGTTCATTGCCGCATTGCACCGTATTTACGACAAAATGCCGGAGGAGGTGAAGAAATCGATAAAATTCGACATTGAATTCGCCGAACTGGAAATACTGTAAAGAAAAGGTCTTGGGCTTTTTGCTGCGAACAAAAATTCCAAGACCGTTCCGGATATGCCGAGGCAAATCCTAGTTAACGACTAACGTGGGATTTAATTTAGCATATCTTTTCCAAAAAGTCAACTCAAATAAAATTCACAAGGAGAAATATGCGAAAGAACGCATTTGATGACGGGCTGCGCCCGGAACTTTTGGAACATACCTCATATGCCGGAATTTTTGAAATTCCGAAATTGAATCCTCCAGCAAAAATCGTGGAACCGACGGGTCTTGTGCCATTTTCTCGGCGGAACAGGGCTAAAGATCGGATGGTGCATTTTTACGAGCACGACGCTCTCTATCAAAAATTTACCAATCACCCGGAACGCTTTGTGAGCGAACTCTCCAGGCATCCCGGAATCATCAGTCCGGACAATTCCGTCTTTGCGGATGCGCCCCTGTGCGCCCAAATAGCGAGCATTTTCCTTTCCCGGCGAAACGCCAGCTTTTTGCAACACCAAGGCATTTATGTCATTCCGAACGTCCGTTGGGGCGATGAGCGCACTTTCTGCGCAGGAGAATTGCCGGAAGCGGTCGCCTTCTCGGGAATTCCACATCATTCCATTGTATCGGTAGGGACTTACGGGTGCTGCAAGACAGCGGACGAAAAACGGTTGATGCACTTGGGGTTGCAAGAAATGCTGAAAACGCTCTGCCCCTCTATCGTCATTGTTTACGGTCCCACACCGTCGGATGTTTTTTGCGGCTTGCCCCTTGGCGCGAAATTCCTGCATTTTGACAATTGGGAAAAAGAACGCCATCATTTGACGAAGCTTCGATTGCAAATTCAAACGCCATCCCCATCCGCTCGCGTATCCTCGCCCAAATGACTATATTTCGGGCATGGCTTTGAAGAGATTCCCCATCGGCGTCCAAGACTTTTCGGCTGTCCGCGAAGACAGTCACCCTCTCCCAGCGGCGGCACTTCGGCAAGTCCCCGCTTGTGAGCACGTTGGAGTTCTCCTTCAATGGTCGCAACAGTGGATTGCAAGGGGGAAAGGACTAGGAAATTACAAGCGATGAATCGAGAAGAATTGAAAGAAAAATACGGCAAGGCGCGCATCCCCGGAGAATGGAAAAAGACGGGATTTGCAAACAGGATGGTCTGCACTTTTTTCGGCGCGGGGACTCTCCCCCAAATGCCCGGGACTTTCGGCAGTCTCGCCGCCGCCATTGTCGCGTGGCCGATGGCTCTCTTCGACACGCACGTTCTCCATGTGCCCGGGCTGTTCCTTTTCGCCTCCGCAGCCGTATTCTTCCTTTCCATCCCGTTCGTCAAAAAGGCGATGGCCGACACGCAGACGGAAGACCCCGGCTGGATTGTTATCGACGAAGTTTGCGGTGTCTGGATGTCCGTTGCATTCGTCCCTTGCCCAGCCCTTGAAGTTCACCCTTGGCTCTTCCTCGTCGCATTCGGACTTTTCCGTTTCTTCGACATTTTAAAACCTCTTGGCATCCACAAGGCGGAAAAGCTCCCCGGGGCGATCGGGGTCATGGCGGACGACCTGCTCGGCGGCATCTACGCGGGGATTCTCCTCGCCCTCTGCGTCAAAATTTTCGGACTCGCATGACCGCGCACATTCTCCGCCATTTGAAAACCATCACCCGACACCGTCACGAAGTCATCCGACTGTGCATCAAAGCGGGCATCGGCTTCCAGGGACTTTTCCACGACCTGTCCAAATTCTCCCCGGAAGAATTCATTCCGGGCTGTCTTTACTGCACGGGGAAGGAATCCCCGAACAACGGCGAGCGCAAGGCCAAGGGTTACAGCCTCGCCTGGATGCACCACAAAGGCAGGAACAAACACCACTTCGAATATTGGTACGATTACGACCCGGTGACAAGAGAGCTTGTCCCCGTCCCCATGCCGGACCGCTACATCAAGGAGATGTTCTGCGACCGCGTCGCCGCATCCAAAACCTACAACGGGAAAGCCTATACGAAAGAGGCCCCGCTTTCCTACTTGGAAAAGAGCGGAGCCGAGGGGAAAATGAACGTGTCCACATTCAAGAAGTTGCATTTCCTGCTGAAGATGCTCGCCGAAAAGGGCGAAGCGGAAACGCTATCCTTCATGCGCAAGGCGAAAGTCTTGCCGGAGGGCTAGAACCACCGCCAGGTGATTCCCAAGTTCACGGCATCGCGGTATTGGGCGTCCTCGTCAATGTCCTTGTCGTAGGCGATGTCGAAGCCGACGCTCAGCACCAGGAGCGGCGCAATCGTGACGTCCAAAGTGTTTTCCCACTTGCCGTCGATTTCGTCGACACCTTCAAAGTTCACAAAAGCCCAAAGGCGCGTCTTGAAAGAAGCCAGGGAAGAGAGGGCGGCCTTGTATTCGGTCACGCTTTCAAGACCCGGTTCGTCCTTGTACTTTTCAAATTTTTTCGTGTCCGCGTCATCGGCAAAGCCGTACCCGCGGGAAATCGTCAAGCGGTTCGCAAAGGCGAAGCTCTGCCGGAAGTTGTCGTTCGGGGAATAGGCAACGCCGAGCATCTGGGTGAAATATCCCGGATCCATGAAGCACGACACGGGAGTCTTGGTGTCGTCATCCGCATAAGTGTAACTCTTGGAAAACTGCGATTCGAAGCGCAGCCCGGCATACGGCTCGAAAGGCTTGAAGTCGTTCTCGGAGACAGTCGTTTCCAAGAAAATCTTGTCGTTCGTCTTCCGCGTGCCGGAACCTTTCGTGTAAGTCTGCCCCCATTCCAAATCAACGACGTTCCGCCAGTCGAAATGGGAAAAATGCCCGATGACGTCCGCATCGTATTTGAGCAGCCAGACGTTCGTGTTCACGCCGTCCGAGCCGTTGTTCCAATTACTGTAGTGATGCCGCGAATACTGGAAAGACGCCAAGACGTCGGCGTTCCAATTCCTAGGCAGGGCGTCCGAAAACATCCCATCTTTCGCAAAGGCAGAAGCAGCGAAGAGGGAAATGGCCAGAGGCAAAAGTTTTATGTTCTTCATAGTGTCCTTAAAATAGCTACATCGGAAAATTCCGTAAAGCCCCGACGTTGCGGATGTGTGACGGAGTTCAAACGAAAAGGCTCAACGCTTCTTCTTTTTCTTCTTGGGAGGCGTGTAATTGGACCCCACGGGAGCTCCGCCGTTCCGCTTCTTGGCAAAATCCCCGATTTTCTTGAACATGGACTTCATCTCTTCGAATTGGCGCAGCACCTGGTTCACGTGGGGCACGTCCGTCCCGGCTCCGCCCGCGATGCGGTTCTTGCGGCTCCCGTTGATGATGTCCGGACGCCTGCGCTCCTTGGCCGTCATGGAACTCAGCACCGCTTCGACGGTGACCATTTCCTTTTCGTTGATTTTTTCGAGAGGGAGCTTGTTCAGCCCCGGAATGAGGCCCAGAATGTCCTTCAAGCGGCCGAGTTTCTTAATCGTGCGAAGCTGTCGCAAGAAGTCGTCCAAGTCGAAAGTGTTGTTCAGGATTTTCTTCTTCAAATCCTTTGCGTCCCGCTCGTCGATGACCTGCTGCGCCTTCTCCACCAGGGAAACGACGTCCCCCATGCCGAGGATGCGGCTAGCCATGCGTTCCGGGTGGAACAGGTCGAGTTCGTTCGGCTTTTCCCCGACACCGATGAAGCAGATGGGGACTCCCGTCATCTTCTTGATGGAAAGGGCCGCGCCGCCGCGGGCGTCCCCGTCCATCTTCGAAAGGCAGACCCCCGTGAAATTCAGCCTGTTGAAAAAGGCCTCGGCGACATTCACCGCCTCTTGCCCAATCATCGCGTCCGCGACGAAGAGGATTTCTTCCGGGTGGACCGCCTCACGCGCCTGTTCCAGTTCCTGCATCAGCTTTTCGTCGATTTGCAAACGCCCCGCCGTATCGTAAATGACGACGTCGAAGCCGTTCTTTTCCGCATACTCGCGACCGTGCCGGATGATTTCGACGGGATTCCCCTCGCCCTCGTCAAAGACGGGAATCCCGATGGATTTCCCGAGGACCTGCAGCTGCTTGATGGCCGCCGGGCGGTAAACGTCCGCCGCGACGAGGAGGGGTTTCTTCTTGCGCTTGCCCCGGAGATACAGGGCGATTTTGGCGGCGAAGGTCGTCTTGCCCGACCCTTGGAGACCGACCATCATGATGCCGACGGGCGGCTTCCCGGAAAGCGGGAGCTCCCGGGTCTCGCCGCCCATCACTTGCACCAGTTCGTCGTGGATGATTTTTACAATCTGCTGGCCGGGGGAAACCGAGGTGAGAACCTCTCGCCCCAAGGCCTTTTCCTTGACGGATTTCACAAAGTCACGGGTCACGCCGAAGTTCACGTCCGCTTCGAGGAACGCACGCCGCACCTCTCGAAGGGATTCCGCCACATTTTCTTCGGTCAAAGTCCCCTGTCCGCGCAATTTCTTGAGAGTCGATTCCAGGGAGTCTGTCAATTGGGAAAACATCATAATGCGAAAATATAGAAATCCCGAAGCGATTTAAAATTCAAACAGCGCGTCGAGAAAATTCCCGGAATGCCCGAATTTCAGAATTTCCGAGACGACGGTCGTTTCCACACCTTGCGCGAAGACGCGGACAATCATTTTTTGGGGATTGTTCACGGCATCGTAGGCGAATTCAGTCCGGACGGACTTTTCCGAATCGGACGTTTCCATTCTTTCGATGCGTTTTTTCCGGGTTGTAATAAAGCGTTCCCACAGCGCCCCTTATGGAATAAAGATTTTCCGAAACATATTCCGGTTCGGCCCATTCCCCGGAATCGAACGGGTTGAAATTCGCAAATGCCGCCGTCGGCAAGGATTTCCCGTCGTAGGGGAGAACCCGATGCATACTCTCGCCCCCACTTAAAAACAAAGATTCTCAAAATGAGAATCGGAACGCCCCACGGCAACTTTCTAACTTTTTCCCATGGAATCGGATTTCTTTGCATTCTACGCGGAATACTTCGGCGACCGTTGGCAAGCCCTGCGAGCGGCTCTCCGCCAAAGTCCCGTCTACGAAACGATTGAACACCCCGGCAAGGAACCCTATTACTTGGACAGGGCTTCCGCCTTCGCAGCCAGAGCGCTGAACGTCGATCCGGACATGAACGTTTTGGACATGTGCGCGGCTCCCGGCGGCAAGACGCTCATCTTGGCGGCAGCGCTCCAAGGCTCAGGCAGTCTGCAATCCAACGACCGCTCCCCGGAACGGCGCAAGCGCCTTTCCCACGTCATCGAGAACACGCTACCCGACAGCTGGAGGGCGAACATCCGAATCTCCGGCTACGACGCGTCACGCTTCGGCCTTTACCGCAAAGGCGAATTCGACCGCATCCTCCTCGACGCGCCCTGCTCTTCGGAACGCCACGTCATGGAAAGCGAAAAGCATCTCGCTGAATGGTCTCCCAAGCGCATCTCCCATCTCGCCGTCGCCCAAGGCTCCCTGCTCGCAAGTGCCGTCGACGCGCTCAAACCGGGCGGTCAACTGATTTACAGCACCTGCGCCCTGTCCCATATGGAAAACGACGACGTCATCCGGAAAATCTTGAAAAAACGCAAGGGAAAAGTCCGCGTTTTGGAAATCCAACCGGAAATTCCCGAATCGGACAAGACGGAATTCGGGTGGCAAATGCTCCCCGACCGTTGCGCGGGCGCGGGACCCATCTTCTGCGCCAAATTGGAAAAGCTGGAATCCGGCGGATAAGTTCAGCGCGAAAGCGGCAAATCGCTCAAGCGGGAAGAGTCCACCAACTCGAATTCCTTCACGATTTCATCCGACGGCTTCTTCGTGCAGAGGCTAACGACGATAGCCGCAGCAAAGCTCAAGACGAAACCGGGGACGAGTTCATACAGCCCGAAAATGGCGTGGGAATCCGCCAAGCTCGAAAGGGAGAACTTCCACACGAAAGCCGTGATTCCGCCGACGAGCATACCGCAAACGGCTCCGGGCAAATTGATGCGTTTCCAAAAGAGCGAAAGCAGCACGACAGGCCCGAAAGTGGAGCCGAAACCCGCCCACGCGAAACTCACGAGGCTCATCACGACATCCAAGAATCCGCTAGACGCCCCCGGCCGCCCTTGGTAAGCCAAATATCCGGCAATCAAGGCAATCAAGATGACGACACCGCGGCTGACAAACATCAATTCCTTGTTGCTCGCGTTCTTGTGAATCAAACGTTTATAAAGGTCGTTGCTGAACGCCGAAGCGGAAACCAACAGCTGCGAATCCGCCGTGCTCATGATGGCCGCGAGTACCGCCGCCATGAGAATCGCCGCAATCACCGTCGGGAAAAGGTGCGTCACCAAGACCATGAGCACCTTTTCGGGATCGTCCAAAACGATGCCGTTTTGCATCAAATAATAACGCCCGAACACGGCAATCAAAATGGACGCGCCCAGCGAAAGCACCACCCAGGTCATCGCGATACGGCGGGAATGCGTAATCTCGTCGGGATTCTTGATGGACATGAAGCGCACCAAGATATGCGGCATCCCAAAATACCCAAGCCCCCAGGCAAGCGACGAAACAATCGAGATCATCGTAATGGCCTTGCCCGTCGAAGCGTTCGTGAAAATGTTCATCAAGTAGGGGTTCACCCGATTCATCGCATCAATCGTCGGAGCAAAACCACCGTTCAACTCGCAAATGACCGCAGGGACAAGCAGCAGGGCGAAGAGCATCAACAACCCTTGCACGAAATCCGTCCAGCTCACCGCCAAGAATCCGCCGAGGAACGTATAGCCGACGACGACCACGACACCCACCCAAAGCGAAGTCGTGTACTCCCAGCCGAAAATCGTCGAGAACAGCTTGCCGCAGCTGACAAACCCGGAAGTCGTGTAAAAGAGGAAGAACACCAGGATGAAGAGGGCGGAGATGATGCGGATGATGCCGAACTTGTCGCGGAACCGATTTGCAAAGAAATCCGGCAAGGTGATGGAATCGTTGCAAAAGTACGTATACTTGCGAAGCCTCCGACCGACCACCTTCCAGTTCACGTAAGTCCCGATGGCGAGCCCCACGCCAATCCACGCTTCGGAAAGCCCCGAAAGGTAAATCGCGCCGGGAAGCCCCATCAAAAGCCAGCCGCTCATGTCCGAAGCCTGCGCGGACATCGCCACGACCCACTTGTTCATGCTGCGGTCGCCCAGATAATAGGAGTTCAGACTGTTCGCCCGGCGGGAAAAGTAGAACCCGATTCCGAGCATCATCGCCAAATACAAAATGAACACGACCATCGTTGTCACCATAGGGCATTCTCCGAAAAAGTTTCCCCAATGATAAAAATTTTATTTCCTATGTTGAGGATGCGGAACGCCGAAAGCGTCCACGGAAAATTCAACAAGGAGAATCCCATGCAAACCGTTCACACGGACAAAGCCCCGGCCGCCATCGGCCCGTATTCCCAAGGAATCATTTCCGGGAACTTAATCTTCACTTCGGGGCAAATTCCCATCGACCCGTCAACGGGGAACGTGGAGGGCAAAACGATAGAGGAACAGGCGACGCAAGCCTGCAAGAACGTCGCCGCGATTCTCGAAGCCGCCGGCACGGACATTTCAAAAGTCGTGAAGACGACGTGCTTTCTCAAGGACTTGTCGGATTTCGGCGCGTTCAACGCCGTTTACGAAAGGCACTTCACGGGACATCCCGCTCGCAGCTGCTTCGAAGTATCCGCACTCCCCAAAGGCTCTTTAGTCGAGATTGAAGCCGTCGCGGAAATTTGAACGAATCAAAAGCCCCAAGTTTCCGAGCGGTCTAGAACAAGGCCTTCACGCCAAAATGCAACAGGCCGTCGAGAGGAGCCGCGCCCGAATGCAGGGCGTAATACAGCGAGAAGCTCCAGGAATTCCGGTATTGGGAGATGCCGAATCCGTAGCCGTAAGTGTCCACCCAACCATGACCCGGCGGCAAGGCCCTGTGAAGAGACGGTTCAAAGAACACATGGAAAGCCGTCCTTTCCAAGGCGCGCCACTGCAAATCCGCCTCGGTCACGCCATAGGCCCGCGTGCGGAAAAAACCAGGGCGGTAACCCTTCAAGCTTTCGATGCCCCCCAAGGAGAACAAATCCGCCCGGGTGAAACTTCCGTCCGTCGGGAGGAGCGTCCCTGCGGAAAACGAAGTCTGCAGCACCCAAGTTTCCCGAATCGGCGTCAAGAAATGTCCGTTCGCCCGCAAAACGGTCCGGTATGCGCGTGACGAATCCCTGTCCTTGATGACGCGGAACATCCCCTCCCAAAAAACGCCGTGGCGCGGTAGAATCACGCGGTCTTCGTCCTTGAAGCTCGTTTCCAATGTGTAAGTCCAACGGTCTTTCCCGATGCCGCCCAAAATGGCGAAGTCGAAGAAAAAACCGACATCCCTTGAAATTCCCGCTTCAAAAAGGAAATCGCGGTAGGTGGAATCCTCTTCAAAATTTCCGCGGACGATTCCGTCGAACCCCGTCCCCAAAATCCACGGTTCCCTGTAAAAAGCGGAAAGGGAGCGCGTCAAATCGCCCGTCTCCCCGAAAATTTCCAAATCCCTGCCCGTGCCGCGCATGTTGTACAGGGAAAGTTCCACGTTCCCCGCAAAACCGCCCTCGTCGCCGCTCGCGTAAGAAAGGACTCCCTCGACGCTGTTGATGGGCAAATCCCGCATCCAAAATACGGGAACGAGCCGATGCCTCAGGGAATCGCGGAAGACCCTGGCGTCTGCCGTAGATTCAAAATATCCCGAGTTCACCAACTTGCGCCGGGCGCGTTCCAAATCCGAAAGCCGCACGGGCGTCCCGCTTTCAAGGCCGGAAAGCCTGGCGAAGGTCTCCTTCCCGCTCCTCGACCGTTCGGCATTTTCCGCAGCGGCCCAAACCCAGGCGCTCCCCCGATCAAGCGCCAAGCGAAAATTTCCCAATGAGTCGGACTCGACGAGAATCTTGGCAAACGGGTGGCCGATTTCCGTCAAATCAAAAACGACTTCCCGGACACGCGCATCCAAATCCCGACAAGGCGCGCCTTCCATCCCGGAAAAAGGCGCGGCGGAACTCGCATCAAAATCCCCGGCAAGCGAGACCTTCCCGACCCGGCAATCCGCCGCGTTCAAGAGAACTGCACAAAGAAAGAAAATGAAGGCGAAGTTTTTCATCTGCCGCCTAAAAATAGGCTCTGGCCTCCATCGACATTTTTTGAAAAGTCCCGTTTTCCGCACTCCCGAAACGCAACACATACGAAAGCCCGAGAGAAAGATATTCATTCGCATCCACGGAAGCCGAAAGTTGATTCCTGTACGTCACCCCCTTGCCGAATCCGGAGACCATCTGGTACGGGAGGACGTCGTTTCCCGTCGAAACGAAAGTCGCGCTGAATTCGTTCGAAACCCGGATAGACCTTTCGTCGTCAAAACCGAAAGTCAACGCGGCCTGCCGCAGCAAGGCGTCGAGCGATTCCGTTTCATCTTCGCCCGTCCCTTTTCGAACCCAAGCCTTCGGGATTACATACAAATGCAACGGCAAGAATCTCTTCCACGAGAAATGCACTTCGTAAATTTTCCAATCCATATCGGAAGCCGTTTCCAACTCCACGGATTCCATCCCCGGCTGCAATTCCCAGACTTCCTTCTTTCGCCCCGTATAAACGGCATCCATCTTCTGCCACACGCGAGTTTCAAAATAACCTTGAGACGTGTTGCGCTTTTCGCTCTCCGTCCCCACGGAATATTCCACAGTCCCCCGGCTCTTCCTCTCTGACCAAAGCGCGGAGACTTCCCCCCGAAAGATTCCGCTGCTCATGGCGCGAAGCCCGCTCTTGGAAAGAGCCGGGAAGAAGACCGTCTTCCCCGTCGTGTCCCGCGATTCGCCGAAGCCGTCGAAAGAAAATTCCAAGTCGCGCAAGACGCCTTGCGAAATCCCCAAGAATCTCGGGGCAAAAGTCCACTCCAGGGAAAATTCCGCAGAGCTTGCCCGAACGGCGTCCGCAGAATCGCTCCGCCCCATCCCTTCATAGACAAAGTTCCCATTGTCGACTCCTTCCACGAAGACCCCCGCCAAGCTGTCGAACAGGACATCCCCCGTCCCCGGCGCGACCGCCTTGTAAATCGGCACATAGGGAACTTCCCGCGTCAAGCCCAATTTGTAACGGGCCGATCCGGAAAACGGGCAAGACTCCCTTCCCCAATCCAGTTCTTCGTTCGAAAGGAATGAATTCGAAGCCCCGGCGGAATCCGATTCCGTCCTCTTGTACTGGAGCACGTGAGAAAGCGAAAAGAATTTGCCGCGGTAATCCGCCGAATGTTCGAACCCCGAAAGGCGAAGGGAATCCCGCAAATCGTCAAAGGTCGCGCCCGTCCGCGCCCGCGTCCCGAAAATCGCCGCACGGGAACTCCAACTTCCGCCGACCAGTTCCACCCCGCTTTTCGCCGTCGCCTTTTCCGAACGCTTGTCCTCCACCGCTTCGGGATCTTTGAACCACACGCCGTAAGAGGCCTCGCCGAACGGACGTACGAACCCGACGCGGGAATTCGCCGTAGCCGTCCCCTGGTAACGCTCCATGGAATATTCCCCGTGCGACGCGACGCGGACAACCGAAACTTCCCCCGAAAATCCATCCGCCCGGTGCAAGAGGTAAGCCCTGGCCCGCGAGGAATTCCAATCCTCCCCTTCGGAAAGGCTTCGCCTGTAGCCCCACTCCGCGCCCAGGAAAAAGGAAGCGGGCAACCTGAGCCGCATCGCGAAATCGTCGGATTTGCGGGAACCGGAGATGTCGGAACTGTCCAAATCCCAATTTTCCCGAAGGATGTAAGAATCCCAATTCCGCTCAGTCCCTTGGAAATCCTTTTGGTAAAAGCCTTCCCCGATGTAATCCCCCGCGACGGACAGGCGAAGCGGTTCAAACTTTTGGGCTTCCGTACTGTCATTGGAGAGAAACCATCGATAAGCCTTTCCCGACGACCCGCCGATTTTCTTCGACAGCATGTTCGAATCCAATGAGCCATAATGCATTTCCCCGTCCAAATAATAATGCCCGAGCAGCTGCAATCTCGCACGCGCGCCCAACCTGCGCAAAAGCGACGGACGCTCCAAACTCCCCAAGCTGTCCGCCCGTTCAAAAGACGACCCGTCGTCGCCCTTCAAAAGCTTCATGTCCTCGTCCGACCAGGAATTTCTCCGCAAACGCGCCGTGTCGCTGGAAAGTTCGAATCCGGCGATGTCCAACCAGAGGTTCTCGCTCCGATAACTCCCGTCTGCAGATTTCAAAATCTGCTGCCCCCCGGAATTGTAGGCGTCGAACTCCACACGGATTTCATCTTCGGAGCCGGGGATGAGCGTCCCCAAAAAATCCAGGACGCCGCCCGCATAATTCACCGTGTAATCTTCGTCCCGGGAAAGTTCCTTCCCGTTCAAAAATACCGTTTCCGAACGGGGGACGACAGAGACGTAAGATTCCGAAGTCCCGGAAGAAATCAAGTATCCTTTCTGCTGGCCGTCGACGCCGGCGAAGGTCGAAGTCACGCGCTGCAGCTCGTCAAATCCGTAAACGCCGCGGACACGGGAACGGGCCGTGCGGAACCCGGCGGCGGCGCCGAGAGTCGCCCGTCCCAACCCGGAAAGCCCGAAATCCGAAATTTTCCAGGTCATGTCCCCCAAATGCAAAAAGGCGCGTTCCGACTCCACGCGGAAATGGACTTCGTCGACTTCCCGAAGGGTTGCCGTCCGCTCTTCGCCCGCTTCCCTCCCCACATCCGAAAGGAGCGCGTCGATCCACACGCCGTGCGGCGCTTCGCCCCGAATCGAGAGGTGCAACTCCTGGTTCACTTCCGTTCCGCCGTCTCCGACAATCACCTGGATGGTCTTGGAACCGGCCGTCTCCAAACGCTTCGCGGAATCCTCGCCCGCCCCCGAATCCGGCGCAGTGGAAACGGAATCCTTCAAAAAAGGGACGCCGCGCCAAACGGGGACGGAATCCAAGGAAAGTACGGAATAGGCATCCCCGGCCATGGCCACGCCCGAAAAAAGCAGCATCCCAAAAAACGCGGACTTCGGCAAGGGCTATTCCCTTGTCGCTTCCACCTTGAACTGGCGGCTCGACAATAGCTTTTTCCCATCGACGGCATCGACGCTCCATTCCCCCGGGGAGAGGAGCTTCGGAGCTATCGAACTTTCACAAAAGCCGTCGCTCTCCTTGCAGCGGGTTTTGCTCACGGTGTCCGCCCCGTTGTACCAGATGTGCCAAATCTTGCGGTCGGGAACATCCCAAGAGAGCTTCGGCAGTTCCGAATAATAATAGAGGCGCGTCCGCATGGGAAATACGGAATCCACCCCGAACGGTGCGCCGTCGACGATGTTCCGGCAAACGACGCCGTTCAAAACCTTGACGGGAGTGTTGTCAAAGCCCTCGTCCGAGGATTCCCCGGATAAAACGGTAACGGCGATTCGATGCGCAAAAAAACAGAGGAAGACGGCGAGCAAGACCAGTGTCGTTTTTCTCACGTAGCGGAATGGCGGCAAGTTCTGCACCAGGATCTCCTAGCGGCGGATTTTGCTCGTATTCTGCGTGAACGCAGGAACCGCCTCCACCAACTTTTCCACCAACAGCTTGTTGTAATCTTCAATCCGGTTGGGAAGCCGGCTCCCCGAAAAGATCTGGATGAGAAGCAAGGCGTCTTCCACCGGGGCGATGTAAATCGAACGGCGTTCCCCGGTGTAGGAAACGGATTTGAATTCCCCTTCGCCGAGCATGACGCCGATTTGCTTGGCGCTGCCGAAAGAAGCCGTGCTGAGGACCGCCAACGGAGTCGTGTCCATCCCGATAGTCCCCACTTCCGCAATGACGGAGCCGTCCCTGTGGACAAGCATGATGTAATCCGCCTTGACATTGGAGAGGTAAGCCTGCATCAGGCGGCGAACCTTTTCCGCATCGTCCGTATAAACAGCAAAATCACTCATTCAAAGCCCCCTACGGTTTTTTCTTGGGTACATACGGTCTGAGTTCAATGTCATCATCGTCAACCGAGCCTTCATCCTTGTCGAACGACGACCTTCCGAACAGGCGGGGACGGGGAGCGGGAGTGGCCGCCGGACGGCCAAATGGAGAGGAACTCTTTTGAAAGAGGCTGCTCCGATTCGGAGATTCCCCCGAGGAACGGGAGACGAAATTCGGCATCCGGAACGGGGATGCGGAAGCCGCCCCGAGAGACGCGCCCAAATCGGGAAGAGTGCCGACGGAAGGCGCGGGTTGAGGAGTCGGAGTCGCGGGACTTGCCGCGGGAGCGGGCGACGGGGAAACGGACACGCCGTCCTTGCCGCCGAGGGTCACGTCATGAACCCCCGTATTGTGGACGCTGTCGGCGGCCTTGCGCAAAAAGCCCTGTTTGACGTTGAACCGCTGGATGACAAGCATCGCGATGGCCTTGAGGGTCGTGACGACGCCCTTCCCGTTGTGCGCCGTGGCGGGGAAGAACGGAATTCCCTTCGGATTCAAGAGCTTGTTCATTTCGTCAAGGGTGAACACGTTCTCCATATCGCGCTTGTTGTACTGCAAAACGAGCGGGATTTCATCGAGGTTCACTCCGTAATCTTCCAAATTCTGCCGCAAATTCTGCAAGCTTTCCACGTTTTCCGCTTCCCTCGAACGCTGGGAGTCGGCGACGAAAACGATGCCGTCCACTCCGCGGAGGACGATTTTGCGCGTGGAGTTGTAATAAACCTGTCCGGGAACCGTATAAAGCTGGAATTTGGTCTTGAATCCCTTGATGTCGCCCAGGTTCAACGGCAAAAAATCGAAGAACAACGTCCGGTCGCCTTCCGTTTCCAAAGAAACCATGTCCGTCCGCTTGTCCTGGGGCATTTTCTGGTGGATTACTTGAAGATTTGTCGTCTTGCCGCTCAACCCGGGCCCGTAATACACGACCTTGCAACTGATTTCACGAGTAGCGAAATTGATTGATGACATTCTTCTTCCTTGAAGTTTTCAAATAATCTAACAAAAATCGGGGAAATCGGCTCAATGCAACACAAAAAACGCAAAGACCGCGGAAACACGCCGCGGCCTATGACAAGCTTTGATGCGAATCAAGCCTTGGCTGCAAGGCCGTTCACGACTTTCGCCACCTTGGCCTTGTAGTTCGCGGCGCGGTTCGCGTTGAAACCGGCGCGCCCCTTGGCGGCAGCCTTGTCGAGCATGCTGAAGAGGTTCGGCATTTCCTTGAGGGCGGATTCCTTGTCGGTTGCCGCGCGGATAGTCTTGAGACTTGTACGGATGGCGGAACGGACGGAACGGTTGATGGCGGTCAGCTTCTTGGTCTGACGAATGCGTTTTTTGCAAGACTGATGATTCGGCACCTTTGTATCTCCGGGTGAAAACCTTGTTTTGTTTCGGCAAAGTTAGTTAAAAATGGATTTTTTGTCAAATAGGAGATTTTTGTAGTTTTGGGGCATGATTCCATTCGTGAACCTGGCCGCCCAGTACAAGGCCTACGAGGGCGAAATTTCCGCCGCCGTCGCCGCCGTCTTCGAAAGCGGCAACCTGGTGGGCGGCCCGGAAGTCCAGAAGCTCGAAAAAAAACTTTCCCGTGACACGGGCGTCCCCTTCGCCGTCACCTGTTCGAGCGGCACGTCCGCGCTCCGCCTTTCGCTCGACGCCCTGGGGATAAGACCGGGAGACGAGGTCATCGTCCCCGACTACACGTTCGTCGCCACGGCGGAAACCGTCGTGGCCGCCGGAGGCGTTCCGCGCTTCGCCGATGTCGGCCCGGACTTCCTCATTTCCCCAAGTTCCGTCGAAGAGCGCATTTCAAGGCGGACAGTCGGCATCATCGCGGTTGACCTCTTCGGGCAATGCGCCGATTACGAATCGTTGGAAAAGATTTCCGAGCGGCACGGGCTGTGGCTTCTCGAAGACGCCGCGCAAAGCTTCGGAGCGTCCCGGAATGGCAAACCGGCGGGTTCCTTCGGCACGATGGCCGCGACGAGCTTTTACCCGACAAAGCCGTTCGGTGCGGCCGGGGACGGCGGGGCCATTTTCACCCGGGATCCCCTTGCGGCAAGGAAAATTCGCGAGGCATGCAACCACGGCCGAGGTTCGAGCGGCTACGACTCCATCGGCACGAACAGCCGGTTGGACGCCGTGCAAGCGGCCATCCTGAACGTCAAGAGGAAGCACTTCGAAAAGGAGCTTCTCCAACGGCGAAAGAATGCGGAGCTTTACCGTGCGCTGTTCAACCGGCCGGGATTTCTCCCCCCGAAAGTCTCCCCCGGAAATTCAAGCATCTTCGCCCAATACGCCGTCTGCACAAAGAACCGGGAAGCCTTTGCCCAGAAGCTCTCCCGGGCGGGCATCCCCACGCGAATCTATTACGAACGCCCCCTTTCCGCAGAGCCGTGCTTTTCCCGCTTCCCCACGACCGTTCTCGACGCAGCCGAGAACGCCAACGCCTACAGCCTCACCCGGGAATCCTTCTGCCTGCCCGTCGACGCCTACAGCGACGTTCTAGAGATTGTCCGGAGAATCCAGCCGTTGCTCGGGGAGTGAATTTTCAAAGTCCGCCGACGGCCTCGCCCGAAAAGATTCCCCAATCGAGACCAGGCTAAAAATCAAACAAGCTGTCGGGGAGCTTGTCCGATTTCCGCATCCGCAGGATTTCCGTCGAGACGAGGCTTTCGACGCCGTCTGCGCTCACCGACACTTCCATTTTTTTCAGCTGCCCGTTTGCGCCATAAGAAAATGTGGTCAGCGAATTCGCCCTGCCCTTGACTGCTTCGATTTTCTCGATGCGCTTTTTGCGACAATCATAATACAGCGTTCCGAGGGAACCGTCAATGACGTAGAGATTTCCCGACAGGAATTTCGGTTCACCCCAATCTCCGGAATCCAGCGGATGGAGTTGCGCATAGGAATCCGACAGGGCTTCGCCGTTGTAATCGAGCACTTGCGACCGCTTCGTCTTCAAGTCGACGACTTTCATCTTGTTGCCGTTCACGACACTCCGCTGTTTCAAGAAATCGCTCCGGATTTCGGTGTAGCTCTTGCCGGGTCCCTTGCTCGCGATGTAAACTTCCGTCTGCCTGGAAATTCCCGCCGCCTTCACGGTGATGCGAAGATTCATTTCGACGGAATCCTGCGGAATGGAATTTTCCGCAAGCGCGAGCCTCACTTCCTCCAATGTAAGAGAATGCGCATAAGCAGCCATCAGCGCGACAAAAAGAATCATTCGCATTTTCATAGAGCCTTAAAAGCCAACTCCAAAGAAGTCAGTTTTTTATGCAACGGATAGATACTTTAGCAGCATTATTCAAAAATTGCATACGGTCATCATAAATTGCAACTTCATAGGCAAATAGCGTCGTTTTTGCCGTAGATGTCCAATAAAAACTATATTCGCGCACTAATTCATTCGAACCATTTTGCAGCAAGTATCCCGCAGGAAGCGAATTAAAGCCGCAATCGTCTGTACCAGGTACATAAACGCCACCCAAAGAATCGGCATTCCTTAACCGAGCAGCTCCTGCATCCCACCCTCCCATATTAAAAGCTAAAATAGTCCAATCCTCTACCGACGGCACTCGCCACCCCACAGGGCAAACTGTATCCAACAAGGCTTGATCGAAAAGCCCAGAAGCTTTACCGCTCATAAGCAGCGAATAGAATCGGCCATACGTAT
Organism: uncultured Fibrobacter sp.; assembly: GCA_964501065.1. GTDB lineage: Bacteria > Fibrobacterota > Fibrobacteria > Fibrobacterales > Fibrobacteraceae > Hallerella. The sequence continues at coordinate 24,396 of CAZCRF010000013.1, read as the reverse complement.
CACAAAAACTTTCGCTGTTATCGTAGCACGCGCTGTAGGGAGCGTTGAAGTTCAGGTTCTCCGCCATCCACACCTGCGAACCGATGGTCGTATATTTATACACCCGCCCGTCGCGAGAGTCCGTGAAAGTTCCCCGGTTCGGCTCGCCGTAGGCGTTCAAGCCCTCCGCAGGGCAGACGACTGCCGCATCGAACGAATCCGCATCATCGGCCGAAGAGCTATCCGACGAACAGGAGGAAAGCAGGGCGGCCAGAAGTGCGGTGAAAAACGAAGTTTGCGTGTGGAATTTCATACAGTTCCCTTTTAGTTTAAGAGTTTCCACGAAAGGATTTCCATCCCCTTGCGGAGAACGATGTAACTTGACGGCTGGAGATTCTTCATGTCTAGCGTCAGAGAATGCTCGCCGACATCCCAAGAGCCTTGGTACAAGGTCTTCAACGGAACGCCGAGGGCGTTCACCGTTTCCAGGATGTAATGACCGCTTTCTCCGATGCTCACGTAGATTACGTCGCCATCTCTGTAAACCAGGTCTGCGTTGCTTTCCCCGGTTACATATTCTGCGCTGAATTTGGGCTGGGGCGCATTTCCCCAAAGCAAGTTCCCGATGCTGTCGAGGACTACGATGGAATCCGCCTCCGCCATTTCGAGATTGTCGAGGCCGTAATGCGAAGGGTCATCCGCCGCATTGAAGTCGCTTGTCCAATTCGGATGATGGATGGAGAATTGCACGCCGTTCCCATAATCGGATTTGTCGCCCGAATTCAGAATAAGGTCATACTTGAAGGAAGCATAATGCAAATCGCCGCCCGCGCTGAACTTGTGGAACGAAGCGAACGCATTCCAGTTGACGTCCACTTCCGTTTCCACTGAATCCCTAAAGTAGTATCGCACTTCAAAACCGTTCACGGGAGCCTGTCCCACGTTTTCAACATAGATGGCAAGATTGCTGGACATCGGTGAACCCGAAGCATCGTCCTTGGCCATCGCGCGAACCTTGATTTTCGATTTTTGCACAGGTCCGTCTTCATCATAGCACGAGAATTCATTCAGCAAGTTTCCTTCGCCATCGAGCAAGGCGACGCCTAGAGCTTCTGCATAATCGGTCTCCGCTTCTGCGACATAACTCGGGTCATCCGTCTTGTCCCAATTGGGGAAGTGGTCATTTGGCGGCGTCAGACGATGCAGCCCGACCAACGGGCCTTCGCCGAAGTAGGCTGCCCCATATGCCGCAATCGCCTCCGTCAACGCCAATTCCGCATAGAATACGGACCCGGCATCGTTAACGACGCGCATCGGAGAACTCGGATAAAACGAAAGAGCGTTGACCTTTTCCCCTTCACCTTTATAGTAATACCGGATTCTCGCATTTTCAAGAGCTTCCCCCGTTTTATTTCGCAAGTCAAAGCGAATCTGCGCCCACGATTCGTCATCCACGGATTCATACTTCATGATCACCTTGGCTTTCGGCTCCGGATTTTCCCAAGACGATTCGTTGTAATCCATCTGATTTCCGTCGAGGTTTGCGCTTGTACTCGCCAACGCCAAAGCGGCAACGCCCAGATTCCCCAACGGCCGAACTTGGATTTCGTGGAAGCCTTCTTGCAGGCGAAGCTCCAGACCGGCGACTTTCTCACTTTTCCACAAGCCCGTAGAAGTCAGGGAAAAAATTCCCTTGCGGATTCCGTCGACGGTGACTTCGATATGGGATTTTTCGGTCAAGGGACTTCGGTGAAGAAGGTAAAGCGCATAACTGTCCGACTTCACATCTGCATCCCACGTCATCGCTCCGAGATTGTCTGCGGAATTTTGAACGAGATAGGACTTTCCCGGAGCCGAGCAGGACTGGTCGACTAGCAGGCCTTCTCTGTCCGCAAGCGAAACCGCGCGCACGGCTACGGCATAAAAGCTCTTTTGGTCAATCCTTCCTCGGTAAACGCTTTGAATCTGTTCGGCAGTCAGTGCCGAAGAATAGAACCGCAAATTGGAAAGGCTGCCGACTGCGCTGCGAATGCCGTTCCGCGTTCCGATGGCAAGCCTTCCGCCTCCGCCATACGGCAATTCACCATCGAGCTGTATGGATTCTGCAAATTCGCCGTTCTTGTAAAGGCTGGCGCGATTCCCATCCACGACAAGCGCCAAATGCGTCGAAATGCCGGCGTCGCGCTTCGTGTTGAAGTAGAACGTCGCCTCACAGACCCTGAGAAAATAGCGGTTGTATGTTCCGACGCCAAAAGTCCATTCATTTTTCCCGACGAAACTCAAGACAGCCCAATCGTTTCTTTGGATATAGCCGGAGTTGAAATTGAATTCAACGGTGAACGGGCTCAAGGAATCCAATCTGGGCAATTGGAATCGGCTGCTCGCGGAATCCGTGATTTTGTACAAACTCACTCCATAACGGCCATTCCACGGATTTTCAACAGCGGAAAGATCCATATGCATCCGCCGGGAATTTTCCCTCGTCATCACTTCATAGCCGATATCGCCGAAACCTTCGGAGAACGGATACCAGAGAACCAGCGAAGACGGATACGGAGAAATCTTTTCCGTCTGCTTGACGACGTTGTCGGAGTTGTGCCCTTTGTCCTCGACACGAACTTTGACTGTCGCCTTGCAGCCGACGCAATCATAAAGATTTTTGCTGTCGATGATGAAGTCCCAAGTCGGCAATTGGTCGCCGAGGATGCTCACGCTCTCCAAAAGGTTCCCACCCCAGAACAATTCCACGGTCGTCTGCGCAATGCCGCTGCCGTTTTCTTCGATTTCCGCCTCCATATGGATTTTACGCGAACCGTTTTCCATCTCGAAGACCTCTGTCTCCACATTTTCAATGACGGGTGCGACGGAATCCAATCTTACAACGGGACCGAACTTTTGTTCCGTATTCCCGTCAACGCCGTAGAATACAATAGACGACTGATACGCCGAATCCAAAGTGTAGATGTCCGAATTTCGAACAGCCCAGACAATCGGATTCGCCGACGCGCCCCGATGCTCCACAGCCACAGTTCCCACCGAGCCGAGCTGCAAAAGGTAATTGCTCTTTCCTGAACACGGGTAAGGATATTCCAACCAGCCGTTTGCCGTGCCCATCCACAGCGTGTCAGTCCAGAGTGAATCCATCTGGCTGCAAGCGAAGGTTTCGATTTTTTCCGGGACAGATTCCGCGATTTCAACGCTGTCCGCTTTCTGCGAATCCAGCACGACAAACTTGGAGAAAGTCTGCGTTTTGGCGCTGATTCTGGCAAACGCGCAAGAATACGGATCGGTAGACTCACAAACATTGAGGTTTGCATCCAAAAGTACAACGGGGCCTTCATTCTCCAATGGGATGATTTCTTTTCGTTCCGCATCCAACTTGTAAATTTTCAGATTTCGATAATCAACGCCGTCTTTCTTCAGAGAGGCCATGGAAACATCCACAGTCACGATTGGCCCTTTGTCTTCGGGAAATACGTGCGACGGGAGCACTTCCAGAACAGGCCCTACGGGCGTCATATTCCGGAACAGACGGCAATCCGAACATTCGCCGGGCTCCATGGTCCGCACGGTCACGTCCTCATCTTTTTCCCAAGAACCCTTGTCAAAATGGACGAAGACATTTCCATACATGGAATAGACAAAACTTTCTTCGTTCGCCTTCACGCGTTCACCGATCCGGACGTCGAGCTTTCGGTAATACGTGACATTCCCAGAGCCTCCGTAAGTCAGGAAGAACGATGTATTTCCTTGAAGCTCATTTACATTCATGGAGGCTTCTATCGAATCCGTCGTTCCTTCTGCAATCTTAAAACGCATGCCATTCCAAATATAGGAAATGTTCCACTTCGTTCCGTCGTACGGAACGCTGCCGCGCAAAGTGACGATCTCATTTTCACGCGACGCATAAATATCCGAAGAATTGCGGAACGCATGGAATTGTTTGCTAACCGAATCGTAGCTCGCTTCAAGGTAGGGGTGCGGAACGAGAGAATCATTTGAAAAATTCCTTTTGAAAATTCCGACGACTTCCGCAGAATGATTCTTTGCCCATTCCGACGCAAATATGGAATTTGCCGAACTTGAATTTTGCGCAAGGACTTTCGCCAACGGGATTTTTTCGCTGTGTTGACCATTGTTCAAGCTGTTGGCGGAAGTAAAGACGGAATCCTTCGAACGATAAAAATCCAATCCAGAATATCCGACAGCCCTTCCTTTGTTGAATACGGTAAAAACGCCCACGCCCGAAGAATCGATTTCCCAGCCGGAATCATTTTCTTCGGGTTTTAGAATGTAGCGTCCGATGGAAATTTTCCCAAAGATTTCATCGACATCCGATTCCGGATTCTTCAAGGAGAATTTCCAACGATTTTCTTTTGCATTCCACTCATCTGGCGAAGCGTTGTGTTGAAACTTTTCGCGAACGCTCGAATCGCGCTTGGCATTTTCGATTTCGGTCAAGCCTTCAGAATTCTCGCCGACATCCGTCAACGGATTGCGAATATATCCCGTTCCATCCGCCAAGGCAAATGTACGTTTCCACAGGGAATCATTCCAATCCTTTCTGCTCAAATGCAAATGCGAAACCCATTTGTCACAGCCGTAAAAACGATAACCGGCTTCCGCATTCACCGGGCAATTTCCGTTCACCAAAGGATAAGGCAGCGAAGTTCCAGAAGCCATCACGGCACTCGCCATCTTTGCATTTTCAAAATTCATCAGGGGAGCGACGTCAAAGTAGATGTCCAACGGCGATAGCAACGTTCCAACGATTTTATCCTTGCCATTGACCGCATCCGATTCGTTGCTGTTGAATACAGACAACAAATTTCCATTCATATCATGAGCCGCGGCTTTATAGGCAACAATGCCACTTCCGCGATAAAAACGCCACGAATATTCGGACGGATAGAATTTTTCGGAAGTACTAGAAAGCGTTTCAACGGTAGCATTCAATTCATCATTGAACAGCAGGGGATTTTCCGGAACTTGCACCATCGGCAAACGCTGCGCCTCGAATACGGTCGGGCCATTGTTGAGGGATGCGTCGGAAACCCAGCGGGTACCATCGTAAAAATTCGGGATTCCATCGTTTTGAAGTTTTGCAATGTAACCGTCGCTTCCATACAGCGTCCTATTCGCGGGATCGAATCGGACATAGCGGTTTGCCAAGTTGTTCGTTCCCCATGTCGGAGGATCCCAATAATCCGAATTCACATTCAAGATGAATTTCACTTTGATGTCCGTTCCGGAATGGTCCATTTCTTCGCAATATTTTTTATCGTAATCTTTTCGAACAAAGCTTTCCTCTCCGTCAAAAGGCTTCAATTGGACATTCAGCATATAGGCGTGAGGGTTGTACTGCGCAATCACATTGGTGTCGATTTCTTCTTTTGCATTTTTCGCTCCGCACACAAATTTTGCATCACTTTCCCCCAAATCGGCGTTTAGAATGAAATCCGTTTCGCAAGAAGTTTCCACAGACGGATAGAATGTACTCTTCAAACTGTCCGCATTCGCAACGATATTAAATGAAGTATTGACGGCTTCATAGTATAGAGTCTGACCGCCCCAGTTATTGAACCAATAAAGCATTTGAGTGGAATCTTTGCTATATGCCCCTTTTTGATAAACTCTCTCCCAAGGAAAATCCTTTGCCGAAGAAGTATCGGCATCCCACACAGCATTGCTAAAAAAAGTTGAGTCTCCTAACTTTTTTACGATTTCAGCATAAGAACTCGCCGGCAAGACTTTAATTGCCGCCAGATTGTGCAACACTTGGGGAGCATCATTGCTGTTGTCGAGATAACCGAAAACTCTCCACTGTTCATCCCGGACTGGATCCAAATCCACCCAAATTTCTGGTGGCGTTTCTCCTTTTTTGAATTTTTGCTTCTTGACTTCTATTCTATAGTAATAGCCGCGACTTTCTGCTTCCCCGGTTTCTTTACAAATTCGACTCAGCCCTTTGTAGCTGATTTGATAAACCCGCGTTTCGCTCATGACAAGCGTCACCACGGTCGCCCAGAATTCATCCCGTTGCCTCCGGATGCCAATACTCGGGCGCGTCTTCTTGTAAACTATCGGAGATTGAGTTCCCTCCACTCCCCACTCATACTCAAAAGTCCGTTCGCTTTCGGGGAGGAACGTTGCGCTTAAATCCGTACGGAGCCTATAATCGGGCCTTCCCACATAGCGGAAATTCCCTTCCTCATCCAGGAACGCTTCGTCCATTTTCAAATCGGCAATTCGCCCGACCGAATCCATCTTCGCCTCGATGATGTTTTGCCCCAAGCTCATCACAAAAGGGTAAAGCGTATCGATGACGACGCCCGTATCGTTTTTGACAAGAAGATGGACATTGTAAGCACCGGGTTGCACAAGTCCGTCGTCCTTCACGCCGTTCCAACGAAGAGTTTCCCATTGGTTTGCAGATGTCGCCAAGACAAGTTCATTGTCCAACAAGGAACGGACGACGTTCTTTGCGGAATCGAGGATTTCCGCCGTCACATAAGCGGAGCGACCCGTCAATTTGAACTGAAAGCCGTAATCAGCCATTTCCACTTCCGACGAATTCGATCCAAGGAAGTTCACATAATATTTTTCCAAATTATTGGTAGAAATTTCAATCCCCGTATCCTCGTATTCCAAAAACCATTCCGCATTTCCGCTGAGGACATTCTTCTCATTGCCCTTTTCATAAGCGATTACATTCATCTTTACAAGGCTGCCGCTAGAAAACGCCCCGTTCACCAGACCGTTCCAAGTGACGTGCGCCTTGTAATTTTCCGGATGGATGTAAGCCACCGAAGAATTTGTCTCCCTGCACAAGGCGTCCTCAATCGCCGACACATCCACGGCAAAGGGGGCCGAGGTCTTGAATACCAGATGGACGCTGTCCTTTTCTACACTCCACATCCACGTTGCATTGTAAGGCGGGATGAGCAAATCGACAAATTCATTCCGAACCCGGACGCTGTCCATGATAAAGTCCAGAGATTCCGAAGAATCCGCCTTTGCAGAAAATCCCCAATCGATGTTCCCATCCACAAACCGAATCGCCAAATACGGATTTCGTCTTGCCGTAGCGGAGTCTACGCTCCCGGAAATTTTCAAACCCTGTGCAGACCCCGCATAACGAACATGCCAAGTACTCCCGTCATCTTCCTGCCAAATAGAAAGTCCCGTGTCCGAGGCCGTTGCGGGATTTCTGAACGGAGAGACGGTCATCGGCTCAAACGTCTTATCAACGGCGCGCACATAGGTTGTAGAATCCTTGGGCGATGGAACTTCGACAGACGCTTTTACAATCCAATTTGATGTCGCAGAAACATTCTTGAGTTCAATGGAAGCGTCTTGAAGTTTTCCCGCAATCCGATTTCCGACTGGTGGGGCGATGACGATTTTCGGCGTATTTGCAGAATCGATTTGAATCAAGTCGTCGACAGCGACAGTCTTCTCTTCAAAAATCCATTCACAGGTGTCGCAGCTCCGGACGGCAAGTTTCAATGCATAGCTTCCTTGAGCAAGGTTTAATTCCGCCGGATTCCATATGGCCAAATCTCTTTCCGCCGCCGACAAGCTCCGGTCAAAAATCAAATACCGAATTCCATTCTCCGACCAGGAAGAATCTCCCAAGGCTTTCCAAAAAATGCGAAACTCTCCGGCATTATCATTTCCATGAACCGTCGGATTCGGAGCGATGCCTCTGACTAGAACTTGACCATTGTAAAGTTCGGACGCATTTTGCGGATAGGTGATTTCCGGATACCGCGCGCCCATTCCCAAACGGTTCATGTTCTTTCCAAAATTCCCCACAGCATCATAGCATCCGAAATAAACACTCCAAGAGCCGTGACTTGTATCCGAAAGAGCACTTCGAATATCGAATTCCACCATTGAGGACGTTGCATTCTTGCTTTCGGATTCCACGCCAATTTTCGTCCAAGCACCATTCTTTCCGCCTACGTACACATTGACATAGCATTGCAAGTCCGAACGATTTCTTTCATCGTCCGAACCTTGGCTTATATGGGCAGAACCCTTTTTCAATTCGGAGACACTTGCATAGGCGACATCACCCAAGCTGATGCCGCGAACTTGTGGCGAGGTTCGATCCACCCGAAACTTTTTTCCGATTCGGTAAGTGCTTTTATTTCCGGCTTCATCCGTCAAAAACACGGTCAATGTATAAATGCCGTCTTCAAGCCGATTGGCGTCCGGTTCTTGAAACGTGAAATGATTTGAATTTTTATTGATAGTCCATTCCGAAAGAAATCTTTTCTTTGCGCCAAACTGGATGGAATCTTCAAAGACCATCTCGACGACCACACTTTCGGAGTCGCGACTGAATAAATTTTCTCCGATGTCAAACGAGAAAATCAACGTATCCATCGCATTCAAGGAAATTTCGTCGGCATTTTCCCGTTTGGGGAGCGGAGGTTGGGAATCGTCCGCAAAGCTTTGAATTTCAAAATTTTCCGACATCACCCGGGGAGCTTCATTGTCCACAAGAATTGTCTTGTGCAACGAAATACCGTTGATGCCAGGCATAAACGCAGAATCGCGAAGGACAAACGCCCAAGAACTTTTGCCAGAATCCTGCACGACTCTTGCAAGCCTTTCTTCCAAAGAACGATTCGGATTGGCAAAATCATACGCTTGCACGTACAAATCGGCAGTTCCGCTCCACGATGCGGAATCCCCATCCCACCGGATTTCATAAGACGGTTCGCCGACATGAGCGCGATGGAGAAGTGCCACCGTATCCTTTGCATCCCTGCGGACGATAAAACTGCGAAAGCCTCGCAAAGAACGCTCCGTTGCAGAATCCAAGTTTAAAACAGTGGCTAAAATATCACCTCTTTTCAAAGAAGAAATTTGCCGAATTGTGCCGAATGCGAGATTCGGTTTGGAAGTGTCGCCGCGGACAATTGTCTGCGGCATATAAAACCGTTCCTGTTCTCCTGTCGTATAATCGGCTTTCAACGTTTTCACCTTAAAGCCCAAATCCCATTTAAGCGTATAAGTGGAATTTTCAAGCGGATGTTCTTGCCAGATTGCCGACAAATCCGCCCAAAAACGATAGCGACTCCCACTTCCTTGCAAGCTATCGACAAAAACTTGTACTGTATCCCGATATTTTGAATTAGAGACAACCAAACGGAATTCTCCGAGCGAGGCCCCATAGCCGATGTCGTTCGAATAAATATCCACGGTATCCATTCCCGACACCGTTTCAAAGGACTTCGGCCAACCATCCTCAATCAGATAGTCTACGGCCTGAAATTTGAAGTAAACCCGTTGATTGTTCGCTCTTCCGATTTTGTTGACAACGTAGATGTTGACGCAATTCGCACCATCTTCCTGAATGGCGCTGAGCAATATGCTGTCCTTCGCATCGCGAATTCCCCTGTTGAAAATTTCCTTCGGCCGAAAAACAAAAAGGCCGTACTTTTGAACGGGAGACTCTAGCAAAGTATCGATTGGAGTTTCCTCCAAACGATTGTCCACCGCCCGATAGATGTACCAAACATCGCCATCCCGCTCATAGACGATTTGCATCCGAGCGTTGAAATCCAACTTAAGCAAGCGCAAGGAATCCGGTTGAAAATCATCGATGATGAAACGGTATTCCCGAACAAAATCCTGCACTTCAAATCCATCTGCGGCTGCATATCGAGAGTCTCTGTGAAGAAAGCCGTTCCTTTGTTCACTTTGAACATCCTTGAACATCACACAGCTGCTGTTTTCCAAAGCATTCCTCCCAATTTCCGTAAACTCGGAAGCCGGGTACGAATAGCCGTAAGCGATGGAATCATTCGATATGTCCGCATAACTTTCCACTTTGCCAAAAGTCCGATACAAAGCCAGCGGAACTATCGAATCCAATTCACCCTCTTTCTTGTGAACCGTTTGCAACGAAACAATCGGAGTTCCAAACAGCATGCTTTCCAAGTCGGAAGACTCAATGCCGTGCGAAACGCCAGAATGGTCTTGCCAAGAACTGTATTCCGACTTCCGCACCATGGATTGTCTTAGGGCGACATACTTGGCGGATTTCAAGGCTCCGACCATTTTCATCGCCTTTTCGACATTCGAAGAAACTTTCGCAATAAAAGTCACATTTGTCATGAACTGCGTCGCCCGGCAAGCTTTTCCGGCAACCGGATTGAATGATTCCACCACTCCGCAGCCAAGTTTTAACCCCAAATCGACATTCTGCCGAATGCCTTCCCATTCCCCCGCCTTCGAGACATTGTCCAAATAATCGTTCAAATCCGGAAAATCAGTCTTGTAATCCCGAACGTAATCCTTCAACGAATAGCCGATGCGAATTGCTCCGGATTCCTGAAACGCCCGGACATTTTTTCCAAAAGCACTGACCGCCGGAACATCAAAAGTCCCTTCGTCAAAAAAGTGGATTGCATAGTTGGACAGGTTGTTCGAAACCAATCCCATGCCATTTTTGAGATTCTCTTCGATGGATTTTACACTTTCGCCAAGTTCCGCAAGCGTCGTCGAGTATTCATCGATAAACGTGGAAAACAGTTCCGACTTGTACTTTTCCGGCAAATACTTATTCGCAATGCGAATGACATTCAAGACAGACTTTGAAAAATTTTCCTTGTTGAATTTCAATCGGCTCAAGGACGAAATATCCCGCACGCATTCGGAAATCCGCCCCACGGGAATTTTGTACCGAGTGGCAATCTGATTCGCAATCGCCGCAGCCTCTGTCTCCAAATTCCCATTCATCGCATTTGCGACAAGGCTTTCGACATCCTCCGGTACAAACTCCTTGCCATTTTCCACAAGAGTTGCCGAAATCGATTCGGTCAGCATTTTTCGGAGATTTTCCTTGCTCACATGATTTTTGGACTGGTCTGCAAAATCCGCCAAAGTGCGTCTGCCGTTTCCTATCGTCGGGAGCCCATAAGAATAGACATTGCCATATGCCGGATGATTGTAAGAATTTAGCTTGGAATATGAATTCAGCAGCTGGGTGCTGCCGGCGAATTCGCCCACATCCAGACTTTTTCCTTGAGCCTTCCTTTTCACTTCCTCATACGCGGCATCGCTCAAATCCAAGTCCTGCGCCAAATACAGCAGGGATTTGTAAGATTCTTCGGAGTCCACGAAATACGCAGAAAAACGTTCCTTGAGACTACCCGCGTTCTGCGCCATTCCCAAGACGGCTTCCTTCAAAAGCGCCATCATCAAGTCTTCTAGAACATCGCTGCCGCCGACAAGATAGACAGCCAACGCCAGCGGAATGATTTCACTGTAATCGGAAGCCGACTTGGACTTGTTCAAAACAGAAGAGCCGTTCAACAGAGCTTGGTCGGCAAATCCAGTCCCCTCGTGAGGCGTGTTGAAAAAGACGACATTTTCAATTTCCCCTTGGTAAGCTTTGCTTTGTATGTATTCCCGGACAGCCAGGCCCGCCGCCCCTTCCGCAACAACCACAAACCGATTGGGGACTTCTTCTAAAGTCGGGCCTTTCCCTTCAAGCCATTTTTCAATCGCCAGATGAAAAACGGAATTCGTTCCTTGAAAAAGAGAAACCGCCGCCTCCGCCGGACTTTGGGATGCATCATAGGAGTGGCAATAAATGGAACTCAAGTTCCCGTCGAACGCATTCTTTCCCAGAAAGCCTCCCATCTCGTTCAAGACAGAAGCCGAGTCGCCGCACAAGCCCGAAACATCCAGCAAGATTGCCAAAGAATTTTGCGCAGGTCCGACAACGGCACCAGACGACAAAGCACACGAGAATAGCAAACCGAAAAGGAATGTTTTCATCCGTAGAATCAAGATTTCAGCCTTTCTGCGAACAACACTACAATTAGATTAATCAGTCCTTCACGCAGCGAACGGGGAAAAACCTTCCACGGAAAGTGGATGCAGTATAATAAGGATACATGACTCTTGCTCTGTCCACATTGGTTTCAAAAATAGCAACGTAGGGACCTGCAGAGCCAATTGACGAAGACCAAACAAAAGCTAAGTAACCATCAACTTTATTTTCATCTTCAGCATTATAAAGAACCGGGACTGGCAACAGACTGAAACCGCAATCATCCGTACCGTTAGAAGGTTGTCCGGGATTTAACGGTGTCCATCCACTCGTCGCCTTCAATCGAAGCCCGGCACTGTCAGCCCCCCCTACACTCGCAAAGAGTTCTTGCCACTCATCGTTATCCGGCAAATGCCATCCATCAGGACAAGTTTCCGGCGCAAATGTCTGAAAATAAAGGCGACCTTTCATTGAGCACGTCTCTTCGGCACATTCAGATTGCTTGAGTAAGGACTCACTTGAAAGCATGCATTCGTAGCTAGGAGTGCAAGATGGATTTAGTCGGTGGCAAGTATAAACGGAATCGCATATTGTATCCTCTGCGGAAAAGGGGTAAGCATAATTCAAATTCTCCGCCATCCAAACCTGACTCCCTATCGTTGTATATTTATACACTTGCCCGTCGCGGGAGTCCGTAAAGGTTCCCCGGTTCGGTTCGCCGTAGGCGTTCAGGCCTTCGGCAGGGCAGACGACCGCCGCATCAAAAGAATCGTCGGCAGAGGAGCTGTTTTCAGAACAGGCCCCAAGCAAAACGGCGAACGAAGCCGCCATGCAAAGAATCGTTGAATTTTTCATTTTGCATTTCCAAAAAAACAATTGCTCGCAAATATAGTAATCGGCTTGCAAGTCATAAGAACTACAAGCCCCATCTACCCAGCCTTCAACTTCTTTTCAAACGCATCGAGAAGCTTGCGCCCCGCAAGCCATTCGCCGAGTTTCGTCTCGGCATTGATGTGCCCCAAATTCCCCACATCCACCAAGGAGGCACCCCACGCGGCGGAAAATTCCTCGGCGCGTCCAAAGCTCACGAACGGATCGTCCCGGCTGGCGACGACCATCGACGGGACGGGCAGCCTCTTCAAGGGAACCGGGGCGAAATCCCGGATGAGTTCGACACAGTCCGCATCGGCGGGAGCCACGAGGAACGCCCCCTTCACCAAGGAATTCCTTTCGCGGAGCATCCATTCGACGCACGTGACGACGCCGAGGCTGTGCGCGACCAGCACCGTGTCGGAAGTCAACCCGGCGATGTAACGGGACAGGCGGCGAATCCAATCTTCCTTTTCCGGATGTTCCCAATTTTCTTGGACGACACGGCTCGTGTCCGGCAAGCTCTTTTCCCAAAAGCTCTGCCAATGATCCGGTCCGGAATTGTTCAGACCGGGAACAATAAGATGATGCATATTCTAAATATAGCGACAAGACGCCCCTCCTTGGCGGACAAAAATTTTTTTCCACCTTGATTTTTTTAAATTTGTGGCACTATGAGCAACCCGAATCAAGACCTGTGGGTCGGCGTCGACGTCGGCTCGACCACCGTCAAAATCGCAGTCGTCGATCCCGCGACAGAAAAGCTTCTCCACTTCACTTACGAACGCCACAACGCAATGCAGGCGCAGAAAGTCTATGAAGTCCTTTCCACCGCCCACGGGCTATTCCCCGACAAGAATTTCCGAGTCGCCTTCTGCGGCTCCGGGGGGCAACCATTCGCCGACGCCACCCGGGCGTTCTTCGTGCAAGAAGTCGTCGCAAACGCTCTAGCCGTCAGGTCCACCCACCCGGAAGCCCGTGTCGCCATTGAACTAGGCGGCCAAGACGCCAAGGTCGTCTTCTTTGAAAAGGACAAGGGGACGGGAAAGCTCATCGCGAGCGACATGCGCATGAACGGCGTCTGCGCCGGGGGAACCGGGGCGTTCATCGATCAGGTGGCGGGGCTTCTCCGCATCAAGACGGAACAGTTCGAATCCTACGCCTCCCGCGGAAAAAAGGTTTACGAAATTTCGGGTCGCTGTGGAGTCTTCGCCAAGACGGACATCCAGCCGCTTTTGAACAACGGCGTCGCCAAGGAAGACGTCGCCCTTTCGAGCTTCCACGCCATCGCCAAGCAGACGATTGGCGGCCTCGCGCAAGGAATGGAAATCAAGCCGCCCGTCATTTTTGAAGGCGGACCGCTCACGTTCAACCCGACCCTTGTCCGCGCATTCAAGGAGCGCCTCGGCATTTCCGACGAACAGGCGATTCGCCCGGAACATTCCGAAGTGCTAGTCGCCTACGGGGCAGCCCTTTCGGTGGGCAGCATGTTCGGCGACAAGGAATGCGGATACCGCCGCGAAGGCTCCCTCGATATGCTCCTGCATTTCAATGAAATGCGCCTTGCCGAACGGCAAGACAAATCGGAGCCCTTCTTCAAGAACGAAGCGGAATACGAGCTGTTCAAGAAAGAACATCCGTTGGCCGACAAGCATTACCCACAGCCGCTCTCCGGCTCCACGGTGAACGCCTACTTGGGCATCGACGCCGGTTCGACGACGACGAAGTTCGTTCTGATGGACGAATCGGAAAAGGTCATCGACGGCTTCTACGCAAGCAACGAGGGCGAACCTCTCGCCGTCTTGAAAAAGGCACTGAGCGATCTTTCCGACCGTTACGAAGAATACGGCTGCAAGCTGAACATTTTAGGAGTCGGTACGACGGGTTACGGCGAACAACTTTTTGCGAAAGCCGTCCACGCGGACTACCACACGGTGGAAACGGTCGCCCATGCGACGGCCGCCCAAAAGCTCAGGCCAGACGTCTCGTTCATCCTCGATATCGGCGGCCAGGACATGAAAGCCATTTCGGTTCACGACGGCGTTGTCACGGGCATCATCTTGAACGAAGCCTGTTCTTCGGGCTGCGGCTCGTTCATCGAAACCTACGCAAAATCCCTCGGCGTCCCCATGGAGATGATTGCGAAGCTCGCATTCCAGGCGAAGAATCCTTCGCAGCTCGGCTCCCGTTGCACGGTCTTCATGAACAGCTCCATCATCACGGAACAGCGCGACGGCAAGCAGCCGGAAGACATCATCGCGGGCATTTGCCGCTCCATCATCCAGAACGTGTTCACGAAAGTCATCCGCATCCGCAACTTGGAGACCCTCGGCAAAGTCGTCGTCGTCCAAGGTGGGACATTTAAAAACGATGCCGTGCTCCGCGCGTTCGAACAGCTCACCGGCATCACACCCATCCGGCCGGAACGCCCCGGCGAAATGGGGGCAATCGGCGTCGCCCTGCTGACAAAGAAATTCATCGAGAACAAGAAAAGGGAAACTCCCGAATACCAGACGACGTTCATCGGCCTCGAAGCGGCGAAGAACCTGAGCTGGGACAACAAGCCCGGAATGATTTGCGGCTATTGCACGAACCACTGCTCCCGCACCATCGTCACATTCAGCGACGGGGAGAGCTTCGTCACGGGAAACCGCTGCGAACGCGGTGAAGTCACGGCGGATCCGAACGATCCGGCGACAAAGAAGCTCATCGCCGAAATCAACAAGAAGATGCTGGCCGTCCCCGACATGGTGAAGCGCACGAACCAGCTGTTGGTCAAGGATTACGCCCCCAAGAAGCTCTTGCCGCAAACGGGGAAGACCATCGGCATCCCGCGCGTTCTGGACTTCTGGTCCAGCCTCCCCTATTGGAAGGCTTTCTTCACATCGCTCGGCTACACGGTCGTCGTGAGCAAGCAAAGCGATTACAAGCTCTTTGAACGCGGCCTGCAAAGCGTCGCGAGCGACACGATCTGCTTCCCGGCGAAGCTTGTCCACGGGCACGTCCTGGACTTGGTGGACAAAAAAGTCGACGCCATCTTCTTCCCGATGATGGTCGCCATGCCGAGCGACCATTCCAAGTTCAAAAAGGCGACAGCCGTCTGCCCGGTCGTCCAAGGCTACCCGGACGTCTGCCGCAACACGGACGACCCCGAACATCGATACGGCATCCCGATGATCCAGCCCGTGTTCCACTGGACGGACGAAATCCAACGGCGCAAGCAAACGGTGAACTATTTCCACGACCTGTGGAAAATCAACAAAAAGGTCCTCGCAAAAGCCGTCGCCGAAGGGGAATCCGCCTTGCACACCTTCCGCGCGACCCTCGCCGAAGAGGGTGGAAAAATTTTGGAGGATGTCCGGAAAAAAGGCGAATTCGCCATCTGTCTCGCCGGGCGACCTTACCACGCGGACACTCTCATCAACCACAACATCGCGCAGCATTTTACGCGGATGGGAATCCCCGTGCTCACGACGGAATCGCTCCCCGGAGTCTTCGACCAAGACCTCGACAAGCACACCCGAATGGAGGTGAAGAACACCTTCCACATGCGGATGCTCGGAGCCGCCATGCTCGCCGGGAAGGACCCCGCCCTCGAACTCGTGCAAATCGTCAGTTTCGGCTGCGGACACGATTCCGTGTTGACCGACGAAATGAACCGGATGTTGCACGAGGTCTCCATGAAGGAACTCCTCATGTTGAAGCTCGACGAAGGCAACGCCCGCGGTCCTGTCGGCATCCGCGTCAAAAGCTTCATCGAAACGGTCCGCGCCCGGCGCAAGGTCAGCTTCCCGCCCAAGAAAGAGGGACCGCTGTTCCCGGTCAAGTTCGAAGTCGGCGACAAGGAAAAGCGCACGGTACTCGTCCCGAACCTCTCCTACGCGTTCAGCATTTTGGCGACGGCGTACTTCCGCTCCTTGGGGTACAATGCGGTACAGCTCCCTCTTGGCGGCCCAGAAGCCTTTGAACTCGGCAAGAAATACGTGCACAACGACATCTGCTTCCCCGCCCAAGTGAACATCGGCGAAAACCTCTTGTGGCTGAAGCAACACCCGGAAGTTCCCCACGACAAGGTGGGAGTCGGCCTTTCGAAGAACTGCGAAAACTGCCGCGCCGTGCAATACGCGACCCTCGCGCGCAAGGCCCTCGACGAATCCGGATACGCCGACGTCCCCATCATCACGACCGGCTCCGACACCAAGAACATGCATCCGGGATTCAAACTGAACCTTGCGTTCCAACTGCACATGCTGTGGGGACTCACCACCATGGACTGCATCGAGACCATCTACCGCAGGAGCCGCCCCTACGAGCTGCATTCGGGCGACACCCA
This sequence comes from uncultured Fibrobacter sp., assembly GCA_964501065.1. Classification (GTDB taxonomy): domain Bacteria; phylum Fibrobacterota; class Fibrobacteria; order Fibrobacterales; family Fibrobacteraceae; genus Hallerella. Next base: position 7,417 of record CAZCRF010000013.1, on the reverse strand, counting down.
GAAGGTTTACGACAAGTGGATGCCGAAGCTCATGGAGGAAATCGCCTACACGTCCACAAAGGAAATCGCCTATCCGAAGTCGGCCCTCGACATGCTCGACGAAGCCATCGACGACTTCAACGCCATTGAAGTCGATTCCAGCTACCGCAAGCCGCGCGTCGCGCTCCTCGGGGAAATCCTCATGAACTACCATCCGGGGGCGAACGGCCACATCGAAGAATACCTGATGAACAACGGCATGGAAGTTTACCTGCCCGGAATGACGGACTTCTTCCGCGTCGACGAAGTCGTGCGTCGCGAAAAGATCAAGCGCGGACTCATTGCGAAGCCCATCGAGAACTGGCTCATCGGAGGCATCACCGCCAAAATCTACACGCACGCGGTCAAGACGATTCAAAAGCACTTCAAGCGTTACAAGCTCTACGAGCACCACGCGGATTGCTACGAACTGGTCAAATTGGTCGGCGACATCATCGACCCGACGTACAACACGGGCGAAGGTTGGCTGATTCCCGGCGAAATCCTTTACAATGCGCCGCACGGCATCAACAGCTTCATCATCGTGCAACCGTTCGCCTGCCTCGCGAACCACATCTCCGGGCGAGGCCTCACCAAGGCCGTCAAGGCGCGTTATCCGCACATCCAGGTGCTGTCGCTGGATTACGATCCGGACACGAGCTTTGCAAACATCGAGAACCGCTTGCAGATGCTCATCATCAATGCGCGGGATTTGGAAAAATCCCACCACCACGTTGAGGCGAAAGTCCAAAGCGCCACCGTCTGACCGTAATGCGAGCGTCGTAATGCAGCCGAAATACTTCGACCCTTCCCGAAAGAAGGCCGTGGCGGCTACCCCCGAAGAGGCCGTCCGCCAAAATGCCGTCGCCTACTTGACGGAAGCCCTCCGAGTCCCGCCGCATCTGATTGAAACGGAATTCGCCCTGTGCCACATCGACGGCAAGGCCTCCGGACGCGTCGACGTCATCGTGCACGATTTCCGCGAAGGGCAAAGTATCGAACGTCCATGGCTCCTGGTGGAATGCAAACGCCCCGGGGTCGAATCCCCGGAAGCCTTGGTGACACAAGTGAACCGCTACCTGAAAACCCTCACGCCGAAGTTCATCATGCTGGCACTCGGCGAGAACGCCCTGTTCTTGGAACAACTCCCGGACGGGAAAGGCTACAGCCGCATCCGGGAGCTGCCCCCGTACCCGACAGGCGGCTAATCCAAAATTCGCAGAGATTTTCCAAGCGTTCTTTTTCTAAATTGGACAGCGAAAGAATTGTCCAAATTCATTGGAGACAAACATTATGCGCAAAAGACTTTTAACAGAAGGTGCCAAAGAACTCTCTTACGAAATCCGCGAAATCGTCAAGAAGGCAAACCAGTTAAAAGCTCTCGGCCTGAAAATCCACTGGGAGAACATCGGCGACCCGATTGAAAAGCACTGCCAAGTTCCCACCTGGATCAAGGAAATCGTCGGCGATATCGTCAAGGAAAACAGGAGCTACGGCTATTGCCCGTCCAAGGGGCTTCTCGACACGCGCGAATTCATCGCCAAGGAGACGAACAGCCTCGGCGGAGTCCAAATCACGCCGGACGACATCCTCTTCTTCAACGGGCTAGGCGACGCCATTTCCACAATCTACAGCCAGCTCTCCATGACGACCCGCATCATCGGGCCGTCCCCCGCCTACAGCACGCACAGTTCCGCCGAAGCCGCCCACGCGCACACGTCGCCGCTAGTCTATCACCTCCGCCCGGAAAACCACTGGCTCCCCGACCTCGAAGAACTCGAGAACAAGGTCAAGTACAACCCGAACGTGGCCGGCATCCTGATTCTGAACCCGGACAATCCGACGGGAATGGTTTACCCGCTCGAATACTTGCAGAACATGGTGAAAATCGCGAAGGATTACAACCTTTGCATCATCTGCGACGAAATTTACAGCAAAATCACCTACAACGGCGCCCACGCTCATCCCTTGGCGACGTACATCGGCGACGTCCCGGGCATCTCCATGAACGGGATTTCCAAGCAGTATCCGTGGCCGGGCGCACGTTGCGGCTGGGTCGAATACTACAACCGCGACAAGGACTCCGAATTCGACGCCTTCTGCCGCGCCATCGACAACGCGAAGATGATCGAAGTCTGCTCCACGACCATCCCGCAGCTCACGATTCCCAAGGTTCTCGGCGACGCGCGCTACAAAGTTCACCGCGACGCGCTGAACGAACAAATCGGCCGTCGGAGCGCGCTCATCAACGAGATTCTCTCCGAAGTCCCGGAACTCTACTTCAACCCGACCTACGGCGCCTTCTACAACACGATTGTCTTCAAGCCCGGCGTCTTGAACGACCGCCAGACGCTCCCCATCGAAGATCCGAAAATCAAGAGCCTCGTCGAAGAGTGGACGAAGAACGTGTCGAGCCTCGACTACCGATTCGTCTACTACCTGCTCGCCGCGACGGGAGTCTGCGTCGTCCCCATCAGCAGTTTCTGCAGCGAACTCCAGGGTTTCCGCATCACTCTCCTCGAAGAGGACGAAGACGAGCTTCGACTGGTGTTCACCAAGATTCGCGACGCCATCAAGGCCTACGTCAAGAGCGCTTGACAGCGTTCGCAGCTCGGCGGTCAAGGCCTTTGACCAAGGCGAAATGCCCGTACGAATGGCTTTTCGACATCCCCTTGGAATAAGGGACAACTGGACGTCCCAAGTCGAAGGGAAGCCGAACCACCTCACATATTCGCCAAGAGTTTTCATTTCAAAAATCGGTTCTTCCCTCTGGGACACGATTGCGCCGCCGACGGATGCCTACATAAAGAAAATTCTCGGGGAGTGACGCTTCATCGCGGTTTCCCAATCCCAGCCAGGCATTCCGCATCCAATTGTAAATTTTTGTTTTCAACTGAACGGTTTCCGCCGTAAACGGATGCGCTTTTTCCAAGTCCCCGTTCGCCGCCTTTTATATATTTTCAAGACGAATTTTCACAAAGGATTATTTCATGAAATCTTTTTCCCTTGCGCTCAGTGCCGCATTGCTCATCTCCCTTTCCGCCTGCAACGAGGCCTCGGCCAGCGGCAAGACGGACGGTTCGACGAAAGCGAAGCTCGACAGCCTTTCCGCAGAAGTCAAAGCCATGCACGATGAACTCGAAATCATCAAGTTCGGCCTCGACAAGCGCGGGCTTTCCATCGAACAGATGAAATCCGAGATGGAAATGGCGAACAAGGTCTGGGAAATCCCGGATGCAAGCAGCCCCGTCTTCGGCAACACGAAAGACCCGCTCCTCACGATTGTCGAATTCTCGGAATTCCAATGCCCCTACTGCGCACGCATCGCACCGGTCGTCCACGGCCTGATGGACAAATACAAGGATGAAGTCAAATTCGTCTTCAAGCACTTCCCGCTCAGCTTCCACAAGAACGCCCCGGCAGCGGCTGCCGCCTCGATTGCCGCCCAAAACCAAGGGAAGTTCTGGGAATTCCGCTATGCGCTCGCCAGCCACAACAGCGAACTCACCGAAGAGACGTTCAAAAAGGTCGCGAAAGACGTCGGGCTCGACATGGCCAAATTCGAAAAGGACATGGTGCTCGACTCCGCAATGCAGGCGCGCATCAACGCGGACTTCCAGCTCGGCGTCCAAGTCGGGGTCCAAGGCACGCCGAACTTCTACATCAACGGCAAGCGGCAAGACCGCTTCAGCGAAGCCCTCGTCGAAGAACTTTTGAAAGAAGCCCGCGAAGCCAAGGGCAAGAAGTAAGTTTAACCCAACCCATAAAGGACAATCCGAATGAATCATTCCATTTTGAAAGTCGCGTCCGTGCTAGCGCTCGGACTTTGCACGACAACGGCGATGGCCCAAAGACCTCCCCGCATTGTCGTTTACAAGATGTTCGACGACCAATACCGCCAAGGCGGTTTTGACTACACCTACGGCGGCAAGGGAGGAACCGTCACCATCACCAAGGAAGGCGGTTACAAGTCCAAATCCGCGCTCGACATCAAGCTCGACCCGACGGACTACTCCGGAGCATCCATCTGCCTCTACAACGAAGTCTTCGACTTGAACAAGTACATGCTCGACTCCAAGCTCGAGTTCATGATCAAGGGCAAGAACGGCGGCGAGCAGTTGAAAGTCGGCCTCCTCGACGAAGAAGTCTCCGACGGGAAAAAGACCCAGGTGACTCTCCCCTTGAACAAGTACATCGAAGGCGGGACAGTCACCACGGATTGGAAAAAAGTCTCCATTCCGCTCGTGGACTTCCCCGACCGCGGACTTTACTGGGACAACACCCGCAAGTCCGAATTCCCGGCGCGCATCGACTGGGACAAGATTGCGGAAATCCGCTTCTCCATCGACAAGGGCATCAACCCGAAGTTCGAAGTCTATATCGACAACATCGAAATCGTGAAGGGCAACAAGAAGGCGAAGCCCAAGCCGAAGATTGTCTATTGGGATGAAAACAACGACGTCATCGACGGTCCGAAGAATCCGAAGAATCTCGGCAAGAACGCCAAGGTTTACAAGACCTTCTACGAAGACCAGATTCCGGGATTCAGCTACGTCTACGGCGGACTCACCGCCCAGCGCGAAGCGGAATCGAAGACTCCGGGCAATCCCGGCGTGCTCGCGATGTACATCGACAACAACGACTGGTCCGGCGTCACCTATTCCCTCGGCGAAGGCAAGTACTTCGACCTTTCCAAAATTCGCGACAAGGGCGGCCTCTACTTCTGGATCAAGGGCAAGCTCGGCGGCGAAAAGCTTTACGTGGGCATCCTCGACAACCAGGGCAACGACATCAAGAGCCAGACGAAGCTTTCCCTCGGCGATTGGATCGACGGCGGCAAGGTTTCGAACTCCGAATGGAAACTCGCCAAGATTCCGCTGAAGAAATTCTTCGACAAGGGCAAGGCTTGGGACGCGAACAAGCAGGCCGAAGTGGCGAAGGACGTCCAATGGAACAAGATTCAAGAAATCCGCTTCTCCGTGGGCAAGGGCGAGAACCAGGGCGAACCGGGCAAGCCCGCTCCCGTGACCATCTTCGTCGACCAAATCACCTTCACGGAAACGATTGACTGGGTGGATCCGGATCTCAAGTGGAACAACTTCAAGTCGAACGCTCCGGACTTGGTGATTTCCGACTTCGAAGGCAACTTCGCCAAGGACAAATGGGAACCGTCGAAGGGACCGAAGTCCCAAGTCGACGTGGAAGTCCCGTTCACGACAAGCCATCTCGACGGCCACAGCTTGAACATCAAGCACTTCCTCATGGCTGACTGGGTGGACGTCGTCCTCGATATGAAGAAGAATAACCGCCCGACGAAGGATCGCGATTGGACGAAGCATTGGGGCATCATGTTCGACGTCTATTCCGAAAAGGCGTGGCAGTCCATCACCGTGCAAGTCTCCGACGCGGGCAACGAAATCTTCGTGGCGAACACGGGCGTTCCCAAGGGACGTACCACGGTCCTCGTCCCGTTCAAGGACTTCGGCAAGTTCCCCTACTACCAGCCGGAAGACGCCAAGCAGAACGGCGTGTTCGATTTGAAGGGAGTCATCTCGCTCGACTTCAAACCGGGTGGAGAAGGCACGGAAGGCCACTTCGAAGTGGACAACATCAAGCTCACGAACCTGCGCAAGGTGAAGGAGAAGGTGCGCCCGGCGGTGATTCCGGTCGTGGTGAAGGGCGAAAGCGATGTCTTGAACCCGCAGATTTCCAACGGCCTCTTCGGCATCAACGCCGCTCTTTGGGACGGCGACCTGCTCGACAACAAGAAGTTCAAGGTGCAAACGTCTGAATTCGTCAAACGCGTGAACCACGGCATCATCCGTTATCCGGGCGGACTTCGCGCCGATGACGACCACTGGAAGGAAATCCTCGACAACAAGGACTGGATGGTCGATACGGATGAATTCCTCGAATGGCTGAAGAAGACGGGCGACAATGCGATGTTCACGGTGAACTTCGGTTCCGGCACGGCAGAAGAAGCCGCCGCCTGGGTCAAGCACACGAACGTCGACAAGAAGGCCGGAATCAAGTACTGGGAAATCGGAAACGAAATCTACGGGAACTGGCATCCGTATTATGAAAAGTACGGCAAGGACGGTGGAACCATTTACGGCAAGCGCGCCCGCACCTTCATCGAAGCGATGAAGAAAGTCGACCCGACCATCAAGGTCGCCGTCGTGGGCGTTCTTGAAGGCGATTGGAACGACAAGGTCTTGGCAGAAACAGCGGACATCGCCGACGGTCTGATTGTCCACCACTATCCGCAGCACTTCGGCGAAGAGAACGACTTCGCCCTGCTCTCTTCCCCGCAGACCCTGCCGACGATTTACGAACGTCTCCACAAGACGGTGGACAAGTGGACGGCCAAGCACAACAAGAAGAACAAGATAGAGCTCTGGCTCACCGAATGGAACTCCGTCGACTTCAACCCGGGTCCGCAGACCTTGGCAGTCGAAAACGGCCTCTTCGTCGCCGACTATCTCGGCATGCTCGCCACCGAAAATGTCGACAACGCACAATATTGGGATATCCACAACGACATCACTCCGGAAGGCGGTGACTACGGTTATCTGACGCGTTCCGGCGAAGAATGCATGAACTGCCCGCGCCCGAGCTACTGGGCATTCCAGATGGCTTCCGACGCTCTCCGCGGCAAGCTCCTGAAAACGACCATCACCGGCGACGAAGAAGCCTTGCTCACCGCCTATTACACGGTGAACGGCAACAAGAAGTCCCTGTTGGTCGTGAACAAGAGCCCCTACAGCGACTTCAAGATGACGTTGAAGATTCCGGGATTCTCCGGCAAGGCCAAGCTCCAGACCTTGGACAAGTCCGCGGAAAAGTTGAAGGAAGGCTTCGCGAACGACCCGTCGAAGAAGGCGAAGTCCGTTGACCTTTCGAAGCCGATTACCGTGGGCAAGCACACCCTCACGCTCATCACCGTCGAATAAGCGGAATTTTCACTCTAAAATTCAAAAGCCCCGGTTCCTCCGGGGTTTTTATTTGTGTCCGTCGAACGGACGGTTCTGTCGTTGGCACGGAGACTCTTGTCCGTCGAACGGACGGTTCTATCGTTGGCACGGAGGCTTGTGTCCGTCAAACGGACTGTTGGTCGCAGCAGGATTGCACATGGTTCTAGATTTGCCAAAGCTAAAAGAACCATGGCAACTTGCATCGTTCGGCGAACTGTTTTTCCATTGGCGTGGAGACTCTTGCCCGTCGAACGGACGGTTCTATCGTTGGCACGGAGGCTTGTGTCCGTCAAACGGACTGTTGGTCGCAGCAGGATTGCACATGGTTCTAGATTTGCCAAAGCTAAAAGAACCATGGCAACTTGCATCGTTCGGCGAACATTCGGGCAAGCCCTCATTCCTGTAGCAAAGCTACAGAGCCGAAT
>CAZCRF010000012.1:0-51982 GCA_964501065.1 uncultured Fibrobacter sp. | reverse complement strand
AGACCGATGTTCTTGCCGCTTCAGCGGGCTTAGAACAACGAGTCTAAGGCCACGCTTAGGTTTGACAAGGACTGTTTTCCGTTGACACGGGCGGTGGTTTCTGTTCTCTAAGAGAACCGTTGAGCCGTAGAGCCGAATGGGAAGGCCGCGGCTCCCTTCCTTTCAACCACTCCCATGGCCTACTGCGCCTCCACAGCTTGCTGTGGGAGAGCTGACTTGTCAGCTCGATAGGCGCATTGTGCATTAGACCGATGTTCTTGCCGCTTCAGCGGCTTAGAACAACGAGTCTAAGGCCACGCTTAGGTTTGACACGAGCTGTGTTTGTCACACGATTCGTGTTGACGCCCTTTCCCTTGCTTTTCACGAAGCACTCCATTTCCAAGTCAATTCTTCATTCCGCATTTCGAATTATGCATTATGCATTCCTAATTGCACAAAGCGCAAGCCTCACTCCCCACTAAGCACTGACCCCTAGGCTCTAACCCCTAACCCCCTACTCCCTCTGACACTAGCCACTGATCACTAATCACTATATTAGACAAGGGCTCAAAAGACTTCGACAAGGACGGGAATTTCGGAACGGATTCTTTCCGCCGCCGATTCCAAGAAGGATTTCTCTAGCGGATGCACGTCCGGAATGGCCGTGTGGCGGACAACTCCGTAGAGTTGGACTCCCAAAAAATTCTGGGGATTGGCTTCGTAAATCCGACGCAAGCGCTTGACGTACAAAAGAAGTTCCTTGTCGTCCGGACGGAGGCTTCCGATTTGGCACAGCATGGTTTGGACGCGGAGGGGGAACTTTTCGACGGCGAGTTCCACGTTCCGTTGGATTCTTTCGAGGGGTATCCGGGAACGGTCGATTGCCCGATACCAGGATTCGCTCCCCGCATCGAGCTTTGCCCAAATCTCTCCGCGCTTTTCCGTGAGAATGGAAAGCCCTTTTTGGACATCCGGTAAATGGAGATTGGAAGAATTCGTGATGAGCGTGAGCCGCAGGGGGTATTCCGAATACTTGTCTTGCATCTTTCGCATCAGCCGGCATACTTCGGGGAATTCTTTCGAGAGGGTGCTTTCCCCGTCTCCGGAAAGGCAAATGTCCTGAATCGTCCGCGATTCCCGTTCGACTCCTCGGAACGGTGAAAAATCGGAAAGGCCGTTCTCCCGGTATCCTTCGATTAACTGTTCGATTTCGGACTCGATGCGTTGGAGATTGTTTGGGATTTTCGGCCCCGGAACCGTCCTGTCCACTTGGCAATAGGCGCAGTCGAAGGAACAGCGTTTGTCCAAATTCAAATTGATTCCGATGGAAAGGCCTTTCGCCCGGCGGCTGATGACGGGGTAAACCCAAAGGTTCTGCTTCCAAAGCGGGGAATGGTCGCTCCAGGCTTTTTCAAGGGCTGATAAACTCATAATGCCTCGTTGCGGGAATTTGTCTTCAGTTTAGAAAATTCTCCGGTGGGATTTTCCCCGAAGCCTTCGAATTGGCATCTCCCGTGAATCTTGCTAAATTTGCCGGTGATGAAACAGGGTCTTGAATATCTGCGAGCCTTGGCCCCACTGGGCATGACTGGCAATTTGGACAACATGGAACGCCTTCTTTCCGATCTGGGGCATCCGGAAAGGGAGTTTCGCACGATTCACGTCGTCGGCACGGATGGAAAGGGTTCGACGGCTTTTTACCTCTCGAACATCCTCGCCGAGCATGGAATCTCTTCGGGGCTGTATACAAGCCCACATCTGGTGAATGTCCGGGAGCGCATCCGCATCAACGGCACTCCCATTTCCGAGGAGGATTTCGACCGCTTGCTCCTCCGCGTCAAAGGGGCTGCTTCGGCGTCGGCCTTGCGCGTTTCCTTCTTTGAAGCGGTGACCCTTGCCGGATTCATTCATTTCGCCGAGAAGCGCGTCGGGGCGGCAGTCGTGGAGGCGGGTCTTGGCGGCCGCCTGGATGCGACGAAGACGGCCAAGGGCGAACTTGTCGTCCTCACGAGCATCGGGCTGGAGCATACGGAACTTCTCGGCAAGACGGAGTCTTCCATCTTGCATGAAAAACTCGGCATCCTCGCTCCGAATGCGACTGTCCTTGTCGGCGGCATTGACAGTTCCCTTCGGGATGATGCCCGGGAATTCGTCAAATCCATTCCGGCGAAAATCCTTTTCCCTCGGACTATCGAAGATTTGGAAGTCCCCAATCCGGGAAAGCATTATGTGGAAAACGCTTCGCTCTCCTTCGCCGCCGCGCAACTGTTCTTGAAGAAAAATTTTGACGAGACAAAGGCTCGCGTCGCCTTGAAGCATTCCCTGTGGACGGGTCGCATGCAAAGGCTCGTCGACTCGGACGGGAATTTCCGCTTTCTCTTGGACGGCGCACACAATCCGCATGCGGTCAAACGTTTGGCAGAATCCCTTGCCGCTGATTATCCCGGGAAAAAATTCCACTGCATTTTCGGAGCGCTTCGCGACAAGGCGGTCGACGAAATGATTCCTATGCTTTCCCCGTTCGTCGCAGAATGGCACGCGACCCGGACTCCTTATCCGCGATTCCGCGAAATCGGGGACGTGTCTTCGGAACTCGAATCTTTCGGTTGCCGCGTCGGGATGTCGGAAAATCTCTCTGCCGAATTCTTGAAAGGGGTGGAGCGGTCTGTGAAAGGTCCCGTGCTGGTGACGGGTTCACTCTACTTGATCGGTGCGGTCATCAACTTGCTCAAGAACGAATTCGACGATTTGAAATTCTTTCGGAATCTGGAATTGTCCGAGAACGAAAGGCACGGACGGGAGGAAAAATGCATTTGATAGTCGGGTTGGGGAATCCGGGGGCGCAGTATGCGAACACGCATCACAACGCGGGGTTTGCCGCCGTGGAAAGCCTTGCGGATTTTTCCAAGGAATGGAAGTCGGAGCACAAATCGCTGACGCAAAAAATTTCCCTGGCGGGCGAAGATGTCCTTCTCGCAAAGCCGCAGACGTTCATGAATCTGTCCGGCGAAGCCGTCCAAGCGTTGATGACTTGGTACAAGGTGAAGCCGGATCATCTGATTGTCTTTTCGGACGACGTGAATTTGGACGTGGGGCGCATCCGCGTCCGGGCACGGGGCAGCCACGGCGGACAAAATGGTCTCAGGAACATCATCGAGCACATCGGCGACGGGTTTCCCAGGGTGCGTCTCGGCGTCGGGAAGTGCCCGCCGAAGTGGGATCTCGCGAATTGGGTGCTTTCGAAGTTCCCCCCGGAAGACCGTGCGGCCTTTGACGGTGCGTTGAAGAAAATCCCGGCGCTTGTCGAGTGCTACTTCAAATCGGGCATCGGGAAATGCATGGAAAACTATAACGGGAAATGACGGAATCTTCCAATCGGGAACATTTTTTCTTCAAAAAAAGTGCTCTTTTCCGCGTTTGAATGTATCCTTATAAAATAAAGAAGCCTCATCCCCGGAAAAGGAGATTCCCATGGAAATCTACAAACTGCTCGAAGATGTGAACGGCCACATCGTTTTCGAAAAAGGCGACAATACGATTCTCGTGATGACGGGGTCGGCGTATTCCTTCCACTGCGGAAGTGAACCCGTTTCCATTTGTTACACGAACTGCTTGACGGATGAAGAGGGCGGCATCGACTTCATGTCCAAACGTTTGACTGCCATGCTCGACAACGACGCGGCTCTCGCCCCCATCCGTTCCATGATGGGGAACTTTTCCCTGGACAAAATCTTGAACTTGTTCCGTTCGAGGCACGGGGAATCCTTGGCGAAGGCCTTGGGAATCAACATCGAGGCCTTGGAAGCCGTGAACAGCAAGAACACCAAGATGACGGCAAAGGCTTTGGGAATCGACTTCGACCAGATTTCAAAGCATGTCGGCGTTCCCGTGACGACCATTTTGGGGAACGACAATCTCGCTAAATTCAAAGTGGTCATCGACAGGATTCGGGGGCAGATCCTGTTCGATGCGGAAGAGCTCCCGTTTGAAGGCTCGGCGGTGGACTGTTCCTTGGAAAACAAGATTCTTTGCGTAGAAGCGAAAATCAACGGGATTCCCCACAAAGTCGTTTTTGACTCGGGCATCGCCGCCTCTTATGCGCAGCAGACCTGGCTGGACGGCTGCATCAACAAGGGCAAAAGGATCGACTTCCATCCGCTCGGCGAATATTACACGGTTTCCGTTTTCCGTGCACTGACGGAATTCGGAGGGAAGACGTTCCCCGTCCGCTACGGAGTGATGCCGGAAAATCTTCGCGAAAAAATTTCCCGGATAAACGACGTTTCGCCGGAATCCTTTGACGGAGTCTTGGGAGCGGATGTCATCCGGAACGGGCGAGCCTACATCGATATCGCCCGGGGAATCTTGAAAGTGGAGCTGTGACGGAATGCGCCGGAACCGGCGCATTTTTGATTTTGACGGGAATCCGTCCGCCCTTTGATTCTGGCGAGGAGGACTAGAAAGTTTTGCCGAGAATTTCTATATTGGATGCGCAAAAAGAGGTTCGTATGAAACTGCTCCCAGAAGCGCTCACATTCGACGACGTCCTTCTCGTCCCCGGGGAATCTTCGGTTTTGCCCACCCAGACGGATGTCAAGACTCAACTCGCCCCGAACATCAAGTTGAACATCCCCATCATCAGTGCGGCCATGGATACGGTGACGACTGCGCCGCTCGCCATTTCCCTTGCGCTGCAAGGCGGTCTCGGCGTGATTCACAAGAACATGTCCATCGAGGATCAGGCGGAAGAAGTGCGCAAGGTCAAACGTTGGCAGTCCGGAATCGTTTTGAACCCGGTGACTTTGGATGCCGACCAACCGGTGAGCGATGCTTATCAGGTGCGCCTGGAAACGAAGGTCAGCGGTTTCCCGATTCTTTCGAAGGGAAAGCTGGTCGGGATGCTGACTAGCCGCGATTTGCGGATGATTACGGATCGCAGCGCGAAGATCAAGGACGTGATGACCAAGAATCCGATTTCCGCTTCGCCGAAAATCAGCCTTTCCAAGGCGCGTGAAATTCTGAATGAAAACCGCATCGAAAAGCTTCCGCTCGTCGATTCGAACGGTGTCCTCAAAGGCCTTGTGACCATGACGGACATCTTGAAGCGGGAAAGCAATCCCGGTGCGAGCTTGGACAAGAACGGGCAGCTCCTGGTGGCCGCAGCCGTCAGTACGTCGGCGAACACCTTGGAGCGGATCAAGGCTCTGGTGGAAGCCGGAGTCGATATGGTCGTCATCGATACGGCGCACGGTCATCATATCGGCGTCCGCAACATGGTGAAGACTGTCCGGAAAAAATACCCGAAGCTCACGATTTGCGCGGGCAACGTCTGCACGGCGGAAGCGGTGACGGAACTCGCCAAGTGCGGCGCGAACATCGTCAAAGTGGGCATCGGCCCGGGTTCCATTTGCACGACTAGAATTGTCGCCGGTGTCGGTTATCCGCAATTCTCCGCTGTCGTGGAATGCGGAAAGGCGGCTCGCAAGGCGGGAGTCAAAATCATCGCGGACGGCGGAATCAAATATTCCGGCGACATCGTCAAGGCCTTGGCGGCCGGTGGGAATGCGGTGATGGTCGGGAGTCTTTTCGCCGGGACGGAAGAAAGCCCGGGAGAAGTCATCTTGGCGGATGGCCGCAGCTACAAGAGTTACCGCGGCATGGGCTCCTTGGGAGCGATGAAGGCCGGCTCCGCAGACCGTTATTTTCAAGGCAGCGTGACCGAAGAGAAGAAGTACGTTCCCGAGGGGATTGAAGGCCGCGTGCCTTACAAGGGACCGCTCCGCGACACGGTTTACCAGCTGATTGGCGGCATCCATTCGGCGATGGGTTATGCGGGAGCCGCCAACTTGGAAGAGCTTTACCGCAAGGCGACCTTTGTGCGCATCACGAACGCCGGACTTCGCGAATCGCACCCGCATGACGTGACGATTACGAAGGAAGCGCCGAATTACCACGCTTGACTTCCCGATTTAAAAGGAAAAGGCTCCCTTCTCCGGGGAGTCTTTTCCTTTTAAAGTACGACTCTAAATTGCATCGCTCGAGAAAGGCGTTCGCCTAAATCTGCGAAGGTCTTTGGGTGATTATATTTGTACGAGACGCTAGGAGAATTTATGCGCTTTCTTTTGCTTTCGGGATTTTTACTTCTTGTCGCCTGTTCCACGAATACGGTCGCCGTAGATGATGGGGAATCTTCTTCATCGGGGGGAGGCGTTGCCAATAGCAGTTCCAGTGTTTGGAATGGGGATGCTTCGAACGCCGCGGAGTGCGAGGGAACGCCCGGAGCGGCGTGGGACGGCACGACGGCGAAATCCTTCGCCTGCGGAACGGGGACAAGGGCGAACCCTTACGTCATCTTGACGGCGGAGCAGTTGGCCTTCCTTTCCTTCGTCACGGGTGCGAAGGATGAAAATTACACGGGGAAGTTTTTCAAGCTCGGTGCGGACATTCTCCTTTCCGGAGAAACTTTGCTAGGTAAAGGTGGGGGACTCGTGGCGGATTCCAACCTTTTGGAAAAGTGGACTCCCATCGGGAATTCGAGCGTCGCCTTTGCCGGGAACTTTGACGGCGACGGTCATTCGGTTTCGGGGATGTTCATCCACACGACCAGTTCGCACAACGGGCTGTTCGGCAACGTGAGCGGGACCGTGCGGAATTTCACCGTGAAGGATTCCTGGGTGATGGGCGGAAAGTACACGGCGGCTGCGGTGGGGATTTTGCATGAGGACGGCACGGTGCGCCGGGTGGAAAATGAAGCTTCGGTGACGGGGACGGCATCCGTCGGCGGCATTGTCGGCGGAACGTATTATAATGCGGTTTCTGGAGGGACGACGGTCGTCATCGACAGCGTCGAGAACCGGGGAGTCGTCTCCGGGGCGAAACTTGTCGCGGGAATCGTCGGTTCGGCGGACCATGTGAAAATCCGGGTGGCGACGAACCGCGGGGAAGTCTCGGGAAATTACGGAGTCGGCGGAATCGCCGGGCATGCGGGGTATGAATCGGCGGTGGAGCGGGTGCAGAACTTTGCGGAGATAGACGGCAAGGAATACACGGCCGGCATCTTGAGCTTTTTGGGGTACACTTGCTTTTCAAACGGAAAGAGCTACGGCTCGCTGAAAAGGGCGGAGAACTTCGGGAAGGTCTCCGGGACAAAGTACGCGGCGGGGGTCGTCGGTCAGGCGACGTGCGCGACTGTGGAACTTGCCGGGAATCGCGGAGAGGTCAGCGGGTCGGATTATGTCGCCGGTGTCGTCGGACATTCCGGATATTCCACGTCGGAGAACCTCTACAACCGGGGGGACGTCTTTGGGGAGACCTTCGTGGGCGGCATCATCGGCTACAACCAGGAAGGGGTCACTAGCAAGGCTTGGACTGTGGCCGAGGTGAAGGGGGATTCCTTGGCGGGAGCGGTTATCGGGAGCAATTACAATACGACAATGGCGGACTACTATTACTTGGAAGGAGAAGACCTCGATGCGTTCGGCGCGAACAACGGCGGTGGTTCGGCTACGGCCAAGAGCGCAGCGGAAATGCAATCTGTGGAATTTGCCGACCTTTTGGGGGAGGCTTGGAGCTATGACGGGGAGACGAATGGAGGCTTTCCTTTTTTCACAGAATAATCTCCGGATTTTGCTCAGAAAAATAAGCGTCCTCCCCTTGACAAGATGTGCAGAAAATCTATATTTGGGTCGTGATGCGAATGTGGCGTAACTGGATAGCGCAACTGGCTACGAACCAGTAGGTTGCAGGTTCGAGTCCTGCCACTCGCACGAAGCTCCGAGAGAAATCCCGGAGCTTTTTTCATGCTCATCGGACGCTGTTCAAGCTTGAATGCAGTCGTAAAAAAGCCGCACCGGGCGATGCGGATTTTCGTTTCCCGTGATGTTCAGCTTTGGGTTTGCAGCTCTTTCAGGTAGCGGGAAAGGGCGTCCCTCCAAGGGGGCAGCGGAGTGAATCCGTTTTGAACCAGCTTGGATTTGTCGAGTCGGCTGTTGAACGGCCGCGCCGCTTTGGAAAGCCCGTATTCCGCAGTCGTCACCGGGAAGACTTCCGTCTTTAGCCCGGCCTGTCTGTAAATTTCCCGGGTGAAGTCGTACCAGCTGATGAATCCGCCTTCGTTCGTCGCATGGTAGTAACCGTATTTTTCCGATTCCGCCATGTCGATGAGAAGCCGCGCCAAATCCAATGTGTAGGTCGGCGTCCCCACCTGGTCGTTCACGACGCGGACGGAGTCGTGCGACTTCCCGACGGAGAGCATCGTCTTGATGAAGTTCTTGCCGTTCAGCCCGAAGACCCAGGCGATGCGGACGATGAAGAACTTTTCAAGATTTTGACAAACGGCCATTTCGCCTTCGAGCTTGGTCTTTCCGTAGAAATTCAGCGGTTTGAATTCCTTGCAGTCCGGTTGCCACGGTTCTTCGCCTTTCCCGTCGAAAACGTAGTCCGTGCTGATGTAAAGCATCTTGCATCCGAGGGCTTTGCAGGTCTTGGCGATGTTTTCCGTCCCGGTCGCATTGATGGCGCGCACCTTGGGCTGCTTGTCCGCGTCTTCCGCCAAATCGACGGCGGTCCATGCGGCGCAGTGGATGACGACGTCCGGTCTTGCTGTTTCGAGGGTGGTCTTGACCGCTGTCGCGTCCGTAATGTCCATGGAGCGGTAGGGGGCGTGCGAGACGTAGCTTCCATCTTGAATTCCGCTGTATTCGGGAGCGATGTCGCTGCCGATGCCTTCGTGCCCTCTTCGGGAAAGCTCATTCATGACGTCGTGGCCGAGCTGCCCCGCGACGCCGGTTACAAATATTTTCATGCCGTTAATTTAACAAATGAGAGATTGAAATTCCCTTCGAGGCGAGGTGTGATGTCAAAAAAGCCCCGCGGAACGCGGGGCCTTTTGGGGAAGTTGCTGTAAATTACCGATTAAGTAATTTCTTCACCGCGTAACATGATGACTTTGCCGGTGCGGATATATTCGACGACTTCGAACTTGTCCAGCAAATGCTTCATCGCGTCGATTTTGTCCGTGTTGCCGGTGATTTGGACAATCATCGACGTGTCCGTCATATCGACCGTGGTCGCCTTGAAGTGGTCGCAGAGTTGGAGAATTTCCGTCCGCTGTTCCGGCTTGCACTTGATTTTGATGAGGGCCAGTTCCTTTTCGACCGTGTTCGAACCCGTGTGATCCTTGGCTTGGATGACATCGACCAGCTTTTCGAGCTGCTTGATGATTTGAAGCAGAATCTCCGGGTTGCCGTGGGCCACGATGTTCATCCGGCTGAAGTCCGGGTTGAGAGTCGGGGAGACGACTAGCGAATCGAGGTTGTAGCCTCGGCGGGAAAAGACTAGCGCGATGCGCACGAGGACGCCGGGGCGGTTTGCGACAAGAAGGCTCAGGCAGTGAGCCGAAGTGTTGTTTTCCATTGGCATATCAGGTACTCCCTGTCGGTTTTTCAAGTTTTCCCTTGGGCGGCTCTGTCATCATCGAAGTGATGGGCGCGCCGGCGGGAATCATCGGGAACACGTTGTCCTGTTCTTCGCATTCGCAGTGGATGAGGACGGGACCTTCGTTGTATTCCAAGGCTTTTTGGATGACGCGTTCCGCATCGGCCGCCCGCTTGATGCGGAGTCCCTTGACTCCGTAAGCCTCGGCCAGTTTCACGAAGTCCGGGTTGCCGACCATGCTCACGGACGAATAACGCTTGTCGTAGAACATGTCTTGCCATTGCCGGACCATCCCCAGGTATTTGTTGTCCATCACGAAAATCTTGATGGGGAGGTTGTGGATTTTCGCCGTGGAAAGTTCGGCTTCCGTCATCTGGAAACCGCCGTCTCCCGCGAAGCAGCACACCGGCCAGCCTAAATCGGAACCGATGCCGATGGCCGCCCCGATGGCCGCGGGAAATCCGAATCCCATCGTCCCCGCACCGCCGCTGGTGATGAACTGGCGAGGGTAATCCGCCTTGAAGAATTGGGCGACCCACATCTGGTGCTGGCCGACATCGGTCGTCACGATGGCCTTTCCCTTGGTCAGGTTGTAAACCGTCGAAATGATGTGCTGCATCCGCAGACCGCCATGCTTCGGGTAGGTGAGGGGGAAACGCTTCTTGTTCGTTTGTACGGTCTTTATCCAATTGTCCGTATCAAGCCTCGAGACTAACGGCAGCAGCTGTTCCAAGACGAGCTTCGCGTCGCCGCAAAGGAACACGTCCGGTTGCAAGACCTTGCCCTCTTCCGCCGGGTCGATGTCCATGTGGATGATTTTAGCGTTCTTGCAAAAGTCTTCGAGCTTTCCCGTGATGCGGTCGTCGAAACGGGAGCCGATGCTCATGACGAGGTCACAGTCGAGAAGCGCCTTGTTCGCATAAGCCGTGCCGTGCATGCCGAGCATGCCAAGGGAAAGCGGGTGCGTTTCCGGGAACGCGCCTAATCCGAGCAACGTTTCCACGACGGGTGCGTTCAATTTTTCCGCGAGTTCCTTCACTTGCCGGGAAGCTCCGGAAATGAGAGTCCCGTGTCCGACGAGAAGGAGGGGCTTGGTCGATTTTTTGAGGAGTGCCGCGGCCTTTTCCACAGAAGCTTGGTCGGCGTGGCTCGGAATCTTGTAGCCCGGCAAATCGACGTTGTCGGTGAAGGGGGCCGTGCAATCTCCCGCAGTGACGTCTTTCGGAAGGTCGATGAGAACGGGTCCCGGACGCCCTGTCCGCGCGATGTAGAACGCCTCTTTGACTGCACGGGGGAGGTCGTTGGACTTCTTGACCAGGAAGGAATGTTTGACGGCGGCGAAGGTCATGCCGCTTGTGTCGCATTCTTGGAAAGCGTCCTTGCCGAGGTTCGGGGTGGTCGTTTGGGCGGCCAGGACGACGATGGGGGAAGAGTCCATTTGGGCCGTGTAGATGCCGGTGAAAGTGTTCGTCGCCCCGGGGCCGCTCGTGACCAATACGACGCCGACCTTTCCCGTGGCGCGGGCGTAACCGTCCGCCATGTGGGTCGCTCCCTGTTCGTGGCGGGAAAGAACCATTTTGATGTTCGAATCGAGCAAGGCATCGAAGAGGGGAATCGCCGAGCCGCCCGGATAGCCGAAAATGGTGTCAACGCCTTCGCGCTTGAGGCAATCGAGAATCGCTTGAGCACCGCTTAATGTATGGTTTGCCATCTGTTTCTCACTTCGTTGTAGAAATTTGACGCCTCAAAATATAGTATATGTTGAGGACTGTACGGGATGTTTTGGGAGAAATATTTTGTTTTCTGCAAAAAAGAATTTCGAAAAGTTCGAATTTTTCAAAAATTCTCGTTTTTTGTGGAGAACTTGAAAATTTTTGATGGGAAAATTTTCAAAAATCGGGAAAATTTTGTTGAACTTTTGTGAATTTTGAAAAATCTTTTTTGAAAAATAGACTTTTCTCCGTGAAATCGAGGGACTGTGGAAATGTACGTGGTCTTGTTTGAAGGGAATTTTGTGAATTTTTGTCTCTGGTGCCAAAGATTTACAGGCTGCTGCCGAAGAATTTGGCAAAGGCATTCCTTTTGTCGGATAATGCACATTTGCGTAGGTTCCGGCTACGGGGAGCGTTCTCCGTTTTCTATATTTGGGCGATATGGCTGCTATCAATGACGATTCCCAAACCCCAGAGGAAACCAAGGACGGGACGAAGACTGTGCGCAAGCGCGCCCGTCCGGCCAAAATCGGCGGATACGTCCCCATCCGGAAAATCGGACAGGGGGCCATGGGGGACGTGTGGCTGTGCGAGGATCCTTCGCTTTGCAGACGTGTCGTCGTCAAGCAGATGCTCCCGAGTCTCCGCGGGTACGAAGACTTGATAGCCCGGTTCAAGAGGGAGTGCGTCCTGATTGCCAATTTGCATCATCCGGCGATTGTACATCCTTATGCGCTTTGGCAAGAGCGCACGGGAAAGCTTTCGCTCGCCATGGAATATGTCGACGGGAAGACCTTTCGGGAAATTTTGGAAGTCCAGAGCCGCCCGCCCGTTTGGGTGATTCTTTACATGGTCCACGAGATTCTGCAGGCTCTCGTCTGCGTCCATGCGAGTCAAATCATCCATCGCGACTTGAAGCCTTCGAATATGATGGTGGAAAAGAACGGTCGCGTGCGCCTGTTGGATTTTGGAATCGCCAGGGACGCGAATCCCGGGCAAGACATGACCCTTCCCGGAAGCGTCCTCGGGACGGCCGCCTACATGAGTCCGGAGCAGGTCCGCGGATTTTCGGTGACGTTTGCGTCCGACTTGTTCAGCTTGGGAATCATCGCCTGCGAAATGGCCATGGGGAAGAATCCGTTCCGGGGGGAAAGCATGGAACTCACTTCGCAGTACATCTTGAACTTGGACTTGAAACTCAAGAATTTCCCTCCTGAAATCCCCTATTCCTTGCGCCGTTGGATTTTGAAATGCTTGGAAAAGAAGCCGCAGGATCGTTTTAAGTCGACCGTGCAGGCGGCGGACGCCCTGGCGTCCATCATGGACGGCTATCCGCGGCAGTTGGACCTTCCCATGCGGAAGTGGCTCTCGGCGACGATGCGGAACGAGCCGCTCCCGCCGCTGCCGAAAAATTCCAGGATGGCGTTTTTGAAAGCGGGACTTGGCATCGGGGCTTTTGCCGGCGCGCTCCTCGCTTCGTTCTTCACCGTTTTGATTTGCCGCTGATGGGAAATTGGATTGACATCTTTTGCGGCTCGGTGCTGCTGATCTTGACCGGACTGGGAGTCTATTTCGGGCTGGTCAAGACGCTGGTCCACTTGATGGCGTGGGTCGGCGGGGGAATCGGAGTCGTTTATGCTCCGGAAGTCGTCGAGCCTTTTTTGGCCGGGAATCTCGACATTTCCGATACGGCCTTGATGATTTCTTCGCGGGTTCTCGGGTTTCTGTTGCCGTTCCTCGTCCTCCGCGTTTCGGGGCATTTTATAAACAAGTTCGTCAAACGGCATTTTTCCTTGGCGAACGCTCTCGGCGGCGGCCTTCTCGGCCTTGCCAAGGGGGCGATTCCCTGCCTGATTTTGCTTTCGACCCTTTGCCTGCTGCCGCTGTCGGGAGATTTAAAACGCCAGAGGGATGCGTCTTTCGCTTATGGGGTTTACACGGGCCTTTTGCATTTGTCGGGAGCGGACGCGGCCGTTCGGAGCGCGAAGGATTCCGCGAAAAGAATCGCGACGGAAAAAGTGGAGGCCGCCGTGGAAGGAGTCAAGTCCGGAGCGCTCGATATAGGGCTTGACGGGGATTAGGGGCGGTCGAACGGTCAAGTCCTGTTGATGGACTCTTCGAGACTTCTGTAACAGTCGAAGGCGTGTCCGGAATGCTCTTTTAGGTATTCCGCTTCGGATTTCCGCTCAAATTCAAAGAGCGTCGGGGCGATGGGGAGAGGCTTTCCTTTGTGGAAGGCGTATTCGAAGTCCTTGCCGTTGGAATCGGTGAAGGTGAGCGTCGCGAGCGAGTCGAAGGTCGCCGAGACGAATCGCGCCAAATCTTCCGCATCGTTTTCGTGGAACGCCTTGAGAGGTCTGCCGTCCTTGGTGCGAATGACCAAAGCTCCCATGTCGCTTGCCGTCTTGAACGGCCGCATGACCAGTTCGAATTCAATTTGCATCCGTTTGAAGCCGAAGAAATACTGCGTAAATCCGTTGAGGACATACTTCTTTCGGGAAAGCCGACCGGATCTGAGCTGGGATAGGAGTCTGCCGAAGTTCGAAAGGTAAAGCATGCCGATGAGTTCCATGGAGACCTCAATTGAAAGGATTTGCAAAACAAAGACCGCCCCCGAGGGAACGGCCTTTGTGTTTGGAATGAAAATTAAAGGATGAACCAGGTGAGATAGACCCTGGTGACGAGACCGACGCTCAGACGGCTCGTTTCGGCTGAGGGGTTGTCTGCGGAGTAGTACCGGATGCCAATCCCGGCGTTGCCCGTCAAGAAGAGGTTCGGGACGATTTGCGCGTGGGCGCCCGCCAAAATGTTGATGTTCAAGTTCGAATAATCCGTCGCAGCATCCGAACTGCCATCGCTGTCCATCCCGTAGATGATTTCTCCGCCGACGGAGAACGGGATGAATTTCTGGAGCAGGTAGTAGTCGAAGGCTGCGCCGATGTTGAATAGAGTGTGGTCGTCTTGACCGTCCGTGTCGACTCCGCCGACTGTCGTGGTCGATTCGCCATAATGGTAAAGTCCCAAAATCGCGGAAAGCTCCATGCTTTCGTTCAAGCGGAACGTGCCGCGGATATTGTAGTTGTTGTTGAGGAGGCCGAACAGGTCGAGTCCGATGCCGAAGAAAGGCGCTCCGCCGCCCATTTCCGGTTGCGCGGGCTGCCCGTAATCTTGATAAGCCGGTTGTTGCTGGTACGGCTCCTGATAGGCCGGCTGCGGTTGCTGATACGGTTGCTGGTAATTCGGCTGGGCCTGTTGTTGCGGCTGCCCGTAATCTTGGTAAACCGGCTGTTGCTGCTGATAAGGGTCTTGGTATTGGCCGTAATCCTGCGCGAAACCATATGTGGCGAAGGTGGCGGCGAACAAGGTCGCGGAAAGAATTTTCTTCATCGGGATTCTCCTCGAAAAGGGTGCGCTAGGGAATATACATAAAATCGGAACGATTCGGGATTTGGAATTTTGAACCTGCAAAGAATGTGCACTGCACAAAGACCGGTCTGCGGGGGAAGGACGGGCAAAAAACTGTTCAAAATCACACCGGGGAAATTTTTTGCGGAATGAGTGGGGAAAAGTGGCTATATTTGGTAGAGTTGTGGATTAAAGTGGTAAACTTCGAATGGAATTGGACGAATTCATAGGACAAGCCCAGACGGCAATAGACGAAAAGGGAAGGACGCCCTTCCCCAGGGAATTTCGTCGTCTGCTCTCCGACGAGGAGGGCAAGTCGCTGGTCGTGTCCCATGGAACCCGAGACTCGCTCATCCTCTTTACGCTTGCCGAGTATCGGAAGTTCGTCGCCCACATCGAAGCGCGCCCGGCTACCCCGAAGAACGTGACGTTCCGCAGACAGTTCAAGGCCAACTCCCATCTGGTCGCCTTGGACGGTCAAAATCGCATCCTGCTTTCGAAAAGCGACATCGCTTACGCCAAACTGGAGGGCGAGGTCTTTTACGTGGCTCGCTCCGGCAAGTCTGCGGAACTTTGGAACCCTTCCATCTACAACGCGAAGTACGGTCTCTCGACCGAAGAGGATTTGGCTGCGTTCGATGAAGGATTCTTCGACGCGCCTTCGGGGGGTGAAGTTGAAAAACTCTGAATACCATTCCCCCGTTCTTTTTGAAGAAAGTTTGAACGCCTTGGTGGTGAACCCGGACGGTGCCTATGCCGATTGCACTCTCGGCGGCGGCGGGCATTCCGAAGGCATTTTGGAAAGGCTTGCGCCAACGGGGGTCTTGCATGCCTTCGACCGTGACCCGGAAGCCCTTGCCTATGCGAAAGAAAGGCTTGCCCCTTACGCTTCGAAGGTGACATTCCACGCGGGACCGTTTTCCCGCATTGCAAGCGACATCCCGAAAGCTTCCTTGGACGGCGTCCTGTTCGATTTGGGGATAAGCAGCCACCAGGTGGACGATGATGCGCGCGGTTTCACCTTCAACGGGAATCATCCCGTGGATTTGCGGATGAATCCGGGAGAGGACTTCAGTGCGCAGGAATGGTTGCGTACAAATTCAATTGAAGAAATGGCCGGGGCGTTCAAGGAAAATGCCGATTTGGACAGGGCTTTCAAATTGGGGGAGAACATCCGGGAAATCGCGGCCGGTTTGAAATCTCCGATTTTGCCCGAGCACTTGCGCCTCGCCGCGGAAAGGACTTATCCGGACAGGAAACGCGACATGAACGGCATCCTGGCCAGAATTTTCCAAGCAGTCCGGATGGAAGTGAACGGAGAGTTGGATGAAATCCGGAAGGGGATCCGCGGAGCCGTGGAAGCCTTGATTCCGGGAGGCCGCCTGGTGGTGATTTCTTACCATTCCGTGGAAGACAGGACGGTGAAGCTCGCCGCCGCGGAATTTGAAAAGTCCTGCATTTGCCCACCGGAATCCCCCGTGTGCACCTGCGGAGGCAATCGGCGGAAATTGAAGAAGGTCTTTCGCAAACCGGTCTTGCCGTCGGCGGAAGAAATCGAAGGGAACCCGAGGGCGCGTTCCGCGAAGTTGAGGGTGTACGAAAGAGTATGAAGAAGTTCTTTGACAGACATCGCGTTTTCGGCGCAATTCTGCTCTTCGTCTTGATTTGCGCTTTTCTTTGCGTCTACCTTTGGATGCAAGACCGCTACAACGACTTGGCGACAAAGAAGGCAATCCTTGTCCGCGAAGTGTCCGCGCTCCGCGGGGAGGTCGTCCGGGTGGAATTGGAGAATCGGGAGCTGGCGTCGCTTGAACGGATTCAACAGGTGGCGCGGAAGATGGGCTTGGGATACGGCCAAGTGCCGCGAAAGTTGAAAAAAGAGGAGGGCGAAAAATGAAGTTGGAACGCCTTTCTTGGGTCTTCATCATTTTCGGGGCCATTTGGCTGGTGCTCATTTGCCGCACTGTCCAAATCCAGATTTTGCAACGGGAAAAGTATAACGAAATCGCCAATTTGCAGGCGAAGGACAGGGTCATCAAGAAGGCTCCCCGCGGGCGTATCTTGGACCGCAACGGGCAAGTGTTCGCGGAAAGCGTGCAAGAAAAGGTCGACAACGGGAATTTGGAAACGCATCGCGTTTATCCCCAAGGCGTTCTGGCCTCGCAGCTGATCGGGCAGGTCGGGCGCGACGGGATGGGGCTTTTCGGCCTTGAACTCCAATATGAAAAGGAATTTCGCGGCACGGACGGCTGGCAGTCCCGCATCTTGAACAGCAGCCGGAAAGTCCAGGCCGGGCGGAAGATGGAGGGTCGGGAACCTGTCCCTGGGAAGGATTTGGTCTTGACGATTGACCGCAACATCCAGGAAATCGTCGAGCAGGCCTTGAAGGAAGGGGTTGAAGAATACCGGGCGAAGAGCGGAAGTGCCGTCATCGTCAACCCTCATACGGGGGAAGTCCTGGCGATGGCCAGCTACCCGACTTTCGACCCGAACGCCCCGGTGAGCGCGGCGACGCGTGCGAAGCAGAACGGCATCATCTCCTTCGTCTATGAGCCGGGTTCCACGTTCAAGTTGGTGACTGCGGCGACGGCGCTCGAAACGGAATCCGTGAATCCGAAGACGGTCTTCAGCGGCGAAAAGGGTAAGTGGAATGCCGGGAAAGGCATCGTCATCCAAGACGACGGCGGTCGTGATCACAAAGACCAGAATATGATGGGCGCAATGGCGGTTTCGTCGAACATCATCTTTGCCAAGATTGCGGACAGCATCGGCGACGAGAAGTTTTACCGTTACATCCGCTCTTTCGGGTTCGGCACGAAGACTTCCATTGAGCTTCCCGGCGAAGAAAGCGGCCAGCTGAAGCCGATTGAATCGTGGAGCGGCCGGACGGGAAAGACTGTCGGGTACGGCCATGAAATCATGGTGACGGCGATGCAGATGGTGATGGCGTTCAGTGCCGTGGCGAATGGCGGGAACTTGTTGCAACCGACTCTCGTCAAGGAATGGCGGACGTCGGACGGGACGATTCTCGAAAAGAATGAGCCGAAAAAGATTCGCCAAGTGATTTCCCCGAAGACGGCGGGTCTCGTGCGGCAAATGCTTCGGGCCGTCGTGGAGGAGGGGACGGGGAAAAAGGCGCATTCTGAAAAGTTGTCGGGAATCGCCTTCGGCGGCAAGACGGGCACGGCGGAAAAATACAACGCGGAGACGAAGAAGTACGACACAAGCCGGCAAGTCTCTTCGTTCATCGGGCTTGCCCCGGCGGAAAATCCGGACTTTGTCTGCATGGTCTTGTTTGACGAACCGCAAAAAAATGATGTTCACGGCCTTTCGGGAGGCATGACCGCCGCCCCCACGTTCCGTGGAATCATGGAGAAGGTTTACTATTCGCCGCGGACTTCCCCCGTGCCTTACAATCTTTCGCAGCCGGTGGTTGCCAAAAGTTGCGACGTGGAGTTCGTGGGGCTTTCGAAGTCCGCAGCGGAAATCCTCGCCGACAGCTTGGGCTGTTCCGTTTCCTTCTACGGGAATGGCCCTACGGTCGTCGCGTCGGAATGGAATTTCGAAGAGCCGGGGAAGGCGCTCCATTTGGGAACGTTGGGCGCACAGAAAATGCCGGACCTTTCGGGGCTTTCCCTGAGGGACGCTTTGATCCAACTCGGAAAGTTGTCCGGGACGGTGCGATACGAAGGCGTGGGCCGCGTCAAGAAGCAGTTTCCCAAACCGGGAATCGAACTCAAGCGCGGTGAAGAATTCAAACTGATCCTTTCCGAGAAAGGGTGAAATATGTTGTCCGAAACCGTTTTGAAAAATTTGAAAATCCAAGGGCTTTGCGACGATTCCCGCAAGGTTTCCCCCGGAGATTTGTTTTTCGCTTTGCCCGGCGAAAAATCCGGAGAATTTGCGCGAACCGCGTTGACGAAGGGGGCTGTGGCCGTCATCGGCGAAACGGAAGCCCCCGAAGGGCTCGAAAGCAAGTGGATCTTGGTGCCTAGCGTCAAGGAGGAGCGCGCGTCCTTGGCGAAAATCTTTTACCGCGACCCGTTTGCCAAATTGTCCGTGCATGCGGTGACGGGGACGAACGGGAAGACGACAAGCGCCTTCTTGATGGATGCGATGCTTTCTCAAGACGGGAGAAAGACGGCTTTGCTCGGGACCATCTGCAAGAAAATCGGTTCGAAGGTCGTCACGTCGAATTTGACGACTCCCGGCATTTTGGAACTTTACGCTTTCGCCGCCGATGCGGTGAAGGCCGGCGTTACGGACTTGGTGATGGAAGCTTCGTCGCACTCCTTGTGGCAAGGGCGCATCCAAGGCGTTTTGTGCAAGAGCGCCCTCTTTTCGAATTTGACGGAAGATCATTTGGATTACCACAAGACGATGGAAAATTACTTTTCGGCGAAGAAGCTTTTGTTCACGGAGTATCTGTCGGAAAGCGGCGTTGCGGTCATCAATGTCGACGATGCTTACGGCGAGCGCCTTTGGGGTGAAATCCCCGCGAAGAGAAAGGTCGCCGTGTCGCGCCTCGGCAAGAGTTTTGCTGACATTTTCCCGACAGCCGTGAAAAGTTCGGAAGACGGGCTTGAACTTTCCGTCCCCGCGATTTCGGACGTTCCCTTCAAGTCGCGCTTGGTCGGGGAGTTCAATGCGGACAACGCGCTGCTGGCGATGGGGTGGGCGAACGCCTTGGGAATTTCGGAAGAGGCCGTGCGGCGTGCGCTTTTGAACGTGAAAGTCCCCGGGCGTTTTGAAATGACCTTCAACGACGGGAATCGTCGCGTCATTGTGGATTACGCCCATACGCCGGACGCGCTGGAACGCGTCTTGATGACGGCCAGGTCCCTTTGCAAGGGGAGGCTTCTTGTCGTCTTCGGTTGCGGCGGCGACAGGGAGAAGAACAAGCGGCCCATCATGGGAAGCATCGCGGAACGGTGTGCGGATTTCGCATGGGTGACTTCCGACAATCCGCGTACGGAAAGGCCCGAAGACATCATCGCGGACATTGTCGGCGGAATGCGGACGGAACGTTTCAAGGCGGTCGTCTCCAGGGAAGAGGCGATTCAAGAAGCTTGCCGTGCCATGCGCACCGGGGATTTTTTGGTCGTCGCCGGCAAGGGTCATGAAAATTATCAAATCGTGGGGAAGTCGAAGCATCATTTCGACGACCACGAAATCATTCTTCGGGAGATGGCATGATTCAAGAATTGGAAATCACCGTTGGAGAACTTTGTGAAATACTCGAAAGCGAGCCTGTCGGGCTTTCGCGTGCCGATGCAAGGCAAAAGGCGAAGCTTTGCCTGGACAGTCGCGAGGCCGCCCCGGGAGTCGTCTTCTGGCCGCTCAAGGGCGAACGTTTCGATGCGCATGAATTTATTCCCGAAGTGATGAAAAAAGGAGCTTTGATGACAGTGATGGATTTGTCGAGGACAAGAGAACCCGGCGCGGATGTCTATGTGCCCGTCGAGGATACGAATGAAGCCCTGTTGAAGCTGGCGAAGGGTTACCAACGGCATTTCAAGGTCAAGAAAATCGCCGTCACCGGTTCGAACGGGAAGACGACGACAAAGGAAATGCTGAAGACGATTCTTTCCGCCCAATTCCAGACTTTGGCGACCGAAGGCAATTTGAACAATCAGATCGGCGTGCCGAAAACCCTTTTCCGCTTGAAGCATTCCGATGAAGTCGTCGTAGTGGAAATGGGGACGAATTCCCCCGGGGAGATTCACCGGCTCTCCATGACGGTGGAACCGGACATCGCCGTCATCACGAATATCGGCGCAAGCCATTTGGAACGGCTGGGGAATTTGGATAACGTGTTCCAGGAAAAGCGTTCGATTGTCGACGGGATGCATCGCGGCGGCATCTTGATCACCAACGCCGACGACCCCAAGTTTTCAAAGCTCCGCTCCAACAAGAGCTATCGGATTGTGACGTTCGGCATCAAGCGGGGGATTGTCAAGGCGGAGAACATTCGCTGGGATTCCAACGCCTGTGCCAGTTTCAAGGTGGGGCATACGGAATTTCACTTGAACGTCCCCGGAGTCCACAACGTTTACAACGCCTTGGCGGCGATTGCCGTCGCGATTTCCCTCCGGATGCCGAAGACTCTCATTGCGAAGTCCCTTGAAAAATTCCATGCTGCGGACATGCGGATGGAAATTCGCCAAGGTGCGGGATTTAAAATTGTTTCGGACTGCTACAATGCGAATCCCTCTTCGACGCGGATGGCCTTGCAGACGGTCGGCTCTTTGGATGTTCCCTGTCGGAAAATCGCCGTTTTGGGAGATATGCTTGAACTCGGAGACGATGCAGATAAATGGCATCGGGAAATTGGCGAACTCGTGCCTAAAATGCATTTCGATTTGCTGTTGACTTTGGGCCGCCTGAGTGAGAATACGCAGCGCGGGGCGATATCTGCGGGAATGGATGAAAAGGCGGCGAGGCATTTCGACTCTGCGGAAAGTTTGGAAGAATTCCTTTCGGAAAACGTCCGCTTTGGCGACGTCGTCCTGGTCAAAGGTTCGCGCGGCATGAAGATGGAGCGGATCGTGGAAAAGCTTTTGCACTTGGAACCCTCGGCGGCGAGCAAGTAGGTTGTCAATGCGAAAGTCCTTGGGTGCCTTGATGACGTTTGACAAGCCTTTACTGCTCACCGTGGTGGCGTTGCTTGCGCTCGGCGTGTTCGTCATTTACAGCGGAAGCGAATTCCGGGCGACGGAAATGGGGCGTCCATCGTATTTTTACGCTCTCAAACATCTCCGTTACATCGGATTTGGGCTCTTGGGTTTGTTCGGCGCGGCTTTGGTCGATCACAAGCTCTATTTTAAATTTGCGCACCCCGCGTTTCTACTCTGTCTGGTTTCTCTCGTCGTCGTCGTGACGATGGGAGTGGTGACGAAGGGGGCTTCCCGGTGGCTTTCCATCGGAGGGTTCTCCCTGCAACCGTCCGAATTCTTGAAGATTGCGATGTTCGCCTACATGTCGCGCAGACTTTCGGAACTGGGCGATGACATCACGGATTTCAAAAAAGGTTTTGTGCAACCGTTGGTGACTCTCGGCATCGTTGTCGCTTTGCTGCTTTTGCAACCGAATTTTTCCATGGCTTTGATGATTTGCGCAACGATGTTCATCTTGTTTTACACGGCAGGTGTCAAGCTCCGCTATTTGACGATTTCGATTGTGCCGGTCGCCGCCGCTGCTTTGGTCATCGGTTTGGCCGCTCCTTACCGCTTTCGCCGCTTGCAGGCTTGGTTGCATCCGGAGGAACACGTCCAAGGGGATGGTTACCAACTTTTCAACGCCCTGGTGAGCCTCGGACACGGCGGGTGGTTCGGCACGGGCATCGGGCAGGGGACTCAAAAACTGGGATTTTTGCCGGAGTCGTACAAGGATGTCGCCTTCAGTCTGCTCGGGGAAGAGCTGGGGCTGATAGGGACGATGACCGTATTGTTCCTTTTCGGCTACTTGGTTTACAGAGGGCTGGTGATTGCGCAGAATGCGAAGACGCGTTTTGCCCGGTATTTTGCGGTTTGCCTCACGTCGTCCATCGCCCTCAACGTGATTTTCCATGTCTGCGTCTGCACGGGTTTGATGCCGACGACGGGACAGCCGATGCCGTTCATCAGTTACGGTGGGACGAATTTGATTGTTTCGCTTTTTTCAATTGGAATCTTATTGAACATTTCTCGCTCGGGAACCGGGATGGATATCGACGAGCCGAGAAGTTCTGTGCAAGATGCGAGGGCTCTATGAATCAGAAAAAGTTTTTATTCGCATGCGGCGGAACGGGCGGGCACGTGTTCCCGGCCGTGGCCATTGCGGAAAGCCTGAAAAAATTTGGCGTGGAGAACATTTCGTTTGCCGGCCGAAAGGATTCCATGGAATCCCGATTGGTGAAACCGTATTTTGAATTTGACGAAATTACGGCAGTGCCGCTGCACCGGGGCTCCTTTACCCAGAATTTGACGCTTCCCTACAAGCTCATCAAGGCCATCCAGAGCGCAAAACGCGTCATTGAAAGGAGAAAGCCGGATGTCGTCGTGGCGACGGGCGGTTACGTCTCTCTTCCGATTGTCATGGCCGCCGGTCGCGCCAAGATTCCCGTTTACATTCAAGAGCAGAATGCAGTCGCCGGTGTCGCGAACAAGTTGGGCGCGCATTATGCGAAAAAAATCTTCGTGACGTCCGAAGAGGCGAGGAAATTCTTTCCGAACGTGGAGACGCAAGTGCTCGGGAATCCCGTCCGCGGACTTCCCGAAATGGAAAGCCTTTCGCGGCCTGCGGAATTCCGCAGCGGGACGAAGACGGTCTTGGTCGTCGGGGGGTCCCAGGGGGCGCGAGGCATCAATGAAAAAATGGAGGCTTCCCTTTCGGCGATTGCCGGCAGAATGGACATTTCCGTCGTCTGGCAGGTCGGGGCGAAAAATTTGGATTCCGTTCGCGAGCGCGTGGGAACTTTCCCGGAGAACGTTTCCGTCAAGGGCTTTTTGGAGAACATCTACGCCTATATGGGATATGCGGATTTGATTGTCAGCCGGGCCGGAGCTTCGACATTGGCGGAAATCCTCGCATTCGGAAAGCCGTCGATTTTGTTCCCGTTCCCCTTTGCGACGGCAAATCACCAGGAGTACAACGCCCGTGTCGTCGAAAAGGCGGGAGCGGCTCTCGTGGAGTTGGACAGTGAGCCGAACCACCTTTGGGATAAAGTGCAGAACCTCCTTTCCGATGAAAAAAGGCTGGGGGAGATGTCCGCCGCCGCGAAGTCCATCGGGATGCCCGATGCTGCGGACAGAATCGCGAAAACCATTTTGGAAACGGAGATGTAAAATGAATTTGATTCCGAGTAATCGCGTCAAGAGATTGCATTTTGTGGGCATCGGCGGAGCCGGGATGTCGGGCATTGCCGAAGTCTTGCATGAAAACGGTTTCGTGGTTACGGGAAGCGACACGGGCGACGGCCCCTCCATCCAGTATCTGAAGGACTTGGGGCTTTCGATTTACCCCGAGCATGCGGCGAAGAACGTGGAAAATGCGGATTTGCTTGTTTATTCTTCTGCGGTGAAAATGGACAATCCGGAAATCGTTGAAGCCAAGGCGCGCCGGATTCCCGTCATTCGCCGGGCGGAAATGCTCGGCGAGTTGATGCGTCTCAAGTACACCCTTGCCGTGAGCGGAACGCATGGGAAAACGACGACGACATCGATGCTCGGCTCCATTTGGGAAGCGGCCGGGGAAGACCCGACGGTCATCGTCGGCGGAATCGTGAAAGGGAAGGGCAGCGGGGCGAAAGTGGGGCGCGGCCGTTACCTGATTGCGGAAAGCGATGAATTCGACCGCAGTTTCCTTTCCATGATGCCGTCCTCCGCCATCATCACGAACATCGACCGCGAACATCTCGACACTTACGGCGACTTGGACGCCATCAAGGACGCCTTTGTCGCCTTTGCGAACAAGGTCCCCTTTTACGGGCAGGTGGTCGTCTGCATCGACAATCCGAACATCCAATCCGTCCTTTCGCGTTTTACAAAACCCGTCGTGACTTACGGCTTTAGCCGCCAGGCGACTTATCGCGCGGATGCCTTTTATTCGAAGGACGGAATTTCGCATTTCGAAGTTTTCAAGAACAACGAGTCCTTGGGGAACTTCACCTTGAAAATCCCGGGCCGGCACAATGTGCTCAACGCGACTGCGGCCATCGCCCTTTCGCACGAAGAGAACATTCCGTTGGAAGTGACGCGAAAGGCCCTTTCGGAATTCACGGGGGTGAAGAGGCGGTTCGAATTCATCGGCGAGGAGCGCGGAATCTCCGTCTATGACGATTATGCCCATCATCCGACGGAGGCTGCGGCGACTCTCCAAGGCGCGCGGGACGCTTTCCCGGACAAACGCATCTTGGTCGTTTTCCAACCGCATCTTTATACGCGGACGCGGGATCAGTATGAAGCTTTTGCGGAAGTGTTCGCCGGCTGTGACGAGCTTCTCGTGTGTGAAATCTACAAGGCGCGCGAGCAACCGATTCCCGGAATTTCGGGAAAGCTCATTTCGGACTCGGCGGTCTCTCGCGGACACCAGAATGCGCATTTTGTCGGGAATCGCGAAAATGCGGAAAAAATCCTGTTGAAAGACGCCCGTCCGGGTGACCTCGTGCTCTTCATGGGAGCGGGGGACGTTTGGAAATCGGAACGGCCTTTTTTGGAGGCGTTGAAGCAAAATGGCTAGACGGGGATACAACGCGAACAAGCATCGGATGGCGCGAAAGGAAAAGGGCAAGAAGGCTCTGTTTTCCGCCGCGCGCTGGTTCGGGCGGAAGGGGTGGAAGCTCCTTCTCGTCTTGGCTGTCTTGGGCGTTGCCGTTTGGCAGGGATGGTTTTGGGTGAGCAAGCTGAATCCGGTCGAGCTGCGGACTTTGCGGACGGTCGACGTCTCCGGAAATCGGATGCTGACTTGGGAAGAGATTCTGCAGACTGCCGGGCTTGAAACGGGAATGCCGATGTCCGAAATCGACGCGGATTCCGTCCGGGAAAGGCTGCTCTCGTTGCCGCTTGTGCAAGACGCCCGTGTCGATGTGGGGCTTTTTTGGAATGTTTCCGTCCATGTCGAAGAAACGGTGCCCGTGATGGAAGTTCTCGAGAACGGGCATTGGAAGGCTTATTCGGGTCGCGGCCAGAAGTTCCCCGTCGCGTCGTCTTCGATTTTGGATTTGCCCGTCGCGTCCGTCGTGAAAAATCGAGAAATCAAAAAAATTGCCGCTTTCTTGCAGACAATGCGGAAAGAAGACGAAGCCTTGTATCGGAGCGTTTCCCAGGTGGCGCTCGATGAAAAGCTCCATGCGATGGTGGTTTGTTTTCGCGACGTGAAGTTCAAGGTGCTGTTCCCCTTGGATCGTCCCGCAGACAAGAGTTTTGGGCATTACCGATTGCTGGTGAAAGGTTTGCCGCAAGAGATGAAAACCGCCAAGTCCTTGGATTTGCGATTTGATGGTTTCGCTTATGTGAATCCTGCTAAAGAGGTCAAATGATGGCTAAAGAAGAAAATATCATTGATGTCGATCCGAATAAAATTGTCGTCGGATTGGATTTGGGAAGTTCAAAAATCGATGTCTTTATCGGGCAAATCCTCGAGGACGGCGAAGTCCGCATTCTGGGTTTCGGGAATCCTTCGCTGAAGAAAGGCGAAGAAAATGAATTGGAAGCGACCATCCAAATGTTGAAGGATGCTGTCGATGCAGCGGAAAAGACTAGCGGAATCGATGTCAAGGAAGTTTATGTCGGGATTGCCGGCAGCAACATCCGATCCGTGGCGAGCCGTGCGACGATTCCTTTGCGTGAATTCGGCGGTGTCGTCACCAAAGAGGCGATGAACCGTGTCGTGGATCAGGCCAGTGCCCTTGTCCAAAAACCGGCGGACATGGAGACGATTCACATTTTGCCGGGGGATTACGCCTTGGACGACAGAACCGGGATGAAGAATCCGCAGGGGATGGAAGGTACGAGCTTGAGCGTGGAGGTGCAGCTCGTGCTCGCCCAGAAGGGAATCGTCCGTAATATTTACAAGGCGATTGAAGGCGCCGGACTTTCCGTGAAGCATCTGGTGCTTGAATCTCTCGCCGATGCGGAGTGCGTCTTGGAAAAAGACGAGAAGGAATTGGGCGTCGCCATTATCGACATCGGGGCGACTTCCACCGATGTCGCCGTGTTCAAGGAAGACAAGGTCGTTTACACGGTCTCTTTCAATATCGCCGGGAATGCGATTACGAATGACATCGCCATCGGTTTGACGACGCCACTTCTCCGAGCGGAAGAAATCAAGAAAATGTACGGGACTTGCCGTCGCTCGAACATGCTTGACGACGTGAGCTTCACCGTCCCGGGAATCGGCGGTCGTCCGGGAACGGAATGCAGCCGGAAGCATCTGGCGTATATCATCTACCGTCGGATGGAAGAGATTTTAATCAAGGTCCGCGACGATTTGCACAACAAGAATTACGATTCCTTGTTGGGCGCGGGCGTCGTCATCACCGGGGGGACCTCTCTCCTAGAAGGGACTCAGGAATTGGGCGAAGTGGTTTTCAAGGGAATGCCTGTCCGCTTGGGATGCCCCCGTACCGGAGAAGGTTTGACGGATATCGTGCGGATGCCGACCCATTCGACGGGAGTCGGGCTGTTGTACTATGCGGCGAAGAACGACGAGTACAAAAGCCGACGTGAAACGCGAACGACAAAAATTGTCGGCTCCGTGGGCAACGGATGGAAACGCATTTGGAATTTTCTCAAGAATTACATTTGAGAATTGTGGAATCAATAATAAAACAGGGAGATACCAATGAACGAAACACTCAACAATATGGAACCGGAACGCTCCGGGAAAGCTCACATCATCGGCGACAACAGCGACCACAAGGCGAAAATCAAAATCGTGGGAGTCGGCGGCGCGGGTGGAAACGCGGTGAACCGGATGGTCAATATGAACATCAAGGATGTGGAATTCATCGCCATCAACACGGACGCTTTGGCCTTGGACAACAACCTCGCCGATGAAAAAATCGCCATCGGCCAAAAGACGACGAAGACCCTCGGCGCGGGCGCAAAGCCGGAAGTCGGGCGGCAGGCCTTGATGGAAGACAAGGATGTCGTGGAAAAGAAGCTCGAAGGGGCGGACATGGTGTTCATCTCTGCGGGGATGGGCGGTGGGACGGGCACGGGAGCCGCTCCCGTTGTCGCGGAAATCGCTCGAAAGTTAGGCATCTTGACCGTCGCTGTCGTCACGATGCCGTTCAAGTGGGAAGGCCCCGTTCGCCGCCGGAATGCGGAAAAGGGTCTCTCCGCTCTTCGCCAATCCGTCGATTCAATCATCGTCATCAACAACCAGCGCATTTTGGAAGTCATCGAAAAGAACACGCAGATGAAGGACGCTTTTCTCAAGGTCGACGAAGTCTTGGGGAATGCCGTTCGCAGCATTTGCGACATCATGTTCATCCACGGGACTATCAACGCCGACTTCAACGATGCGCGGACAATCATGGCGAATGGCGGTTCCGCCCTGATGGGGACGGGGAGCGCGTCCGGTGAAGGGCGTGCGCTAAAGGCGGCTGCAGAGGCAATCGCCTGCCCGCTTCTCGACAATGTCCAAATCAACGGCTCTTCGGGAGTGCTCATCAATGTGGCGCACGGGGAGAACTTCTCCATGTTCGAATACAACGAAGCGATGGAGTTCCTTTACGAACAAATCGGCGAAGAGAACATGCCGAACATCATCGCCGGAGACGTGACCATTCCGGAGCTTGGCGACCGCGTGAGCATCACCGTGATTGCCACGGGATTTGACAAGG
Organism: uncultured Fibrobacter sp.; assembly: GCA_964501065.1. Taxonomy (GTDB): domain Bacteria; phylum Fibrobacterota; class Fibrobacteria; order Fibrobacterales; family Fibrobacteraceae; genus Hallerella. The sequence continues at coordinate 24,124 of CAZCRF010000012.1, read as the reverse complement.
AGCTTGACGAGGACACTGCGCCCGCGCCCGCAGAACCTGTCGCCGCGAAGCCGCATGTGGAAAGGGCGACTCCCCGGGAAACGATGGACTTTGTCGCGTTGGCGAAGGTGAAAGAGCCGGCCGTGCAGCAAAAGCCTTCCCCGACGATGCGCACCCATGTGATTGAAGCCGTCCAGGAACCGGTGATGCCCGCCTCGACGACATCCTTCCGCGACTTGAATTTTGACGCCCGGCAAGGCGCTCTTCGCGAAGAGGAACTCCAGATGGCCAAGGCTCAAACTTTGACGATGCCAAAGAAGGAAACAGTCCGTTCCAAGGAATTGGAAGACGAAATCGCAACCATCGGCAGCGAATACGGGCTTCCGCCTTTCTTGAACAACAATTCGATTTCCGAACAGGAATTCTAAGTTCCGGATTTTCCACAACAACAAAGGCTTGCGCGGTATCCCTGCTGCGCAGGCCTTTTTATTGGTTGGGAAAAAGCCCCGAGAAGAGCCGGCGGAATTTATTTTCCTTTCAACCGCTTCAAGGCGGTCTTCAAATCGTCGGGGAGTGGGGAGTCGACGGAAACCTTTTCCCCCTTCCATTCGAATTCGAGGTGCGCGCTGTGCAAGAAGAGCCGTTTCAATCCGAAGCGTTTTTTGAAGTCGCGGTTCAGGGCGAAATCTCCGTAACGGCTGTCGCCGACGAGCGGATGCCCGATGCTTTCGAAGTGGGCGCGAATCTGGTGCATACGCCCCGTTTCCAAACGGATTTTCACCAAATCGTATCCGGGCAAATGCTCCTTGACTGCGTAATGGGTCAGGGACGTTTTCCCGTCCGCCGTGCCGACTTTCATCTTTGCTCCGGCTTTGGAATCCGTCCGTTCCAGTTTCTCGCTGATGGTCCCACGCTCCTTTGAAAGATTCCCTTTGACGAGAGCGATGTAAGTCTTTTGAATTTTATGTTCCCGGAGCATTCGGGTGAAATCCCGAAGGGTGTCGCCGTGCAGGGCGGCAATCAGCAGCCCGGAAGTCTCTTCGTCGAGACGATGCGCGAGAGTCGGCTTGAAATCCAAATGTTCTCCCATTCCCCATTCCCAGAGCATTTCGACAAGGCTTTCGCCTTTGCGCGTTCCCGTTCCCGGTTGGCTTGCGATGCCGGACGGCTTGTCGACGACGATGAAGTCTTCTCTTTCTAGCGCGATGTTCAAATTCTTTTCGACAAAGTGACGATTCGAAAATTCTGCGGCGCTTCCCCAGGATTTCTTTTCTTGGACGGCTTGTCCGTCGACGCTCTTGAAGTTCTCGTAGATGTCGACCGTGTCCCCTTCGCGGAGCATTTGCGGAGCCTTGGCGTGGACGCCGTTGACGCGGACTTTCTTCTTTCGCAGGATGGCGAAGAATGTGGAAAGCGGTTCGTTGGGGAATGCCTTGCGCAAAAAACGGTCGAGCCGCATATTGGCGAAGTTTCTGTCGATGATTCGGGTTATCACTTGGAACCTCTAGTCTTTGGAAATGCGGACGCGATTTGCCAGCTTGATGCCGTCCGCCGCGCTGGTGACGATGCCGCCCGTGTAGCCCGCGCCTTCTCCCAAGACGAACAGCCCCGTTGCGGAAACGCTTTCCAACGTGTCCGGATTGCGGAGAATTCGGATGGGGGAGCTTGTCCGGGTTTCGGGCGCGACCATCAAACCTTCCGAAATGAACCCCGGAATTTTCCGTTCGAATTGTTCGAAGCCGTCCGCGAGGGAATCGCAGATTCGGCTGCTTAAAATTTCGCGGATGTCGCAGGGGACGGTCCCCGTCGGGAAGGAACTTTGGGGCAGATGCGCGTCCTTTTTTCCGTCGAGGAACGCCCGGATTGTCTGGGCGGGGGCCGTGTAGTCCTTTCCGCCGAGTGCAAAAGCCTTCCGTTCGAATAGCCGCTGCATTTCCATTCCGCCGAAAAGGGTTTCACTCTTGGGGACGGGGACGACGATTGCGCCGTTTGCCCGCTTCCCGTTCCGCTTGCTGTAGCTCATGCCGTTTGTCGCCAGAGCGCCCTCTTCGGAAACGCAAGGGACCAGTACGCCTCCCGGGCACATGCAAAAGCTGTATGCGGCGGAAGTCCCGGAGAGAGTCTTGGCGGTGAGGGCGTATTCCGCGCTGCCGGTGAGCGCCGTGTCGACGTTCTTCCCGAACTGTCTCCAATTGACGAGAGATTGCGGATGTTCCACGCGGACGCCGACGGCAAAGGCCTTGCTTTCTTCTTTCACTCCCCGTTCGTGTAGAAGTTCGTAAAGGAATCGCGCGGAATGCCCCGGGGCCAAAATCAAATTGTCCGCGCTTTGCCACTTGCCGTTCAGCCGGATGCGGGAAAGCTTTCCGTTTGAAATTTCCAAATCATCGAGTGCCGTGTGGAAGTGCACTTGCCCGCCCAAGGAAAGAAACTCCTTGCGCAATGCCCGCAGCAGAAGGACCAGCCTGTCCGTCCCGATGTGGGGCTTCGCGAAAGTCAGAACGTCCTTGGAAACGCCGAAGTGCACCATGTCCTCGAGAACGGCAGAGGAAAAAACGGTTCTCGTGCGCGTGTTCAACTTGCCGTCGGAATAGGCGCCCGCGCCGCCTTCGCCAAAAAGCACATTTGAATGCGGGTTGAACTTCCTGTCGGAAAAGAACCTCCGGATGTCCCCGAAGCGTTCTTCGACAGGTGCGCCTTGTTCATAAAGATGGACGTCAAAGCCCTTGCGCGCCAAGTGCAGGGAAGCCCAAAGCCCGGCGGGGCCGGCTCCGACGACCGAGACGCGTCTTGACAGCGGCACGGAATTCTTGAAAGAGTCGTCTTCGAGGGTTTCCCTTTTTTCCGTCACCGGGATAGTCCAGTGCGTCGGAGTCAAAAGCCTTTCCGTTTCAAAGCGGACGTTGTAGCTCCAATGCGGCGCGCTGCGCTTGCGGGAATCGAGGGCGAAGCGTTCCACTTCCAGATTCAAAATTGCCGATTCGGGAATTCCCGTCGCATGGGACAGCGCGGAGAGGATTTCGCCTTTCTTTTCTAAAGGGACGGAAAGTTCCCGGAAATGATACGCATGGAGTGGCATGGAATGGCAATTTAGAAAATTGCCATTTCCATTTGAAAGCTCCTGGATTTTTTATCGATATACATTATCCGGAAAACGCTTTCATTCTTTCTTCCATTTGAGGAGGAGCGCGGAATGGATGATGACGAAAACGGCGACAAAGTTGAGCACCATGGAAAACGCCAAATTCACCTGGATGACTTTCATCATCCTTTTGGAAAGCGCAAGGATGTGCGGCAACTCCTTGAGTTCGTCGTTGACAAGTACGATGTCGGCGGCGTCGACGGCGATGGTCTCGCCAGGCTTCACCAGCAGGCGGTCTCCGATTTGGACGCTTTCGGCGGGGAGAATCTTGGAAGAGCCGTCGGGGAGCAGGATTCTCGCCGTCTTTGGGGTCAGCCGCGCGCTTCGAGGGGATGGGGATTCTGCAGAGGAGGATGGCCACCCATGCATGGCTTCATCCCCAAGTCCTCAAGCGAATTTTTCCGCCGCTGCGGCAATCGAGAGCAGGTCCGCTTCGGCGTAGGGCTTCCCAATCCATTGGACGCTCACGGGGAAGTCGCCGACTTCTCCGCAGGGGACGGAAATTCCGGGTAGCCCGGACAAATTCAAGCTGACCGTGTAAATGTCCGAAAGGTACATCGCCATCGGGTCGCTTTCGTTCGTTCCCCGTTCGAGCGGAAGTCCGGGCATGACCGGGGACGCGATGACGTCGCAAGATTGGAACGCTGCGGTGAAATCGTCGGAAATGAGGCGGCGCACCTTTTGCGCTTGGACGTAGTAGGCGTCGAAGAAGCCGGAACTCAGGACGTAGGAACCGAGCATGATGCGGCGTTGGACTTCCTTGCCGAAGCCTTCGCTGCGGGACATGGCGTAGAGGTCGAAAAGGTTCTTCGCCTCCTTGCTGCGGTAGGTGTAACGCACGCCGTCGAAACGGGAAAGGTTGCTGGACGCTTCCGCCGTTGCGATGATGTAGTAGCTCGCGACCGCGTAGCGGATGTTCGGCATGGAGACTTCACGGATGACCGCCCCTTCGGATTCGGCCTTCTTCAAGATTCCTTCGATGGCGGACTTGCAGCCTTTGTCAAGGCCTTCCGCAAAGTATTCCTTTGGGACTCCGATGACTTTGCCCCGGATGCTTTCGCCTATTTTTCGGGAGAAATCCTCTGTCGGGCGTTGGCTTGTCGTGTTGTCGTGCGCATCTTGACCGCAAATCGCGGAAAGTACGGTCGCCGTGTCCCGGACGTTGGTGGCGAGAGGCCCGATTTGGTCGAGGCTCGATGCGTAGGCGATGAGCCCGTAGCGGGAGACGCGTCCGTAGGTGGGCTTCAGGCCGACGATTCCCGTGCAAGCGGCCGGCTGCCGAATGGAACCGCCCGTGTCGCTGCCGAGTGCGACGGGGACTGTCCCCGATTTGACTGCGACGGCGGAACCGCCCGAAGAGCCGCCGGGAACGCGGGACTTGTCGATGGGGTTTTCGACCGGGCCGAAGTAAGAGGATTCGCTCGACGATCCCATGGCGAATTCGTCCATGTTCGTCTTGCCGACGATGACCGCTCCCCGGGATTCGAGCTTTTCGACTGCGGTCGCCGTGTAGGGCGAAACGAAATTTTCGAGCATCTTCGATGCCGCCGTCGTGCGGGAACCCTCGAGGCAGAGGTTGTCCTTGATGGCGATGGGAATGCCGTCGAGCTCGCCGAGGGTCTTCCCCCGCTTTCTTCTTTCGTCGCTTTCCTTGGCCTTTTCCATGGCGCGGTCCGCCAATACGGAGATGTAGGCGTTCAGGCCTTTCGTCTTTTCGATGGCGGACAGGGACTCTTCCGCAAGGCGTTCGGCTGTGGTGGAACCGTTTTCCAGGGCGGTTTTCAATTCTTCGAGGGTTTTCATTAGCGTTCTCCGGACCATTTCATAATGTAAAGACCGACGACAAGGCCGACCAGGCTCATCACGTTCATTTTGAGAGCGAAGCCGAAAGCGATTTTCACCATGTAGAGGTCTAAGACAAAAGGTTGCATTTCCGCACCTGCGCCCGTGTTGAAGGCCCAGAACGGTTTGACGAAAAAGTTGTGCACGATATTGTCGTAGCCGCCGGCGTTCATCAGTTCTCCGAGCTTTCCGAAAAGGAATCCGAGGCATTCGCCGAGGACACCGCCGATGACAAGGCCCAGCACGACAAAGAGCAGGAGTCTTCCAAAACTATTCTTGTGCGACATATCTGTTTCCCATTTTGGCTTCAAATATAGAAAAGGCGATTCCGCCTCGCATCCGAGTTTTCAGAATTTAAGACTTTGGCGACGGAAGCGGAACTGGTGGGAAGTGGGGGGGGTAGGGATTATGGAAGAGGGGTCGGTGATTCAATTAGGAGTTAGGAATTAGTGAATAGTGGCTAGTGTTTAGTGGGGAGTGTTTAGGGTTTAGTTAACGGTCAAAGGGAGTGCCGTTATGTTGAGCGACCCGAAACATCTCTTCACCGTATAGGGATTCTTCAGTCGCACGCTCCCTCAGAATGACTGTTTACAGGAAAGCAGCAGTCATGCTGATCGCAAGCGAAGCATCTCTTTGCCGTAGCGAGATTAACGCCTTCGGCGTTAGCGGTTTTGCCGAGGAGGAAATCACCTTCCCCGGTGAGGCTTTTCCGGTTTCTCCGGGTAATCGTCGGGACGTCCCCGATGCCTTTTGCCTCTTGGGGGAGGCGGAGCCGCATGCCAATGGACGTCGACGCGCCATTCCGGCCGAGGATAAGGTCCGCAGGAAGTGACTCCCGCATTGCAGAGGTTGCAGAGGGATTGGGGGCTGCAAGCGGTAAGGCGCGGGTCTCCGTAAAGGCTTTCGAAATCGGAATAGCGGCTTTCGTAACAGGCGCGGCACGCGCGTTCCCACATGCCGTAAGAGCACAAATCGTATGCGGAGACGTTGCAGGTGCACTCCGCGCCGTAGCAGGTGGTGCACTTGTAAATGCCCGCCCTGTCGTAAAAGCACCACTTTTCCGAGTACGCCGGCGTCGAATCGTCTCGAACGGTGACGCAAGAGGAGAGGGCGATTGCCGAAAGGACCAGCAGATTTCGAAAAAAACGTCCCCGCATATTTCCCGTTTTCAGTATTCCGCTTCCGATTTGAGGTCGCGGTTCATCAGTTCCTTGATAGCTTCGGCGGGTTTGCGGTCGTTGAAGAGGACGTCGTAGACGGCGTTCACGATGGGGAGTTCCACGTGGACGGACTCCGCCAGGGCCTTTGCGCTCTTGCAAGTCGGGACGCCTTCTGCAATCATTTTCATGTGGCCGAGCACTTGGGAAAGGGTTTCGCCCTTGCCGATGCATTCGCCCACGTAACGGTTTCGGCTGTGTTGCGAAAGGCAAGTGACAATCAAATCGCCCATGCCGGCGAGACCGGCAAAAGTGCTGGGGTTCGCCCCGAGGGCGCGCCCGAGCCGACAGATTTCCGCTTGTCCGCGCGTGATGAGGGCGGCCCGCGTATTGTCGCCCGCCCCGATTCCGTAAAGGATGCCGCTCGCGATGGCGATGACGTTCTTGACGGATCCGCAGAGTTCCACGCCGACTTGATCCGTGGATGTGTAAATGCGGATATAGTCGTTGCTCATGACCTTTTGGACTTTCTTCGCTGTATCTTCATTTGGGCAAGCGGCGATGATTGCCGTGTAGACCCGACGGGAAACTTCTTCCGCATGGGTCGGGCCGCTGAGAGTCACCACGTGGTCCGGGTCCAGCCAAGGGATGTTTTCCAGGATGACTTCGCTCATGCGCTGGTCCGTTCCTTCCAAGATTCCTTTGGTCGCGCAGACGACGATGGGCGTCTTCCCGGCGGGGGGAGTCCACTGGGCGAATTGCTTGGAGATGTTCCCCATGACTTGCGACGGGACTACGATCAAGACGATTTCTGCGCCTTCGAGAGCCTTGTCCATGTCCGTCGTGTAAGAGAAATCTTCAGGGAAAATCACTCCGGGGAGCTTGTCCTTGTATTGGTGCTCCGTCGAGAGCAAGTCGACTTCCGCTTGGGAAAATGTCCAGAAAGAAACCTTGTGCCCGTTGTCGTGGAAAACTTGGCCGAGGGTCAGCCCCCAACCGCCAGTGCCTAAAACCGTAATATTCATGATGGATTCACCTTTGGATTCGATTTTTGAAAAGCCATACTTTCAAATTATACTTTTTTCCTTTTTTTGCCAAAACCGTTTTCCGTCCCGTTCAAAAGCCGCTTGATGTTGGCTTTGTGCTTGAAAATGACGAAGACGGCGACAATCCAAGCGATGGCCAAAAAGCCTTCCTTGACGGCGGGAACCGTGTAAATGGAGTCGTGCAAGTGGTTTTGAAAAAATTGAGGTTCCAGGTAGCCGAAGGTGGAAAGCCCGGCGAGCGCGATGCACGCTCCGATGCTTCCGACCGAGACGTATTTTGTCGAGAGGGTCAGAATGAGCCAGACGGCAAAGGCCGCAAGGGCCGTGACGGGGGCCAGCGCCAAGAATACGCCGAATGCGGTCAGGACTCCCTTCCCCCCGCGGAATTTCGCGAAGCAGGTGAAGCTGTGCCCCAAGATGACCAGAAGCCCGCAGGCGAGGGGCAGCCAGGAATGTTCAACGCCGCCCGCGGCTGCCGCTGCCCGGTCCATGGAGGCGGCAATCGTCGGGGCGAGAAATCCCTTCAGCAAATCGACGACGACGACGGGGAGGGACGGTTTGACGCCCAAGACGCGAAAGGTGTTCGTCAGCCCGGAATTCTTGGAGCCGTAATCGCGGATGTCGTAGTCTTTACCTTTGACGATCTTTGCGACCCAGATGGCGGTCGGGATGGATCCGAGGAGGTAGGCTATGGGAAGCGAGAGTAAACTGTTCAAGATCTTCGTCCTTTCGTAAAATGAGTTTGCTGTCGAAGTTCAATCGGAGTGGCGCACCGTCCAAGTGGAACGCTTCATAGAACGATTTGAGCAGGTAGCGTTTGTAGGATTCGTCAATGGAATCGGGATCCTTGGTTTCGATGGCGATGACGGGTGGTTCCACCATGATTTGGCACGCGCGAGTGAGTTTGACCGAATGCCCTCTTCTCGCAGGATGGGGATTCTTTTGGCAAGCGGCCGCAAAGACTTCGGCGACGCGTTCCCGCCCGATGACGCGGCGACAGTTGGCGTAGACCGTACGGATTTCTTGCAGGATGCGGTGGACGCGCAAACCTTCCTTTGCGCTGATGGAGAATATCGGGGTGTATTCGAACATCGGTTCCCGTTCGCGCATTTCCTTCACCATGCGGTCGAAGGACTTTTCCGTTTTCTCGGGGAGGATGTCCCACTTGTTCAGCAAGATGATGAGCCCCTTTCCCGTTTCCCGAATGCTCTGGATGATGCGGAAGTCCTGTTCCGAGAGGCCGAGGGTCGCGTCGATGACTAGCAGGGAAAGGTCCGAACGGCGGATGCTTTCTTCCGTGCGCATGTTGCTGAAAATTTCGACTTCGTCTTCGACTCGAGCCTTTTTTCGAAGCCCGGCCGTGTCCGTGACGATGAACTTTTCCCCGTCGGCGGTGAAGGAGCAGTCGATGGAGTCGCGGGTGGTTCCCGGAATGTCCGATACGACGACGCGTTCTTCGCCGAGGAGTCGGTTGAGGAGGGTCGATTTCCCCGCGTTCGGCCGTCCGAGGATGGCGAAGCGGATGGGGCGCTTTTCTTCCGGATTCACATTTCCCTTGTCCGGGAGGATGGCGATGATTTCATCTAGAAGGGAGAGGCAGGCGTATCCCGTGAGTGCGCTGATGGTGCGCGGCTGGCCCATGCCCAAGGAAAAGAATTCCCAGCTTTCCGAACGGTCTTCCGGGGACTCGCTCTTGTTCGCAATTAAAAGCACTTGCTTGTCCAATCGGCGAATCATCCTCGCAAACTGGTCGTCTAGTTGCGTGATGCCGACGCGGGAGTCCACCATGAAGAGAATCAGGTCGGCTTCTTGGATGGCGGCGAAAATTTGGTCGCGCACGTTGGACGCCAATACGTCTATCGTGTCGTCCGGGAGGAATCCCCCGGTGTCGACGATGGTGAAATCCCTGCCTTTGTATGAGGCGACTTGGTAATGGCGGTCGCGGGTCACGCCTTCGCGATCGGACACAACTGCCGCACGACGACCCAGGATGCGGTTGAATAGGGAGGACTTGCCCACGTTCGGGCGGCCTACGATGCAGACGATAGGTAATTTAGACACGCGGCAAATATAGCAATCGAAATTCTTCGGTCAGGGGGATATGGGGCAAGTTTCGCGTTATCGCCGTCCACCAGGATTTAATCATTTTTTGCCCGTCCCGGTCATCAAAAAACTCGCCATTGAAAAACGCACGTCATAGCGAGCACCCGCCGGAAGTGAAGCAATCTCGCCAAAAATTCGGGACAGGCAGGCGGCAGATAGGTCGCTAGCGCTCCTCACAATGACGGACATTCTCCGCACGGTTCGGTTTACAGTCAACTAAGTTCTCCAAACTAAGCTCTAAATTCTGCTTTCGCACGGTCGTGTTGACGTTCTCCCCTAGTCACGAATTACCGCCAAGCGAAGATTCGTATTCGGCGAGGGCCTTTTCAATGGGGGGGATGACTTGATCCGCGATTTTTTCAAAAAAGAGGCATTGCGTCTTGACCGTGACGTCCCGATGCCTTGCCGCGTGCTGCTTGATCCATTCGGCGACGGCTTCCTGGCGTTCCTTGGTTGTGCCGGCAATCGCTTCCTTGATGGATTGGCTTTGGCCTTCCATATAGCGGCGCATGTCTATCGGCATTTGCTTATAATAGAGATAAAGCTTGATCAGCTGGTGCATGTCGAGCACGCGGGCGAATTGCTTCATCTTTTCTTTTTTGAATTGGTAAAGGTCGGCGATGTTGTTTAAAATGTAGGGCAGGAACAACTGCTTCAAATAGTCGAACTTGCCTTCGATGTACGCGTTGTCGAAATCGCGGAAAATCTTGCTTTGCTTGGATTCGTAATCGCTAGAATCTTCCATATCTCTTAATTTATTTAATGAATGGGATTTTAATTTTTTCTTTTGATTAAAAAGGCGAAATTTTCAAAATGTGTGCGCTCGGTCACTTTTGGGGAAAGCTTGATGCATCCGGCTGTGCCGGGATGGAGAGTATCCGTCGGTTCGCCTTTCGCGTTTTTCATCTCGAAAATGGGGACTTCCTCGTGGAGTTCCGGATCCAGCCAAAGGATTTTCGAATTCTTCTCAATCCGATTCTTGACTTGGATGGAAACGAATCCGTCGGCGCGAATGCTTTCCACTTGGGCGGCGACTTCGCCCGTCTGGGAGGGCTCTTGCGTCGCTTCGTAATTTTGAGGGAGCTGCCCCTTGAAAAATCCGGGCATGCGTCCCCGGCTGTCCGTGTCGGAAATCAGTTCCCGGGAAAGGGCGGGAACGCCCTCTCCGGCGAGGACGCTGTCTATCGCCTTGCGGTAAGCCATGACGACCGAGGACAGGTAGTAAACGCTCCGGGTGCGCCCTTCGATTTTGAAACTGTCGATGCCCGCGCGGACTAGATCCGGGACGGCGTCTATGGCGCAGAGATCCCGACTGCTCATGAAATAGGTCCCCCAGCGGTCTTCGTCCAGCCCGATGAGTTCCGGCTTCGGGGAGTTTTCGTCGACAACGCGTTCCAAGAAGAATTCCCCTTCATGCGGGCGATAATCGTCGGAATTGACTTCGGCGTTTGCATACAGGCGATAGGGCATTCGGCAGGAATTGTTGCACATCCCCTGGTTTGCGTCCCGGTGCGTCGTCCAGTTGCTCAGCATGCAGCGGCCGGACATCGCCATGCAGACGTTCCCGTGGACGAAAACCTCTATTTCGAGCCCCGGGCATTTTTCACGGATTTCCTGGACTTCGGGAAGCCGAAGTTCGCGGGAAAGGATGACGCGGGAGACTCCTTGGCTTTGCCAGAACTGTGCGGTGAGGTAATTCGTCGTGTTCGCCTGGACGGAAAGATGGATGGGGATTTCCGGAGCTTCCTTGTGGAGGAATTGGACGATTCCCGGGTCTGCGACAATCACGGCGTCCGGGCCTAGCTTGCAAGCTTCGAGTAGGGATTTTTGGAAGGGGGCGACTTTGGAGTTGTGCGAAATGACGTTGCTCGCCAGATGGAACTTTTTCCCTTTTGCGTGGCAAATCGAGATGCCGCGTTCCAAGTCGTCTAGCGAACGGAAACCGTTCTCCCTTGCGCGGAGGGAGAATGCGGGCTGCCCCGCGTAGACGGCGTCCGCCCCGTATGCCAGTGCGTATTCGAGCCTTTTCAAATCTCCCGCCGGAGCCAGAAGCTCTGGTCTTTGTCCGTTCACCATTTGAATCCCAGCCTCGTGTAGATTTTTTCGTCGTGGAAAAGGGTCATTTCCAGGCTGTAGAAAACATAGTCGCCGTCGTAGCTTATCGCCGGGGACAGGGAGTATTCCATTTTGGCACCGTCGATGAATTTCTTGGGAAGTTTGTAATGGTTTGACGTCGGCGTCGTGTCGTTGATGGCGCTGCCGTAATCAGTCCCTTTCCAAATCCACGAATTGCGAAGGTTTATATGGATGCGGTTCGCGAATTGTCCGTAGAGCGCGAAATCGATGGCTTGGCTGTTCGGACCGTTCGGGTTGCCGAGAGGCTCTCCCAGGTTCGCCGCCTGCGCCGTGTTCTTGCGGAAATGGCTGTAGACGTAAGGTTCGACACGGGCGTATTCGGCGATGATTCCCGCTTCGAGGAGATTTTTGCCGATGGAAAAGTCCTTGCCGATCTGCGCGCCCGCCATCCATGCCCATTTGGCTTCGATGTTGTCGTTGTGAATCAGGCTGATGGGGCTTTCGAAGTCGTCGATGTAGAATTCCGTGTAGATTCTCGCCGTGTTGAAAAGCCGGTAGTTCGCGTCGAATGCCAGCGCGCCGTTGTTGTTGTCTTCCGAAAAGTTCCCCTTCTCCATGAAGAGCGGAACGACGGGTACGAAAAGCCACGGCTTGTTTTCGTTGTAGAGGATTTGCGTTTCGCTCATGCCGAGAATCAGGTTGCCCAAATTCAATTCGTAACGGTGGGCGTAGAGGTTTCGGTCGTTCGTGTTCTTGTTGCTCATGCTGTTCGGGTAAATCCGGAGGTCGCCGTATAGGCTGATGACGGCGAGCGGCCCCACGTGAAATTCGAACGAGAGCGTGTTGTAGGGAAGCGCGAACTGGTTCAAGGTGAGGTTGTTGTAGTAGCCCGGACCGAAGTGGAAGACGTCCCGGGCGAGCATCAGGCGTCCGAAGCCCATATTCACGGCGAACATGCCCCGGTAACGCGCATAGCTTGTGTATTCGACGCCGTCGTTGTTCTCTTCCTTTTGAAATTCGACGAATTCACCGTCGAAGGATTTGGGGTAATCGGCAAAATGATTCTCTACGTAAATTCTCGCGTCGAGCATGAATTCCACGGAATCGCGGAATCCGCGCAGGTAAAGCCCTCCGTCGAGACCTGGCCAGATGGTGTCGCCCAGGCGTTCTCCGCCTCGGTAGTCGATGCCGCCGACAAGGCTCGCCGCAATCGCCTGCTTTTCGTCCCGGTAGTTCAACAGGGCGCGATTTTCATTTTCATCGTAATTTTCCCTCCAACTGGAATCCCGCCGCGGATAGTAGAACATTTGGCGGCTTCCGGTCGTTTGACGGTGGTATTCAAAGAGGAGCGGAGTCGTTTCGAGTTGCCGCAAATTTCGAGACCGCTCGCTAGAAAATATCGGGGAGTCGGCGAATGCAGTCGCCAAGAGGAATAGGACGAGCGGGAATGCGCGCCGTGATTTTGGAATCCAAAAGAGCATTTGGGAAAAATAGAAAAAGGTCAGCGCACGACCAAGGCCGCGAGGGAAAGTTCTAGCCCCATCCGGCTGTCGCAAATGCCGTTCTTGATATCGCTGTCTAGCTCCCCGAGCCGTTTGATGACGCGGCAGAGGAGCTTTGTCGGCCAGTTCATCGCCTTGCGGGTCTCCCCGTTCTTTTCAAAGAGCCAGGAATTTGCGCCCAGGGCTTGGGCGATTTCCTTCGGGGGAATCTTGCGGTTCAGCATGGTGCGGATGTGGAGCAGCCGCACGGCGTAGGATTCCAAGGCGGAAATGATTTGAATCCCTTCGACGCCGGAGTCCAAAAGTTCGCGGAGCTTCTTGGTGTAGGCAGCCGAATTGCGGTTGCCGAAAGCGTCCCGGATTTCAAAGGCGGCGATTTCCCGTTGTGGGGCAATCATCAGCCGTGCCTGTTCCAAGGAGATGACCTTCCCTTGCGGGTCGAGGAGGAGGATTTTCTTGAGTTCCGCGTCGATCAAGGCTTGGTTCGTCCCCAGGGCGTTCGCCACGTATTCCGCGGCCAGGGGCTCGATGCGACGCCCCAAGTCGGATTCGCAGTGCAAGGTCACCCATTTCGCCATTTCGTATTCGCGGGGAGATTTGCACTCCTTGACTTTGGCGATGTCCTGGAGGGATTTGTAGAGCTTGCTCGTCTTGAGGAGCTTTTCAAAGTCGAGGAGCAGGTTCGCGTCCGGCTTTGTCTTGAACCAGGATTCCAGGGCGGCGGAATCGTCCGCCTTGAGGGCTTCCGCATTGCGGACGACGACGGATTGTTCCTTGGCGAAGAGAGAGGACGTGTCGCAGGATTCGATGACGGCGTCGGCGATGGAGGGGACGTTCGAATCCCCGGCGAAGATGATTTTCCGTGCGAACGGGTCGTTCTTGCTTTCGCCAAGGGTGCTTTCGAGGAATTGCCCGATCAGGCGTTCCTTTTCAAAGAGGCTGTCTCCGATGAGGACGACAATCACGGTGCGCCTATTGTACGTCCAGGATTTCGAACAGGTTCTTGCCTTTGGGCGTGACGACTTCGGCCGTGTCGCCCTTCTTTTTGCCGAGCAGGGCCTTGCCGATGGGGCTTGTGAAGCTGATTTTCCCGTTGATGGCGTCAACGCCTTCCGGGGAGACTATCGTGTAGGTGATTTCGCGGTTCGTCTTCTTGTTGAGCAGCTTGACTGTCGCTCCGAACTTGATTTCGCCGTTTTGGGAGGCGTCGTATTTGATGACGACTGCCCGTGCGACGCGGTCTTCGAGATAGTTGATGCGCGATTCGATTTCGCCTTGGCGGTCCTTGGCGGCGTGGTAGGCGAAGTTCTCGCTCAAGTCGCCTTGGGCGCGGGCTTCGGCGATTTCATCGATAATCTTGGGGCGTTCCACCTTTTTCAGATGGTCGAGTTCCTGCTTGAGCTGGTCGTAAGTTTCTTGAGTAACGGGAATGTTGTCCATGGGGGACAATATAAAAATTTATGGCGGCGGCAAAGCTCTTTGTTTGCGGCCTTCGCGGATTTGGGGAATGTTTTAATTAAATTTGGGAGGCCTCGGATAATCGGGCAAAGGATTGCGATATGTTGAAGATACGGAAAAAGGGCGGAGTCTGTTCCCCGAAAGGTTTCACTGCATCCGCTTGGACTGCGGGCATCAAGGCCAGCGGGAAACCGGACATGGCTTTGCTCAAAAGTGAAAGGGCAGCCAGGTGTTTTGCCGTTTTCACGACGAACAAGGTGAAGGCCGCTCCCGTCCTTTACGACAAATCCGTCTTGGAACATGCGCATTTTGCTTCGGCGGTGATTGTCAACAGCGGAAATGCGAACGCTTGCACGGGGCCGCAGGGGCTTGCGGACAGCGCGCACACGGCGAAGTGGGTCGAAGACGGCCTCGGGCTTTCCCCGAAGAGCGTCCTGGTGTGCAGCACGGGGGTCATTGGGCATTTGATGCCGATGGACAAAGTCTCCGCGGCGATTCCGCATTTGATTGAAGGCTTGCACGAAAACGCTTCGAAGGAATTTGGCGAGGCGATTCTCACGACGGATCGCGTCCTGAAATCCCTGGCGGTCGAAGTGAATACCTCCCGTGGGACGGTGACTGTCGGAGGCTGCTGCAAGGGCAGCGGCATGATTCACCCGAACATGGCGACGATGCTCGCCTTCATCACGACGGATTTGGGGCTTCCCCTCGACTTCTTTGCCGAATTCCGCGCGGACGTCTCCGATTCCTTCAACGCCATCACGGTGGACGGGGACATGAGCACGAACGACACCTGCATCTTGCTTGCGAACGGCGTCTCCGGCATCCAATACGAAGACTTGTCCCTAAGCGAAAAGGGCGAATTCCGCGAGGCTCTCATGACGGTGATGCGGGAGCTGGCGAAGGATATCGCCCGCGATGGCGAAGGTTCCACAAAGTTCATTGAAATCCGCGTGGAAAGGGCCGAGAGCCATGCCGATGCGTTGAAGATGGCCCGGTTCGTCGGCACAAGCAACTTGGCGAAGTGCGCGATGTTCGGCGAGGACCCGAACTGGGGGCGGATTCTCTCCAGCGCGGGCTCGAGCGGCGTGGACATGGTCGCAGAACAGACGGATCTTTATTTTGGCGACGTGAAAGTTTTGGCTGCGGGAAGACCCATCGATTGCGACAGGGAAAAGCTCGAAGCGGTCGTCAAGCAGAAGGAGTACAAAATCACGATTGTGTTGAACGTCGGGGAGGCTTCCGCTTCCGCGTTCACTTGCGACTTGAGTTATGAATACGTGAAAATCAACGCCGAGTACACGACTTGACGTTATCGTAAAATCCTTGATTTGAACCAGGCTTCGGAAATTTTCCGGGCCTTTTATTCTAGAGGTTTCCCGATGAGGGCGAAGGTTTCGGCGTCGAGGATGCGTACGGGGAAGGATTCGCCGATGGGGAAATTCCCTTGCAGGGCGACAGGCCTGTAGGAATCGTCCCTGGCGATGGTCGTCCCCGGTCGCGCACCGGGCTTTTCCACCGTGACGCGTTCCTCCTTGCCGATGCACGAACGGTTGTTTTCGAAGGCAATCCGTTGGAAAATTTCGGAGAGTTCCGCAGAGCGCGCATGGCGCTCCTCTTTCGGAACGGAGTTCCGAAAGGCGAAGGCCTTCGTGCCTTCGCGCGGGACGAACCGTGTGATGTTGCAGATGGACGGTTTCGAATTTTTCACCAATTCCACGCTCTCTTCGAAATCTTCGCGGGATTCTCCGGGGAATGCGACGATGATGTCCGTACCCAAATTCAAATCGGGGAACCTCTCGCGGAACGCCCCGGCGATTTTCAAAAAATCGTCTTTCGTGTGCCGTCGATTCATTTCCTTCAAGATTCTGTCGCTGCCGCTTTGGACGGGGATGTGTACAAATTTGTACAGATGTTCGTCTTCGAAGGTGTCGAGCAAGTCGCCCATGTAGCGAAGAACGTGGCGCGGGTTTCCCATTCCCAATCGAATCCTGTAATCGCCCGGGACGCGTGAGACGATGCGCTGCAGAAGTTCGGCCAGATTCGTGTGCAAATCGAATCCGTAGCAGCTGGTGTCCTGTCCCGTCAAAAAAATTTCCTTGGCGCCGGATTCCACTTTCCGAGAGACTTTTCGGATGATGGATTCGGGAGGCGCACTTTTCAATGTCCCCTTGACAAGCCTTGTGGAACAATACGTGCAAGAGTCCAAGCAGCCTTCTTCGATGTTGACGATGCCGATTCCCGCGTGGCTGAAAAGTTGTGGGATTTCTTGTCGGTCTTCTCCCGTGATGTTTAATTTGTGCAGAAATTCGCGGAAAGCGGATTCGTTCCGATGGGCGTCTTTCGGGCCGAAGAAAAAGTTCGGGAATTGTCGGGAAAGGGCGATTTTCAAATCTTCCGTGGCGCAGCCCGTCACCCATGTGGGGATGTCCGGGAAACTGTCCCGGATTCTTTTCGCGAGCTTTGACGCACTGGAAATTCCCTTGACCGTACAGGCGTTCAGCACGACGGCGTCCGGAGTCGCTGACGGCATTTCAAAGGAAACTTGAAATCCCGCAGAGGCGAATCTCTCTCCGATTTCCTCCCCGTCGCCGAAGTTGGCCGCGCAGCCTTCGCTCAAAACGGCTACGGTTCTTGGACGCATTGGAGGTTTGCTTCGGAATAATAGGCTTTGAGGATTTCGACGTAATCCTGCCCGGCTTTGGCGCGTGCGCGCGCGCCCATCTGGCACATCCCGATTCCATGGCCGAAGCCCGAACCGTCCAGCACCCAGACCTTCCCGTTCTTCGAAAGGGAGAATTTGGCGGAGGGGAGAATCTTGGAGCCTTCCTTGAAAAGCCAGCGGATGCGGTCGCCCTTGACCGTGAAAACGCCTTTGTCCGTCAACACTTCCAGTTCGCCGACGCGGCCACCGGGGAATGTCGACAGGATTTGCATCTGCTGGATTTGGCCGAATTCCGATTTTCCCGTCGCACGGGCTTCCTTGAAGTTCTTGCGGAAGAGCGTCAACAATTCCTTTTCGCTGAAGACTTTTTTCCAAGAGGAATAGGAGCTGGCCTTGCACCAGGCTTCGCTAGCGTCTTTCCTGTCGCTTTGGCTCTTCAGGTAGGCGACAGGGGAAAGTCCCCAGACTTCGACTCCGTCCGTGTAACCGCCGCAAGTCGAATGGTAATAGGCTTCGATGAAGTTCTCGCCGTTCGTGAGGACGACTCCCCGCGTGGAGTCGATGGCCGCGCTAGGCAACGGGGATTCCCCCGCGCTCCCGTCGTAAACCTGGTCTTGTACAGTGGCGTAGACGTCAAATCCCAGGGAAGCTCTGGAGTTGTAATGCCTGTAGGCGTATGTGCGCGCCGCGACGGCTTGCGCCTTGAGCGCTTCGAACATGGAAGAGTCCAATTTCCCGATTTCGTTCGGGACGACCCCTTTCAAGTAATCTTCGACGGGCAGCACGTTGATGACGTTCAACTTGCCGGATGTGTTCACGACAAGCATCTTGCCGCGGTATTCCTTGCCGCCGACGGAAAGCCTCTTGCCGTTCGAGGGGAACACCCAGACGGAGTCCGCTTTCCTGTTTTGCAAAGAGACGCGCACCCCGTTCGCAGAAAGGTTCAACTTGCCGGATGCGGAATGCCCTTGGGCGGAATCGGAGGTGGTGGCCACCGTGTAGCCGTCCCCGGAAATTTCCACCTTGGATTTTCCGAGCAGGATGCCGACGCGAAAATCCCGTCGGAGATTTTCCGGAAGGAGCAGTGGGGGAATTTTTTCGTTGGCGGGAGAAGGGACGCTCGCCGTCGAGTCGTCCGGAGTGCTCGAATGGGAAGGTTCTATCGGGGTGAAGGCCGTCGTGTCGTTCGCCGTGGAACTCGAAGACTCTGGTTCCGCCGAAGAGGAGGAGGCTGCGGAAGAGACTCTTTCTTCGCTTTGTAAAGTCCGCTCCGAGGAGGATTCCGGACGGACGTCCTCCGGGGAATCCGTGACTAGCGGCGGCAGCGGAGCGCAGCTGACTAGTCCCATCGAAAGCAACAGCAGCGGCAGGCGTTTCATTTGCGTTGCCCGGCCTTCTTCTTTTCTTTTTTCACCATGTCGCGGAGCTTCGAACGGTTGATTTCCCGGTCGGCCGTGGAGATGACGTCGACAAAGAGCTTGCCGTCGAGATGGTCGGATTCGTGTTGGAAGCAGCGGCACAGGAGTCCTTCGACATTGTGCTCTTCGACGGTTTGCCCGTTTTCGTCCATGTAGCGAATCCAGATTTTCCCGGGCCGGTTGACGTTGCAGAATACGTCGGGGACGGACAGGCAGCCCTCGTCGTAGGGGACATCATTTGAATCCGGCTCTTTTCCCCATTCCGGGTTGAAGATGATGCGTGGCGCGGGAGTTTCGTTTTCGTCCGGGCGCGCCGGGTCGATGACGACTAGGCGCATGTCCTTTCCCACTTGCGGCGCGGCAAGTCCGCAGCCGCCCGCGTCGTACATCGTGTCCAACATGTCGTGCGCCAAATCGACAAGTTCTGGGGTCACCTGGGCGACCGGCTTGCATTCGACGCGTAGAACGGGGTTGCCGTAAATCTTGATGTCCAGGATTGCCATTATTTCGCCGCTTTCTTTTCGTCCGCTTTCGCTTGTCCCTCTTCGGGATTGATGACGCGGAGGATGGCGGACTGTTCAAAATCTATCCGGGTGTCGTTTCCCGTCTTGACGGTCACGGTCGTGCCTTCGATGGCAGCGACTTGTCCGAGAATCCCGGCCGACGTCAACACTTTGTCGCCCTTTTTCAGCGCCTTGCGCATTTCGTCGAGCTTCTTCATTTCCTTCTGCTTGGGGCGGATGAAGAAAAGCCACATCACGACGAACATCAAAATGAACGGGAGGAACATCCCGAAGGCGGAGCCCTGTTGCGGATTTTGCGGGGCGGCCCCGTCGGCAAAGGCGAATGCGGCAAAGGCTAGGAGCAGGGGAAGAATTTTTTTCATGAGATTCCTTTTGGTAGAATGTTTGCCCAATTTAGAAATTTCCGCGCTTTCAGGGGCATTCCATCGCGCGCAAGAGGCCCTTGTCGAGCAGCGGATAGACCCGGTTCAATTCCACCAAGTCCTTCACCGATTCCAAGTCGGCGAAGAAGCTCTCGACTTTCGCGATGTCGCTTGCGGATTCTAGCGGGGGAGTCGTGCGCAAGTAGCCGCAGAGGGAAAGGTTCTCGAAGTGCCTGCGGCTGAGGCGCATCCCCGGGAAAAGCTTTTGGAAGATTGAAAAGAAATGTTTGGCGATGACTTTCGTCTCCCCGTTTTCCGTTTGTCCCTTGGTCTTTGCCGCTGAAATGAAGGCTGTCAAGATGGTCTGTTCGCTTGCCGAGAGCAGGGAGTTCGGCAAGGTCCTTTTGGACTTCCGTGCGAGCAATGTCCTGTATAGGAGTTCCGGGAGCCGCCTGCGGTAAAACCGGATGCGGAGAGTTTCGCCGGGGAGCAGTTCTGCGATTCCCAACGAGCAAATGGCCCGGAGAAGGGAGAAGGATTCGTTTTGCCCGAGTCCGTTCAAGGTCTTCAGGTCTTCGAGCAGGGGGAACAGGTCCACTTGGCCGTCGTCCGCATGCCGGAGCGCTTTCGCACAAAGGAAGAGGAGGGAGGGAAGCGCGTGAATCTTGTCTATCTGGGACTTGTTCCGCCCGAGCCGTTCCGTGCGCTGTGCGAGGAAGTTCAAGAATGGCTTGAACCAGGCCGGGAGATTTTGCAGCGCGTCCGCCAGATCCTTTTCCGAATATTCCTCGACTTCGACATTTTCCGTCGCCCGCAGGGTGTACCTGTGCGGCTTCCCGAGGAGAAGGGATTCCCCTCCGACGACTGTTTCGGGACCGATTTCCCCTTCGCTTTGGACTTTCGCGCCTTCCTTCTTTTGGACGACTAGCGTTCCCCGGCGGACGATGTAGAGCTTGCCGTCGGATTCGCCTTCTTGGAAGAGGACTTCGCGGGTCTTCAGGCTTTTCAAAGCTCCCCCTTGATGTTGCGTTCCCCGTGGACGGCGCACAGGTAACGGTCCAAGGTCTCCGTGTCGAGGAAGAGCTTGTCGGAATCCGGCACCTCCGAAAAGATGCCCAGTTCCACGAAGCGGATGATGATGATGATGTCCGCGCTCGGGGTTGTCCGTTGCAAGTATTTGAGCCATTCTTCGCGGGAGCGGGTGAAGAGCGAGTCCTCGAGCCCGAGGGATTCGAGTGCAGCCCTTTCCCTGCGGGACAATCCGAAAGCCGGGTAGGTTTCATTCCTCCCTTCGCATTGCAGGTATTCCACCAGGATGTCGAGCAGCTTCGGTTTGACCGTGAGCATCTGCGCGTCCGGCTTTTGGTCTTTGGACGGGAGGAACTTCACGAACTTGCGCCGAAGAAGCTCTTCGAGTGCCGAAAGGACTTCCTTTTTGCCGGAACGGGTCTGCCACATGTATTCCTTGAGTGTCCTTTCCGTGTCGAGCGGTTTCGGCCCCGTTTTGACGGAAAGGAATTTGGCGAAGCTTTCTAGCGGACTCTTGTAGGCGGGGCGCGCCGCGGACAGTTTCAGCTGCCGGGAGCGGTTCGACAGGGAGTTCACGAGGGAAAGCATCCATCGCGGCGCGGTCTTCAGGGCGTTCCCCATGGACGCTTTGCCGATTTTGACGACCGTCGCCGGTCTCCCCGCGCGGACGTTGCAGGCGAAGGGGACTCCGTCCATGACGGATGTGATGCCGATGAGCGAGCCTTGGGGGATGTTGTAGAGAATCCTTTCGTCGTCGAAGGCTTCGAGTTCCCCGGATTCCACGAAGACCATTTCCGAAAGGATTTCGCCTTTTTTTAAAACGACAAAACCCGCTTGGACAGGAATCCGTTCAAGCGGTTCGTTCTTTGCGTTTTCTTCGGGATTGCCCGGATTCACGGGAAACCGCCGTCGAAAATCAGGTGTCGCGCTTTTCGATGCGGGCGGCCTTGCCGGAGAGCTTGCGCATATAGTAGATGCGAGCCTTGCGGACTTTGCCGGCGCGGTTGATTTCGAAAGAGGCGATGCGCGGGCTGTGGAGCGGGAAAATGCGCTCGATGGCGACGCCGTCCGTGATTTTGCGGACAGTGACCGTCGCGCCGATGCCCATGTTCTTCTGCTGGATGACGACTCCCTTGAACGGCTGGATGCGTTCCTTGGAGCCTTCGATGACCTTTACGTTCACCGTGATGGTGTCGCCCGTGCGGATGGCCGGGAGATCCGTTTTCTTGTTTTCTTGCTGAATCGCTTCGATGTTAAGGGACATGTTCTGTGACCTCTGTTATAGTGTGCCAAATTTAGTATCTGTTTGGAGTTTTTCGTAGATGTCCGGACGCCTTTCGCGCGTTCTTTTCAAAGATTCCGAACGTCTCCACTCGGAAATGCGCTGATGATGCCCGGAAAGGAGGACTTCGGGGACGGATTTCCCTTCGAAAACCGCGGGCTTCGTGTAGACGGGCCAGCCGAGAGCCCCCCGGGCGAAAGAATCGGTTTCCCCGGATTCCCTGTTCCCGAGTGCGCCGGGCAAGAGCCGGACCACCGCGTCCGTCAAAAGCATTGCGGGGAGTTCGCCGCCGCTCACGACAAAGTCTCCAATCGAGATTTCCATATCGATGAGGCTCTCCCGGATGCGTTCGTCGATGCCCTTGTAATGCCCGCAGACCAGGACCAGGTGACTTTCCGCGGACAGGCGTTCCGCCGTGGCGTGGGAAAGGGGGACTCCGTCCGCCGTCAAGTAGATGACCTTGCCGCCGTCTTCCTTGACGCGAGTGCTTTCGATGGCTTTCGCCAAGGGTTCCGGGCGGAGCACCATGCCGGGCTCTCCGCCGTAGGGAGTGTCGTCGACTTGGCCGTAGTCGTTGATGGCGAAGTCGCGGAGGTAAACCGTGCGGAAGGCGAACAGGCCGTTCTTCTGCGCGCGCCCGACGATGGAGAGTTCCATCGGGGAGAACATTTCGGGGAAGAGGGTGATGCAGTCGATTTTCAGCACCCGACGCTCCTTTCGAAAAGTTCGCGCAAGAAGGTCTCGGAGACATTCACCGTCCGCCGACACCCGTCGATTTCCCCGACGCATCCCTTGACCCACGGTGCGAGGATTTCCTTGCCGTTGTAAATGAACCGGAACGCGTTGACGCTCGGAAGTTCTTCTACGGAAAGCACTTGCCCGATGACCGAACCGCCCTCGCCGATGACGGAAAATCCTTCCAAGTCCGAAAAATAATACATCCCTTCCGGTGCGGGAATCCGCTCTTCCATGGGGACGCAGATGTCGGCGTTGACAAGCGCGCGGACGGATTCCGATGAATCGCGGCCTTTGAACTTGAGAAGCCAAAGATTCCCCGCAACCCTCGCCGATTCGACTTCCAGCCGGACGGTTTCGGAGCTTGAACGGGCGTAAACCGTCGAAAGCTTTTGGCAACGGTTCAGGTCGTGCGTCTGCGGAGCGCACTTGATTTCCCCGCGGAATCCGTGGGGGCGCATCAAGTGGCCGACGGTGACCAAATCTTTTTCGGTGGGAGTTTCCATAATTCGGAGTCAAAACGGCTCGAATGGGCGTTCCCGTGCTACGTGCGGGAACTTTGCCGTTCGAATCAAGCCTCTGCCGGAGCTTCCTCTGCCTTCGGGGCTTCCTTCGCGGCCTTTTCCGCTTCGAGACGGGCCTTGGCCTTCGGGCCGAGCTTCGCCTTCTTCGCCTTTTCCGGGCGCGGCGTGGCGGTCTTCCCTTCGATGGAGCGGCCGGCCTTGATTTCGTGGAACAGGTCCAGGATGCCGACCTTGCGCAAAAGGGAGGCGACTGTGTCGGACGGCTGTGCGCCGGTCTTCAGCCACTTGAGAACCTTTTCCTGGTCGAAGGTGATGACGGGCTGCTTGTGGTTCGGGTCGTAGAAACCGACCTGTTCGATGAAGCTGTCGTTGCGGGCCTTGCGGTTGTCGATGACGACTGCGCGGTAGACGGAATTGTGACGCTTGCCGAAACGGGCGAGACGGATAACTGTTGCCATTGAAAATACCTCTTGTTGAATTTTCGGGGGCAAATATAGAAAGATTTTTCAAAAAATCCGTCCTTTGAATACAAATTAACGAAAATTTCAAAAAAAAAGCGAGGAGGATTTGGCAATTTGCAATTCGTAGTTAGTAGTTAGGAATTGGTGAGTGGTGGTCGGTGGGCAGAGGGAAGAGGGAGTAGTTGACAGTGGTTAGTTGACTGTAAACAAAAAAGTCGTCATGCTGAGGGCAAAGCCCGAAGCATCCCTTTACAGTAACGAGATTAACGCCTTTGGCGTTAGCGGCTGCGCCTCGCCAATGTCCGAAAGCAAGCTTTCGGCCATGCCTACGGCAGGTAGACCGCAGAATTCGGCTTGCACGCTTTTCTTCGGTCGCACGCTCTCTCAGAATGACGTTGGTGGTGCTCGGAATGACGTTAGCAAGAGAGCAGTCGTCATGCTGAGCGAGAGCGAAGCATCCCTTTACTGTAGCGAGATTCTTCGCGTTGCTCAGAATGACGGACGCCACTGCATCGGGATTAACGCCTTTGGCGAATGACGTTGGTGGTGCCTGGAATGACGGTGTCACTGTGTCACATTGCCGCGAAACATTGAAACGATTTTAAATCATTCTTTCAAAATCCTGTTCGAAAATAATCGCATTTGAAGAAAATGTTATTTAAATTTGCAACATGCCCACCTCCACGGATACAGTGAAAAGCCCGTCCCGGAATTCCGGACGTCCTTCCCGTCGGGGGGGGGCTGCACTTTTGTGCAGCAAAAATTTGAACGACACATCTCCAAAGGGGACTTTATGAAGAAGAACGCAGTCGCGCTCCC
>CAZCRF010000011.1:0-52382 GCA_964501065.1 uncultured Fibrobacter sp. | reverse complement strand
CCCTCATTCCTGTAGCAAAGCTACAGAGCCGAATAGAAAGCGACCTGTTTCGCCTGCCCCTGTCCGCCATGCCCGTCCGGCAGGCGGGCGACAGGCATGCGGCGTGGGGGAAAGGTCGGGGGAGTATTAGTTGCGAGTGATTCGTTCTTAGAGTTTAGTGTCGCCGTGCCTTTCTTCAAATACAATTGCACATTGCCAATTGCTAATTGATTCTCCACCCTCATGGCCTACTGCGCCTCCACAGCTTGCTGTGGGAGAGCGGGCTTGTCCGCTCGATAGGCGCATTGTGCATTAGACCGATGTTCTTGCCGCTTCAGTGGCTTAGAACAACGAGTCTAAGGCCACGCTCAGGCTCTACATGGGCTGTGTTCGCCGCGCGGGTCGTGCTGACGAGTTCTTTTTGCGTAAGCCTTGCTATCCAACTAGGAATCGGTGCGTCTCGCGCCGTGGCGGTTCTTCCCCGAAGTCCGCACGGCTCGTGTTGACGCACTCCTTCTCGCGCAAGCCTCACTTCCCACTTCTTTCCAAAGTCAATTTCTAATTCATAATTCTTAATTCTTAATTAAACAAAGCGCAAGCCTCACTTCCCACTAACCACTAATTCCTCATTCCTAACTCCTAATTCCGAATTGAATCCCTGACCCCTAGCCCCTAATCCCTAATTCCCACGGGCTGCTTCGTCCGACGAACGCCAAAGGCGTCAATTCAGGAACAGCAAAAGATGCTTCGGGCTTTGCCCTCAGCACGACGAAGCTCCCTTTCTCAGTCAACTAACCACTTCCCACTAACCACTAATTCCTAACTCCTAACTCCGAATTAAACCACTTTCCACTAACCACTTCATTTCATATCAAATTCCCTCGGACAAAAATGACGAAATTGTCTATATTTGAGCCAATTTGAGCTTTTGCAAAAACGGAAATCGATGAAAGCAGTCGTAAAAACTTTGCCTGAATGTGTTTGTGGCGTCCATTTCGCTACGGGATTCGGGGCGATTTCCTTTTTCTTGGCTTTGGAATGTCGGGCGTTTGAACCCGGCATTTTTTTTGACAGTTTCACTACATCTGGGAGACATTATGAAGATTGATGGCATCGACAAGGTTTTAATCATCGGGTCTGGACCGATTGTCATTGGGCAGGCTTGTGAATTCGATTATTCGGGGACGCAGGCTTGCAAGGCTTTGCGCGAACAGGGATACAAGGTCGTGCTGGTGAACTCGAACCCCGCGACCATCATGACGGATCCGGTGATGGCCGACGCGACTTACATTGAACCGCTCAATCTTCACCGCTTGGAGCAGATTATCGAAAAGGAACGCCCGGACGCACTCCTCCCGAACCTCGGTGGGCAGACGGGGTTGAACCTCGCCAGTGCCCTGAACAAGGCCGGGATTTTGGACAAGTTCGGCGTGAAGGTCATCGGGGTGAACTTGGATGCCATCGAACGCGGCGAAGACCGTGAGGTGTTCAAGGAGACGATGCAGAAGCTCGGCATCGACACTCCACGCAGTGGCATCTGCCACACGGTGGAAGAGGCGGAAAAGATTGCGGCGGAAATCGGTTTTCCCGTGGTGGTGCGGCCCGCCTATACGATGGGCGGCGCTGGCGGCGGCTTCTGCTACAATGTCGAAGAGCTGCGGAACATCTGCGGGAACGGCCTTGAACTTTCCATGACGCACCAATGCCTCATCGAAGAGAGCATCTTGGGTTGGGAAGAACTCGAAGTGGAGGTCGTCCGCGATTCCAAGAACCAGATGATTACGGTCTGCTTCATCGAGAACATCGATCCGGTCGGGGTGCACACGGGCGACAGTTTCTGCGCCGCGCCATTTCTCACGATAGACAAGAAACTCGAAGAGGAATTGAAGGAAAAGGCTTTCCGGATTGTCGAATCCATCGGCGTCATCGGCGGAACGAACGTCCAATTTGCCCACAACCCGAAAACGGGCCGCGTCGTGATTATCGAAATCAACCCGCGCACGTCGCGTTCCTCCGCTTTGGCTTCGAAGGCGACAGGATTCCCGATTGCCCTCGTCTCCGCAAAGCTCGCCGCCGGGATGACCCTGGACCAGATTCCCTATTGGCGGGACGGCTCCCTTGAAAAGTACACCCCGTCCGGCGATTACGTCGTGTTGAAGTTTGCGCGTTGGGCCTTTGAAAAGTTCCGCGGCGTCGAAGATGAACTCGGCACGCAGATGAAGGCCGTGGGCGAAGTGATGGCCATCGGCAAGACCTACAAGGAAACCCTCCAAAAGGCGATTCGGGGGCTTGAAAACGGGCGTTCCGGGCTGGGGTTCGCCAAGGATTTCCATAAGAAGTCCAAGGAAGAGCTTTTGAACCTGATGCGGACGCCTTCGAGCGAGCGGCACTTCCAGATGTATGAGGCTTTGCGCAAAGGGGCGACCGATGAAGAAATTCAGGCGGTCACCTATGAAAAGGCTTATTTCATCGACCAGATGCGCGAACTTGTCGCACTCGAAGAGGAAATGCTCAAGACTCCGGGGATGATGCCGGCGGATGCGCTCCTCGTCCGGGCGAAGAAGGACGGCTTCAGCGACAAGTACATTGCGAAAATTTTGGGACTTCGCGAAAAGGACGTGCGCAAGAAGCGGACGGAACTTGGGCTGGTCGAAGGCTGGTGCGCAGTCCCCGTCAGCGGCGTGGAAAACGCTTCCTATTATTACAGCACATACAATGCGAAGGACGAGACTTCCGCGTCGGACAACCCGAAGAAAATCATGATTCTCGGCGGCGGGCCGAACCGGATCGGCCAAGGCATCGAATTCGACTATTGCTGCTGCCACGCGGCGATGGCCCTTCGCGAAATGGGCTACGAAACCATCATGGTGAACTGCAACCCGGAAACGGTTTCGACGGACTACGACACGTCGGACAAGCTCTACTTTGAACCGGTTTCCCTCGAAGACGTCTTGCAGATTTACCACAAGGAGAAGCCGGCGGGCGTGATTGTGCAATTCGGCGGGCAGACGCCGCTGAACATCGCGCGCGCGCTTTCCGACGAAGGCGTGAAGATTCTAGGCACGAGCATCGATTCCATCGACATCGCCGAAGACCGCGATTTGTTCCGCAAGATGATGGACCGCTTGGAAATTCCGATGCCCGAAAGCGGCATGGCGACGGACATCGACGAGGCGCTTGCCGTGGTGAAACAAATCGGCGGTTATCCGATTATGATCCGTCCGAGCTTTGTCCTCGGCGGCCGCGGCATGGAGGTGATTTACGACGAAAACATGCTGCGGGAATACGTGGCGAAGGCCGTCGGCGTGACTCCGGATCGGCCTCTCCTCGTCGACCGTTTCCTCCACAATGCGCTCGAATGCGAAGCGGACGCCCTTTCCGACGGCGAACACGTCTACATCCCGGCCGTGATGGAACACGTGGAACTGGCCGGCGTGCATTCCGGGGATTCCGCCTGCATCATCCCGCCAGTGACCATCACCCGTGAAAACTTGGCGACAATCAAGGATTACACGCGGAAAATTGCCGAAGCGTTGCACGTTTGCGGCCTTATGAACATGCAATACGCGATTGAAGACGGAAAGGTTTTCGTTCTCGAGGCGAATCCTCGCGCAAGCCGCACGGTGCCGCTGGTCTCCAAGGTTTGCAACACGCAGATGGCGCGCCTTGCCACGCGCCTGATGCTCGGGGCTAGCCTTGCCGATTTGAACCTCAAGGAAAAGAAGTTCAACCATTTTGGCGTCAAGGAGGCGGTCTTCCCGTTCGACAAGTTCCCGCACGTCGACCCGGTTCTCGGACCGGAAATGCGCTCCACCGGCGAAGTGCTCGGCCTTTCGGACAATTACGCGCTGGCCTATTACAAGGCGGAAGAAGCGGCCGGCTCCGTTTTGCCGTCGAACGGCGCCGTGCTCATCAGCCTTTCTGACAAGGTGAACCTTTCGGAGCAGGCTCTTGAAATGGGCAAGGAATTCGCGAAACTCGGATTCAAGATTTACGCGACGGAAGGGACGGCGAAGTTCTATGAAAAGGCCGGCGTGAATTGCGAAGTGGTGAACAAGATTGCCGAGGGCCGCCCGAACGTTCTCGACGTCATCGTGAACAGGCAGGTGGACTTGGTCATCAACACGCCGTGGGCGAAGCGCGACGCCGTCGCGGACGAGAGCGCCATCCGCAAGGCGGCCATCAAGTACAAGGTCCCCTACATCACGACTCTCGCCGCGGCGAACATGACCGTGAAGGGAATCGCCGCAGCCCGGAACGGACACGGTGCCGTGAAGAGCTTGCAGGAGTACCACGCTTCCATCGAAGAAATTTAATCGAAGCGGAGATTAAAAAATCCAAGACTGCGGCGATTTTGATTGTCGCGGTCTTTTTTATGTCTGAGGGGGAAGCCTCCCCCTGTTTCGCCCCCGCTTGGGCTTTCGACTTGAAACCGCCTCATAAATTTTAGGCAAAATCGATTCCCCGTCTTCGAAATCATTGGCGGATTTAAGTCGCCATGTTTTAGTTTTCTTGTTGTTTTTTTTGACGTTTTCAAAACATCTGTGCGAAACACGGCAAATACTTAAGTAAGATTGGGTGACATCCATCGGGGACAACTCGCAATCCAAGGCGTTTGTCGCGTATGGCTCGATGCCGTCACTTGGCGACGACAAAAACGTTCCCGTCGGCGAAGTGCATCAAAAGTTCGTCGCCGGACTTGACGTCGGATGCGCTCTTGACGAGTCCTTTGCCGCTCCGCGTCGTGTAAGCGTATCCCTTGGCAAGAATCCGCTTCGGGTCGTTCGCCTGGACTTTCGCCTCGACCAGCAGGAATCGCGTCCTCTGCAAGTCGATGATTTTCTGCGACCCCAAGGACAAACCTTCCGCGTTGCGCCGGATTTTTTCCCGTTCGCGTTCGAAGAGGCGCGCCGGTGCGACCCAAATCTGCCGGGCGATGGAAGAGAGCTTTTGGCGTTCGGCGGCGATGCGCTTCCCGTAGGCGGAAGAAACTTTCAATTCGGCCGCGTGCATGCGGTCCTTGGTGCGGGAAAGATTCCCCCGTGCGGCGCTTGCGATTTGCAGCAGAACTTCCTTCAGGGCGCGTTTGGCTTCGTCGCAGCGCGCGATGAGGAACTTGGCCGTGTCCGTGGGAGTGATGCAGCTCTTGAAGGAGACTTTGTCGACGAGGCTTTCGTCAATCTGGTGACCGATTCCGGAGATGACGGGGACGGGGAAAAGCGCGACGGCGCGGCAAAGGGCTTCGCTGTCGAAATAGTTCAAGTCCGTCTTGGAGCCGCCCCCGCGGACGATGCAGACGACGTCTATGCCGGGGACGTTTCGCAGCTTCTCGAGTGCGGCGAGCACGGTCGACTCGGTCTCGTCGCCTTGCATCTTGGCGGCTTGCATGACGACTTCAAAGGCGTATCCCGATTGGGAAAGCGTCGTGGTGAAATCCTTGTAGGCGGCGGTCGTCTCCCCGGTGATTAGCCCCACCTTGAGCGGGAGAGTCGCCAGGGGGAGAGCCTTGTTCCTTTGCAGGAGGCCTTCCTTTTCCAAGCGTTGCAGAATGGCCTTGCGCGTCCTTTCGAGTTCGCCGACGGTGAAGTTCGGGTCGATGTTCTTCACGTGGCACTGGAATCTTCCGCTGCCGACGTAAAAGTCCGCTTCGACGAGGAGGTTGACCTTGAGCTGCTCCTTGAGGGTGAATGGCGTGGGGAGCTCCGAAAGCCGGGAAAGCATTTGCGCGTATTCCCCGGAAAAAAGGTACAAGTCCATCTTGGCGACGGGCCGGACGTCCCCCTCTTGAAATTCGGCGAGGCTCAGGTAGACCATCCGCCCCCGTTCCGTGATTTGCGTGATGACGCCGTTGACCCAGACGGGGGGAATCTGGGAGGTGACGAGCTTTTTGACGGCGGAAAGGTATTTGCTGACGGCGAATGTTTTTTCCATTGCTCTCACAATATGTATTATTTGTCTGAATTTGTCTACCGAATTCAAAGGAGTATGTTTGTGAAAGGAAGAATGATCGCTTGCATCGGGATGTTGATTTTTGTCGCCGGATGCGCCGTGAACAGGGACATGGTTTCGACTGCCGTCGGGGCTTCCGAGGGGATGGGGCGGGCCGCCAAGGCGGAGGGGATTGAATCCCCGGCGACCGCCGACGGGGACCGTGACCTGGCGCGGGCAAAGCAGCTTTCGGAAAAAGGCAACATGGCGGAGGCTTACGACGCGGCAGTCCTCAGCGGACTCGAATACCGTCTCGCCTTTGCCGAAGAAGAAGCCCGGGCGGCGGCCCTGGCCGATTCCGCGGCGTCGCGGGAACTCCGGGGCGACGAAGAATCCCAAAAGCTTTACCAAGGCGTTTTGGACGGGGAACTGAAGAATCGGGAGGCGGCAAAGTGAAAACGTTTTCAATCTTTTTCTTCCTGATTGCCGCAGTCGCTTTCGCACAAAATGCACCTGTCGGCGAGAACTGTTCCCGGACGATTGACTCCCTTGAAAGCGTCCTTCCGCCGGGGTCTGCCCAAATCCGTCTGACGATTGCCGAAGCCCGTGCCGCAGCCGATGCCGTGAATGAAATGGCGAAAAAGGCTCCCCACGACAAGCGCCTCGCGTCCAAGGAAAAGTCCTGTCGGGTTTACACGCAAATCATCGCGGCGCAAATCGAGGCGCAAAAGTCGCGCAATTCCGTTTCGGAAAATCGCAAGAAGCAGCTCGCGGTGCGGGATTCCATCCGGCACATCCAAGAGAGAATTGCGGAACTTCGCAGCGGCCGGGCGTCCAACCTCGAAGAGAACTTGCAGGCCGAACGCGAAAAGCTCGCCCGTACGAATTCGGCGATGGATTCCGCGATGGGTGCGGCGAAAGCGCGCGAGGCTCTCCAGGCGGAGGCTGCGAAGGCGCGCGAGGATTCCCTGAACAAGCTCTTGCAAGAGGAGCGCGCCAAGGCGGAAGCCCGGCAGAACGAGGCGAAGAACAAGCTGAACGAGTTGCAGTCCAGGCTCATCCGGGTGACGGAAGACGCTCGCGGAATCATTCTCTCCATGTCGGACATCTTGTTTGACGTGGACAAGGCGTCCCTCAAGCCGGATTTGAAAACGAGCCTCGCCCGCGTCGCCGGGATTCTCACCGTCTACCAGGAACTGAACGTCTCGGTGGAGGGGCACACGGACAACACGGGTTCCGAAGAGCACAATCTGAAGCTCTCGGAACAGCGCGCCAAGAACGTCCTCGAATTTTTGGTGGAACAGGGGATTGATTCTTCCCGGCTCACATCAAAAGGCTACGGCATGAGCCGTCCCGTCGCGGACAATGCGACGAAGGAAGGCCGCCAAAAGAACCGCCGCGTGGACTTGGTCATCAAGGACAAGGTCTTGGAATGACGGCGAAGGTTGTCTCCGCGATGGAAGCGCGCAAGGGATTCGGCGACTTGTTGAACCAGGTCGCTCTCAGGGGGGAAGTCTTCGTCATCGAACGGGCGGGGCGGCCGCTCGCGCGGCTTTCTCCCATGTCCTCTTCCGGGCAGCAGATGCTGGACTTTCGGGACATTTCCAAGCTGCCGGGGGATATTTGGGAATGAAAACTTGCAAAAGACAACGTGAAAGTTATTTTTGAGGATGAATCTGAGGAGGTTTTTATGAAAAAAACGTTTTTTGGACTTGCCCTGCTGGCCTGTTTTGGGGCGGCTTTCGCTGCCGACGCCGTTTGGACGTTGGAAAACGGCAAGGGTCCCAAGGCACCCGCTTATTGGTATCAGTACACCTACGGTACGGGCGCGTCCATCGACACCAGTTATTCGGCGACAGTGGGCAAGAAGGCCGTATTCAAAGCTTCCGCGTCGTCTGAAGGCGGTGCCGGCTACGGTTTCACCTGGGCGCAGACCAAGTCGGGGACGAAGTATGTGGACTCTCCGATTTCCCTGTCGGCTTACAATGGAATCTGTCTCACTTATTCGGCGACGGCCCCCGTTCGGATGGCATTCAAGCAGCCGTCGATTTCGGATGCGAACTATTTCGGCATCAACTTGGAAGCTTCGGCGGATTTGAAAACGCAATTCATCGCCTTTTCCGAACTCGCCCAGGAATCTTGGTCGTCATCGACTTGGAACGCAGAAGACCAGACCGGCGTCCAGTTCAGTTATTCCAATACGCTGGCTTCGGAATACGGGACGACGAGCACTCTCGTGTTGACATCCGTCGTCTTGGGCAGCTGCCCGACCGTTCCGGAAGTACTCGAACCTTACAAGAGCCTCATGGCGAACGCCGACGAGATGGATTCCACCGTCTTGAACGAGGCGGATACGTTGAAGTTGAAACTCTCGGACATCTTTGCCGATGAAGACGGCGACTCGTTGACTGTCCGCAGTGTCATTTTAAATATAGACGCCGGGGCCGTCTCCCTGTTGAATTCCGACACGGTCTTTGGGCTAGGCGACACTCTCCGGTTCGTCCCCAAGGCCAATCTCGACAGCGGCAAGGCCCTCATCACGCTCACGGCGAAGGATGCTTCGGATTCCGCCGTGTACAGGCTCTTTGTCACCACCATTGATGAGGACAATGCGCCGACCGCCGTTGCGGACAACTATTCCGTCAAGGAGGACAGTTCCTTGACCGTTTCCGTTTTGAACAGCATTTTTGCGAACGATTACGACATTGACCAAGACCTCTTTGAATTGGATTCCCACACTCTCCCCTCACACGGAGTCTTGGCGTTGGATACCGCCTTGGGAACCTTCACCTATGTTCCCGAAACCAATTTCTGCGGCGTGGATTCTTGGACTTACCGTTTGAAGGATACTGGGGGGCTTGTGAGCGGACTCGGGACGGTCTCCATCTCCGTCACCTGCGTGAACGACGCTCCGACGGTGACCGTCGCCGATTCTTCTTACATCCAGGACTTGGAATACGAAGAGGACTTCTCGGACACGGTGAATTTGAGTATCCCGGCGACGGCAATCGTCTTTGAAGATGTCGACGGGGACGCCTTGACGAAAGGCGTCTACACGGACGGGAACATTTCCGCCTCGTATACGGGAGTGGGCTCCCTCTACGTCATTTCGCTTTCTTCCGTCGAGGACTTCAACGGGACGGCGACCGTCACCTTTTTCGCAACGGACGGCAAGGATACGGTCAAGGTCGTCTTCCCGGTGACCATCACCCCGGTCCCGGACAAGCCGAAGGCTTTCGACGATACTTACGAGATGTACGAAGACAGCACGGTGACCGTCTCCGCCGATTCGGGAGTGTTGAAGAACGATGTGAACCCGGACGACAAATCCGACGTCTTGCTGGCCTACTTGGAAACCGCGGCACAACACGGCACGGTCGAATTGGAACTCGACGGCTCCTTCACCTACACGCCGGAGGCCGATTACTTCGGACCGGATTCCTTCAGCTATTTCGTGGTGAACTCCGCCGGTGACACTTCCAATGTGGCTCAGGTCCTGTTGGATGTCCTGGACATGAACGATCCGCCGGTCGTCGCCGTGGACACGGTCAAAATGGACACGTTGACGAGAAAGGAGGATTTCACTTCTGCAATTGTCTTTACGGCAGCCGTCACGAAGACGTGGTTCACGGATCCGGACGGCGACGCCATTTACCTGAGCGTTTCGAGCGATGACGGCAAGCTGAACCCTTCGATTTCTTCGGGGAGAATCACCATCAAGTCGGTGAAGGATTCTACGGGGGATGCCTACGTGACGGTGACGGCGACGGACAGCATTTCCGGCGAAGCTTCATTCCGCATCCATGTTTATCTGACTCCGGTGAACGACAAGCCCGTTGCGACAAGGGACACGATTGTCGTGGCGGAAACGAGCGGATTCTCGGTGGAAGTCGACTTGGATTCGATTTTCTCGGATCCGGACGGCGATGTTCTGACTTACGAACTGTCCTCGGTCGCGTCGGTCTTCTCGGCGGAAATCGACGGCTCCCGGTTGACCGTCACTCCGGCGAACGACACTCTCTCCGTGGCGGAAAAGGTTTATTTAATCCGCGTCACGGCGACGGATTCGAGCGGGCTTTCCTTGACCGCCCCGATTTACTTCGACGTCGGCGGCACGTTCACGGGATTTGTCCCGAAGGCCTTTGCAAAGTCCATCTCTTGGGAACGCGCCATCACGGCAAGTCGCGGAACGGCCAAGCTCTACGATTTGAACGGGCATCTGCTGTGGAGCGGGAATCTCCCGGCTTCGGCTGCGGATGTCCGGGCGGCTGCGTCGCGGGTCTCCGGCAAGACGCTTCTCCGCGTGAACGGTTTCTTGTTTATGCTCAACAGCGAATCCCTGCGTTAATCGCCTGCGGGAACATTTAATTGTGACGGGCTTCACGAAAAGTGGAGTCCGTTTTCCGTTGTGTCCAAAAATTCCGTTTAGAAACTGCTTTTCAAAAATTTTGTCTTATTTTAAAGGAGAGGTTTATATGAAACGATTCTTGCTTTTGGCTTTGGCCGTCTGTGCATCCCAAACTTTTGCCGATGCGATAACCCCGTCCCGGACGGGCCCCGTCAGTGCCTATGGGCAGCTTGTCGCGGGCAAGAATTCCAGCGGCCAGGGGCGCATTTACGGTTCTTGTCAAGGCGTTCAGGACGGTGCGGAAGTCCAAGTGCGCGGCATGAGCCTTTACTGGAGCCTGCTCGCAAATGCAACGGATTTTTGGAATGCGACCGCCATTTCCACCATGGTGAACGATATGAACATCCAAATTGTACGCGCGGCGATGGCCACCGGGAGTGAGGACTGGAGCGGTCCGTATAAAGGTTACCAGCTCGATGCGGCGAACCAAAAGGCCTTGGTCTCCGCCGTCGTCGAAGCGGCCATCCAAAACGACATCTACGTCATCATCGATTGGCATTCCCACAATGCGCACGAGCAGACCTCTTCCGCCGTCGGGTTCTTTACGGAAATGGCGCAGACCTACGGCTCTTACGACAACGTGATTTTTGAACTCTACAACGAGCCGACTGTCGATACGACGCAGTGGAGTACGGTCAAGAACTACGCGAACACGGTCATCGCCGCCATTCGGCAATATTCCGACAATTTGATCATCGTGGGGACTCCTTCTTGGGATCAAAATCCCCAAGTCGCCATCAACGACCCCGTGACGGATGTCGGGAACAACACCGCCTACGCCCTCCATTATTATGCGAATTCCCACTGTTGGCAAGGCTCTAATGATTGGGGCGGAAAGTGCGAAGGGACAAAGGGGCTAGAGGCGATGAATGCGGGAGTCTCCCTCTTCGTCTCGGAGTGGGGGACGGGAAATGCGGACGGAGGGGGAGATCCGGATGTTTCGAGGAATCAGAGCTGGCAAAGCTACTTGGATGAAAACAAGCTTTCGTGGGCGAACTGGAGCGCGTCGAAAATCGACGAGGGGACGGCGGCCTTCACGAGCGGCGCTACGGCTTCTTCATTGCAGTATTCGACTTCGGGAGATCTGGTCAAGGGTTACCTCGCGACGAATCCGACGTCCTACACGGCTTGTGCGGACTCTCCGATTCCCGTGGACACGAATCTGGCTCGTTTGCCCGGGACGCTTGGCAAGGCTTCCTTGGCGAGAGTCGTCGGGAACAATCTGATCCTTTCCGGGAAAACCGTCTCTGTCGGGATATACGATGTGCAAGGGCGCGCTCTGATTCGACTCGAGAACGTCTCCGGGACTCTTTCCCTGTCGTCCCTGCGGCCGGGGCGTTACCTTCTCCGGGCGGGAACTTCCGTTCAGATGTTCCAAATCCGCTGAAAAACGCCTTTTTTTCAGGTGTTGTAAAAGCAACAACAGAAAAAAGTTTACAAAAGCCCTCTTTCCGTTGAAGCCAATCTAGATTCCTAAGTACAAAATCTTTAGGAGGATTTGATGGATTGGTTTCGCATTTCTAAAAAAATTTGGATTCCGCTTGTCGGAATCCTCGCCGTGAATTCTTACGCCGCCGATGCCTGTACGGAAACGATGGGGCATACCGGGAACGGCACGACCCTCACGTCCAGTTACGCGAGCGCGGACATTTCCGGGACGCCTTACAATTACGAAATTTGGTATCAGGGCGGGAACAATTCGATGACATATTATTCGAACGGGACGTTCTCTGCGAAGTGGAGCGGCACGGACGACTTTTTGGCGCGGGTCGGGTTGAAATACAACAGTACGCAGACCCATGACCAAATCGGTTACTTCACCGCCGATTACAGTTACACGAAATCGGGGACGGCGGGTTACGGTTACATCGGCGTTTACGGTTGGACGAAGGATCCTGAAGTCGAATACTACATTGTCGACGACTGGTTCAGCAAACCGAGTACGGCGTATTTGGGGACGAAGATGGGCGAGTTGGAAGTCGACGGCGACACTTACGACATTTACACGTACACGCGCGTCAACCAGCCTTCGATTTCGGGGACGTCCACCTTTCCGCAGTTCTTCAGCGTTCGCCGCAACGCGAGGCAGTGCGGGCATATCGACATCTCGGCGCACTTCAAAAAATGGGACGAGCTCTTTTACGGGCAGACGGGCGACAACGGCGTGACCCTCAAAATGGGGAAGATTTACGAAGTCAAGCTGCTCGCGGAGGCGGGGGGCAGCGCCACGGGCAACATCGACTACAGTTATTTGGCGGTGACGGCTAACGGGACTCCGTCCGGCGGCTCTTCGAATTCTGCGGCGTTGTCTTCGAGTGCTGCCTCTTCGAGTTCATCGGCGGCAAGGTCCAGCGCCAGCGAAGCGCGGAGGGCT
Organism: uncultured Fibrobacter sp.; assembly: GCA_964501065.1. Lineage (GTDB taxonomy): Bacteria > Fibrobacterota > Fibrobacteria > Fibrobacterales > Fibrobacteraceae > Hallerella. The sequence continues at coordinate 39,693 of CAZCRF010000011.1, read as the reverse complement.
TACAGCAGCCAGTCGATTCCGGGGACGGTGGAATTTGAAAACTATGATTACGGTGGGGAAGGCGTCGCGTATTCGGACACCGATGCGGAAAACGAGGGCGGAGAGTATCGGGAAGACGGCGTGGACATCGTGGGCATCGGGAGCGGTTACGGCATCGGTTATACGGCTGCCGGGGAATGGCTCGAATACACGGTGAATGTTTTGGAAAGCGGCATTTATCAGTTCAAATTGGTCGCTTCGACGGGGACGGCCCAGCCGACCGGGGTGACGTTCTCGATGGACGGCGTGGAAATCGCTTCGGTGACGGTCCCGAATACGGAAGACGATTGGAACACTTACAGTGAAATTGAAGGCGTGACGTCGGAACTTTCCGCAGGGGAGCATGTTTTGCGGATCACCTTTGACGACTCTTACACGAATGTGGATTACGTCACCTTCACCCAGGAAGGTTTCACGGCCGTTTCGCCCGCGTTGCACTTGAATCTTGCGCCCCAGACGGCACAGCTCTTCGATATGCAGGGACGCTATCTGGGAAGCATCCGTGTGGACAATGGGAACCTTTTGGACGCGGTGGCGGAAAAGGTCGGCCGTAGCGGGACATTCCTTTTGCGGCAGGGGCGCACCGTGGAAAAGGTGAAAATCGCCCGTTGAAATTCTCTCCTCCAAAAGCAAGGGCGCGTGCAGTCGTACGCGCCCTTTTGGCGTTTTTGGACTTTTCGGAAAGCCTTCGCCGCTTTTCAAATAAGTTCCTTTTCGTCTCCCCTCTTCCAAATAAGTATATTTTCGCCACAATTTCCTTCAAGGAGAAAACAATGTCCAAGGTTTTGGTTATCGGAGCTGGCGGCGTGTCGAATGTGGTCGTCCGCAAGTGCGCACAGAATGAAGCTGTTTATTCGGAAATTCTACTAGCCAGTCGAACGAAGTCCAAATGCGACTCTATCGCCGAGGACATCAAGAACATCCCTGTCCACACGGCCAAAGTCGATGCGGACAAGGCTTCCGAAGTCGCCGCCCTCATCCGGGATTTCAGGCCGGAGCTTGTCTTGAACGTGGCTCTTCCCTACCAAGACCTTTCCATCATGGATGCGTGCCTCGCCGAAGGCGTCAATTATCTGGATGCCGCCAATTATGAACCGAAGGACAAGGCTCATTTCGAATATTCCTGGCAGTGGGCTTACCACGACCGCTTCAAGGCCGCCGGTTTGACGGCTCTGCTCGGTTCGGGATTCGACCCCGGGGTGACGAACGTGTACACCGCCTATGCGAAAAAACATTACTTCGACAACATCGAGACTCTCGACATTGTCGACTGCAACGCCGGCGACCACGGACAGGCTTTTGCGACGAACTTCAATCCGGAAATCAACATTCGCGAGGTGACGCAAAAGGGCAAGTTCTACAAGGATGGCAGTTTTGTCGAAATTCCGCCGATGTCCGAGCACAAGAGCGTGGATTATCCGCAGGTCGGGCCGCGTGAAAGTTACTTGCTTTGGCATGAAGAGCTTGAATCCTTGGTGAAGCATTTTCCCGAAATCAAACGGGCGCGGTTCTGGATGACTTTTGGCGAGGAGTATCTGACGCATCTGAGAGTTCTTGAAGACGTGGGCATGACGCGCATCGACCCGGTCGATTTCAAGGGGCAAAAAATCATTCCGCTTGAATTCCTCAAGGCGCTTCTCCCCGAACCGGGGGCATTGGGCAAGAATTACACGGGCAAGACGTGCATCGGCTGCCAAATCACGGGGATCAAGGACGGTCTTCCGAAGACGTATTTCATCTACAATGTCTGCGACCATGCGGAATGCTTCAAAGAAGTCAAGGCGCAGGCGGTCAGCTATACGACGGGCGTCCCCGTGATGCTCGGCGGGGCGATGCTCCTTTCCGGAAAATGGAAGGGCGCGGGCGTTTTCAACATGGAAGAGTTCGATCCGGATCCGTTCATGGCGGAAATCGGCAAGTGGGGGCTTCCCTTCCACGAGGCGTTCGGGCAGAAGTTCGTCTAATCCTTGAATTTGCGCCGCTCGTTTGAAAGGCGGCGTTTCTTCTGGAAACAAAAAGCTCCGCTTTTCGCGGAGCCTTTCAGTATTCAAACCTTGTGGGTTGAAATTACTTGGAGATGACTCGGGCCATTTCGCAGACCTTGTTCGAGTAGCCCCATTCGTTGTCGTACCAAGCGCAGACCTTGACGAAAGTCGGGTCGAGCTGGATGCCGGCCTTGACGTCGAAAATGGACGTGTGGGCGTCATTGCGGAAGTCCGTGGAGACGACAGCTTCGTCGGTGTAACCGAGGATGCCCTTGAGTTCGCCTTCGGAAGCTTCCTTCATGGCGGCGCAGATGGCTTCGTAGGTGGCCGGCTTCTCGAGTTCGGCGGTCAGGTCGACGAAGGAGACGTCGGAAGTCGGGACGCGGAGCGACATGCCGGTGAGCTTGCCGTTGAGCATCGGGAGAACCTTGCCGACAGCCTTTGCAGCACCCGTGGAGGACGGGATGATGTTTTCGAGGATGCCGCGGCCGCCGCGCCAGTCCTTCTTGGACGGGCCGTCAACGGTCTTTTGGGTGGCGGTGGCAGCGTGGACGGTGGTCATGAGACCGCGCTTGATGCCGAACTTGTCGTTCAGGACCTTGGAAATCGGGGCGAGGCAGTTCGTCGTGCAGGAAGCGTTGGAGATGATGTCCTGGCCGGCGTAGGTCTTGTCGTTCACGCCATAGACGAACATCGGGGTCGCATCCTTGGACGGAGCGCTCATGATGACCTTCTTCGCACCGGCCTTGATGTGGGCGCGGGCGAGTTCGTCGGTGAGGAAGAACCCGGTGGATTCCACGACGACGTCGACGTTCAAAGCACCCCAAGTGATGTTGGTCGGATCCTTTTCGGCGAACACCTGAATCTTGTTGCCGTCAACGATGAGGTAGTTGCCTTCCGTCTTGATGTCGTGGTTGAACTTGCCGTGCACGGAATCGTACTTCAGCATGTAGGCGAGGTAATCGACGTCGAGAAGGTCATTGATGCCGACAACGGTGATGTCCTTGGAAAAGTTTTCCACAGCAGCGCGGAAAACCATGCGGCCGATACGGCCGAAACCATTGATACCGAGTTTAAGAGCCATGATAGGATCCTTTTGTTTGAGTGTTGTATCTGCCATCTCTCGAATCGGGAGATTTTAGCTGGGCAAAATTTACAAAAATTTCCGTTGTGGGTGGGAGGACTTCCGTCAAAATCGTTCGGAATCCCGACGGGTGGGAATTTCTTCAATTGGGAATTAGGAGTTAGGAATTAGGAGTTGGTGGTCAGCGGCTGGTGTAGAAAGGTCTGAGCTGCCTTTGGATTGAAGGGAGTGCAGTCATGTAGAGTGATTCGCCTGCCCTGCCTGCCGGCAGGCGGGCGCTTTGCTCAGAATGACAGTTTACAGGATAGCAGCAGTCATGTTGAGCGCAGCGAAACATCTCTTTGCTGTAGCGAGATTCTTCGGCTGCGCCTCAGAATGACGCCGTGGCGATTTCTGGATTAACGCCTTCGGCGAATGACGGCCGCCACTGCATCGGGATTAACGCCTTCGGCGTTAGCTGTTCCGCCTCGGAATGACGACAGCTTGTGCAGGCCTGAGAACTTGGCGTCCGGTCTGCGGGAGGGAAATCTTTTCTAAATTTCCGTCTTGAGGCGAAATCGTCTCGTCGCTTGTTCCCCTTCACGGACGGAAGGCCTTTCAGATGCATTTAAAATCGGCTCATTTTTCCCTGGTTCCTCTCTTTTTTGGACTGCTTTGCTTCTTTGCTTGTGCAGTCCATCCCGAAGTGCCGCTCGAAAAGGGGGGGGATGCAGTGGACGCGGCTTCTGCATCGGAGACTCCGGGAAAGGCTTCCGGTTTTGAGGGGAATCGTCAAATTTCGCGGACGGGGATTTCGTTTGAAGAAAATCCCACTATTCGGGTTTTGAATTTTGAACGGGAGGATTTTCGTTTCACCCTTCCCGACGAGGATTGGACCTTGGTGAGCGATGCCGCCGACAAGACAGCCCCGATGGAATTTTTCAACGCCAAAACGGGGCGCAGGGCTGAAATCCAGACGGTCGTCTTGGGCATGGGGGAAGCTCCCGAAGTGATGGATCGAGCGCGAGCCGAGATGCAGGGGCGTACGCTTTCTTGCCGCAAAACGGAGTATGCAAGCGTCTCTCCAGTTGAAGAGGTCGGTTTGACGGGCGCGTTCTTTGAAACGGCGGGAGTTTCCGCAGAATCCCCGATCGCGGCGGACGGCTTTGTCGCTTCTGCGGGGAATCGCATCTTTTTCCTGGTCTTGTCCGCTTCGGATTCAATCCCCGCGCGCGAGGGTTTCAAAAAGGAATGGCAGGAGTTTTTTGCCGGATTCTCCGTTTCGGACGCAATCAAGAACGGGGCGAGGGAACGGGAACTTTCGAAGGAAGTCGTGACCGATTACGAATCGGCGGAACTCGGCTACAGATTCCACGTGGCGGACACCCTTTGGCACAACTGGATGGGAGTGGCGGCGCAAAACGGGGATCCGGACTTGGTGCTCGCGGATTTAAAAGAGGAAACCGCATTCTTCGTCTATGGGACAATCGTGGATCCCGGAGAGGTCAGTGCGGCGGATTTGTTCCGGGTGCTCTTGATTCGGTTGGGCGTTGACCCCGGTTCGTCGGCTCTCGAAGTCTCGCGCGTCCGCGGGGGGAATGCGGACAAGTTCGTGCAGAATTTCACGTGTACACGTGTCGTTGACGGCTACGACTTCAAATATACGGGGCGCTTTTTTTGGGACGGCGGCCGGGGAATTCTCGTCGCGGGTTGGGCCCAGGGGGTTCTTTTCAAAAAATACGCGAAGGCCTTGGCGCGAGCCGTCGATGGCGTGACCCTTTTGGAAAAACCTGCCGGAGTGACCGGGGGGAAGGCTCTGAAATTCCAGGCGGCGGTCATCAACCAGGTCGGGCTGTTGCGACTTGCCGAAAATCAGCCCTTGGTCGCCCTTTCCTATTTTGAAAAGGCGAATCGCATGGATCCCGAAGAACCCCTCTACCTCATCAATTGCGGATACGTCTACCAGATGAAGGAGCTTTATGCGCCCGGGGTGAATCACTTCTTGACAGAAATGGACTTGGTGCGGAAAAACGGGCGTCTGCTTTCCATCTTGGGGGAAATGTATGAAGCCATGATGGATTACGGGGAGGCGCGCAAGTATGCGGAAATGGCCCTCCGCTACACGCCGAACAATCCGGAGTACGTCATCAACCTTTCCGATGCTCTTTGGGGTCTTGGGCAACGGACGCAATCGCTGGCCGTCGTGCAAAACCTTTACGACAAGCAGCCGTCCTCCCGCTTGGGCGTTTACCTTGCGAAAACTTATATGGGAATGGATCGGTATGCGGAGGCTGTGGAAATCCTTTACGCCACGAAAAAGAAGTTCGGGATGAGCGTGGACTTGGGGCTCACCCTGATGGACGCCTTGATCTTCCTCGGCCGTTACCCGGAAGCCCTGTCCGTGAGCGAAGAGCTTTTGCCGCTGGGGAGTTCCGACTATCGCGTCTGGACGTTGCGCGGCAAGGCGCAGTTCTATTCGAAGAATTTCTTGCAAGCGGAAAAGTCCCTTTCGCATGCGCTGGTGATGCATCCGGACGATGAAGACATCAAGAGCTTCCTTTCGGCGACTAAGGCTTTTTTGGGGAAAGCGGACAACAGGACGTTGCAAAAAAAGATCGATCCGGTGGAAATGCGGCCGGTGGCGCTTGCGGGAATTGTCGATGGGGAGTTTTCCCGAAAGGCCCGGACGGACGGTTTCCCGGCGGTTTTCCATTACCGTCGGGACGCTCTCCGCGCGGACAAGGACAAGGCCTGGGTGCGGACGGAACAGAGGTTGGTTGAAATTCTCGACAGGCGCGGCGTCGGACTCTTTTCGGAAATGACTTTTGACTTTCTGCCCGGTTATGATCGGATTTACGTGAACGCTTTGGAAATTTACGATTCGTCGATGACTCTCAAGGAAAGGGTTTCGTTGAACGGCGCGTACATCACCTATGCGACGGAACTCGGTCTCGACAATGAAATGCAGACGGCGCACTTCCCGCTTGAAAAGCTCTCGCCCGGGGATTTCGTCTATTTGCAAATTTCGCGGACGAGCATCGCGAATTACGGAGTGATTCCGTTCGTGCGTTTTGAAGCCAGCGAAGAGGTTCCCGTGGAGCGGGCTTCCTTCCGGATTTTTGCAGACACGTCCCGGTTCGTGACGGAGGAATACGGGCCGATTTCGAATCAAGTTTTGTCGGATGGGGAGGAATGGTCAATCGACGATCCTGTCGTCATCCGGCGCGAGCCTTATATGCCCGTGTATCGCGATTACGGTGCGGGCTTTGAACTCACGGGAAAGCGGACTTGGCGAGATGTCGGGCGCGAGTACGAAAATTTGATCCGGCATCAGTTCAAGAATTCCATCCCCGTCCGCGAAAAGGCTTTTGAAGTGCGCGGAAATCGCCTCGGCAAGGACGCCGTTCTCGCCGAGATCCGTTACGTCAGGGAAAACATCCGTTACCGCGACGTGCGCTTCGGCGGCCATTCCCTGATTCCCCAGCTGGCGGAGACGACCCTCCGCGAACGCAGCGGCGATTGCAAGGATCAGAGCTTGTTGCTCAAGGAAATGCTCGAAGCGATTGGCGTCAAAAGCAAACTGGTGGCCATCCATTTGACGGAGCCGGGCTTTGAATCCCTGCCCTCCATCCAGCAGTTCAACCATATGATGCTCTACATTCCCGCGGGGGAGAAGTATCCGGAAATGTGGGTGGATCCGTCCGACAAGGGCGGCAACGACAGGCCCGTGCCGCTCGACATGGAAGGCAAGGTGGCTTTGGTCATCGACGGCGATTCAAGCCATGTCGCCATCACGCCCGTCCTGGAAAATGAAAAGGAACACCAAGTCTATTTGTTCCACCGCTTGCATATCGCGAACGACGGTTCTGCGGAATTCCGAGACTCTCTTTGCATGACGGGGAAGTTCGCGAGCGTTTTGCGGAACAAGCTTTACGGGCGCGATATGAAAGAAGCGGAGAACTTGATTGCCGAACTGCTGTCCCAAGGGGTTCCCGACGTCTCCATTTCCCGGATCCGGACGGAGAACGTCTCCGATTTCGACAAGCCGCTGAAGATTGTCGTCACGTTCTCCTCGAAGGGGTATTTCGGGAAAAGTTCGGACGGCTTCAAGGGGCGTTACCCGAATGTCTGGGAGCGGACAATCATGTATCTGCCGAAAGTGCGCACCCGGTATCTGCCCATCCGGATGCCCCATGAAACGGATTTCGAAAGCGTTCTCGAAGTTTCTGCGGACGGAAGTGCGAAAGTCGTCGAACCCAAGCCTTTTTCCCGTGAAACGGAATACGTGGATTATGAAAAAATCGGGGGCGGCTACAAGTGGAAGACTTTCGCCATTTACGCCGACCCGTCGGAATACGAGCGCATTCGCGAAGAATGGAATTATCTTTTGGATGCGACCTCGCCGGAAATCATCGTCAAATAAAGGAGAATCAGATGCCGTTTTGCAAACAGTGTGGAAACCCGGTGGATGAAGGACAGGCCTTTTGCGGAAAATGCGGAGCCGTGCAGAATCCGGACGCGGCCACAGTCCGAGAAAATCCCTCTAAAGATTCCTTTCTCCGCTATGTCCGGGGAATTCCCTTTGCGCTGGTTTTCGTCGCATTCTTTTTTCCGCTGGTCGTCGTTTCTTGCCCGGAGATCGATACGGAAATCGCCCGCTATTCCACTTACGAAACGTTGGATTTGGCGAATTCGGGGAAGAATCTCCTGGGCTATGCGGAAGGCTTTTCGCAACTGTCGGATTCCGACGAGCTTTCCGAATCGTTGGGTGAAATTTCGAAGCTGAAAACCGGCGTTTCCAAGTTTTCCGTCCTGTGCGTCATTCTCTTCGTCGTGAGCGCGGCGGCTTTCGGGGTGAGCTTTTTCCAAAGGAAGGTGGCGGTCTGCCTCGGCGTCGCCGGAGCCGTCCTCTTTGCCGTAATCGTCTGGGAGTTGTGCGGGAGTTACGAGGATTCGGTGTCCATCAGCCCGGGCTACGGCTTCTTCGTGGGTATCGCCCTTTATTTGGCGGGAATCATCATGAACCTGCTTCCCGAAAAAGGCGTATGACCGGTTGACGCATCCGAAATTTCCGCCCTGCGCCGTGCGGGGCTTTTTTGATTTTTGCAGAAAAGCTATCTTTTGTGCGGTTTTCATTTTTTAAGGTGGTCTATGTTCATTCTTCGCGCCTCTCCCGCTCTTTCCTCTTTCCGCATCCAAAAACTTTTGGCCGATTTCAAGCAGGAATCCCTCCCCGTCGAGGGAATTTATGCGGAATTCGTCCACGTCGTCGATGCGGGCGAACTTTCGTCGGAGAAGATGTCCATTTTGGAAAAGGTGCTGACTTACGGCCCGAAGCGGGAATCCAGGGAACCGGAAGGGACGCTCTTCGTGGTGGCGCCCAGGCCGGGGACAATCAGTCCGTGGAGTTCGAAAGCGACGGACATCGCCCACATTTGCGGACTTTCCGAAGTGCGCCGCATTGAACGCGCTGTCGCTTATTATGTCGATTTCAACGGGGGCGTGACGGGAGAAGTTTCCCAAAAGGTCAAGGCGAAGATTCACGACCGGATGACGGAAAAGGTCTTTTCGACGTTTGAACAGTTGGGCGTGCTCTTTTTGAAGGAAGAGCCGAAGCCCCTTGTCGAAGTGCCGATTCTCTCGGAAGGCCGCATGGCCTTGGAACGTGCGAACCGCCAAATGGGGTTGGCTCTCTCCCCGTCGGAAATGGATTATCTGCTGGAAAGCTTTTCCGCTCTCAAGCGCAATCCGACGGATGTGGAGCTTTACATGTTCGCGGAGATGAACTCCGAGCATTGCCGCCACAAGGTCTTTGGCGCCGAATGGACGATTGACGGCGAAAAGAAGGACTTGTCCCTGTTCCAGATGATTAAAAACACGTACAAGATTCACCCGGACAACATCCTTTCCGCCTACAAGGACAACGCTGCAGTGATGAATGGTGCAAAATGCGCCGGGCGTTACTACGCCGATCCGAAGACGAACGCCTATGGTTGGCATGAAGAGCCGATTCCCATTTTGATGAAGGTGGAGACGCACAATCATCCGACGGCCATTTCCCCGTTCCCTGGGGCGGCTACGGGCAGCGGTGGGGAAATTCGCGATGAAGGCGCGACCGGTCGCGGTTCCAAACCGAAGGCGGGTCTCACGGGTTACAGCGTTTCGAATTTGAAAATCCCGGGAGCAGTCCAACCGTGGGAAAGGGACTTCGGGAATCCTTCCCGTTTGGCGTCCCCTCTCGACATCATGATAGAAGGGCCTCTCGGCGGTGCGGCGTTCAACAACGAGTTCGGCCGTCCGAACATCTTGGGCTACTTCCGCACTTTTGAAGAGGAAGTCCCGGCGGCAAAGGGGAAGGAAGTCCGCGGTTACCACAAGCCCATCATGCTTGCCGGAGGCCTGGGCAATATCAAACAGGAATTCATCTCGAAGGGGCGCATCGCACCGGGTGACGCCTTGATCGCTCTCGGCGGACCGGCCATGTTGATCGGCCTTGGCGGAGGGGCGGCGAGTTCCCTCACTAGCGGCAGCGGCAGCGAAGATTTGGATTTTGCCAGCGTACAACGCGGCAACCCGGAAATGCAGCGCCGTTGCCAAGAAGTCATCGACCGTTGCTGGGCTCTTGGCGAAGAAAATCCGATTTCCTTTATCCATGACGTGGGGGCGGGTGGACTTTCGAACGCGTTCCCGGAACTGGTGAACGACGGTGGACTCGGCGGCGAATTCGAGCTGCGCAAGGTGCCGAACGACGAGCCGGGCATGAGCCCTTATGAAATTTGGAGCAACGAATCCCAGGAACGCTACGTGATAGCCGTCCCGCAGCAACGGCTCAAAGCCTTCGACGCCATTTGCCAACGGGAGCGTTGTCCCTATTCCGTGGTGGGGACTGCCGTGGAGAAGAAACAGCTCACCCTCACCGATTCGCACTTCCACAACACCCCGGTCGACATGCCGTTGAACGTGCTTCTCGGCAAGCCGCCTCGCATGATTCGCGACGACGATTCCGAAAGGCGGCCGCTGGAAAAGACTCCGATTTTGGACAGCTCTTCCGTTGCGGAGGTGGCAAGGCGCGTCCTTTCGAATCCGAGCGTCGCCGACAAGACGTTCTTGATTACAATCGGCGACCGTTCCGTGACCGGGATGATTGCGCGCGACCAGATGGTGGGACCTTGGCAAGTGCCCGTGGCGGATGTCGCCGTGACGACTTCCACTTTGGATTCCTTCGAAGGCGAAGCGATGAGCATTGGCGAGCGCGCCCCGGTGGCGTTGATTTCCCCGGCTGCGAGCGCGAGGATGGCTGTGGCGGAAGCCCTGACGAACATGGCCGCCGCGCGGATTGACGACATGGGGCGAATCAATCTTTCTGCAAACTGGATGGCCTCCCCGAATTACGAAGGCGACGGGGCTGACCTTTACGAAGCGGTGAAGGCCATCGGCATGGAACTTTGCCCGGAACTCGGCATTACGATTCCCGTGGGAAAGGATTCGATGAGCATGAGCACGGTCTGGAACGATGAAAAGGGCGAGCACAATGTGACTGCCCCGATCTCCGTCGTCATCAGCGCGTTCGCCCCGGTGGCGGATGCAAGGAGAACGCTCACCCCGGAACTGCAAAAGAAGCCGTCCCGTCTAATTCTCGTCGATTTGTCTCGCGGCAAGCACCGCATGGGGGCGTCCATCGCGGCGCAGGTCTTCTGCGAATTGGGGGATGCCGCTCCGGATGTCGACAGTGCAAAGGATTTGCGCGCGTTCTTTGAAACGATTCAAAGTTTAAACCGTTCCGGGAAAATCCTGGCTTACCACGACAAGTCCGACGGCGGTCTGTTCGTGACGGCCCTTGAAATGGCGTTTGCCGGTCACACGGGCGTGAGCCTGGACATTTCCGCATTCCGGGGTAGTGCCGTCGAAATTCTCTTCAACGAGGAACTCGGCGCCGTTCTCCAGGTTGCCGAAGGAGATGTCCCCACGGTCCGTGAAGCTTTCGCTTCCGCAGGTCTCGGCGACGCCGTCTTCGACATCGGGACTCTCAACGATGCGTACAAATTCATCGTCGGCGATTATTCGGAAGGGATTTCGGAGCTTCGCGCCATTTGGAGCGACACGACTCGCCGCATCGCCGCCCTTCGCGACAATCCGGAATGCGCGGAAAGCGAATACCGCTTGAAGCTCGAACAGGACGATCCGGGCATCGTCCCCAAGGTCACTTTCGATGTCCGCGTCCAAAAGGATTACGCGAGCCGCCCGAAGATGGCGATTCTCCGCGAACAGGGAGTGAACGGCGAAGTGGAAATGGCGGCCGCCTTTGACCGCGCCGGGTTCGAATCCATCGACGTCCACATGACGGACATTCTTTCGGGGCATGTCTCCCTTTCGGACTTCCGCGGAATGGTCGCCTGCGGCGGCTTCAGCTACGGCGACGTCCTGGGTGCTGGCGAGGGTTGGGCGAAGAGCATCCTCTTCAATGACCGCGCCCGCAGGGAATTCCAAGAGTTCTTCAATCGCAAGGATACTTTCACGTTGGGCGTTTGCAACGGCTGCCAGATGGTTTCGAATTTGAAGGATTTGATTCCGGGAGCGGAGCATTGGCCTCGCTTCGTTCAGAATCTTTCGGAACGTTTCGAGGCGCGTTTCGTCAGCTTGAAGGTCGAAGAATCGCCCGCAGTCCTGTTGAAGGGAATGGCCGGTTCGGTTCTCCCGATTGCCGTGGCGCACGGGGAAGGTCGTGCTGAATTCGAAAGCCGCGAAGCGGCGGAGAAGTGCCTTGCGACGGGACTTGTCAGCCTGCGCTATGTCGACGGCAAGCACCAGTACACGGAGCGTTACCCGTTGAACCCGAACGGTTCCCCCTTCGGCATCACGGGACTTTCGAGCCGCGACGGGCGCGCCTTGATTTTGATGCCGCACCCGGAACGCGTTTTCCGCACCGTGCAAAACAGCTGGCATCCGTCCGACTGGGGCGAATACGCTCCTTGGATGAAGCTTTTCCAAAACGCCCGAGAATTTGTCGGATGATCCGGGAAAAACCCTCCGCGATATTTCGGCACGTGATCCGTCTAGGCGTTGTCAGGGACGCTTTGGCCTTGGGCGTTTGCACGGCTCTTGCCGCTTGCGCCGGGGTTCGGGCTGCCGAAGGCTCTGCGGTGGATTCCGCCTGCGAGGAATGCGGCGAACGCGGCGAACTGGAACTTGAAATCGTCGACGAAAAGGGTTTTGTCGAAATCAACCCGCACGCGTGGGAACGTTTGGATTCGACGGCGACCTTGGGCAGCTTCCCGGCCCTCCGCATTTCGGCAAAATGTCCGGAGGGGGAAAAGATTTGCCACAGTTTCAGCGAAGACGCCGTGGATTTTGACCTCGCCCATTTTGAAGATTCTATCATCGTCCGCCGATTCCCCCGGATGACCCATGAGCAGATGCTCGAAGGGCTTCGCGTTCCCGAATCGGATTCGCTCTGGATCCGGAATTTCAAATCGGCCCTTTTGAGGCTGGAACTTGCCGACGGGAAAAGGCTTGAAGAGCTTTCCCCGTGGGACGGCCGCGCCGCGTCCCCGATTGCCTTCTCCGCATTCGACAGACCCGTTCCGGATTCCTTGAAGTCGGCGTTGATGCGGGTGGCTAAAAGGTACAACGTGCGCTACATCAGCGTCCCCGTTTGGCTGCAAGTGGAAATTTTGCCGAAAATCGGCCGCAGCGGGGGCTTCTCTTGGACTTCCTTGTGGACGCTCTGGGATGCGCGCGAAGGGAGCTTGACGCTCCTCGCTTACGACAGCTTCACGGCGAAGACGACCGGTCGGGTTTCCCCGGAACGCTCTTGGGCGAAGCCTTTTGCAGAAAGGCTCGGCAAGGCCTTGGACCGAAATCCCGGAACAATCGAGAACCATTGACAGTGGGAATTTTGCAGAAAAACAGCCACTTCCGGGATGGAAGTGGCTGCAGGTGTGTGAAGTATGAGTGGTGGCCTTAAAGTAGAAGTTGGCGTGGGGAATGGAAAGGCTTATTGCGAAAAAAGTGTTGTTGATTTTACAACGGACTGGTGGCTTCTATCAACGCTTAGTCCATTTCGCCCGGAGTTCCCCGAAATCCAACGCCTTCCCCAAGATGCGGCTTTGCGGAATGTATCCGAAGACACGGGAATCCTCGCAGCGATTCCCCTTGCGGCAGATGAGATAGTAGGCGTTTTCCGGGGAGCGGAATCCGGAGACTTCCGTCGAATCGGCGACGCGGTACAGCTTGCGTTCGAAGCGGACAGCCCGTGCGCCCGGCTCTTCCCGGTTGATTTGCAGGGAGATTAAAAAATATTCCTGCCAATGCAGCCCGTGTATTTCGCGGAGGCCGACCGGTCGGCCGAAAAGGTGCGCCGACCCGACGCGGGAAAGGGGGAGAGTGTCCGTTCCGCGGAGAAGAACCGCTTCTGCAAAATAGCGGTTGAAACCGTATTCCTTGCGCAGGAATTCCGTAGAGTAGTCGAAGGAAATGTCGTTCAAATCGGCAAAAGAGAGGGTGTCCCCTTTTTGCGGAATGTAAAAAGTGCGCGGCGCGACGATTTCCGATTCGTCGTCCCAGTGGAACACCGCCGCTCCCGCTTTGATGGAACCGTCCGGGGAGAGGTGTACGGAATCCCCGGGGAGTCCGAAGACGGTGCGGAGGGCTTTTCCTCCGCCGGGAGTCGAAACCAGTACGATGTCTCCCCGCTTCAAGTTTTCCGAGCAAGAGGGGAGCTTGCAAATCCAAATGCGCGTCCCGGGAGAAATTTCCGGCTGCATGGAGTTGTCTTGGAGGCGAACCGGTTCGACGGCGTAAAATCTCGTGGCGAGGCTCGCGGAGAGAACGGCAAAGAGGAGAATCCCCAAAATGAAATTCCACGTGCGGGAACTTTCCCTCCAGAGAGTGCGCCGCCTCGATTCGACGGACATAATCAGTCGTCCGAGCCTTTGCCCGCGTCGGACAGGGAAAGCACCGCCAAAAAGGCCTTTTGCGGAACTTCGACGGAACCGATGCTCTTCATGCGCTTCTTGCCTTCCTTTTGCTTTTCGAGGAGCTTGCGCTTACGGGTGATGTCTCCGCCGTAGCATTTGGCGAGAACGTCCTTGCGGACAGCCTTGACCGTGCTGCGGCTGATGATTTTTCCGCCGATGGCTCCCTGAATCGCCACGTCGAACTGTTGGCGCGGAATCAAATCCTTCAGCCGGATGCAGATGGCGTTCGCGTAAGAATAGGACTTGTCCCTGTGGATGATGACGGAAAAGGCGTCGACCGGTTCGCCGTTCAGCAAAATGTCCAACTTGACCAAATTGTTCGGGCGGTAGCCGCAGGGGGAATAGTCGAGTCCGCCGTAGCCCCGGCTTATCGACTTCAGTTTATCGTAAAAGTCGAACATGATTTCGGCCAGGGGAAGGTCGTACTTGAGGATGACCTTCGTCTCGTCGATGTATTCCATGTTTTCGAATTCGCCGCGCTTCTCCTCGCAGAGTTTCATCAGCCCGCCGACGTAATCCTTTGGGGTGAAGATTTGCGCCTTCACGTAAGGCTCTTCGATGCGCTCATACCGCGATGCGTCCGGGAGCTTTGACGGACTTGAAACCTTGACCATGTCGCCGCCGGTCAGGTAAACGTGGTATTCCACGTTTGGGACGGTCGTGATGATGTTCACGCCGAATTCGCGGTCGAGGCGTTCCTGGACGATTTCCATGTGCAGAAGCCCCAAGAAGCCCGTGCGGAATCCGAATCCGAGCGCGTCGGAAGTCTCCGGTTCCCATTGGATGGCGGAATCGTTCAATTTGAGCTTTTCGAGAGCTTCGCGCAAATCCTTGTAGTCTTCCGGGTCTATCGGGTAAATGCCCGAGTAAATCATCGGCTGGATGTCCTTGTAGCCGGGGAGCGGCTCCTTCGCCGGGTCCTCCGCGTCGGTAATCGTGTCGCCGATTTTCACGTCGCTGATCGTTTTGACGTTCGCGAGGACGTATCCGACCATGCCGGCGGAGAGTTCCTTGCGCGGGTTGCGCTTCATGGTGAACGTGCCCACTTCGGTGACCGTGTAGGTCGCCCCCGTCGTCATCAGCTGGATTTCCATTCCCGGCCGGAGAGTCCCGTTGAAGATGCGGATGTCGTTGATGACGCCGCGGTAGGAATCGTACATGGAGTCGAAGATGAGGGCCTGCAGCTTGGCTTGCACGTCGCCTTTCGGGGCGGGAATTTCATCGACGATGCGGTCGAGGACTTCGCTGACGTTGATGCCCGTCTTGGCGGAAATGCGCGGAATCTTCTCGGGGTCGTAGCCGAGGAGGTCGCCGACTAGATCTGCGATGTGGTCCGGGTTCGCGCTCGGCAAATCGACTTTGTTCAAGACCGGGATGATGGTCAGGTCGTTTTCAATGGCCAAGTACAAGTTGGAAAGGGTTTGTGCCTGGATGCCTTGGGTGGCGTCGACGACGAGAATCGCCCCTTCGCAGGCGGCTAGCGAACGGCTGACTTCATAGCTGAAATCGACATGCCCCGGCGTGTCGATCATGTTCAGGATGTACTGCTCCCCGTTCCGGTTGTATAACAAGCGGATGGCGTGAGCCTTGATGGTGATGCCGCGCTCCCGTTCGAGATCCATATCGTCGAGGAGCTGGTTCTGCATGTCCTTTTCGGCAACGGTCTTTGTGAGTTCAATGAGTCGGTCGGCAAGGGTGGATTTGCCGTGGTCGATGTGTGCGATTATCGAAAAATTTCGGATATTGTCTTCTATTTTGGCCATCGCCCCAAATATAGTTTGTTATATTTTATAAATATGAGCTCTAAAAAACAATTAACCCCCAAAAAATCCACTTCAGAAAAAAAAGCGAATAGTTCTAAAAGTAAAAAGGCGGTAGTCGCCAAGAAGGCTGCGCCCGGGAAGGCCGCCCCCGCGAAACGAGCCGTTACGGCAAAGAAAACTTCCGCGAAGCCGGTGAAAAAGGCGGCTCCGGCAGCCAAGGTCGCCAGTAAAGCCAAGGCGTCCCCCAAAAAGGTCGCGCCTAAAAAAACAGCCGTCAAGAAAACGACAGTCAAATCGGTGAAGCCCGGGAAAACGGCTTCGAAGGTGACCGCCAAGTCGGTCAAGGCCAAACCGGCAGTTCCGGCAAAAAAGGCGAAGCCCGTCGTTACCCCCAAGGCGTCCAAGGCAAAGCCCTCCGCGTCAAAAGTCGAGAAAACGGTGAAACGGAAGGCCGTATCGGTGGCGAAGGGGGAAAAGAAAATTGTCAACACACCAAAGCCCACGCAGCCGAAGCCGCCAGTCGCGCCGCAACCGTCTGGCAAATCTCCGACAGAAAAGGTCGTGAAGCAGGGGACTGCCTCAGCGAAATCGGTTCCCTCGGCAGAATTGTTGAAGGGCGGAGTCAAGCTTGCCAAGGTCGCGTTTTTCTTCGAAGACTTGGAGCTTGACGACCACGCTCCCAAGAAAAAAATTTCGCCGGATGCCGTCGAAAAGCCGACCGCCAGCAAGCGTCGTCGAGCATCCGTCGGGGAGGAGACTACGGAGGAAATTTACGCCCGTGTGATTGCGGAACTTCAAGAGGCAAACACTCGGATGTTGCAGGAATGCGCCAACCAGCTTTGCACAAAATGTTGCAAAAATCCCGTTGCATTGCAGTTCCGCGTCGACAAGGACTTGGGCTACTGTGAAGAATGCGCGGAGATTTTGGGACTTGGCCATTCCAAGGAAATGCGGCATTTGAATTACCAGCAAGGACTCTTGGGTGCGGATTCCTTGGACGAAGGCCGCGACGACGACGATTTTGGGGAAGCCCCGTCTGCACAGGACCTTGAATCGTCCGACAGCCTCTTGGAAGACGAAACCCTCTGACGTTTCAAGGGCTTCAGGCCGTCCGTTGAACGGCGGATGATTTCCACGGCACAAGCAATGGTTCGTTTGCCTGCGCCGTGGCATTAAAATTGAAAAAATATGCTTGTTGGATTTGACAAAATTCCAACTATCGATTATTATATTCCATATATATGAGTTCCAAAAAACAAATCAAAAAATCTTTCACGGGGAAAAAATCGGCGGCATCCAAGGTCGAAAAAAAGCCGGTCGCCTCCAAATCCCCGGTGACGAAGGTGTCCAAGGTTTCCAAAACAGTCAAAAAGGTTGCGCATCGGGTGGGAAAAGCTGAAGAAACGCCCGTCAAGGCTTCTAAAAAAACGCTTTCGCCGAAAGAGAAGCCTGTCGAGAAAGGCAAAAAAGTCAAGAAAGTTTTGGGAAAATCGGCAAAGCCCGTTCCTGCACCCGAGGTCGGTTCTCTGAAAGTTTCCGCAAAGCGCAAAATTGCCGGGAAACCGGGCAAGGCCCAAAAGTCTGCCGGGGAGAGTCTGACGGTATTGTTGAAAGACGGGGCCAAGCTTGCCAAGGTCGCGTTTTTCTTCGAAGACTTGGAGCTAGACGACCACGCTCCCAAGAAGAAGGTCTCTCCGGATGCCGCAGAAAAGCCGACCGCCAGCAAGCGTCGTCGAGCATCCGTCGGGGAGGAGACTACGGAGGAAATTTACGCCCGTGTGATTGCGGAACTTCAAGAGGCAAATGTTCGGATGTTGCAGGAATTCTCGAACCAGCTTTGCACCCGATGCTGCAAAAATCCTGTCGCCCCGGAATTCCGCGTCAACAAGGATTTGGGTTATTGCAAAGACTGCGCCGAGATTTTACACTTGGGGCAGACTCGGGAAGCGCGGCTTTTGAATTATCGGCAAGGACTCCTGGGAGCGGATTCCTTGGACGAAGGCCGCGACGACGATTTTGGGGAAGTCCCGTCCGCACGGGAACTGGAAACGTCCGACAGCCTCTTAGAAGACGAAACCCTGTGACGCTTTAGAAGCCTCTGGAGGGGTCAGTTGATTTTGCGAAGGACTCCGATGACGCGCCCCGCAATGGAGAAATGCCTGTCCGGATTGACGATTATCGGTTGGTATTTGGGATTTGCCGGACAAAGTTCGATGTGATCGTCCTTTGGCTGGTAGTATTTGACGGTCGCTTCGTCGTCGACTTGGGCGATGATGATTTCCCCGCGTTCGGCAACGCCTTGGGAGCGAGCGAAGACCAGATCCCCGTCGAAGATTCCCGCATTGATCATGGAATCGCCTTTGACGTGGAGGGCGAAAACGTTTGGTTGGCTGGCCAAGAAGTCCCGGTCGACAGTGACGGTCCCTTCGATGTTTTGAACGGCCAAAATGGGAGTCCCCGCAGCAACGCGTCCGATGATGGGGATTTCGACCGAGTTTTCCGACGGGATTTTGGCGGCGGGCGGGGTGGATTCCCCTTCGATGATTTCGATTCCCCGGCTCAGGCGCGGTGCGCGGCGGATGTATCCCTTTTTGATGAGGGCGGCCAGGATGGAACGGACGCCGTTCGTCGAGGAAATGCCGAATTTGTCACCGATTTCCCGGACGGTCGGCGGCATTCTTTCTTGTTCGGTACGGGAGCGGATGAAGTCGTAAATTTCTTGCTGGCGTTCCGTCAGCGGTTTTTTGGTTGAATCCATAAATACCTCGTTCGATGATTTAAAAATACTGCACATTTGGCAATTTGTCAATATGTTCACTGCACATTTTTCAACTTGCCCCCTCTTTTCCCTTTTTGTGGGGGGCGGTCTCCTTTTCCCGGCGGAATTTATCTAAATTTGGCGTCGAAGTCGTTCCTTCTTTTCGCCAAATGGCGTTTGTCCTTTATGGACGTTTCACTTCGGCCGTTGAGCTCTCTTGGAGCGTTGGGAAATGGCCCTCTATTTTGCGACTTCCGCGTGAAGCGGTCTTTCCATCCGCTTTCCGTGCCACCCTTTGATTGAGGTACCCTAATGGAATACATTACTCTCGTACTTGCCGCCATCGCGGTCATTCTAGGCATCTTGATTCTGCTCAAGGTCAATAAAATCAGCAACGATCAGCACACTCCGATTGTCAAGCGCGTTTCGGAAACCAACTTGAAGCCGGGCCGTCATGTGGTCAGCTCCCAGGAAATGGCTTCCCGCGGAAATGGCGATCGTCACGAATCCGGCCGCAATTCGGATCGTCGCGAACGCAATTCTTCTAACGGCAATCGCCAGGATCGCGGCTTCAACCGCGACAGGGGGGATCGTCGAAACAATTCGAGGAATAACGGCCGCCGTCGCGATTTCAACGCGGAAGCCCCCGCGGCTTCCGGGAGCGCTCCGGTGGAATCCGCTCCGACCCCCGCCGTGCAGGCTGCCGCCCCGGTCGAACAGGCTCCCGCCGTCGATGCTCCTCGGAATGAAGGCCGCCGTCCCCTGCCGCCGCGTGTCCAGGCGACGATTCCTGAAGCTCCCGCCGTGCAGCAAGTACAGTCTGCCGCTCCCGCGGGGGAGGAATCCGTCGGCGCGGAATTCGATCCGTCGAAGGTGCGCTACGGCCGTCGGAACGCCATCAAGAAGATTCCTGTCGAGGAAGAGGCTTCCGAAGGATAGTCGAAAGACCGGTGGGATTTTTCCTAGGGAAAGGTTCGCTGAAATGCGGACCTTTTTCTTTGGCTGCGGAAGTATATTTGTGTTGGCAGTTTCAAGGAGTTTCGATGCGTCTTGCGATGTTTCAAATGGAGAACGCCGGGAGCGTTTCGGCGAATTTGAAAAAGAGCCTTTGGGCGATTGGCGAGGCGGCCAAAAATCGGTCGGACTTGATCCTCTTCCCCGAAGTGCAATTGACGGAGTTTTTCCCCCAATTTCCCGGACGGGACGTTTCCGGTTACCGCATCGCCTTGGATTCGGACGAAGTGCGAGCCTTTTGCACTGCGGCTGCCAGACATCGGATGATGGTTGTCCCGAACCTTTACCTTAAAGTGGACGGGCGGGCTTACGATGCGAGCCTGTTCATCGGTCGGGATGGGAGAATTCAAGGAGTGCAGAAGATGGTGCATGTGGCGCAAGTCTCCGGGTTCTACGAGCGGGATTATTATGCGCCGTCCGACGATGGCTTTCAGGTTTTTGACACGGAAATGGGGAAGGTCGGAATCGTCGTCTGCTTCGACAGGCATTACCCGGAAAGCATTCGGACGGAAGCCCTTCTCGGGGCGGACTTGATTTTGATTCCCACGGTGAATACGAAGGCGGAACCGTCGGAAATCTTTGCGTGGGAAGTCCGCGTGCAAGCTTTTCAAAACAGCGTCGCCGTGGCGATGTGCAACAGGGTGGGGACGGAGGGGAAAATGGAGTTCTCCGGCGAATCCTCGGTGTGCGACGCGTCCGGGAATCTCCTGTTGCAGTCTGACGACCGGGAACGTTTGCTGTTTGTGGATGTCGACTTGAAAGCTTCCCGGAAAATTCGGGAGAAAAGACCGTACACCCAGTTGCGGCGGAAAGAATTTTACTTGTAGGGAATCAATCTCCGTCGTTCTTCCGGATGATGTTCGCGCCGAGCTTCGCCATTTTGGATTCGAAATTCTCGTATCCGCGGTCTAGGTGATAGATGCGGCTCACGCGAGTTTCCCCGTCGGCGACGATTCCCGCAAGGACTAGTGCCGCCGCCGCTCTCAAGTCGGAGGCCATCACCGGTGCGCCTTGCAGCTTTTCGACCCCTTTGATGGTCGCCGTGTTGCCTTCGAGGGAAATGTTCGCACCGAGGCGATTGAGTTCGGCGACGTGCTTGAATCTGTCGAGATAGACCGTGTCGCGGATTTTGCTTTCCCCGGGGACTGTCGCGAGGACTGCCATGAGGGGCGCCTGGAGGTCTGTGGGGAATCCCGGATAGGGGGCCGTTTCGACGTGGACCGGCTTCAAATCGTGGACGGAGGCGTCTACTTCTGCAAAGTCCGCTCCCGTGACGACCTTGCAGCCCATTTCTTCGAAGATGTCCAGCAAAGCCTTGATGTGCGTCGGGTTGCAGTGCGTGGCGCGCACCTTTCCTCGGCTGATGACCGCTCCGCAGAGGAACGAGCCTGCTTCGATTCTGTCCGGGATGGTTCGGCTGAACCCCGGGTGCATTTTTTCGACGCCGTCGATGACTAGGGAACGCGTGCCCTTGCCCTGGATTTTCGCCCCCATGTTTTCGAGAAGATCCACGAGGGAGTCGATTTCCGGTTCGATGGCCGCGTTTTCCAAAACGCTTGTCCCGTCGGCAAGTGCAGCCGCCATGAGCACGTTCACTGTCGCGCCGACGGATGAAATGGGGAAGCGGAAGTTCCCGCCGGGGAGCCTTCCGGAAGAGGTCGCTTCCACATAACCGTGGGTGACTTCAATCTTCGCCCCCAGGGCTTCAAGCCCTTTCAAGTGCAAGTCGACGGGTCGCGGACCCCAGGCGCAACCTCCGGGGAGGGAAACGCGGCAACGGCCGAATCGGGAAACGAGAGGCCCGAGGACGTAAAAGCTCGCGCGCATGGTGCTGACCAGCTCGTAAGGCGCTTCGAGGTGATTCGCCCCGTGGGTGTCCACTTTGAATTCGTGCGCCCCTCCGTCAATTTTACAGCCGATAATTCGCAGGACGTTCGACATCGTCTTGGTGTCGCGCAGATAGGGGACGTTCGTGATGACGGTTTCCCCGTCGGCCAACAGGGCGGCGGTCATCGTGGCCAGTACCGCATTCTTCGCTCCGGAAATTTCCACTTCGCCGGAGAGGGGCTTGCCCGAAGGGAGTATCGAAAAGTAGTCCATGAAAATCAATCCTTTGCTTGTGCGGGGTCGTCAGTCTTTTGAATTTTTTTTGGGGACGTGTACGACGCGCGTCCCGGCGAAGAAATCGTGCAAGGCGCGCTTTTGCGGGTCGACGGCGGCAATCAGGTATCCGATGCCCCAGAGCCAGATTAGAGTCATCTGGGTGACTAGACCGCAAATGTAGCGGATGGAGGCCCCGAAGAATCCGAGCCTTCGCCCGTCCGCCTTTTCAATCTTTAAGCGGAAGAGGAGCTTCCCCGGAGTCGCCGAAAGGAACCCGTTGAAGCAGATGAAGTAGACCGGTTGGATGAAGAGCAGGATTCCGGTGAAGAGGGTGTAGATGTCCGCGAACCCCGGGATTTCGGAAACCTTCTCGTTGAACGCGTTGAAGTCGATTGTCTTGGAGGCGTATTGTTCGACAACGGGGGCCAGCGCCGTTTGAAAGGCTTCGAAGTCGACGGAGAGGAGGCTTTCCCAAAGAGGCTCTCCGATGAAGAACAAGATGAGGGCGAGGAGGAACACGGCCAGATTGTCGATGGCGAAGGCTATCCCTCGGATGAAGAATCCCGCGTAGGATTTGGAACTTTCGAGTTCGACTTGTTCCTTGAGAATGGCGTCGACGGTCTCTTTCAAGATGCGTTCCTCGTCTTGCAGGCGCTTTTCCGCTTCGGCTGCGTACGCTTCTTTCCACGGAATCCAATTGTCTAGCCCCGAATGCCAAACCGGCGTCGTGTCCCCGATTTTCCCTTCTTGCCGCAGGGTGCGAATTTCTTCGTCGCTGACCGGGCCTTGGCGTCGGTCGCCTTCTTGGATGCTTTCGTCGATGTAAAACCAATTCATAACTCAAACCTAAATTTAGAAAAAAGCTAACTTGCGCAATATGAGTACATTCCAAATCGGTCAGCGGTATATCAGTGAAAAGGAACCCGAACTTGGAGTCGGTCGGGTTCAGCGGATTGAATTCAAAAACGTGACTCTGGAATTTCCCGCTGTCAAACAAGTGCGCATCTACCGTTCGTCGGGAGCGCCCATCAAACGTTACCTGCTCGCGGTCGGCGAAAATGCGAAGAGCGAGAAGGGGACGGGCTTCACCATCGAAGGGATTCGGATGGACGGGGATTTGGCCATCTATTTGGGCCGTGGCGGCCGTGAAATGAAGGAGTCGGATTTGGTTTCGAAGGCGTCCCCGCGCGTTTCCGACATCTTTTCCCAGTTGATTCGCGGGGCCAATGCGGAGAATGCGGAATTTTTGCGTCGGCAGACGGCGAACGAGATTTCTTGCGAATGGCAGCGGTCGAAAGTTCGCGGCATGATCGGTCCGCGGGTGAACTTGATTCCCCACCAGTATTACCTGTGCCACAGGGCGTGTGATTCCAGTGCGCTTCCGAGATTGATGCTTTCCGACGAAGTCGGCCTCGGGAAGACGATCGAAGCGGGGATGATTTGGCACACCTTGCATGCGACGGGTCGCGTCGTGCGGACTCTTGTCTTGGTGCCCGAGTCCTTGAAGCACCAATGGATGACGGAGATGATGCGCAGGTTCAACCAGGTCTTCACCTTGGTCGATGAAGGTTTTGTCCGCAGCTTTTTGGAAAGTGGGCAAAACGAAAACGGGGGGGACGCGAACCCGTTCAATTTGGCGAACAACGTGATTTGCACGGTGGAATTCGTCATGAGCCAGCCGGCCGTGACTCAAGATTTCTTGAACGCGGAATGGGATTTGACGATTGTCGATGAAGCGCACCATCTCGTTTGCGAGGACGATTTCACGAGCAAGGAGTATCTGCTGGTGAACACCATTGCGTCCAAGACGAAGGGACTCTTGCTGCTGACGGGGACGCCACTCCAGTTGCAGCCGGAATCGCATTTCAACCGTTTGAAAATGCTCGACCCCGCGCGCTTCTCGGATTACGGGGAGTATTTGAAGGACGAAGAGTCTTACCGGAAAATCGCCAGGGACCTTTCGAAATTGCCGGTGGATTCGGACGCTCCGATGACATGGGACGATTTGAACGCCGCGCTCCCGAAAAATTCCCCGATTCGCGAATGGCTGAAAAAGGAAAATGCGCGGGAAATGTCTGCCGGGGAATGGGTGCGGCGGATTGTCGATGCATTGGGGACGGGTTCCGTCGTGTTCCGCAATACGCGGCGCAGCGTGGGGGGATTCCCGAAGAGGGAACTCGACGCCGTTGAACTTTTGCCGAACGCCGCATACAGGGCTTTGGTCAAAAGGGCTATTGCCGCCGACTCGGACAATTCCTTCGACATCATGGTCAACGGCCTCTTGGCGACGAAGTACAAGGCCGCATGGGCGGAGGACGAGCGCATCCCCTGGCTTTTCGAATTTCTTGATCGGCACTCCGAGGATAAGGTCTTGCTGATTTGCGAGCATCCGGCGGTGGTGGACGCCTTGGCTTCTGTCCTCGACGCAGCGGGGAAATCCTTCGTGACATTCACCGAGGGAATGTCCATTTTGTCGCGGGACAAGGCGGCGGCGAGCTTTGCCGATTCCCGTGGACCGATGCTGATGATCGCTTCGGAAATCGGGTCCGAAGGCAGGAACTTCCAGTTCAGCCACGACTTGATTCTCTTCGATTTGCCGTTAGACGCGGCTCTTGTGGAACAGCGGATAGGGAGGCTCGACCGCATCGGACAGGCGGAGACGATTCGCATCCACGTCCCGTATGTGAAGGGCAGCGCACAGGAAGTGATTTTCCACTGGTATGACAAGGGGCTAGACGCATTTGGCGCACCGTTGATGAGCGGCGGGGAACTGTTCCTCAAGTACACGGATTCCCTGATAAGCGCGATGGCCGATCCGGCGCACAAGCTCGACGAATTCATGCGGAATACGATTCCCCTTGTGCAAAAGGACAGCGAGAACCTCCGCAAGAATATTGAAAAGGGGCGCGACAAGCTTTTGGAATTCAACTCCAGGGATCCGCAGGTCTCGAAGCAAATCACGGATGAAATCCGGCGGATAGATGCGGACGAACGCCTGGAGGATTTGATGCTCGACACCCTCGCCGCATCGGGCGTCGAAATCGAAAAGGGCTATGTGCCGACTAGCCTTGTCTTCAGGGCGGGCGCGCAGCTCGAAGCGGGAGCGATTCCCGGGATGCCCGTGCGTTCCACATTGTCTTCGATGCTTTCCCGATCGGGAGAAGAAGGGGAAGAAGCGGCGGAAGGCGCGGGCGTGCTGATGGGGACTTTCGACAGGAATGTGGCGATGGTTCACGACGAAATCTCCTTTTTGAGCGTGGAACATCCGCTGGCCCAGGGAGTGATTGACGTGGCGACGGATTCCGGCAAGGGGCGTTCCGCTTGCGTCATCTGGGAAAATGCCGGTTCAAAGGAATTGATGATGCAGTACAACTTTGTCGTGGAACCGACGATTCCCGCGTCGTGGGGGCTTTCTTCCGCCGTCGGCCCGGAATTGATTCGGGTCTTGATCGATTCGCAGGGGAACGACCGCTCCGATTTGCTCCCTTCGATGGATTCCGGGAAAATGCGCGATGCGAACGTCCCCCAGAAGGTCCCCGTCGTCACGGAGAAGCTCCGCTACTTCGCCAGTACGGGGCACGCCTTGGCCAAACGGATTGCGACCTTGAAAATGGAAGAATTCGCCGCCGTCGCTTCCCAAAAAGTGGAAGAACGCGCCGAGAGGGAATACCAGCGGATGAATCATCTGCTTTCGCTCCGGGGCAAAGCGCAGAACAATCCCGTTTTGGACGCGCTTCGGAAAAACGTCTCCGTTCGGAAGAAGGCCGCCCAGTCGCCGCAGCTCCGCTTGGACTCCATCCGGTTGCTTGTCTGCCGTTGATTTGAAAGGGAAAACAAATGAGTGAACTGCGTCGAAACATCTTGGGCGAAGCAAAGCGGATCGTCATCAAAATCGGGTCCCGCATCTTGGTGGATTCCGTCCGCGGGGGCGTCCGGATGTCCTTCATCCAAAAATTCGCCCACTCCGTGTCGAAGCTCCTCGAAGACGGCAAGGAAGTCATCGTGGTCACGAGCGGTGCTGTCGGAACGGGCATGGCCATTTTGGGATATGAGGAGAAGCCGAAGAATCAGGCGGAAAAGCAAGCCTGCGCAGCGGTCGGGCAAATCGATTTGATGTACGCCTATCGGGAAATGTTCCTCGGGAACGGGTTCTCCGTCGGGCAAATATTGCTCTCCGCAGACGATTTCCGGAATCGCACCCGTTACAAAAATTTGCAGAACACCTTGCGCGCGATGATTGCGAAGCGCATCGTGCCGCTCATCAACGAAAACGATTCGCTCGCGGTGAAGGAACTGAACGCCATCGGCGACAACGACAAGCTCTCTAGCGACGTCGCCCTTTTCTTTGACGCGGACCTTTTCATCATCTTCACGGATGAAGACGGCCTCTTCGACGACAATCCGAAGAAGAACCCGAACGCGCGGCTTCTGCGTTTCGTCCCGGAAATCACTCCGGCCGTCATGGCTTTGACGGGAAAGCCCGGGGAAAGCGGTTCGGCGGTGAGCACGGGCGGGATGCGTTCAAAGGTGGAATCCATCCGTGCTGTCGTCAGGAGCGGTTGCTGCGCATTCCTCGCGAACGGGATGAAGGTGCTGCCGCATGAAATCGTCAACGGCGATGCGGTCGGCACCCTTTTCATCGGCAGCCACAAGAAGCTCGGCAGTCGCAAACGGTGGCTTTCCTTCGTGAGCACGCCAAACGGGAGCGTCGTCGTCGACGATGGCTGCCTCTTGGCCCTGCGCCGAAAACATTCGAGCCTTCTCCCGGTCGGAGTCCTTTCCGTCAAGAAGGAGTTCCAGGCCGGAGACTTGATCGAAGTCCTTTCGCAGACGGGCGAGCGCCTTGCCCGGGGAATTGCGCGGATGGACAGCGCGAGCGTCAAACTGGTCTTTCAAAAGAAGTCGGCGGAAGTCCGCAAAATTTTGGGGGAAAGCGCCCCCGAGGAAGTCATCCACAAGAACGATTTGGTTGTGTTTTAAGCCTCGGCGAGTCGCAATCTGTGGGGCAAAAAGTTTCGCTTGGGACAAAAAGTTTCGCCAAACGGGGAATTTTGGGATGCGGAAAATCACGAGCGGCTTGCCGCTTTTCCCGTTTGCAGATAAATTTTGAATCAAGAGGTCTTTATGAATCAGAAAAAATCTTTGGTGAATTTGGCGGCCGTCGCGGGCTTCGTCGGGGCGGCATTCCTTTCGGCTTGCTCTTCCGACTCGTCTAGCGCAAGCGCGGTGGAGGAGAGTTCCGAATCGCAGGTAATCGCGTCTTCTTCTTCGGAGTCCGTCGGGGAATCCTCAGCGGCATCCTCTTCGAGCGTCGAGGGGATTTCTTCCGGGACTTCGGGACTTTCTTCGGCTGCCGATGATGAAGACGACAGTGAAAAGGACGAATCGAATACGGATACGGACTCTCTCAGCACCAGTACATGGCTCACTTGGGACGTCCCTTCTTCCCCGACATCGGGAACGGTTTCTTCCGCAGTCCTCGACACTGCCGTCCGGGTGACCCTTTCGGATGCGGGCTTCACCGTCGACAACGCCAAGGTGGGGACATCGATTTCCGTCAGCGGGAACAAGCTCTTGGTCGGCGGCGCGGGCACTTACGTCTTCAGCGGCTCCATGGCGGACGGGCAAATCCTCGTGACGGCGTCGGAGACGGAAACGGTGGAGTTCATCTTCAACGGCGTGATGCTCGGCAATTCGGAAAACTCTCCGGTCTTTTTCGTGAGCGGGAACAAGTTGAAGATTGAGCTTGCCGAGGGATCCGTGAACATCCTTTCCGATGCGCGGGCTTATCAATACATGGCTGTCGCTTCTTATACGGAAGCGGATTCCGTGCCGAAGGCCTGCCTCTATGGCCGAGACGATATGACCCTCAAGGGGAACGGAACCCTCTACGTGACGGGGAATTACAACAACGGCATCCATACCAAGGCCGACTTGATTATCAACGACAGCCCGACCATCTACGTCAACGCGGTGAACAACGCCATCAAGGGCAAGGGCTCCGTCCGCATCAAGGAAGGCGGAACTTATTATCTGAGAACGGGAGACGGCAACGGCATCTCTTCGGACAAGGAAGGGCGGACGGACAAGGGGCGTGTTTGTCTTTCTGCGGGCAATTACACGATGGACGTGGGGAATGCGGGCATCAAGGCTTCGCTCACGGATTCCATCGGCGGCGGGACTTACACAATCCATTCGACGGGGGACGCTCTCCATGCGACGACTTTGATGGTCTATTCCGGCGCGTTCGACATTGAAACGGGCGACGAGGGATTTTTCGCGGAAGGCTCCTTGTATCTCCGCGGAGGCTCCGCCGTGATTTCCAAAAGTTCCAAGCCGTTTGTCGCGGCGTCCGGGATGACGGTTTCCGGCGGGGATTGGTTTGGGCTCGGCGGCGGATTCGTCGAAACGATGGTCCCGACTGCTGCGGAATTTTACACGGCCGCGTTCACTCTCCCGGCGGACATCTTGAAGGGAGCTGTCGTCACGGTGGAAAATTCTTCGGGGGCGCAAGTCTATTCGGCGGTCGCCGGCAAGGACATCTCCTCCCTCTTTGCCGCATCCCCGGATTTCGGCGTGGGGACTTATTCCGTTTCGGCGGACGGAGTCGCGCTCTGCCGCTTTACTTTCACGGCGGATTCGAAGGTCGCCACGGTCTGCACCGCCGACTGATTTTTTCATTCCCTCCTATGCGAAAGTCCACCGTACCGGTGGACTTTCGTGTTTGAAGCGTTTTGTCCGTGCGGAAAATTTTTACGCATCCTTGACTTTGAAACGGCGGCGAATTAAATTGAATGGCGTGCCGAGAAATTTTCGAGACAAGCAGCCTAATTCTTCTTGCGTGGGATGTTTTTTCATCTTCGTTCTCCTGGTGATTAGCACGGCTTTCGAAAATCTCGCCATTTTTTTGGGCTTTTTGGGAATCTGCAGTGTCATTGGGTACTTTATGTACAAATTCCAAGACAAAGCGGCTGACGACGACGATGTCTTTGACGAAATCGCGAAGCGGCATGCGGTGGAAGCGTCTCGAAAGGCGCGGGAAGAACGGGAGAGGAAATCAAGAGAAGAACTGAAATTGCGGGAAGAACGGGAAAAAGTGGAACGGCTCAAGGAAGCTCCCGTTTTGGAAAAAGTCCCCGCACCTGTGAAGAAAAACGTTTCTCGCGGAGAGGACTTGGGGAAAGTTCCCGAATATTTGGAAAAGTTCCGCCCGGTCGTCGAGGAAACGTGGCGTTTTTGCCAAAGGAAATCCGAGGATTCCGACGCCGGGGAATTGTTGAAAAGGCACACGTCGGGGGATAGCGAGAATTACGCTGAGGATCAGCTGTTCGCCATCGCCATTTTGGCGGATTGGATGATTTGTTCCGAGAAGTTGGGGCATCCGATTTCACGGTTTTCGGAAGAATCTTGCGGGTTCTTCGCCTTGTATCTCAAAGCGGAGGTGCTTCCTCGGCAAGTCCTTGCGGATTCGGACGAAAACGTCTATCGCTTTTTCGGTCTCAACAAAAAAACATTCCAAAGCATTCTGGACACCTTTAACGACATAAAAGCCCAGATTCGGGAAAAGGGGAAGGATTTCGTCCTCCCCGCGCTCTTTGAAGATGACGCGGACTTCGTCGCCGAGTACTTCGGCCTGCTTTTCCGCTATTCGACGGTTCTCGCGAACATCGACAACAAACTCACGCAAAAGGAAGTCCAGTTCCTCCATAGACTCGAGGCGTTGCAGACGCCGGGGAATTATCTCAAAAAGGAGTCCCGGGCTAAATCCGAAAACGCAGAAGAGGAGCTCCGCTCTTTGGTCGGGCTCGAATCCGTCAAAAGGGAAGTCCAGACTTTCAAGAATTTTTTGATGATTCGCCGGGAACGCGCGCGCAAGGGGCTGCCCGTGCCGCCGACTTCTTACCACTTGGTCTTTTCGGGGAACCCGGGGACGGGAAAGACGACCATCGCCCGGATTGTCGCGCGGATATTCCGGGAACTCGGAATACTTTCAAAGGGACATTTGGTGGAAGCGTCCCGCTCGGACTTGGTCGCAGGCTACGTGGGGCAGACTGCCCTCAAGACGAACAAGGTCATCGATTCCGCCTTGGACGGGGTCCTTTTCATCGACGAGGCTTACACCCTTTCCAAGGAATCCGGGGATGACTTCGGGCAAGAAGCGATTGACACTCTGCTGAAGCGCATGGAGGACAATCGGGACAGGCTTGTCGTCATCGTCGCCGGCTACACGGATGAAATCCAGAACTTCATCGAATCGAATCCGGGGCTTTCGTCGCGGTTCAACCGCTACATCGAATTCCCCGATTACAGCGAAGCGGAACTGCTCGAAATCTTCAAGCGGCTGCTTTCGAAATACCGTTACACGTTGGACGCTGCGGCGGAAAAGGCTTTGGAGCGCCGGATAGAAGAAGCTGTACTTCTCAAGGACAAGTTCTTCGGAAACGGCAGGTTCGTGCGGAATCTTTTCGAAAAGAGCATCGAGCGGCAGGCGAACAGGCTCGCGTCCGCTGACGATTTGTCGAATGAGGACATCTGCAAATTGCTGCCGGAAGACATTGCGTAAAATCTTCGGCACTTTCCCCATTGCCGGGGATTTTGTATTTTTCGACTGTCTATGAAGAACATCGCCATTCTCGGTGCGGGCATCACCGGACTTTCCGCCGCTTTCTATGCCCAGAGGAACGGGAACTCCGTCACCGTTTTTGAAAAGATGGATCGTGTCGGCGGCGTGATGCACACCCTTTCGAAGAACGGTTTCGTCTATGAGACTGGACCGAGCACGGGTTCCGTGAGCCTTCCGGAAGTCGTCGAACTTTACGAAGATTTGAAAATCCCGGAACTCCTCGAAGAAGCTCCGTCCGTCGCGGGGAACCGTTTCATTCTGAAGGGAGGGAAACTGCACGCGTTGCCGTCCGGGCCGTTCAGCGGGCTTTTCACTCCGCTGTTCTCGTGGAAGGACAAGTTCGGAATTCTTCTCGAACCGTTCCGCAAGCGCGGGACTGATCCGAACGAAAATCTCTCCTCGTTCGTCCGCCGCCGCTTGGGGCAGTCCATCTTGGATTACGCCGTGGACCCGTTCGTCTCCGGCGTCTATGCGGGGAATCCCGACGTGATGGTCCCCAGGTTCGCGCTTCCGAAGCTCTACAATTTGGAACGCGACCACGGGAGCTTCATCCGCGGAGCCGTGGCGAAAATGAAGGAACCCCGGTCGGAGCGCAGCAAGAAAGCCACCAAAAAGGTCTTTTCCACCCGGGGAGGACTTTCCGTCTTGGCGGATCGTTTGGAAAAGGCCATCGGGCGGGAAAATTTCGTTTTCGGGCATGTTCCCGTCGTCATCCCGGAAAATGGCCGCTATCGGATTTCTGCCGGGGAAAACTCTTACGGGCCGTTCGACAGCGTCCTCTTCACCGGCGGGGCGAGCCATGTTTTCGAGTCCTTCCCCTTCGCCAAGGAAAAGTTTTCCGGAGCGGGGGAGGTGCTTTATGCCAAAGTCTCCGAAGTGGCGATTGGATTTCGCAAATGGAGAGGAGTCCCGTTGAACGGATTTGGCGCCTTGATGCCGTCGAAGGAGCGGCGGAACATCTTGGGAATCCTCTACATGTCATCCCTTTTCAGCGGCCGCGCGCCCGAAGGCGGCGCCTTGCTTTCCGTCTTTGTCGGGGGTCTCCGCCATCCGGAATTCCAGGATTTGCCTGCGGAAAAGTTCCGGGAAATGGTCTCTGCGGAGGTCGCCGGCATCTTGAAGATTCCGAATTTCGATCCGGACTTGTTCGAAGTGTTCCACCACGCCGAGGCGATCCCCCAATACGACTTGAAGACTCCCGTCCGCGAAGAGGCTTACAAGGGAATGGAAAAGGCTTACCCCGGCATTTTCATGGGGGGGAACGGCATCGACGGCATCGGGATGGCGAAACGCATTGCGCAAGGCCGGGAGTTGGCCGAGCGGGCGTGATGCTTTTCCGAAGATTTAGCTATATTTGCGATGTTCTCACCCGCCCAGGTGGTGGAATGGTAGACACAGGGGACTTAAAATCCCCCGGCCGCAAGGCCTTGCGGGTTCAAGTCCCGCCCCGGGCATTCCAAGATAAACGCTATGATTGAATACTATCCAGATTCCATTTACTACCCGCGGGAAGCGGTTCTCGCCAAATATGAAAGAGGCGAACTTTCGAAGGTCGAAGAGAATTTGATGGGCTTCGCCAAACGCCACAGGAACCGCATTTGGATTATTTCCAAGGAAGACAGCTTGGAGCCGAGCGATGAAGTCCTGCTGGACAATTTGCGCGCTTATCTGCTCGTCCGAGGCTCTTTGCAGCCGGCTGCGGACATGGCGGACCTCATCAAGGAAATCAGCAAGGAAGTCTGGTATCGGAACGAGGAGCAGAAGGGGAAGGAAAATCCCCAGGACGTCGCCATCAATTGGGAAGAAAAGTTCGAACGGAAGTGGCGTCAAGCCCGGATGTTCGAAGCGTTCGTCTTGATAGACAAGTGCAAGGACAAGTTGCTCCAAATCCTGCGGGCTAACGGATAGCCTTGATCAGCAGCTGGATTTCCTTTCGCCCGTTGTAAACATTCCAAATCGGTTCGTAAGCGATGGAAACGGAATGTTTCCCTCCGATTTTCCGCTTGACGTCCGCCATTCCGAAAGCGATGGCGGCGAAGGGTGCATTTCCGCCTTGGGATAATTTAAGCTGTAGATGCCCGCCTCGCAGTTCCCGCACTCTTTCGACGCGTACATTTTCCGTATAAAGGATGGGGTAGGGATTCTTTCCCCCGAAGGGCTCCATGTCTTGGATGGCGCGCATCAGGGCTGGGGTGATTTCATTCAAGGCCGCGGGGATGCGCTCCGCCGATTCTTCGGTCGGCTCCGCGCCGCCGTGGTAATTTTGCCCTTCGGCCGTTTCTTGCAGCCTTTCGCGGAGGATGGGGATGTTCTCCTCCTTCAGGCTGAATCCCGCAGCGTTGGCGTGACCACCCCAGCGGAGGAATAAGTCCCGAACTTCAAAGAGGGCGCGATGCCAGTTGAATCCGGGGACGGCTCTTGCGGAAGCTTGTGCGACGCCGTCCGAAACGGTCATGACGGCCGCCGGGCGGTTGAACGTCTGGGCGACCTTTGCCGCGACGATGCCGATGACTCCCGGATGCCATTCCTTCCCGTCGACGACAAGGACTTGGGGAAGCCCTTCTTTGTAATGCGTCGTCACCCATTCTACGGCGGCCTGGGAAATGTCCGCCTCCGTCTTTTTGCGCAAGCTGTTGTATTGGAAGAGCTTCTCGAGGATGGCGGAAGCCTCCCTTTTGCTGTCGCAAAGAAGGAGTTCCAAGGCTGTGTCCGGACGATCCATGCGGCCGGGGGCGTTCATCAGCGGGGCGATTCGGAACAAGACGTCCAACCCGCCGACGTAGGGGATGTTCTCCAATTGTTTCCGGCAGAGTTCCCGCACTCCGGGCCACCGGCTCTCTTGCAGCATGGAAAGCCCGCATCGCGTCAGGTAACGGTTCTCCGGCGTCATTTCGACAAGATCCGCCAAAGTCCCCAGGGCGACCAGATCCAAATACTTGTCTCCGTTCCCGATGGACTTCTTCTTCAGCAATGTGTCGATGAATTTGTACGAAACCCCTGCCCCGCAAAGAGCCTTGTTGGGGTAACGGCATCCTTCTTGATAAGGGTCGAGCAAAACGTCGCAAGGGGGAAGTCCGTCTCCGGATGGTTCGTGGTGGTCGATGACCATGACGCGCATTCCCTTGGATTTGGCGTATTCGATTTCTGCGTTGGCGGTGATGCCCGTATCGACGGTCAAAAGGTTCTTGACTCCCTCCGAGAGCATTTGGTCCACGGATTCCTTCGAAAGCCCGTAGCCGGAACCCACTCCGAATCGGCAGGGCAAGTGCCAGGAGGCGTCGATGCCGATTTCAGAAAGCCCTCGCTTTAAAATGGTCGTCCCGGTCAGACCGTCCATGTCGTAATCGCCGAAGATGCAGAGCTTTTCCCCGGAAGCCCGCGCGGCTTCAATCCAATCGAGGGCTTTTTCCATGCCGAGCATCGGAGCTTTGGGGGACAGTGGATCCAAAACGTGGGCCTTGTTCGAATGCATCTTGGAATAGGCTTCGGAAACGGAGACGCATCCGCGGGAGACCAAAATTCTCGCCGCTAGATGGGGAATGCCCAAGTGCCTTGCGATGGAAGATGCCGACAGTTCCGCGTTCATGCTTTGTACCCTTCGAAGAGCCCGATGGAAAGGGTTTGCAACGCCATGGACACCGTGTTCTTCCTTCCCGAAATTCTTTCCTTCGCCCGGTTGATTTCTAGAATCGCCTTTTCCAAGGCTTCCGCCCCGAAACGCCCCAAGTTCAAAGCTTCGACACTTTGCCGCATGTCTTGCAACCGGGCCTTTTCTCCAAAAGCGATTCTCAGGGCGTCGTCGACCAGGAACTCGAGAAAGTCGAGCATCATCACGGCGGAGTCTGTCGCCCCGCGGGGAAAAGCCTTGTCGAGTTCCAAAAAAAGGTCGGAATAGTTTCCTTCCGCGCTGTCCCTCAAAAAGTCCATGGCCAAGGTCTCGTTTTCGGAAATATTCTCCTGGTAATACATCGCCATTCCCGGGGAACCGAGAGACATTCCCAAGGCGTCTGGGTGGACTTTTTCCCCTGTCGCCTTTTGCACGACGGCTTCGACCTCTTCCGAAAGCATCGGGGGGAGGCGCAGGGAAAGGCAGCGACTGCGGATGGTCTCGAGGAGCTTCCCCGGCAGGGAAGACGTCAAGATGAAATAGGTGTTTTGCGGGACCTCTTCCAGGGTTTTCAAGAGCGCGTTGGCGGCGGATTCGTTCATGCGGTCCGCCTCCGCGATGATGACTGTCCTCACGCCGGAGCTTGCGCGGGAAAATTGCGCCGTCATGTTTCGAATCTGTTCCACGGAGATTTGGGCGATGCTCGAAAAAATCGAGACGGAATAGGGGTTTTTAAAAATTTCCGAAATGTAGGCGGCCTTGTAATCTTCGACTGTATGCGCTTTGGAATTCTCGCCGGATTCGCTTGCCGACTTGGCGTTCGCTTCGGCGGTCTCGAGTGGGACGACCCAGCTTTTCACGTTTCCCGGGTCGCTCGCCAGTTTGCAGCTCAGGCATTTTCCGCACGGGGCGTTTTCCGCGTCCGTGCAACAGAGAGTCTTCGAGAGTTCGATGGCCAGGGCTTTTTTGCCGATGCCGCGTTCGCCTTCGATCAATACGGCTTGGGGAAAGCGTTTTTCGTTCAGCGCATTTTGCAATTTGACGCGCGCATCCATCTGGGATTTTGGACCTTCGAGTGTGTAATGCTTCATTTTCTTTTCAACCATTGCAAGGGATCGACCGTTTCCGTGCCCTCGCTCACTTGGAAATACAATTTAATTCCATTCAAGGAGGCGATGTCGCCGACCGTGCCGATGTCTTGGCAGTTGTTCACGCGGTCGCCCTCCTTGACGCGGACTGCGGACAAATGCCCGTAGACGGAATAGACTCCGCCGGGATGTTCAAGGATGACCGATGGCCCGCGCCCGTCGATTTCCGTGACCATGGCGACTGTCCCCGCCGCCGCCGCCCGGACTTTCGCCCCTTTCTTTCCGCGGATTTCGACGCCCAGGTTCCGCGTACGGATGTGCAGAACGGGATGTTCATGCATTCCGTAGGCGCTGATGACGGGCCCTTCCAACGGTTGGCATTTGGGCCCGATGGGCTTTGGCGGCATCTGGGGAATTTTCGCGTTGCCCTTTTTTTTCTTGGAGTCTTTTTTCTTTTGCCCCCTTTTGGCCGCCGCGATTTCCTTTGCCCGCTTCTTCTCCAATTGCCGGATGAGGGAAAGGATGGCCTTTTGGTTTCTCTCGATTTCCTTGATGGCGCTTTGCTGCAGGCTCTTGTTCTTTTGGACGGAGGCGAGCACTGTCCCTTGCGTGCGGATTTGGGTCTCCAGCCCGGCTTCTTCCTCCGCCTTTTTGGTCTGCAGGGTCCGCAGTTCGGCAAGCCTGTTCGACGCGTTCCGTTTCTTCAAGGCGCGTTCCCGTAAAATCCAGGAAAGCGTTTCCATCATTTCGCGGTCTTGGACCAGGAGTCTGTTCACGTAATAGGCTCCGCGTTCCGGGGAGCTTTCCCCGCGGAGCACGGCGTAAATGGATTCGAGAGTCCCCATGTCCCCGTGGATGTAGAGTTCGCGAATTCGGCGTTTCATCGCGTCGTTCCGAAGGTTGATTTCCCTGTCCAAGGAGTCCAGCTCCCGGTTGATTTCCCGAAGGGATTTTTTGACGGTCGATTCGTTCTTCGAAAGTTGGGCGACGTATTCCCGTGTGCGGTTCAGGTTCTCGTCTAGCAAAGCGATGGTGTTCAGGACTCCCTTCTCTTCGGATTCGAGCATCTTGACGCGTTTTCTCTGCTTTGCCAGATTCGCCTCGATGCTTTTGAGTTCCGCCCGTTGCTTGGCCAATTGCCTGTCCGTCGATTTGGCGGAAAAGGACTGGCCGGCGCAAAGAAGCACGGCGCAGAGGAAAATTTTCAAGAACAGGCGGTGCGGCATCGGATTCCCGCTAAACATCGGAAAGGTCGCGTCTCAAGAATCCGCGGACACTGCGGTAGCTCGAATAGACGGAGACGACCGTCACGGAACAGACGACGGCGAAAAGCAGATAGCCGTAGCCGGAAAGGTAATAGCCCAGCACCGGGATTTCGTCCGCCAGGGAGCGTTCTGCAAAGGCCAGGAGCAGGGCCGCCAGTCCGCTAGACAGGATTCCCTGCATCACGCCCTCCACCAAGAAGGGGAATTCGACGAACATGGCTGATGCCCCGGCGAACATCATGTTTTCGACCAGGAGCTTTCGCGAAAAGAGGGAAAGCCTGACGGAATTCCCGATTATCAGGAACAAGGTGACGAAAATGACGGAGACGGTGGCGATTGGCCAGAAGATGAGTGAAAACTTCCACTTGGCGATTCGGTCGACGAAAAGGGTCGGGGATTCCACGGCGTCGAATGCCGGGTGCTTCTTCAATTCCAAAACCAGATTGTGCAAGATGGACGGTTCGCGGTAACGGTCTTTCAGGGTCATGACGAATGAAGCGGGCAGCGGATTCCCGTCGACGAGGGAAAGCATGTCCTCGGAGAACTTTTGCCTGAAATCCTCCATGGCGGCGTCCGGGCTCTTGTAGTGGATTGAGTCGAACTGCTTGATTTGCCACAGCTCCCGTTCCAGCGATTCGACGGAATCCGTCGGGAGGGGATTTTTCAAGAAGGCTTCAATCCGATACAGGCGATTTTCCACGTCGGAGAGGCGGTAAGCCCCGAGCAGAAACGCTCCGGAAAGCCCCAGGAGAAAAGCGCAGAGGAATATCGTCACCAAGGAGGGAAAAACGACGGTGCGGTGCTCTTTCCATCCGCGGAAAGCTTCTGAAATTAAATAACCGATGCGGTTCAACACGAAGCGAATATAACATTTTATAGTTATCTTTGGAATGAAGATGAAGAACATCGGTCTTAAAATCATCGCTTGCATTTTTGGCGTAGCCCTTTGGTTCTACGTCGTCTCCGCGCGGGTGACCGAGGTGGATCTCCAGGTGCCGCTGGTCTTTTCGCGGTTGCCGGAGAATCTGGCGATTGCATCGAGGCCCGCTTCGACGATTTCCGTAATCGTCCGCGGCACGGCCATTGACCTCATCCGGCTGAAAGGCGCCCCGAAAAATGCGGCCAAAATGGTCGTCGATTTGCACGATGCGGAGCTTGGGCTCGACCGGATCGTCCTCACCGAGGAAAATTTCGTCGCACCGGATTTTCCCCGTGTACATTTCGAAAGTTCGAGTCAAATCACCGTTTTGGAAATCGAAATAGACACGCGCATTTCGAGGACGGTTCCCGTTCATCTGAACGGTTCGTTCTTCGCCAAGGACGGTTATACGATTATCGGGACTCCGGCTCCTATCCCGGACACGATTTCCATCGCCGGAGCACGGGACGCCTTGACTCGGATTTTTGAAATCCAGACGGAGGAACTTTCCAAGAGCGGCCTCGATTCAAGCGAGAATTTTCAAGTCCGATTGGATTTTTCCAAGTTGCCGTCCTATGTTTATCCGAGCATCAACGCGGTGACAGTCCCCGTTTCCGTGGAGCCCCTTGTCCGGGACACTTTCGAAAACGTCTTCGTGCGTCTCATCGGTCAATATGACCGTTCGGCTTACACTGTCGAACCGTCCCGCGCCACGGTCGAAGTCTCCGGCGGCAAGGGCGTCCTTTCCAAAATCAAGAGCGAAAACATCCAATTGCTGATAGAATACAACCGCTTCGCCATAGAAGATGCCGACAGCTTGAGTCCCACCGTCTTGATTCCGGGCGACATCAAAGGCTACCAGATTCATCCGGAAAAGTTCCATTTGAAGCGAAAGATTCCGGTGGACACGGTTTCGTCGGATACGGCGAGGAGCGTCGAGGAGGTGTCCCCATGATTTGGCTCGGCATAGAATCGAGTTGCGACGAGACGGCTTGCGCCATTGTCCGCGACGAGCCCCTTTCCGTTTTGTCGAATCCCCTTTACAGCCAAATTCGGGAACATGCGAAGTATGGCGGCGTCGTTCCCGAAGTGGCCGCCCGTGCCCATCTTGAAAAAATCGTTCCCGTTTGCCGGGAAGCCCTGACAGAATCCGGCGTCCGTTTGGAAGACATCGACGCAATCGCTTTCACCCGGGGTCCCGGGCTGATGGGTCCACTTCTCGTCGGGGCCAGTTTTGCCAGGGGACTTTCCCGTGATTTGGGCGTCCCCGCTTATGGCATCAATCATTTGGAAGGGCATCTTTCCGCCGCTTGGCTCACGCAGCCCGATTTGGAACCGCCCTATTTGACTCTCACGGTTTCCGGGGGGCACACGGAACTTGTCGTCGAAGATCCCGGTTTCCAATACACTCTTCTCGGCAGGACCCGGGACGACGCCGCGGGGGAAGCTTTTGACAAAAGCGGCATCCTCATCGGGCTCGAATATCCGGCGGGGGCCGCCATCGGGAAACTCGCCGTCGGGAAGAATCGCAAGTTTCACGTTTTTCCGCGGGCGTTGAAGGGCGAAGACAACGGGGAGTTTTCCTTCAGCGGTTTGAAAACGGCCGTCCGCCGTTATGTGGAAACGCATTCTCCCGAATTCATCCGGGAAAATTTGGGAGATATCGCGGCTTCCATCGAAGATGCGATTATCGACAGTTTGGTTTCCAAGACGGTTTGGGCCTTGAAAAAAACGGGATTGAAAAACCTTGTCGTCGGCGGCGGCGTCTCGGCGAACGCCCTTTTGCGGGAGCGCCTCGGAATTTATTGTGAACGGCACGGTGTGCGGTTGGCCTTTCCGTCTCGCCAAAACAGTACGGACAACGGGGCGATGATTGCCGCTGCGGCCATCCGCCGTTTCCGCAAAGGGATGCTCCCCGAAGCATCGACCGAAGTGAAACCTTGGCTCCCTCTCGCCCTATGAAGTTGCAATCCGTCCTTTTGGTTTTGACAGCAGCCTTTTCCGCAGGCTTTTCCGCCGACGAACCGCTGGTGTTTCGTCCCCAGAAAAGGGCGGAATTTTCCAACGTGGATTCTTCAAGCGCGAATTCCATCCGATTCGACGTGAGCATTTTCGGCGAAGGCGCAATAGGCTCCATGTATATCCTGTGGGACGACGTGGATCTTTCTTCGGAAGTCAAGGAGCTTTTGACCAAGCACGAATTCCGTACAAACGAATTTTACATGCAGAACATCGACCGGGAACAGTTTGAACAGGAGCGGATGTTGCAATTGTTCGAAGACAAGAAACGCGAATACTTTCGAATCTTCCCGTCGGAAATTGAAAAGGCGAAGGAAGACGAGGAAAACGAGTGACGGGGATTTTCCCGTGGCACGGACGGCTGATGTTCACCAAGTGAACTGTTTTCCATTGGCACGGGCGGTTTGTGTCCGTCAAACGGACAGTTGGTCG
Source organism: uncultured Fibrobacter sp. (assembly GCA_964501065.1). Taxonomy (GTDB): domain Bacteria; phylum Fibrobacterota; class Fibrobacteria; order Fibrobacterales; family Fibrobacteraceae; genus Hallerella. The sequence goes on along the minus strand of CAZCRF010000011.1, from coordinate 39 downwards.
CAGCAGGATTGCACGTGGTTCTAGATTTGCTAAAGCAAA
>CAZCRF010000010.1:39031-53838 GCA_964501065.1 uncultured Fibrobacter sp. | reverse complement strand
TGGTTCTTTTTGCTTTAGCAAATCTAGAACCATGTGCAATCCTGCTGCGACCAACTGTCCGTTCGACGGACAAAAGCCTCCGTGTCAACGGCAAAACAGTCCGTTCGACGGACAAAAGCCTCCGTGTCAACGGGAAAACCATCCTCGTCAAACCTAAGCGTGGCCGTGGGGGTGGATGCAAGGAAGGGGGAGGGTGGCCTTTCGCAACTCCGAACCCTCCCCCTATCTTGCCCCACGCCGGGTAGGCGAAACAGGTCGCTTGGCGACCAACAGTCCGTTTGACGGACACAAGCCGCCCTTTCGCCGGAAGATCCACAAAAAAGAAAGCCCCGGCGAACCGGGACTTCCTCAGGGGAAAAATCTTTCCGTTCAAATTACTTGGCGTCCACGTAATAGGACTGGAGGAACTTCCCTTCCTTCGTCACCACGATGAGCTGCTTTCCCTTAGGAAGCGTCCCCTTGACGGCGACAAGCCCTTCGGCGCGGTACTCCACCGCAAGTTCCGTCTTCTTCGAAAGATCCGGGAAAATGCCGTTCTCGTTCTTTCCGAAGCCGTCGCAATCCGCATGGGCGGAGGCGGAAGCCGTCTTCACCGGATAAGAGGCGACAGCGATGGATGACGCCAAGGAGCCCGGGTTGCAATACAGGACATTCACTTCCGTCGAAACGGGCTTCGGATCGGGGAGCTTGTTCAACTTCACATTCTTCTTGGACTTTTTCTTCGCCTTTTGGCCGGGGACAGCGTTCATCTCCTGTTCAAAGCTGATGCGGAGACCCGTGACGGATTCCTTGCAAGTCGTCGAGAAGATGGCCCAGTTGTTAGTAATCTTGGACGCGCTGTCCGCACCGGGGACGTACAATCCCGGGGCGGTCTTGTCCCCGTAGATGTAGAGGGTGATTTCCGCATTCGGATTCTCGTTCGTCGTCGCGAACGTCTGCTGGGAAAGGTTGTACTTGCTGCGACGCGCCTTGATGAGATAATTCCCCACCGGGACATTTTCAAACTTGAACTTTCCCTGGGCCAAATCCGCCTTGTAGGCGTAATTCTCTTTTTGCGTGCTGAAAATCGTCGAATCCATCCAAATGGTCGGCATTTCGACGGCCTTTCCCGTGAACGGGTCAAGAACCTGACCGGAAACGGTCCCCGTCTTGTCGCAACCGACGAGAGAAAGCGCAACAGCCGCCGAAGCAAAGGAAAGCAAAACTTTTTTCATATCAAACAAACCTCTGATGTTTTTGGTGTGCCAAAGATAGCTTATTTTAGGAAATCCATCAAACACGGCTCAGATTGTCTTGGAAAAAACGCCATCGCGCTTCGTCTTCTGCATCAACGGGTCGAGTTGCATCGCCAAATAGCGGATGACCAGAGTCCCCAGTTCCGTCGCCGCGACTTCCCTGTCGGAAATTTTCACCACAAGGTTCTCCCTCTCCAAGGAGAGCAGACGGTCCCAGCCTTCGCCGAGGACTTGCTTCTGCGAATCCGAGACTTTCAGCCGGCGGTTGCACATCAGGCTTTCGATTGCATCCCGGATGACGCGTTCCTCGGGGGAAAGCTCCTCGCAGCGGATTTCCGTGAGTTCCCCGGCTTCTTGCAGTTCCACGTACTTCCGGCTCTCGTGGACGTTTTGCGTATAGGCGTTGTCGAGCTGCGTGATGGCGCTCGAGCCGAAGGCGTAAACCTCCCCCGTCGTCTCCCGGGTGCAGTAGCCTTGGAAATTGCGGTGCAGAAGCCCTTTCGAAAGGGCGACGGAAAGAGAGTCGTCCGGGTCGCAGAAATGATCCATCCCGACATCGACGAAACCCGCGTCGAGGAACATTTTCCGCGCATCCAGAAAGAGTCCGAGTTTTTCCCTGGGGCCTGGCATCGGGAACCTTTCCAACACCTTCTGGGCGGACTTCAACCAAGGGACGTGCGCATAGCTGAAGAGGGCGATTCTGTCCGGATGCGCTTCGGCGGCAAGTTCGACGCTCCGGCGAAATCCGTCCGCAGTCTGGGACGGAAGCCCGTAAATCAAGTCCAGGTTGATGCCCTTGAAGTTCAACTCCCGGGAAAGTGCGAGAAGCTCCTTCACCGGCAAGAGGGACGGAGCGCGCCCCACGTTTTTGAGTACAACAGGGTCGAAATCCTGGATGCCGTAGCTCACCCGGTTGAATCCGATTCGCGAAAGCTCCCTCAAGCGCGGCTCGTCGATAATCGACGGATTGCATTCAATCGCCACTTCCGCATGCGGCGCAAAGGAGAAGCGTTCCCGAAGCTTGTCCAAGATGCGCTCCAAAAAAGAATACGGCACGGCGGAAGGAGTCCCCCCCCCGAAGTGCACTTGCGTCACGGGCCGCGAAGGGTCTATCCACGGAAGTTTTTCGTCCATCTCCGAGAACAGCGCGTCGAAATATCTGTCCCTGTCCGAAGCATTCGACGGAAGAAGCTCCGCCGTGCATCCGCAAAAGAGACACCGCCTATGGCAATACGGGATGTGGAAGTAAAAGCTGACATTCCGCGGCAAGAGTTCGTTGGACTTGCGCCAGATGCGCTCCACCGAAGCCTTGTCCGTCGCCCGGCGGAAAAGGTTCGCCGGAGGATAGCTGGTGTACCGAGGCGCATTCGTGTTGTACTTCAACAGGAAGTCTATCATTCCATTGTCCATGGCATCAATATAACAATCCGACTCCCATTTTTTTAACTTTGAAGCGATGATTCCCCGCCTTGCCTTTTTGAGTCTTGCCCTTTCGCTCTGCCTTTCCGCCTGCACCATGCCGCTCAGGCCCAGCTACGACCGCGACGCGGGCGCCTACAGGCTCTCGCAAGGCGAAGCCCACACGAACGAAGTCCTAAAAAATCCCACGGGCGAGACTTCCGAATGGATGCCCGTCATCAAGCCTTGGATCGGGACTCCCTACAAATACGGCAAGGCCTCCCGCAGCGGAACGGACTGTTCGGGATACGTCATGAACATCTACAAGGAAAAGACGGGAATCTCGCTCCCCCACAGTTCTGGCGAGATGTTCAAGATGGGGAAGAAAGTCGACAAGGGCGACCTGAAGACCGGCGACCTGGTCTTTTTCGGCGGCGGAAAGGGGGTCGACCACGTCGGAGTTTATTTGGAAGAAGGAAACTTTACGCACGCCAGCACGTCAAGGGGAGTGATGATAAGCCCGATGAACGACGCCTACTGGCAGCCCCGCTACAAAGGGGCGAGGAGAATCCAATGAAGCGAATCGCATTCCAGGGGAGGCGCGGAGCATACAGCGAATCCGCCGCCAGGTATCTTTTCGGCGAAGACATCGAAGCTCTCCCGATGGACACCTTTGCCGAAATTTTCCAGGCGATTGAGACGGGGGCTGCGGACGGCGGCGCCATCCCGATTGAAAACTCGACCGCCGGATCCATTTACGAGAATTACGACTTGCTCGCCAAATGGCGTCACCCGATTGTCGGCGAAGTCCTGCTGCAAATCGAGCATTGCCTCTGCGCGCTCCCGGGAACTTCGCTCCAGACTCTCCGCCGCGTGATGAGCCATCCTCAGGCGCTCGCCCAGTGCAGCCGATTCTTTGAAGAAAACCCCGCGATAGAAAAGGTCATCGCCTTCGACACGGCAGGTTCCGCCGAAGAAGTCGCGATGCGGAAGATTCCGACGGACGGCGCGATTGCGAGCGTCTATGCGGCGAAGCTCTACGGGCTAGACGTGTTGAAAACGAACCTCGAGAACATCCGAGGGGTGAACTTCACCCGATTCTACGCCATCCAAAAGAATCCCGTACAAGTCTCGGACAAGGAAAACGTCAAGACTTCCATCTTCTTCGAACTTTCAAACGACGACAAGCCCGGCGCGCTTTACGGCGCACTCGGGGCGTTCGCCAAGCGCGGCATCAACATGACGCGCATCGAAAGCCGGCCGAATCCGGACAGACCCTGGGGCTACCTCTTCTACGCGTCCTTCATCGGGAATTCCGCCGACCCTAAAATCGTGGAAGCCTTCGAAGAGCTGAGCCATTACACGAACTTCACCTACCGGCTGGGAACATTCGCCTGCGGAAAGACGGAACGCCTGAAATACGACTGAGCAACCGACACGCCCCCCCCCCCCCATCGTCTAGAGTCTCCTCTCCCACCAACCGGCCACGGGCGCTAATACGAAATTTTCTCTTGGAGAAACGGGCGAAAGTCGACCTTGCTGCGCTCGTCCTCAAAGGTCTCCGGATTGATGCGCAGCTCCAATTTCGTCGGTATATCCGCTCTTATGCAAAGCCGGCCGTCCTTGATACTCGGCTTCTCCCCCACGCCCTTGGCTTGCAGGGAACCCTTGGGAATGAAAAGTACGTTCAACTCCTTTTTTTCCAAGTCGTCACAAAGAAACCACCAATCGCTGTCCAAAAAATCCACATTCGGTTCGGACCAAAATTTACCACTTGTTTTATTGGTTGCGGAATAGTTGTATGGTTTAGAAATAGGATAGCCGTTTTTTCGGGCCAATTCTATCGCAGGGCCTTTATTCAGCTTACCCAGCCCCTTCCCGGGGACCGGCGAAACCTTCGCACTCGGCTGACCTCCGACAGGTGGAGTCCGGACGCTCCCGGTTGCCGCACCGCCGCCGACAGATTTCGGCCGACAGTCGAAATCATACCGGGAAAGCTCCTCCTTCACCATCGCCGACGAATAGGACTTTTGGAAGTATTCCGCCACGCAAGATTCGAGAAATCCCGGTTCCCGCAATTTCTCGGACATTTCCTTCCGCCGCTCGCCGTCTTGGATTCCGCGTTCGATGAATTCCTTCACCCGCTGTACATCAAAGCCCTTTTTGGAAAAGAGTTCGACGAATTCGATTCCCCACGGATTGTCCAGTTCGAACGGGATTTCCAGCTCATTTTTCCCTACAAAATCGTCAAAACAGACGGTCAAATTTTGACAGACGAGAATTCCGACGGAGCAATGGATATCCGGGGTCAACATATAACTGCGCAGCTGTTTTACGAAAGCTTCCGTCTTCGCCAAGCCGTAGCGTTTCAACTCCACCAGGAACAAGTTCTTCCCCTCACGATTCACCGAGATGTCCGGAATCAGATATTTCGAAGACCCTGATTGAATCCACTGCTGCGCTTGGATTTCCTTTTTCGCCTTGCTGTAACCGAATAATTCCGAATCCCCCAAAAACTCTACCCAGTGATGCTGGACAACGCTTTCCAACGCATGCTCATTTTTGCGATAATCCTCAACCAATAGGTTCCAAGCTACTTTAAAATCATCGTTCATGGCGACAGTCCGTTCAATTTACACACAAAGGAAATATAGCATTCTCATCCCGAGCGATGCATCCGCCCCACTGACCACTGGCCACTAATCACTAACCACTACTCCCTGGCGTCGAGCCAATGGACCAGCACCATGATGTCCGACGGGCGAATTCCCGGGATGCGGGACGCGCTCCCCACCGTCAACGGGCGGGCAGCGGCAAGGCGGCTTCGACTTTCGATAGAAAGCGCGGATATGGCGTCGTAATCCATCTCCGGAGAAAGCTTGATTCGATCCATCTTCTTCTCATGGGCGATTTCCTTCGCCTGCCTCGCGAAAAATCCCGCATAGGATTCTTCCGCAAAGACATACCAGATGTCGCGCCGCTTCAATCGGGAGTCCGGGACAAATCTTTGGACAAAGGCTTCGGGGTGAATTCCCGGACGGCGGAGAATCGTATTCAGCCGCACGGATTCGCGGACGGGAGACTGCCCCGCCGCAGCCAGGAACGGGTTCACCTCCGAAGGCGAAACGGAAGTCTCCTTCAAATATTTTTGAACGCGCAGGATTTCCGCTTCCCGCGACTTCCAAGCGGAAAAATCGGCATCGTCAACCAGACCGACTTTCCGGCCGCGCACCTTCAGGCGGGCGTCCGCATTGTCCGAACGCAAAAAGAGGCGGTATTCCGCGCGGCTGGTGAACATCCGATACGGCTCGTCGAGCAGAAAATGGGAGAGGTCGTCCGCCATGACCCCGATATAACTTTCGGAACGCCCCAAAATAAAAGGCTCCGCGTTCTGGCAACGGATTGCCGCATTGATTCCGGCGACGATTCCCTGCCCTGCCGCCTCTTCGTAACCGCTCGTGCCGCAGACCTGTCCCGCGAAAAAAAGCCCCGGAATCTTCTTGCATTCAAACGTCGGGAAAAGCTCCGTCGCATCGATGCTGTCGTATTCCACGGCATATCCAATCTGCATCACGCGCGCCCGTTCCAGCCCCGGAATCGTGTGCAGCGCCGCAATCTGGATATCCGCAGGCAGGCTCGAACTGAATCCGTTCACATAAATGCGCTCCACGTCCTTCGTCTCGGGCTCCAAAAAAAGCTGGTGCCCGTCCTTGTCGCCGAATCGGTTGATTTTGTCCTCGATGCTCGGGCAGTAGCGCGGGCCTTTCCCTTGGATGCGCCCGGAGAACATGGGGCTGTCCTTGAAGCCGGAACGCAAGATGTCGTGGGTCTTCAAATTCGTCCGCGTCACCCAGCAGCAGTTGCCGTTGTCAATCGGAATGGTAAAGCGGTCGCTCATCGGCCAAGGGTTTTCGTCGCCGCGCTGCACCTCGCATGCGGAAAAGTCCACGGAATCCGGGTCGATGCGACTAGGCGTCCCCGTCTTGAGGCGTCGCAGGCGCAGCCCCTTGTCGAGAATGGATTTCGAAAGAGCGTCCGCGCTCGGCTCCCCGACGCGCCCCCCGACGGCAGTTTCAAGACCCGTGAACATTTTCGACGCGAGGAAGGTTCCGCTGGTAATCACCAGGGAGCGAGTTTCGAAGCGTTCCCCGTCCGCGAGCGACAGTTCAAAATTTCCCGCCGAGTTGCGTTCAAAGGAGACAAGCTCCCCTTCAATCAGGCGAAGCCCTCGGCTACTTTCCAAAGCTTCCCGTGCAAGGCGGCTGTAAGACTTCAAATCGCACTGGGCGCGCGGTCCCCACACGGCGGGTCCCTTGCTCAAGTTCAACATCCGGAACTGGATGCCCGCCTTGTCCGTCAAAATCCCCATCAGGCCGCCCAAAGCGTCGATGTCGCGGACAATCTGCCCCTTGCTCACCCCGCCGACAGCCGGGTTGCAGGACATCCTGCCGATTGCGTTCAAATCCATCGTCACCATCGCCGTCCGCGCACCGATTTTCCACGCCGCATGGGAAGCTTCTATCCCGGCATGCCCACCGCCGATGACGACCACATCGAACCGTTCTTGAATCGCACTCATAAGAGACCTTTGCCAAATTTTTCCGCAAAATTAGAAAATCCCTTGCCAATCCCGGCTTCGTTCACTATTTTTGGAATATGCAAAGCACACTCCTCATCAATCGTTGGTGGCGTCGGACTTGATTTAAAGTCCGGTTTTCGGTGCTAGGCACAAACGGTTGCAACCTTCCGGACGATTCTGGAAGGTTTTTTTTGTTTTTTCAAAAGGATTCTCATGACCAGCAATCAAGGCTTTTTCGACAAATACGGCGGCAAATACGTCGCCGAAGTGCTCCGCCGGCCGCTAGACGAACTCGAAGCGGCTTTCCACAAATTCATTCACGATCCGGGATTCCTCGGGGAACTCGATGAAATCAGGCGGGATTACATCGGCAGGGAAACTCCCCTGCTCTTCGCCCCGCGCGCCACGGAACTTCTCGGCGGCGCCAAGATTTACATCAAGCTCGAAGGATTGGCGAATACGGGAGCGCACAAAATCAACAACGCCATCGGGCAAGTCCTCCTGGCAAAGCGCATGGGCAAGAAGCGCATCATCGCCGAAACGGGAGCCGGTCAACACGGAGTGGCCACGGCGGCGGCCTGTGCCAAGCTCGGCATGGATTGCACAGTCTATATGGGCGAAGTGGACGTCCGCAGGCAACAGCCCAACGTCGCGTCGATGGAACTCTACGGCGCAAAGGTAGTCCCCGTGACGTCCGGCGCACGCACCCTCAAGGATGCCGTGAACGAAGCGATGCGCGATTGGGCAGCCTCCCCGGACACGACGCACTACGTCCTCGGATCCGCACTCGGCCCCGCCCCATTCCCCGACATCGTCCGGGAATTCCAATCCGTCATCGGGAACGAAGTCAAGCGGCAATGCGAAGAAAGGCATATCGACATCGCGGCAATGGTCGCCTGCGTCGGCGGGGGCTCCAATTCCATCGGATTCTTCAGCCCGTTCCTCGACAAGGCTTCCCCACGCCTCATCGGGGCGGAAGCGGGGGGAATCGGCCCCGGAGTCGGCGAGAACGCCAGCCGCATGACGGGAAAGGCCGGCCGCGAAGGAATCGTCCAAGGCTACAAAAGCCGTTTTCTAATCGACGAAGACGGACAATCCCTGCCGACGCGTTCCATTTCCGCCGGGCTGGATTATATGGGAATCGGTCCAGAACTGGCCGCCCTCGGGGAAAGCGGACGCATCGAATTCACCAGCATCCTCGACCGCGAAGCCTTGGAAGCCGTGAATTTCTTCGCCAAGAACGAAGGAGTCCTCTTCGCCCTCGAAAGCGCGCATGCGGGCGCCGCGGCCATGAAAATCGCCAAGGAAGTCCCCAAGGAAAAGGCCATCATCATCAACATGAGCGGGCGCGGCGACAAGGACGTTTTCATCACCAGCCCCGTGTTCCGCCCCAAGGAATGGAAAGCATTCCTCGAAAGCGAACTCGAACGGTTGAACGAAAACAAGGACATTCACAACGCCAAACTGATGGGAGAATCCCATGTCTAAAATCAAACTGATGAGCCATCTTGTCGCCGGATACCCGACAGACGCACTTTCCTTCGAAGCGGCATCCGCCATGGTCCGCGGCGGGGCGGACATTCTAGAAATCCAACTGGCATTCAGCGACCCTTCCGCCGACGGTCCCGCCATCCAGCAAGCCTGCACGGAAGTGCTTTCCCGCGGCTACCGCGTCAAGGACGGTCTCCATTTCATCGAACGCGTCCACAAGGCCTTTCCGCAGACGACCCTCTACATCATGAGCTACGGCTCCCTCGTTTACACTCCCGGCGTCGAAAACTTCTGCAAGATGGCGTCCGAGGCGGGAGTGAACGGCATGATCATCCCGGACTTGCCTTTCGACAACGACGAGGGCCTCACCGCCGCCTGCCGAAAATTCGGAATGGAGAACATCCCCGTCGCAAGCCCGAGCATGAGCGAAGAAAGGCTTTCCCAAATGGCGCACGCCGGTTTCCGCCACATCTATGCGGCACTCCGCGTCGGCATCACCGGGACGAACACGGTCATCGACAAGGACACTTTGGACTTTTTGTCCCAAGTGAGCGCGGGCGGTTCCCAAATTTACGGCGGCTTCGGCATCTCGAACGGCGAACAGTCCAAGGCCATCGCCAGTTCCGTCGAAGCGGTCGTCGCGGGTTCCGTCTTCGTCCGCCTGATCCAGAGCCATGCAAACGACGCCCGTGCGCTCTCCCAAGCCGTCGAAGCCAAAGCGCGGGAACTCTGCGGCATTTAATCCGCGAAACGACTCCGTCGAAACATTCCATGCAAAAGGGCCTTCCGCGCGGAAGGCCCTTCCGTCAAGAACGGGGCGTTCAATCTTCCAAGAAGAAATCCACAGTGGTGACGACGCGGACGATTTTTATCTGCGGGGAAATCTCGTCCCGGGATTCGATGGAAAAGACCCCTTGGGACGCCGACTTGATTTTTCCCAGTTTGCTGTGGGAATCGTTTGCGAACTTGAGCGCGGCACTCCGGGCGTTCCGCGTCGCCTCTTCAATCATCTGCGGCTTGATTTGGTTCAACCCCGAAAATTCGTAGCCGGCGGAATTCCCGTTGAACACGATATTCCGTTTGGAAAGTTGCATGATGTCGCGCTGTAGCGAACGGATGCGCTCCACTTGATCCGTCACGATCATCAGTCTCGAATATCCCGAATAATGGAAACCCGTCTTGTTCTCCGAATAAGAATCCGCATCCAAATTGCGGAATGTCGGAGCCGTCGTGGAGATGTCCTCCTTGGGAATCCCGCTGGCGACCAAAAAATCCACGATGAGAGAATCCTTCGAATGCAAATCCTGATAAATTTGCCCGACATCGTTTCCCAAAACATTATAGCTCAAATCCCAAAAAGCCTTGTCCGCCAAGACCTCCCGTGTCGAAAGTCCCCGGACATGGACGAGGCGTTCCTGATTCACCACCTTGTCGAGTCCCACGTAGGCCAGGACACCCACGCCCAAAAAGGCCGCCGCCAAAATGCACGCAGAAGAGACGACCGCTTCAAAAAATTTTGATTTCATGGAACCTCCTCAATTTTCGAGCAATCTACAAAAGGGAAACGGCCAAAGCTAAACATTCCCGAGTTTCAACAGATGGATTTCCGGCAGGGAGCGGAACTTTTCCGCATAATCCAGACCATAGCCGACGACAAATTCGTTTTCGATGGGAAAGCCTGAAAAATCCGCAGAGAGGGGGACTTCCCGCCGCTCCGGCTTGTCGAGCAGGACACAGGTCTTGACCGAGGCAGCCCCCTTCGCGGAAATCGCCTTCGAAAGTTCCGAAAGCGTCCACCCGGAATCCAAGATGTCGTCGACCAGGAGAACCTTCCGCCCGGAGACGTCGAGGGATTCGAGCCCCTGCACCCGGAGGGCGGCATGCTCCGTACCGCAACCGTAGCTGCTCGCCTTCACAAAACGGACTTCCATTTCGGGCAAGGCGAGTTCCCGCGAGAGATCCGCGACAAAGGGGAAAGCCCCGGTCAGAACCCCGACCAGAATGTCGGGGACTTCCGAACGCAAAATCTCCGAAGCGAGTTCCTTCACGCGAAGCTGCAAGCGTTCCCGGGAAACGAGCACCTTGGAGAGGCTGTACTTAAAACCGGACGGATTCATCGATAAAGAAGGTTCACGCCGCAGAAGATGGCGCGCATGTTCGCCTTGAGCGTGTCGCTGGAGACGCCGCGCCCTTCCACTTCCCTGCCGTTCGCCCGCAAAACGATTCGGCTGAGTCCGCGCCCGGCCCAGAGCTTGTCCTTCTCGGGGACGACCAGCTGCCGATACTTGACAAGTTCCACGGGCATGCCGATTTCCCGCATCAGCACGAGAGCCGCTTCCACCGGGCCTTCCGCAGTCACGGAATTCACCAAGGACTCCCCGTCTTTTTTGAAATGGAAAATGAAACGGTTCTCGTCCGGAATCACTTCGATGTTGTTGAAAATCAAACGCCCGTTCACGTTCACGAAATGCTCGCGGAAAATGTCGAGCACCCGTTCCGCAGAAAGTTCGCCCTCCTTTTCGCTGACGGACTTCAAAATCGGCTGCAACTCCGCCGCTTCCGCAAGAGACATCTTGTAGCCGAACTTGGTGACGATTTCATAGACGGCGGTTCGTCCGCTCTGGCTGGTGAAGCTGAGGGAATCATTTTGGTGACGGCCGATCATCGAATAATCGATTGGGCGGTATGCGCCCTTCTTCATGTCCTTCGTCTTGCTTGCGCCGTCCTGGTGGATGCCGCTGCGGTGGACAATCGCCTCCGCTCCAATCAAAGGCGCGCGGCTGTAGATGTTCACGCCGGACCATTGCGAAATCAAGATGGCCGTTTCGTAAATGCGCTCCAGATGGATGTCGACGGGAGTCCCCGAATTGGCCAGTGCGACGACGACTTCGTAAAAGTTCGTATTCCCACAGCGTTCCCCGAGACCGTTCAACGCGACTTCGAGCTGGGTCGCGCCCGCGTAAAAGCTTTCCACAGTCGCCGCAGTCGCCATGCCCAAGTCATTGTGGCAGTGCACCGAAATGGTGACGTCTTTCGGCAAGGCTTCATAAACTTGCTTGATTTGATTGACGTACAAGGCGGGGCGGTAACGCTCCACCGTATTCGGCAAATTGATGGTCGTCGCACCGGCCTCGACGACAGCCTTCAATTCATCGATGACGAAGTCCATGTTTTCGAGGCAATCGCCGAAATGCTCCACGCTGAACTCCACGTCGCCCTTCTCTCCGACCAGGGACTTCGCCAATTTCACGCACGAGACGGCCCGTTCCTTGACCTGTTCCGGGGTCATGTGCAAGACGTATTCCATCGAAAGGGGGCTTCCCGCCAAGAAGACGTGAATTCGCGGATGAGGCGCATATTGCACAGCCTCCCAGCAACGTTGGATGTCGCTCGGGATGCAGCGGGCAAGACCGGACACGACAATCTTTTTCGCCTCTTCGTCGCCGTCCTCCGCCATCTTCGCCGTCAACTGGGCCAATTCCTTGCACGACTCAAAGTCCATTTCCGAAGACGCCGGGAATCCGACTTCCGCACCCTGGACTCCCAATTTCAAGAGCAACAGGTAAACGTCCTTCTTTTGGGCGTTGTTCCACGGATTCGGCAAAGCCTGGTTGCCATCCCGCAGGGTCACGTCGTAAATGAATGGCTTTCTCGGATTTTTCTCTTCGCTCATGTTCTACTCCTTGCCGCTCTCGTGCCGAAGCCTCCGCAACTTGGAAAAGCAAAAGGCTCGCACAATCCGAGCGGGCCTTTTGTTGTTTCCACCGTATCCAAGCGAAACGACTAAGCAACCGCTCCAGACCGAAAACCCGGAAGTCGATTGAATAGACGATTCAAATGGAACTTTTTCATGCCTTGAATATAGCAGGATTTTCGCCATTTGGCAAGCCGTCGGGAAAAAATTTCCCTCAAGAAGGGAAAACCTTGCATAAAAAGAGACGCGCACCGTTTACGTGCACGCCTCTTTTGCGCAATTTTGCGAATCACTTCACGCGGACTCGCATCGATTCAAATCCCACGCGGACGATGTAGACTCCGGCGTTCTGCAGATTGAGCGAGAACTCGGAACCGTCCACGACGCCGCGGCGGAGAACATGCCCCTGCATGTCGAAGAGCGCGTAAGGCGTCCCGGCTTTCGCGCCGAAAATGGAGAGAGTCTTCCCGGTGACGGAAAGGTTCCACGCCGGAGCCTGGACGTGCGCCGGGATGCCTTCGCCCTTACCCGAAGAGCTGGAGGATTCGGCAGCGGAACTCGAGGAGGACGTTGCGACGCTGGAAGAGGATTTCGCAGTGCCGGAGGAACTTTGGGTTGCGGAGGAACTGCTCGACTTCGCGGCACTCGAAGAACTCTTGGCCGCAGAGGAGCTGCTCGCGTTCTTGACGTACTGCGGGATGACCTTCGTGTCGGCGGAAATCGTCACCGTGTCCCCGGCAACGCCCAGGCGGTTCCCGTCCGCGTCATACCAGGCATCGAAGGTGTAGCCGGACTTCTCCGGGGCGTCCGGCAGGACGAAAGTCTCCTCGTCCACAACCTGCACCGTGTCGATGACCGAGCCGTCTTCGTCATAGACGAACACCTTGCGGTAAATCAGAGCCTCGAAGAGCGCGGAGACGGTCCTCGCCGACGTGACATTCGAAAGCGACCCGCTCCAGCCGATGAACTTGTAGCCGTCGCGCGTCGGCGTGTCGGGAGCGACAGCGGTCTCGCCGTAGGGGACCTGCACCGTGGCGAACACGCTCGAACCGTCCATGAACGTGACCGTGTACTTGACCTTTGCAGAGTCGTAGAGGGCCGTGTAGCTCGCCTCGGCGGAGACCTTCACGACGGCGGGAGTCCACCCGGCGAAGCTGTAGCTGTAAGCGGCGGTGGATGCCCGTTCGAGAGTCCCCGTGTAACCCGGGGTCGCGCCGTAGAGGTACGAGGACGATTGCAAGAGAGACCCGTCGAAGTCGAGGAACTCGACCGTGTAGGAGTTGACCGTCTTCGTGTAGGTCGCGTAATAGTCGAAGTCCTCCGTGGCGGTGGTCGGCTCCACGTGCCAGCCGGCGAATGCGTAGCTGTATTGCGCGGTAGAAGCGATTGTCGGCGTTTCGCCCGTGTAGGCGGGAGTCGTGCCGTGCTGCACCGACTGGGTTTCGAGGAGGCTCGAATCCGCGTTGAAGAAGTTTATCGTGTAGTAGATGTTCGTCGCCTCGATGTAAGACGCCGTGACCGTCTGGTCGCCGGTGAAGACCGTGTTCGCGGTGACCTTGTTGCCGCCCGCGTCGAACCAGCCGATGAAAATGTAGCCGGAGTCCGGTTCCGGGTCGTCCGGGAACGTGACCGAGCCTTTGTAGTTCGTGTAGCGGTTGGCTGTGGCGCCGAGCGCGTCGTCGAAGACGACCTTGTAGACGGGCAAGTGTGCGCTATCGGCGAAGACGGGGTAGCCGTCGACGCGACTCCAGACCTGGCTGTTCGCTTCCGTGCCGTTCGTGGTGTTGAGCACCCAGGCGAACTGGTCCTTTTGCATGGAGGCGGTGGTCATGCCGGAGTTCGGGGCGACGGTCGAAAGGCCGGTGAGCACGGTCGAGTCGTAATGGCAGTTAGTGACCGTGCCTTTGTTGGTATAGACGACTCCGGCCTTTGCACTGTCACCGTAGCTGAAGCTGTTCTTGACGATGCCAGCAGCGGAATCCACGGCGACAAGACCGCCGGAATAATCCGCCTTTTTTGACACGGTTCCACCATTTTTGCAGTCTAGCACCGTCCCCTTGTTGATTGCGACGATGCCGCCCGAGTAGGAGTAGGGAAAGTAGGAGGAGGAGTAGGAGGAGGAGACCGAACCCAAGTTCGTACAACCGATCACCGTGCCGTTGTTGTACGCCACGATGCCGCCCGAGTAGGCGTTGGAGGAGGCGTAGGTGGCGGAATAGGCGTAGGAGGAGACCGAACCCGTGTTCGTGCAACCGATCACCGTGCCGTTGTTGTACGCCACGATGCCGCCCAAGTAGGTTTTGGAAGAGGGGGAGGAGACCGAACCCAAGTTCGTGCAACCGCTCACCGTGCCGCTGTTGTACGCCACGATGCCGCCCAAGTAGGTTTTGGAAGAGGGGGAGGAGACCGA
>CAZCRF010000010.1:0-38931 GCA_964501065.1 uncultured Fibrobacter sp. | reverse complement strand
TGTTGTACGCCACGATGCCGCCCAAGTAGGTTTTGGAAGAGGGGGAGGAGACCGAACCCAAGTTCGTACAACCGATCACCGTGCCGTTGTTGTACGCCACGATGCCGCCCGAGTAGGAGTTGGAAGAGGAGGAGGAGGAGGAGACCCGATAGGTTTTCACGTCCTTCACCACGGCGCCCGTTTGTGTCACGCCGAAAATCCCCGCGAACTTCGCTCGGCTCGAATACAGCCCGTAAATAGTATGCCCCGCACCGTCAAAAACACCCGCGAACATCACGGTCGAATCCTTGCCGATGGGGGTCCAGCTCACGGAGCTAGTCTTGCTCGCATCGTCCATGAATTGGATATCGTTCGCGAGCTGTGCGTTAATCGAAGAATCCCCCGCGTTCACCTGAGCCGCGAACCACGCCAGCTCCTCGGCGGTCGTAATGATGTAATAGCTCTTGCCGCCAATCCGCTTGGTATTCTTCGGCTCGCTCGTGGAGCCCGTCCAGTCAGAAGCGAAGCTGAACGAAACTAGCAAGGCTAGCCACAGGAATATGGTTTTGAATTTTTTCATTGCATGGTCTCCTTGTTTATAATAAAGTCACTTTAACAATCGTTATGGATTGCGGGATTTCTCTTGGCTCACCCTGCTTCAACTCCACATCCAGCCTCACTTTTTGGGAATTCGCCTTGGCAATGGAAAGCAATTGAAATTCCCATTGGCGTCCATCTGTAGGAATCTGCAGTTTACAATCCTTTTGCGGGCAAGCGACCAAATTCAAAGCTTCAAGATTCTCGGTTCCGGATTCTTTCCCGGAATCATCCCCCGGCTTTTCCCAAAACACATTATAGGATTTACCGTCTTTTTCTAGACTGTAGCCTTCTGTGCCGTGGATTGTAAATTCCCCGTTCGAAGAAAGGGTTTTCACAATGCCTTCAATTATATGCGCCATATATTCTCCTTGATATTTTTCAAACCTTTATTTTTCAAGCCTTGTACCTTTCCACATTTCACTATCCCAGTTTTCCGGGTAAAGGATTTCTCGGACTTCCTGTTCTGTAGCATCGCCCCAAACTTGGGGAATCCCCCCGGTATAAGCGCGAACATGCTCTCGCCCGAAAATGGAGACAGCCTGGTCTACGGCTCTCGCACCATAGGCGTCGGCATCCTCGGAATGGCAATGCCGTTTCACCATCGCCATCATCTCGTCGCCGTAAAGCCAGCGTTTTTCCCCCTTAAAACCTACAACGACGCTACAGTAGGCCGCATTCCCCGTTTCTTTTCGACAACGGACGGCTTCCGTAAAAGTCTGCACCCAAATCGCATCATCGGGCGGCAGGCTGTAACCCAAAAGCACAATGTGGCGCGCCTTCTCTAAACTCACACGCACATCCCGTTGCACTTCTTCGAGAAAGGAAGTCGGACTCCCCTTGATCAGCGTCTGCATAATCATCGGCGCGTTGTAGGCAAAAGTTTTTGCCCCACAAGAGACGCAAGCCAATGCATCGGATTGGAGGCGTTTTTCCTTCCAGTCGTTTTCGACTTCCGTCCGATGGAATCCATCATTCTCAAACAGGGGAATCGGCAATGGAGGATTCAATCCCTTGGCGAGTATTTTATCCCATTCGTTCCCAAGAACATACATCATGCGACCGCATACCGGGCATTCCCGCCAATTGGAACAACCGTGAGCAAAGTAGAACTTGCCGATACGGCCAATGGGAGAACCGGGAACATTGCGTCTGTTCTGATTATAGGCAACCGATTCGTCATAGGAATAGGTGAATTTCCCGGGAACGCGTCCGTCTTTTTCCTTGGGGACGTCCCTCCCCTTCGCCATAAAACCGAAATCCAGCCATAATTTCATCTTTTGGCCAGTCGAAGGCAGGTAAACTCCGCTCTTGTTCCATTTTTTATGGGCGATGAAGAAGAGCCACATGAAAACCGTTTCAAAATTGAAGGAAACGAAGGAATAGGAAAATTGGTAAAATTTCCTGCTGTCCAATGCATAGCCCCGACGGGCGAATTCAATTCCCTCCTTTTGCATTAAACGGGCGAGAGTTTCCGTGAACGACACGTATTTTTGAAAATCCGCAGATTTTTCTCCATTCGTCAATTTGTTCCAGGCATTGGCAAAGAGGATGACAGTGAAGCAAATCGCGCAGGAATAAGCCCCTCGCAAACGGGAATTTTCAATGATGATTTCGTCCGAACCGGCCGCCTCCGCCTTGACTTTGACCCCCTGTTTCGCATTGATTTTCTTGTCCAACAGCGAATAAACGTCTCGAATCAGATTGTCTTGCTTTTCATTGTATGGACAGATGTCTATGATTTGCTTCAGCGCCAACCAGTCGTAACTTTGGCGAAGCTCCAAGATCCTATTCTTGACAACGCTTTCCGGATGGCCGTCTCCGAATATTCTTTTGGCGGCTAAAAATTCCCCATCCGTAATTTCAAGCCAAAATTCGTCCGCTTGTTTACCGTCGCCGAGAAGAACCAGAAAGTCTTTCATGTTTCGCCGATTTTTTTCCTCGAACATGTTCAAGATTTCGTCCAAAGGTTCGCGATTGAACGTCTTGGCAAGAGAACGGAAAAACTCCGTTTGCGCCTTCGTTTGCGGCATGCCGAGTGCAGCAGACGCCCCAGCTCCCAAAAAGACGAGAGTTTCCGAAGACCAGGTCGGGATGATTTTTTCCACTTAGAAACCTATCCCAATAGAGTTACGGGCGAATTTCCAATTCGACTATTTGAGAACCGATTTCTTTCAAGTTTTCGACAATTCATTTCTCCTTCCTTTCGCAGAAGGGCACTTCTGCGAAAAAAAACGCCCCGGAAAAGGATTAAAGAACAAACTTCTCCCGCCCCGGAAGCGTTTCCCGGACACCAATGGGAGACGCTTCTACACGACCGACAAGAAATTTCTCTTGTCGGTGTTGAAGAACTTGCCCCAAAAATGAATTTTCACCGATTTCAGGGTAAGTATATGAAACGACTTCGATTTTCCCTTGAACTTTTTACTTTCTTTGTTTAAATTTTTACTGTTAGAATTTAAAAGATTTCGCAGAAGTGCCCTTCTGCGAAATCCGCCTCAGCGGAACCCCCTCCTGAAAGCCCCTCCCCAATCCGAAAATCCGCCACTCCCCTGCCGGGCATCACATCGCGCCCTTTTCGAGTTTGTGATGAAACGGAAAAACGCCTCCTGCACAAAACATTTGCTTTCAAACGTCGGGTGCACATACAGGTCGAGAGTCGTATGCGTGCTCGCATGCCCGAGGAGCGAGGACAACGTCTTCAAATCCGCACCGGAAGCAATCGCATGGGTCGCGAAAGTGTGCCGCAGCGTGTGGATGTGCGCGTCCGCAATGCCCGCCATTTTCAAGAACTTCTTGAAATGATTTTGCAAAGTCCGCGGATCGCGTTTCACCAAGAACGCCTCCGGCGGATTTTCGCGGGAGATTTTTTTCAGCCACCCGAGCAGCTTTTTCGGAATCGGGACTTCCCGTGTTCCGCTTGCCGTTTTCGTTTGACAGAGCCGCAATTCCGTCTTGGCGTCCGTCGAGCCTCCCGGCAGCCGCTCCCGCGTCGCATGGATGCAAATCGCATTCCGTGCAAAATCGAAATCCGAGATTTTCAATGCGCAAAGTTCACCGAGCCGCATTCCCGTAAGCACCACCAACAAAAGGCTTTGCGCGGAATTTTCGTATTCCGGCCGCCGCTCCCGTCCGAGCAGGCCGAGCAGTTTCAGAGCGTCCGCAGGCGAAAGGGCCTTCGCGCGTCCCTTTTGAAAGGCTCCAAATCGCGGAATCCGCAACGCGGCGAAATCCTCCGGAGCGAGCGAGGCCTTCAAAATCCGCGACAAGGTGGAAAGGAAGAAATTCCGAGCCGACGGGGAGAATTCGCCGAGCCTTTCCGCAAAATTCCGAACGTTTTCCGATCCGATATTCCGCAAGTCCACTTTTCCGAACGCGGGGAGCAAATGTTTTCGCAAGACCGCCGCGTATTTCGCCCGCGACCCTCCGCTCCATCCCCGGCTTTTGCCGTCATACCAAAGTTTTGCCGCCGCCTCGAACCGCATAAGGCCTCCCGAACTGTTTTCTCCATTCTTCCACTCCCGAAAACTTTGGGAGCAAAGCTCCCAATCCTAAAAATTTAACGCAGCGGGCATACGAAAAAGAAACCCACCGGCTTTGCCGATGAGTTTGCCAAAAAGACCCCCCTTTGACAGGAAGCCTTTAAAGAAAATGCCTGAATTTAGCCGATTGGCGTCGACACGATCATCATCGAGAAGACCATCACGAAGAGCGCGACAGTTTCCCCGACACCCAAGACCATCAGGTAATTCACCATGCCCTTGCCCGTCTCGCCAAGCGCGCTGCAGGCGTTCGCAGCCGACTTACCCACATACCAAGCGGAAACGGCGATGCCCAAGCCCCCGAAGATGCCGACACCCAAGTATCCCGCCCAAAGGGTCGCGTGGGGATCCACGCCGCCTTCCGTCGAGATTTTCCCCAAGATGTACATCATCAGAAGCATGCCGTAAATCGTCTGCGCGATGGGGGCGCCGACGAAAATCAGCAGCGTAAAAATGGCGTTCTTGCCTTTTAGGTAGGCCTTTTTCCAAGCTCCGATGGCCGCCATGCCAGCCGTGCCACAACCAAGGGCGGAGCCCAAGGCGGAAAGCCCCAAGGCGGCGCCAGCCCCCAGCTTGGAAAGCGTTATCATGACTTGTTCGTCCATAAATTCGCTCCCGATGGATTAAAGCACCATCATCGAGAAGACCAGGACGAACAGGGCGACCGTTTCGACAATGCCGAGGACCATCAGGTAGTTCACCATGCCCTTGCCCGTTTCACCGAGAGCGTCGCAAGCGACAGCGGCGTCTTTTCCCTGATACCAGGCGGAAGCCATCAAACCGAGTCCGCCGAAAATCCCGGCCCCGATGCAACCGCCCCAGTTCGAAAAGCCGGATTCCGCAGCCTTCGCCAGGATGAAGTTCATCAACAGCATGCCGTAAATCGTCTGGGAAATCGGCGCGCCGACAAAGACCAGCAGAGTGAACAAAGCGCTCTTGCCTTGCGCATAGGCCTTCTTCCACATGGAAATGGCGGCCATGCCGGCCGTTCCGCAACCAAGGGCGGAGCCCATCGCGCCAAAGCCCAGAGCAGCGGCTGCACCCATTTTAGCTAGAGTAATCGAAGTATTTGGATCCATTTTTTCCTCTTTTGATTTGGGATTTAACCCTTGGTTAATTTTTACTCTTGGAGAACGGGGCGAACGCAAATCCGCTCCATTGCAAGTCCAAGCCATTTGAAAATTCAAGAGTGTTCAAGCGCACCGCATGGACAGCGACACCCATCAAGGCCAAAGCGATGTTCAGCGCATGGACGAACAGCAGGATGACGGCAGCGCCCAGAATTCCAATTGCAGACCCGAACAAGGGGGACAGCATTCCGTTGAACGCTTCGGCAATCGCCGCACCGGACATTCCCACGGCGAACAGGCGGATGTAGCTGATGACGTCCGTGAAGCTGCTCACGATGTTCAGCACGAGCATCGGAATGGAAATCCAGTCCTCCTTCAAACGGCTAGGCGGCACGGAGAAGAGGACCAGCAAGATTGCTGCCACGACGAACAGTGGAATGGCGAATCCCGGAAGAGGCATCCCGAGCACCATGTTGTTCGCCAGCATGAACATGAACCAGCAGCAGAGAAGCCAGCCGACCTGCGCCATGAACGTCGAATCCTTGCGGCGGATGCGGACGGCAATGTTCCAAATGTGGGCAATCGAAAGGTGGACGACGGCGATGCAGAAGCAGAAGAACTGGATGTGCGCCATCTGGGATTCCCCATGTTCCTCAGGGACGAAGGATTCCGGGAAAAACGACAGCTGGGAAACCCAGGCGTGGTAAGCTTCGAACTTAGCCGGATCGGCCGGTGCGCCGGTCCGTATCCAAAGCATCGCGTGTTGAATCGGTTCGGGAAGCCAAGCGTAATTCGTCAGATCCAGATAATAAGTCCAAGGGGCCAGTTCCGGAGAAAGTCCGAGGAAGCTCGCGTTGAGGATGCCCCAGAAGATGGTCGCGCCGCACATCAGATACATGAAGCTGAACCCCGAAGAGTTCGACTTCGGATTCTTCGCCCGCACGTAAAGGGTGATGCCGAGGAACAAAAGCCCATAGGCGACGTCGCCCACGATCATGGCGAAGAAGATGCTGAAGAACACGAGGAAGACGCTCGAAACGTCCACTTCGCGGTATCCCGGAGCAATCCCGATGATGTCGTAAAGGAACTGCATCGGGCGGGAAAGCTTGTTGTAAGAAAGCAGCGTGGGGACATTGTCTTCCGGCGACGGGTCTTCTTCGCGGATTCCCCAACCGGAAGCCTTCGCCGCCGCTTCCAATTCCCCCAGGCGAGGAAGCGGGCAAAACCCTTGGACAGCCGCCAAAAGACGCGAAGAAAGCATGCCCGCGGAAACGGTTTCAAATTCACACGCGTCAGACGCTTCCGAAAGGCGTTTCTTCACCTTCTCCCTGTCCGAAGCCAACTCCGCGAAGCGTTTTTCCACGTCATCCAGATTCCTTTTCGCGGTCTCCTTCAGACGGCGGAACTCCGCCACGGAACGCCCGGGAAGAGCGAGCGGCGTCGCCGGAGTCTTCACCTCCGCCGGGGCTTTCCCGAAATTCAAGACGGCCTGGCACATCCCTTCCGCATTTTCCCCGAACGGAACGATCACGGCTTTCTCGTCGTCCACTTCGAAGGGTTTCCCTCGTTCGGAGACGTAAAGCCGCACAAAAATGTCGCGGGCTTCGAGTTCTCGAACCGTTGCCGGATCAAGATTCCCAAAGACTTCATAGTGGGAAAGCCCGTTTTCCGCTTCAGCCAAATCGTCCTCCGCCGACTTCCGCCGTTCCAGGAGAGTTTGGACTTCTTCCACGACATCTTGGCCGGTCAGGGAATCCGGCGATTCCCCCTTTTTCTTCGCATCCGGGATGGCTTCCAAGGCCTTTTGCACAAGGGACACGTCGTTCCGCGCCGAATTCAGGGAATTCCCCGTCGGATTCTGGAGCGGCGTGACGTGCAAGATGCCCATCCGGCGAAGGGATTCCAAAGTTTCCTTGCGGTCACGGTCCAAACAGATGACCGTCACTTTCTTCATCGGAGTAATCATGCGGCTACGCCCTCCTCGGCCAAGATCCTGGCGTTCGCCTTCCCCTTGGCCAGCTTGGAACGGGCGACGCCCGAAATCTGCTGGTCAGAGAGGAAAATGTTGATCGTACGGATGTTCTCCTTCGCTTCCGGGATTTTCACCTTTTCGAACAAGTTGACCCGCTGCGTCGTCGAACGCAATTCTCCCGACAAAAGTTCATACTGTTTTTCCAAGACACGACGCTCCAGGCGAAGGGAAATCAAGCCTTTGAGCGAGCGGATGCCTTCATCAAGCCACGCGGGAGTCGAAAAGAAATCCGGCACGGTGATGTTGAAATCGACGCCGTCGAATACGGGGATTTCCACACCGGCGATGTTGCCCTCGCCCGCGCGGACTTCCTTGACGGAAATGTACTTGTCCCACTCGATAGGTTCCGCGTAAAGACCGATCCACCCCGCAATGGACTTGCGGAGAGCGTCCTCTTCATCCCTTTTGGCGAGAACCTTGCCCTGAAGAGTGCGCATTTCCACCTGAAGCTGCTGTTTTTTCAACAGAAGCGTCGGCAGATAACGCTGGTAACGCTTCAGCGCATCCCGTTCCGCCTTGAGGGCGTTCTTTGTGAGCTTGACCTTCGCCATATCACCCCTTCTTGGGCCAATATTGCTGAATCATCTTGGACGGAATGCCGGTCTCTTCCGGCGTGAAGCAGTCGGCGAGGATTTCCCAGCCCAAGTCGAGAGCCTTCTCCAAGGGGATGTTGACGGAAAGATCCATCATTTCCTTTTCAAAGCGCTCGCCGTACTTCAACAGCTTGTTGTCCCACGCGCTCATCCTAAAGCCCATGGATTGCTTTTCCAAGGTTTCCTTGTAACTCGCATAGAGCTGGATCATCGTGTTCATGATGGTGCGGTGATCGCTTCGCGTCTTGCCGTTCACCTGCTGTTTCAAGCGGGACAGCGAACCGAACGGTTCAATGCGCCCGTGCTTCAAATAGAACTGCCCCTCGGTGATGTAACCCGTATTGTCCGGCACCGGGTGCGTCACATCGTCGCCCGGCATCGTCGTCACCGCCAAAATCGTGATGGAGCCGGAGCCTTCGAAATCGACGGCCTTTTCATAACGGCTCGCCAACTGGGAATAAAGGTCGCCGGGATAGCCGCGGTTCGACGGAATCTGTTCCATCGTGATGGCAATTTCCTTCAGGGCGTCCGCAAAGTTCGTCATATCGGTGAGGAGCACCAACACGTTCTTTCCGCGGGTGGCGAACTGTTCCGCGACGGCCAAGGCGGCATCCGGGACCAGCAAGCATTCCACAATCGGGTCGGACGCCGTGTGGACAAACATCACCGTCCGGGAAAGGGCCCCGTTTTGCTCCAAATAGTCCTTCAAGTAAAGGTAGTCGTCGTGCTTCAGCCCCATTCCGCCGAGGACGATGACGTCGACCTCGGCCTGGAGCGCAATCCGCGCCAAGAGCTGGTTGTAAGGTTCGCCGGCAACCGAGAAAATCGGGAGTTTTTGAGAGACGACCAGCGTATTGAACACGTCGATCATCGGAATGCCCGTGCGGACCATCGTCTTCGGGATGATGCGCTTCGCCGGGTTCACCGACGGACCGCCTATCGCGACGGGGTTCTCTTCAATCGAAGGACCGTTGTCCCGCGGGACGCCCGCCCCGGTAAAGACACGCCCAAGCAAAGCGTCGCTGAACGGGATTTCCATCGGCTTTCCCAAAAAGCGGACTTGAGAATCCGTGGAAATGCCCCGCGCACCGGCGAACACCTGCAAATCGACCATTTCCCCGTCAATCCGGATGACGCGGGCGAGAGATGTCCCCTGGGAACTGGTCACCTGGGCCAATTCCTGGTTGGCGACGCCAGAGGCCTTGACCGTGATGACACTGCCGGCGATGCGTTCAATGCGATGATAAACCTTATACATTCTTCGTGACCTCCGCAACGGAGTTGAAAATCTGCTCTTCGAGAGCCTTGAAATCCGCCGAATCAAAGGCGACGCGGTTCCAGTCCTTGGTCGTCTGCGTCAACTTCAGGAAAAATCCCCGCGCGGAATCCTTGTCCTTGAATTCCATCGCCGTCTTCAAAATCCTGTAAACGCAGTCAAACACATACTTCTGCCGGTCGGCAGAACAGGCCGCGTCGATTTCGTGGTACGCGTCCTGCTGCAAGTAAACGGCATCCAAATACTCCGATTTGAGGTAAGTGATGAAGTCTTCAATCGAAGTTCCCTCTTCGCCGACGACCTTCATCATCTGGTTCACGTCGTTCCCCGCCGCAAGGATCCCCCGCGCCTCTTCCACCTTTTTCGAATCGATGATGCCCTCGTATTTGGACCAAGAGTCGAGAGGATGGATAGCCGGGAAGCGCCGTTGGTCGGAACGTTCACGGGAAAGCCCCAGGAATGCGCCGACGACCTTCAAAGTCGCCTGCGTCACGGGTTCTTCGAAGTTTCCGCCCGCCGGGGAGACGGAACCGCAAATCGTAACGGATCCCGTCGAACCGTCCCGAAGGCGCACCACGCCACCGCGTTCGTAGAAAGAGGCAATCGTGGATTCCAAGTAGGCGGGGAAAGCCTCTTCGCCCGGGATTTCTTCCAAACGGCCGCTCATCTCGCGCAAGGCCTGCGCCCAACGGGAAGTCGAATCCGCGAGGAGCAAGACGTTCAGCCCCATCTGGCGGTAATATTCGGCAATCGTCACGCCGGTGTAAACAGAAGCTTCACGGGCGGCGACGGGCATCGATGAAGTATTGCAGATAATCAAAGTCCTGGCCATCAGGCTCTTTCCCGTACGCGGGTCCGTCAATTCCGGGAATTCGCGGAGAGTCTCCACCACTTCGCCGGCGCGTTCACCGCAAGCGGCGAGAATCACGACATCGACGTCCGCATAACGGCTCATCAACTGTTGAAGCACCGTCTTCCCCGCGCCGAAGGGTCCCGGCGTACAGAACGTTCCACCTTGAGCCACAGGGAAAAAAGTGTCGATGATGCGCTGCTGCATGGTGAGGGGCTTCGTCGGGCGAAGGCGTTCCACGTAACTTTTGATGGGAATCTTGACGGGCCAAGTCTGGAACATCTTGACTTCCAACGTCTTCCCGTTTTCATTCTTCAAAACGGCGACGACGTCTTCGACGGTATGTTCCCCGGCCGGGACGACGGATTCCACAGTCCACGCGTCGCGAACGCGGAACGGGACCATGATGCGGTGCTTGAAGATGCCTTCGGGAACAGTGCCGATCGTATCGCCGCCGCTGACCTTGTCGCCGACCTTCGCCGTCGGAGTGAATTCCCACTTCAAATCGCGGGGAAGCGCCGGGAGGTATTTGCCGCGCTGCAAAAAGAAGCCGCATTCCTCGGCGAGCTTCGGAAGCGGATTCTGCAAGCCGTCGAAAACTTGGGTCAATAGCCCGGGTCCGAGCTCCACGGAAAGAAGCTCCCCGGTGAAGCGGACCTCATCGCCCGCTTTGAGTCCCGTCGTGTCTTCAAAGACCTGAAGTTCCGCGTAATCCCCGCGGATTCGGATGACTTCGCACTTCAGCTCCACGCCGGAAGCCAACCGTGCAAAACCGACTTCATTTTGAGCGACCGCTCCATCGAATGCGACGCGAATCAAGTTCCCGTTCACACCGACAATTTTACCGATACTAGCCATTGAAAGTAAGACCTCCGGGCATCAGCCCCGCTTCGAAGCGGGATCGTTATCATTAATCACTTTAAGGACTGCAGCATTCCCCGCTTCAGGGGAAATCCGCGACCAGCGTTCACAAATTTTGAGTTTGACGGCGAATGCGTACAAATTCGCCATGGAAGATTCTTCGGGAGTCAGGGAATCCACGAGCCAAAAGCGAGCCTTGTCGAGTTCCTGTTCGCGTTCAAGCGGATTCGACTTGGAAAAAGCATCGGAGACCATCTTCGCAAAGGTGACGTCATATCCCGGAAACGGGCGTTCTACAAAGCGCACATCGCTTCCCCACGCGGCGGCCCGCGCATGTCCCGACACGTTTTTCAATTGGACTTCATGAGCCTGGTAAGCCGAAACGAACGGATCGTCGCTCGGTTCGCCGGCGACGAGGGCGTCGAAAGCCGACAGTTCCTCTTCGCTCATCACGCTAGAACAGCGATTCCGCAATTCCGAGAGGGAAAAGGGCGGAGTGTCCCCGAACTTCAAGAAGGGGAGCGAAGCGGCGATGTAAACGGCATTGTTCATGCGTCATTTTCCTTGAGCCGCATCGGAAACGATTTTCGCAATTTGCGGACGGACCAAGGAAGAGAGGGCGCTCGCCATTTCCTCGTCGGTAAATTCATGGGAGATTTTTCCACCGTCCATCTGGACGCGGAACCCGAATTTGATGCCGGAGTCGCTTTCCACCTTGACGCCCTTGCCCAAGGCCTTCGCGAATTCCCCCGTCACGAAGGACGCCAGCTTTTCCTTATCGGCATCGGAGAAGACTACGGACACATCCTCGCCGCCATTCTTGGCCACGGCGAGCAGCATTTCCTTGACCGTATCCGCCGTCAAGGATTTTTGAACCTGAAGTGCCAGGATGTCCCCCATCATCTTTTCAAAACGGCGGCCGATTGAAATCAAGACGTCCCGAGCCGCCTGCTTGAGCGCGCGTTCGCTGCGTTCCGTATAAACTTGGGAATCCTTGTCGGCCTTTTCCAACTTGGCGGCCGCATCGGCCTCGGCCTCTTTCACAATCGTTGCAGCCTGCTCTTTCGCCTTGGCGATGATTGCAGCGGATTCGGCATCGGCCTTTTCCACGGCTTCTTTTTGAATGCGATCTATCAGGGTCTGTAAATCTTCAGCCATAAAATCTCCGAATTTCAAAAGGCGCTTTTTGAAGCGCCGATTTTAATATACAAGAAAATTTTCGCAAAAAAGGGCAAAAAAATGTGAAAAAAATTTTTTGCCCGACAAAAAAGCCCCATTTCAAGACAAAATGCGCTGAATTTGCGCCCAAATGTGTTTATCGCGGTCTGTCCGCCGCCGAAGAATCCCGGACTAGCGAAAAGAGCCACGCGACCATCAGCGATGCGTCTTCATCGGAAAGCTTGCCGATTTCCATCGGACGGTATTTGTCCGGATGGATGGGCTTCGGGTCTTTCAAATATTCAAAAAGCCCCTTGGGATTGTCCAAATAACGCGAAACGTTCCCCTGCATGTCGGGGCCGGCGAACATCCGCTTCCAACGGTGGCAGGCGTAACACTCGCGGTCGTA
Organism: uncultured Fibrobacter sp.; assembly: GCA_964501065.1. Taxonomy (GTDB): domain Bacteria; phylum Fibrobacterota; class Fibrobacteria; order Fibrobacterales; family Fibrobacteraceae; genus Hallerella. The sequence continues at coordinate 26,564 of CAZCRF010000010.1, read as the reverse complement.
AATTTCCGCGGCGCGGACGCGGGCGTCGGGGGTGAGTTCCGGCAAGCGGAACACGTCGGCGGCGAACAGGAAGGATGCTACGAGGATAAAGGCGGCAGTAATCCGAAATTTCACTTTGCGTCACCCCTTGTCTTTGAAGGCTTTAGGAATTTAGCCGCCAAGCTCACGATGAACCGGTGGGGCATCAGGCGTTCAAACACCAAAATCGCCCGATTGACGCAGCCGGGAACGATTCGATCCGGGAAGCCGCGCAAAATAGCGCCGACGGCGGCACTGGCGACCGCTTGCGGAGAAGAGGAAAAATGGCGGCGGAAGAAGCCTTTGGATGCCCCCGCCTTGTCGAAAAATTCCGTGTCGACAGTCCCCGGGCAAAGGGTCAACACGCGGACTCCATGCGGGCGCGCCTCTTCCGCCAAGGCTTCGCTATAGGAAAGGAGAAAGGCCTTGCTCGCATAATAAGAAGCCATGAAGGGACCCGGCAAAAATCCCCCGACGCTCGAAACATTCAAAATGACGCCCTTGCGCCTCGCATACATCGTCTTGAGCGCCAATTTGCAAAGTGCAAGCGGGACCTCCACGTTGAGGGAGAGCATCCGGAGATCCAAATCCAACGGGATTTCCGAAGCGTCCCCGCAAAAGCCCACACCGGCAGCGTTTACGAGCAAGTCCGGCGGACGCCCCGCAAGTTCCATCGCCCGTTCAAAGACTTTTTCCGCAGCACCCGGAGAGGAGAGGTCGAACGGCAACGCGAACGCGTCACAGCCGAATCGGAGATTCAAATCGTTTGCAATCGCGGCAAGAAGCTCCTCGCGGCGGGAGACCAAAACCATCTTTTCCGCTTGGGGAGCAATGGAATAGGCGATTTCCTTGCCGATTCCCGAACTTGCGCCGGTCAAGAGAACCATTTTGTAACGTTTCATAGTGTCTCGGGTTTTCTATATTGCATCAGCCTTTTCAAAATATCTTTTTTGAGATGGATTTGCAAATGATGGAAATCTTCAGTACATTCCTCATCGCCGTCGCCTTGGCCATCGACTGTTTTGCCGTATCCGTGTCGATAGGGCTTTGCCGAAAGGAGACGCCTAGACGGGAAATCCTCCTTCTCGGAATTTTTTTCGGCGTTTTCCAAACGGGAATGACCGTCATGGGATTCCTCGGCGGGAAATTTCTCGCCGAATTCATCGGGACGGTGGATCACTGGATTGCCTTCGGGCTGTTGGGATTCATCGGAATCCGCATGCTGATGGAAGCCGTCAGAGGGGGCGAAAAACAGGTCTTTGCCCAAAAACTGAGCTACAGGACTTTGGCGGCGTTGGCCGTCGCGACAAGCCTCGACGCTCTGGCCGTCGGAGTTTCCATCGGACTTTTGGGCCGGGAAATCGTCAAGACGTCAGCAATCATCGGTTCGGTGGCGTTCCTCTTCGCCATCGCCGGAGTCCATTTCGGCAAGAGAATCGGGAAAAAATTCCCGTCCGGGATTGCAGAGGCTTGCGGAGGGATTGTCCTGATCGCCCTCGGGGTGAAAATCCTGGCGGAACACCTTGGAGAATGAACAAAGGAACCTTCCATGAGCTGGGAATGCAAGTTCTTGCGGGAGACTTTTTGCGACAAGCGGAAGAGGGAATGCCATCCCGGGAGCGCGGGCTGCATTCTCGCAGGGAAGTTCGCCTTCCCGTTCGACGACTTCGCGGAAAAGGCCGCCAATCAAAAAGAGCCGACCGGTCGCGACAAATCCAAATAACTATTTTTTGCGGACAATATGTGATAGGAGAAAATCCATGATGAAGAAAATCGCCTTGGTCGCCCTGCTCCTCGCAGCGACAAGCTTCGCCTCTTACGATTACTACCAACTGCCCGAAGCGGGAAGGGGAACCGTGAAGGGGACGTTCTACTATGACTCCGACGATCCTTGGTCTCAGTGGGGGCTTGGCGTGAGCGCACGTTACGTCTTGATGCCTAACCTCGAACTTTCGCTGGTGTCTTTCGGCTACAAATCCTGGGAAACGGACGGAGCAGACGGGGCGGGTTTCACGGACTTGACCTTGGGCGCGCGTTACGCCGTGATGCCCATCGTGAACCTTTTCCTGGACCTGAACCTGCCCATCGGGAACAACGACGTGTCCGACCGGCTGAGCTTCACCTTGGGTGGGCAGTTTTCCCAAGAACTGGCGCCGAACTTGGTGCTCGGCACGGAAGCCGGGCTCTACTGGGGCTTTGAACGGCACGACTTCGAACCGGGCCTCATCTTTCACGTCGCGGCGGAAATCGGCTACACAATCCAAGACATCGGACTCACTCCGTTCGCCGGGATCAAAATCAAGTACAAGCTCACCGACGACGAATACGACGGCGCAAACAGTTGGGAAGACCACGCCGGAGACAACAGCTTCAGCCTGTGGCTCGGGGCGGCCTACGCCATCAGCCAGGAAATGGCCGTCGACGGCAAGCTGGTCGTCCGTTCCGGTGACGCCACCGAAGGCCTCGATGGAGACGCGGCGGGAATCGCCGTCAACTTCTACTACAACTTCTGATTTTCAAAACTCTTGAATTCGAGTCCCCGGCTTCGGGGGCTTTTTTTGTGCCGCACTACCGCATCGCTTCGCGGACGGCCTTTTCCAAGGCGGCCTCGTTCGGTGCGCCCGGCCAAACTTTTTGGATGTATCCGTTTTCGTCCAGGAGCATGAGCGTGGGAACAGCCGTGATTCCGTAACGCCGCCACATGGTCCCGGCAACATCGGAATAGAGCGGATACGGCGACGGATGCTCCCGATAGAATTTTTCGAGAGTCCCCCGCTGTTCGCTCGAAATCCCGATGACTTCCAGCCCCGCGGCGCCGAGCTTTCGATACAGGCGTTCGAGAATCGGAAGAGTCTGCCGGCAAGGCCCGCACCACGTCGCCCAAAAGTCGAGGAGAGTCACCTTGGGCTTCGCCTTGCGCCGTTCCCCGTTGCGGTAAAAGTTCTTTTGGAATTCTTCCGCCTTGCTGCCTATCGAAGACCCGCCCATGAGCTCCGAAATGTCGTCGGGGCGTTCCGTCATCGGCACCCGCACGGTCTTCTTCTTTTTTCCGCTCAGAACGCCGAGGGAAACCGCCTCCCCCACCTTCCGCTTGGAAAGCTCCTCCTTGAGGGTCGCCATGCTCAAAATGGGTTTCCCGTTGATTTCGACAATTTTGTCACCGGGCTGGACACCCTTGCCGACGGCTCCCGACCCCGGATGGACGCCTTGTATTTGCAAAGCGATTCCTCGCCCGAACGGTTCCGACTTGAACGAGATTCCGAGCCACGGGACGGCAAAGGAAGACGAAGCCATCAGAACGAGCCAAAGGGTAATCCGATGAAAATGTTTCACGAAGCCTCCTAAAAGAAAATCAGTGCCATCTGCCCGGAAAGGGTCGTGCTAGTCGAAGTCTTTCGCCGATAGAGGTTCTCGCCCATCAGATAAGAGAATCGCACCTTCAACTGCAACGCAAAATGGGCAAGCGGCCAAGGCTTCATGCCGTGACCGTAATCGACGTCAATCCGAGAAGTCGCCCGCCATTCCCCGTCCCTTTCAAAAAACACTCCGGAGCACCCGAGCGAAACGAAGTCGCCGGAACCGAAGAAGAAGGAAAGTCCTCCGCCCGCCGAATGGATGCGCTCGGAAATTCCCGCAGAAAGGTTCAAGAACGCCCCGAAGGGATTTTCAAAACGATACGCAGAAAGGGCTTCCAAGGAAAAATCCACGTCATCCAGATAGTACGTCGCCGAAGCGCCTCCGCCGAACGAGAAGCCGAAATCGGGATTTTCCACCCCCTCCGACTTCTCGCTCGCATCATTTTCCAAGAAGAACCCGGCGCGAGCGGGCATCCAAAGGAGAACGGCCAAAGCGACAAAGGCGAGCTTCATGACTCTCACTTTGTACGCAACTCTTCGATGGAGCGGATATTTGCGGAACGGAGCCCTTCTTTCAATTCCCGTCTCATGGAATGGGCGGGCATCCAACGGAAAGCGCACACGCTGTAGCACTCGACGGCATCCGCCCCGGCGCGCATCAAATCCAAAACCTTCAGCCCGTGATCGATTCCGCCGCAAGCGATGACGCTCATCTGCGGAAAGCGGGACTTGACGAATTTCGTCATCCAGAACGTATTCTGGTAAAGCGGGCGGCCGCTGATGCCGCCCTTGTCCCCGTCGGAGCGCAGGACTTTCAATTCGCCGAACTTGGCGAGCATCGGAAGTTCCCCGATTTTCCTCGCCGGGAACGTGTTCCCCACGACGACTCCATTCACTCCGTAGCGTTCCAGGACTTCAAGGGTCGTCACCAGCTGGCGTTCCGAAAGATCCGGGCTGAGCTTTGCATAGACGGCCTTGCGAATGGTCTGCGAATTGCGGTAGCCCATCGTCTCGGCAAAAAGCGTTTCCATGAATCGCGTATCCAAGTCCAGGCGGTTTTCCCCGGTGTTCGGACAGCTGACGTTGAGTTCGATGTAATCCGCAGACTTGTAGGCAATCGCGAAGCTCTCGACGACATCCTTCAACTTTTCCGCATCGGACGAAAGCCCGGGCGTTTCGGCGACGGAGATGCCGACGGACATGCCGCTCTTGTGGATGCGGACCAGTTCCCTGTCGACACGGGCGGAAATCTCTTCCACTCCGTCGTTGTTCAGCCCCATGCTGTTGTAAATGGCGCGATCATTTTCCAAGAAACCGATTCGCGGACGATGCGTGTTCCCCTCGCGAAAACGCCTCGTCGCCGTACCGACAGTGACGCCGCCGAAGCCCAAGTTGGCGAAATCGGAAACGCGACGAGCGGTCTTGTTCGCGCCCGCAGCCAATATGATGGGCGCAGACAACACGATGGGGCAGCTCTTGTCCGGGAACTCGATTGTCGTCTTCAATTCGGGGGAAAAATCCGGACGGCCGCCGAGAAAGGGGAGGAACGGGGCGACGCGCGCCGCATGTTTCAGGGAATCGTGACGGAATTCCGGGGAACCTTTGAAAATCCGCCGAATCAGGGACAGGAGTTTGTCTCCATTCAACAAATCATAGTCGTAATTTTCGCAATCCACGTTCATATTTGATTAAATTAACAAAAAAGAACAGGTGTCGTTATGAATGAAATTTTACCGTCAAGAATTCACGAGATGTTCCCCTCTTACGTAAAGATTCTCGAAGATCTCATCCGGATTCCCTCGATAAGCTTCGACAACTTCGACCAGAGCGAAGTCCACAGATCCGCCGAAGCCGTCAAGAGCCTCTTTGAAAGCTACGGGTTTCAAAATGCGCAGTTGCTGATTCCGCCCAGCGGACGCGCTTCCGTCTATGCCGAATTGAAAACGAAGAAGTCGAACCCGACCGTCTTGCTCTACGCCCACCATGACGTCCAACCGACGATGAGGGAAGCCCTTTGGATAAGCCCACCGTTCGTACCGGAAATCCGCGACGGGCGACTTTACGGCCGAGGGGCCGCCGACGACAAGTCCGGGATTGTCCTGCACATCGCCGCCGTGACGCAAGCCCTTGCCGTTTACGGGAACAGGATGCCGAACATCAAGGTGATTATCGAGGGGGAAGAGGAATGCGGAAGCTCCGGATTCGGAAAGCTCCTTCTCCGCAATCGGGAACTCTTGAAGTCGGACGCGGTCATCATCGCGGATCTTTCGAATTTCGACACGGGGACTCCATCCATCACGACCTCCCTGCGCGGAATGTCCGCAGTCTCCGTCGTCCTCAAATCCGTCAAATCCCCGCTCCATTCCGGTTCCTGGTCGGGGCCGATTCCGGACCCCGTGCAAGGACTCTGCAAATTGATAGCCTCCCTCACGGACGACGACGGAAACATCGTGATTGAACACTTCAACGACGACATCTGCCCGCCGACAAAGGCCGAACAAGAAAGCTACAAGGCTTTGCATTACACGGAGGAAAAATTCCGGATGGAATCCGGAATGCTCCCCGGAACGCGAATTTTGGGAAGCGCGGACGACATTCTCTCCACTCTTTGGCGGAAGCCCTCCCTCGTCGTGACGGCCTTCGAAGCGGGTTCGCGGACGCAAGCCGGCAACGTACTCCAAGACTCCGCTTACGCGCGGATCGGAATCCGCCTGGCCCCGGGCATGCAAGTATCCCGAAGCACGGAACTGTTGATGTTGCACTTGAAGAATCACTGCCCGTCGGGACTCGAACTTTCCATGTTCGTCGAAGACGGCGCAAGCCCCTTCACCACGGATGTTTCCCACCCTTATTACTCTCTGATGAAAGAGGCGATGACCCACGCCTACGGGACGGAAGCCAAGTTCATCGGCTGCGGAGCGTCCATCCCCGGCGCACAACTTTTCCGGGACGCTCTCGGCGACATTCCCATTTTGATGACGGGGCTAGAAGACCCCCATTGCAACGCCCACGGCGAAAACGAAAGCTTGGGACTGAAGGATTTTGAAAGCGGCATCGTCGCCGAGGCTCTGTTTTTGGGAGAACTTTGCAAATGAAACTGGTCGTGTTGACAGGGGCCGGCATCAGTGCGGAATCCGGCCTCCGCACCTTCCGCGGAAACGACGGACTTTGGGAGAACGAACCCATCGAAGCCGTGGCCACCCCGGAAGGATACTTCCGCGACAAGAAACGCGTCAAGGAATTTTACAACAAACTGAGAACCTCTCTCCCCGACTTCAAGCCGAACGCAGCCCACATCGCCCTGGCGAAAATCGAAGAACGCTTGGGGGACGATTTTTTGCTAGTCACCCAGAACGTCGACGATTTGCACGAACGCGCCGGCTCCAAACGCATCCTGCATATGCACGGATTCTTGAAGCAGCTCCGCTGCGAACGGAATGCCTCCCACGTCTTCCCGTTCGACGGGAATGAAACGATGGAAACGAGATGCCCGTTCTGCAACGCCATGAGTCGGCCGAACATCGTCTGGTTCGGGGAAGTACCGCTTTATATGGAAAAAATTGAAGCTGCACTGGAAAGTGCGGAGAACTTTGCCTACATCGGCACGAGCAGCGTCGTCTATCCGGCGGCGGGGTTCAAGCGAATCGCCAAACATTACGGTGCGCACGTCACCTGCCTCAACCTGGAAATCAACCCGGACGACCCTTTCACGGACGAAAACATCGAAGGCTTGGCGACGGAAATCGTCCCGGAGTGGAGCAAAAGATTCCTTGGACAATAAAATCGGCGGAAAGGAAACGGCAAGGGGTTCATTCCAAGGGCGCTGTTTCCAATTCTCAAGACGGGGCGTTGCCCGTCTGCCGACTGGCAGGTGGGGTGTCCCCACATGAAAGGGTAGCGGAAGACGCAAGCTCGGCTTCCGCGAGGGGAAGGCTTTCCCCTTCCCCACCGTTATTCATCACTTCAACAAGATTTTTTGAGAGTTCGAAACGCCTTGCGAGCCTGTGAGCCGCGCCACGTAAGTCCCGCTCCGGAGATTTCGCAAATCAACGGATTGGTTCCCGGAGACGGAGAACGTCGCCAAAAGCTTTCCGTTGATGTCGAACAGTTTCAGCTTCCCGTTTTGAAGCCCGTTCGCAGAGACGAAGAGCGTCCGATTTTCCAAGCGCAAGCCGAGCGAAAGGGCTCGGGAGGCGGAAATGGACGGAATCGCCGTCGGCTCCAATTCCCCGATATTGCCGTACACGAGTCCGCGGCCTGCCGTGCTCATGTAGACGCGCCCGTAAACATTCCAGTCCCCGACGACGAACTTGCCGTTCGCCGGGCCTCCGTACTGGTGCTTGTCGTCGTTGATGCGCTCCCACGTCTCCCCCTTGTCGGTGGAACGGTAAATGCCGCGTGCTCCGCCGTTCGCCACGCCCCACATGTAAAGAGTCGGGTAATCGGAATCCGGGGCGGCCTTGCCGAGACCTATCGAAAGGCAGGCGTCCATCGTGTGAATCCGCGTCCAAGTCGAGCCGCCATCCGTCGAATGCGCAAGCCCGTTCGAACTGTAGCCGCTGCTACTCCAGGATTGCTCCGCATCGAGGCACACCCACAAATCCCCTTCCGCATAAGGATTGACCCGGAGCATCCCGTTGCTTGCGCTATAACAATAATAGGGTTCCCCGCCTTCACAAGCGGCGGCATCGTTCAAGTTCAAGACTTTTTCAAACGTTTGGCCGCCATCCGTCGAACGGTAAAAATCCGGGTTGTAACCATCCGGGAGGATGTAGAACTTGTCCGGGTTCTGCCCGTCCGCCACCATCAGGCCGTTCTGCGCCGAAAGCCCCGTCGCAGCCGTCCACGTTTTCCCCTCGTCCGTTGAACGGTAGAACGTGTTGCCGTTGAATCCCGATTTCGCATAATTTCCGTCGGGACGAACGAGCATCACGCTGCCGTCCGTGCTCATCGCAAGGCCACCCAAGGTCGTCCCGACCGCTCCGGGGATGCTGTTCGTGTCGAGAATCGTCCACGTCTTGCCCATATCCTTCGAATACTGCAACAGAATCGAAGTCACCGACGGGTTCACGTCGTAAAAGGTCTTTTTGCCGCTGCGGAGGAAGTACCCCGCCTGGAACGCGAAGCCCAACGCCCCGCTCGAACCTTCCGGATTTGAATGCACCGGGGCGGAAGTCAAAATGTCGTCGTAAGTCGCGCCGTCGTAATCCATGATAGCCGTGACAAGCGGCCCGCCGGGAACGCTCACGGCTTCCAGGGGAACGGTCTCTTCAATCCCTTTCGACATAAAAGTCCACACGGGAACGGCCTCGTCCACATCGTCCGTGCGGAAGACTCCGTTTCCCGACCCGCTCCAGACCTGCTTGGAATCGAACGGGTTGAATTCGACAGAACTCGCCCAATGGAGGTTGCCGCCGCTGATCCAGCCGTTTCCGTTCGTTTTGCGGTTTGCGACGCTCCAGCTCATGGTCGTGCGCCATGTTTCCCCGCCGTCGTCAGAGACAAAAATTTCGTCCCCGGCGTTCGTCGAACCGTCCTCCCAGACGTTGCCGCCGCCGTAATAACTCGAAGTGGATGCGACGAGGCGTTTGGAATTGTTCGGGTCGACGGAAATGCCGCCGAAGCCGTATTGGTAACTTTCATGCCCGGACGCATAAGCTCCCAAGTCGACTCCGGAACTGTCGATGTGCGGCGTGATGTCCGTCCACGCTCCGCTCGAAAGCTCGTACTTGTAAATGCTCCCGCCGTGCAAATTGAAAGGTCCCGGCCCGTCGTTGAAAGTCCCGTACAGGACTCCGTCCGCAATCACCGCCCGCATCGCCATTTGGGAGGGGCCGCCGGTCACCGCTGCAAAAGTCTCGCCGCCGTCCGTGCTTTTGTAGAGGGGAGAAAATCCGCTCAGGGCGACTCCCATGTAAATGTTTTTGGTGATCCCGTTCGAAGCCACTCCGCCGGTCGTGTCGAAAAGGATGTAAGTGATGCCCGCATTGTCGACCAGGCTCGTCCCCGCGATTTTGTCCGTGCCGCTCACCAAGGTCCACGTGTTTCCCCGGTCTTCACTTTTGAAAAGACCGCTTGTCCGCGTGCCGCAAAAAAGGACATCGCCGTTCTGCGGATCCACCGCCAGACGTTCCCCTGCGCCGCGCCCCATTCCGTTGCCGTGAATCTTGAATTGGGATGTGACATTGATCGTGTCGAAATTTTCCCCATAATCATCGGAGCGGAGAATCATCGACTTGCCGTCGTCAAAATAGCTGATGCCCGCCGAAATGTAGACTCGATTCGGATTCTGCGGATCCAAAGCCAAGGCTTCCGTTCCCAAAAGCCCGCGCGACTGTTCGGGCACCCAGTCCAAAAGCGGAATCCATTTTCCGTTGGCCGGATTCCACCGATACGCGCCGCCGACATCAGTCCTCGCATAGACCAAATTTTCCTGCGTCTTGCTGGTGATGATGCCGTCGACGTAACCGCCGCCTTCGAAGACCACGTTTCCCCAAGAATATTCGCCCGAAGCGTCCGCCGCCCATGAGGCCACGCCGGATGCCGCCAAAAGAAGCACTTTTCCAATCTGTTTCATCACACGACCTTCGGCGGAATTGGATGAAGACCGCCATCCCTCAATTTAATTTCAAAAAAGCGACTCTGCGGCAAATTTTCCGCCAGTCAAGATTTTGAAGAAAAAAACCGCCCGGAATGCATCATTCCGGGCGGTTTCGTGAGCTAGGAAGGGTTCGAACCTTCGACCCACGCCTTAAAAGGGCGTTGCTCTACCAACTGAGCTACTAGCCCGACAACCGCAATTTAGTAAACTTTCCCAAATTTGTAAATTATCACCATGTTTTTTTTGAAAAAAATTTTGTCCGCCATCGGAATCGTCCTCCTCTGCGCGATTCCCTCCCACGCCTATTTCAAGAAAAACGACTCCGGAAAGGAAGCTTTTTCCTTCATCGGCTCCTTTCACAGCGCGCGCAACGCGGCCTTGGAGAACGCCAATGCGGCAAAACCGTCCTCAAGTCCCGGTTCTGTCTTGCAAAATCCGGCGGCAATCGTCCTGGACTCCAACCGGAAGAACGCTGTCGCCTTTTCTTGGCAAACGGGGGAATTCGCCGACAACCAAGGCTTCGTCGCCTATGCGAGAAATGTCGGCGCGATGGTCGTCCAGGCGAGCTACGGGTGGATTCGCTACGGCTCGGTCGACGGCTATGACGAACAGGGAAACGAAACGGGAACATCCTACGATCCCCACAGTTCCGTCTCGGCGCTTTCCTTGTCGCTGCCTCTCCCCCACTTCCAGTTCGGCTCCACGGTAAAATTCGCGACAGACCTCTTGACCGGAGAGGAAGACGACCAAACGGCAATGGCCCTGGCGTTCGACTGGGGCGTCCTGTGGCAGTCCGCCTCCCGCAAGTTCGGGCTGGGATTTGCGGCGAGGAACTTCGGCAAGGTCATCCGCGCTTACGTGGAAAACGGGGATACGGATTACGGTCTCGAAGAGACCTTCGCCGTTTCCGGATTTTACATCCCGGGCGTTCTCCCGAAGCTCTCCCTTTTCGCGGAATCGACCTTCCCCCGTTACGCGGAGCCTTCCATCGCCATCGCCGGGGAATACGTCATCGGGAGAAACCTCTTCGTCCGGTTGGGATTCTCGCGCGCCTGGCTGGACCTTTCCCGCGACGCCAAGGAACTGTTCTCATCCGCAGACAGGCCGGACGAGGCCCAAAACGCGCGGCTCTTCAGCACGGGCCTGGGTTACGCGGGGAGCTTCTTCTCCATCGATTATTCCTATTCCCATTTGGCGCAGGGACTGGGCTCGGAACACCGCATCGGGCTGGGGCTGAACTTTTGACGCGACGGCAATTCGACATTCTCGTGTTGAGCGCAGAGCCTCTCCGGCCGCAAGTGGATGACCGCGCACTCGGCTGGTTCTCGGCCCTGGACTTTTCCGATGTCACGGAAAAGCTTGACGCGGACTGGGTCGTGATGGCCTCGCCAGATATCCGCATCACTCGTGAGTTCCTCGACAGCGCAGCCGACATCTGCGCCGAATTCCCCTTCGCCGACGCAATCGCCCCGCGAATCGTCGACAGCGGCGGAACCGTCTTCTCTTCCGGATTTTTGCTCCACGCCAAAGACGGTCTCCGGGAAGAATTCCTCTCGAACGAAAAAGCGGAAATCCGCCAAGTGGCAAGCCTTTCGCCGCGCTGCGGCATTTATTCCTCGCGGCTGCTCAAGTCCCTCCGTTCTTTCGACGACGACTTCCGGACGGACATCCGTTTTTTCGACCTGGGGCTTCGCGCGCTCCACCTCGGCGCGCATCTTTTCGCCATGCCGAACCTCCATGCGGAATCCTGTAGCCCCGCTCTTCCCGAAAAATTTTCCCAAGGCCGCCTCCGCGAAATCGCCCGCGCTTATTACAAGGACTTCGACATCCTCCGCTACTTTCGCTTCGCCGCGCGGCACCCGAAAGTGCTTTTCTCCTTTTTCAAGGGAAAGCCGGAACTCGACAGGAAATCCCTCGCCGCAACGGAACTTTCGAAGCTCACTCCCGAAACTTTAGTGAACGTCTCTTGCCGAAAATAGCCGCGCTCAGCGGTCGAGGATGGAGTAGAAGAACGTGGTCAACTTATCGGCAACGGTCTTGATGCTGTAACGGGAAAGCAACTCCGCGACTTTTTCCTCGTCGTATTCGAAATTTCCCGCAAGGACATCGTCCAATACGCCCAAATAGCCTCTCACGTTCGACGGGGGGGAGACGGTCGGGCAGATTCCTTCAAAAATTTCTTCCAGGGCGGTCGTTTTCGCACAAACTGTCGGCGTTCCGCAGGCAATCGCTTCAAGGGGCGGAAGCCCGAAGCCTTCGTAAAAAGAAGGCATGACGAACAAGTCCGCATAGCGGTAAAACTCCCGGAGCATCGATGCCGAAAGGTTCGCGAAGTGAAAGACGTTCATCAGGTGGCGTTCTTCGATCAGATATTGAATTTGCCGATTCATCTTCCCGACTCGGATGAACGCCACGTCCGGGCGCGCTTTCGCCATGTCGAAAAAGGTCTCGATGTTCTTGCGCTTTTCGGGAAGGCTCACGTTCAAGACCATCGCCTTGAATCCTTTGATGCCCAACCCCTCGCAAAATCCCTTTTGCCCCGTTTTGTAAATGGTGCGGTCCGTCTTCAAGTTGTAAAAAATCGGGCTGAGGGGAAGCCCCGTCACGGCATTCGGCCGTCCGGCGATCCGGTAATACTTTTCCGCCTCGCGCCGGGAATAACGGGAATTGTAGACAAACGCGTCGGCCTTTTCCGCAGGCCTTGCGTAAAACTTGGAAATCAAGCGGAACTTGAGACTGAACGGGTAAAGCGTTTCCGCAAACGTGTCGTGAATCAGCACGACCGTCTTGCTTGACGGCAAGGCCTTTTTCGCGACGGGCACGAGAAAGCCCAGCTCAGGGCGGATGAAAAAGACGATTTCCGGGGAGACCCTTTTCAAGAAAGCGGCGAACGGTTCGCGAAACTTGTAGAAGCCCGTGTAGAGGGAGTCGGCGAAAATGCTTTCGCTCTTCGTCCCGAATTCGCAAGGGTCGCCGACAGGATCAATCGGAAAATACTTCGGCGTCTTGAGCCAGAGAATCGACACGTCGAAATCCGCGAACAGCGTGCGTTCGAGGTCGAGCGCCAAACGCCCGAAGCTTGTCCGGGAGTTCTTGTCGCAGACGATGACCACTTTCTTCTTGGAAACCATATAAGCTTAAATTTATATATTTTGGGAAATGCCGACACAAGAAGAAGTCATCAACTTTTACAGCGATGCCGCCGAGTGGGGAGGGCAAGAGATTCTTTCGGCAAAAATGGCGAACATCCTAGCGAAATCCGGGCGAAACGTTCAATTCTTTTATTTTTCCGAACCATTTGGCAAGGAGCTCTCCCCCGCAGTCAAAAAAATCAAGCTGCCCTTTTCCGCCAGCACGCCGTTCCCCATCTTCCGGGACATTTCACGCCGCAAACGGGAAATCGTCGAGGGGCTTTTTCGCGAGCATCGCGTCGAAAATTTGACAGTCTGCCCGGGAAACGTCGAGCGCTGCCTGCCCGCCATCCTTGCCGCGCACAAGATGGGAATTCCCGTCGTCTCCTACTGCCCGATGACCCATACGCAAAAAGAATCCAACGCTAGGCTCGGACGCCTGAGGGATTTTTTCGCCAAGGGAATTTACCCCAAGATTTCAAAGTGGATTGTCATTTCCCGTGCGCAAGAGGCGTCCCTCCGCAGGTTCATTCCCCAAAGGACTCCCGTATTCGTCTTGCAAAATCCGTTGAGCTGGGAATCCGCTTTTCCGCCCCGGGAACCGAAGTTCCCACTGCAAATCGCGACAATCGGGCGCATCTACTTCGCCCAAAAGGGTCAAGACGTCATTCCCCGGACGGCAAAGGCTCTTTCTGCGCACGGGTTTCAAGTTTCCTTTCGAATTTTCGGGAACGGTCCAGACGAAAAGAAGCTGGAGCACTTGATTTCAAAAAACGGCGTCACAGACCGAGTCTCGCTCCACGATTGGATGAAACCGGACGAGCTGCGGGAAAAGCTCTTGCATGAAGTCGACTTGCTCTTCATCCCGTCCCATTTCGAAGGCGAGCCGATAATCCTATTCGAAGCGCTCGCAAGCGGCATTCCCGTCCTCGCCGCAAGAGCCGCCTATACGAAATCGCTGTCGCTCCCGGAATGGATGCTCTACGACCCGAATGCCCCGGACGACGCCTGGCAAAAAATCGCCGATTTGCCCCAAAGATTCAGCCCAAAAGAATTTCTCCGCACCCGGGAAGACCTGTTCCACGGGCGCAGCGAAACGGAATTTTCTCACCACGTGCAACGGATTTTCAATCAACTTTTCCCCCACCACGAATCATGAACCGGATTTGCATCGTTCTCTGCACCTACAACGGCGAGAAGTTCCTCGCCCGCTTTCTCGACTCGCTAGAACGACAGACGGCTCCCGCGAACGAAATCATCGCATTCGACGATGCATCGAAGGATTCGACCGTTTCCATTTTGGAACGCTACCGAGACAGGCTTCCTCTAAAAATTTTCCGAGGGGAAAGGAATTCCGGTCATCGGGCGGCATTCAACCGCGCACTTTCCCTTGCGCAAAGGACTCTTGAAGATTCCGACTTAATCGCTCTCGCAGACCAGGACGACGAATGGATGCCGAACAAATTAAGCATCCTGAAAGACGCCATCGGAAAGAATGCGCTGGTCTTTGGCGATGCCCAGGTGGTGAATGCAAAAGGCGAAGAGATTTGCCCGTCCTGGCGACAGTTCGAAAACATCGAACCCCGAATCTCCCTTTTTTCCCAAATCGCCGGAATCAACAACGTCACCGGATGTCTTTCCCTCTTCCGCGCATCGATATTGAAATTCGCCTTGCCGATTCCCGAGGGAATCACCGTTCACGACAGATGGATTGCCATGGTCTCCGAACGTCACGGAGGCATTCTGGCCATTCCGGAAATCGTCGCCAAGTACCGCTTGCACGATTCGAATGCGGTCGGCGGAAGGCCCTCCCCCAAAATGAGCGAAGTTCTGCGCCTCCAGGAAGCCCAAACCCGGGACATCTTGAAAAATGCCGGGCGGATTCCCTTGACACCGTCCGAAATTCGATTCGCCGAGACTTCACTGAAGTGGATTCGAGAAAGAAAGACCCATTTCATCTTGCCGCAATTTCTTCCCTGGATTCTTTTGCACCGCAACCATCTCTTTTTGCCGGGCAAATTTTCCAAACGGATTTCCCAGATACTATTTTCCTGCATCGGGCTTCCACTCGCCCAAAAAATTTTCCATAAATCATGACACGAATTCAAGACACCGCCGTCATCCTCGTCACATACGGACAATGGGAACAGACAAAAGACTGTCTGCAAGATTTACTCCAGCAAAGCTCCTGTCGGATATTCGTCGCGGACAACGGCAGTCCCGACAAGACCCGGGAAAACATCGTCAAAAATTTTCCGAGTGTCACTCTTTTGCCGATGAAAGAAAATTCGGGATTCGGCGCAGCGAACAATGCGGGAATTGCCCTCGCGAAAAATAGCGGGGAGCATTTTGACTCCATTTTCATTCTGAACAACGACACGCGCATACCTCCCAAGACAATCGAACGGCTGCAAAGCGACCTGTCAAAAAATCCTAACGCGATCATCGTACCGCAGCTCCAAAACGCCGACGGCAGCATCCAGAAAAATTGGTTTTCCGAGATTCCGCCCGTGCAGTTCTTTTTGAACGCTTTCCGCACGGAAAGTTCCGCCGCGCGTTACGTCCACGGGACGACAGAACCCGTTCCCGGTTTGCCCTTTCAAAAGGCGCAGTGGACAAATGCCGCCGCCTGGATGATGACCCTGGAAACCTGGGAAAAAGTCGGGCCGTTCGACGAGAAATTTTTCATGTATTACGAAGATGTCGACTGGGCCTTTCGCGCCCGGGCTAAAGGCGTTCATTTTTTTATCGATACGGAGACGCCCATCGTCCACCTGGGCGGAGGATCCGCCAAAAGCGTACTTTCCCGGAGTCTCCAGCACGACGCATCCCAGCTTTATTTTTACAGAAAGCATTTTGGTCGGAAAGGGGCGATTCTCTCCAGGTCGTTCCGCGCCATGCGCAGTTTCGTCCGAGTCTTGCTGCAACTGCCGAGAGCGCCGTTTTCGAAATCCGCACGGGAAAGCCTCAAAATCCACGGGCCGCTGTTCCTCTTCGCCCTCGGACTTTATAAATTCAAGAAGTGATGGCGTCCCCCATTCCTAAAATCCATCCGCAATCCAAGACCTCTTATGAAACTTCTTTCAAAATTTTTCGTACTTCTCTTTCCCGCCGCCCTCCTCGCCGCAGCCCCCGGGCACATCGCCTTCGGGGACAGCGCGACCTTCGTCCGCATCCGCGGGACTTTGGGCGACTCCCTCTCCGCGTCGCGCTTCACGAATTCAAAGCATGACGACAAGCACGTCGAGAACAGCCTATTCGTGAATTTATACGTAACCGGCGCCATTGCAAGGAACTTCACCTTCCGCGCAAGTGCGAGCGTCATGAGCGACAAGACGAACCGTTCTTATTTCGACCCCGGGTACAACCCCTACAACGGGATTCCGTACAACGTGCAGAGCGAGAATTCGCGGACGTGGGATTATTTCACGGCGACGAGCGAATACAAATTCGGAGACTTCGCGCGCATCTTGGGCGGCGTCGATTACCTCGAATGGGGACCCGCGCGGCGGAACAAGCTGACGCTCAAAGGCGAAAGCTCGCATTACCGCCCTTGGATGGATTCCACGGATCACATTTCAAAGCCCGCCCCGACGCCCTACTTCGGCTATGAATTTGCCGTCGGTCCATTCACCTACACGCAGTATGCCGGCAAACTTTACCACGACAAGCACAAGGACAAGTTCTTCCACGCGCACCGGCTGAACGTTTCGCTCCCCTTCCGCATCGACTTCGGCATCGGCGAGACTCTCATTTACGGCACGACGATCGAGAGGGCGCACTCGAACCCGAACGACGACGCGGACAGCACCGGCCGTGACTTCGAATGGATTTACGCGGCTCCGTTCGTACCGTACATCTTCGCACAACATTACACGGGCGACCTCGAAAATACGGGGTTGAACTTCGACGTGAGCGTCAAGACGATTCCCGGCTGGGAGCTCTACGGCGAAATGCTCTGGGACGACATGAAAAAGGTCACCAGCATGTTCGACGATTCCTGGTGGGGCAACAAGTGGGCGGCGAGCATCGGCCTTGCGACGGACAATCGGAAAATCGGGCCGTTCCTTTTCAGCTACAATTCCGAATTCACCTGGATTGAGCCTTGGGTCTACACGCATCACAAGGGAGCGGCTTACGCCTATGCGCATTACGGCCAGAGCTTCGGCTCGGAACTGGGTCCGAACGCAAGGGAATTCTACACCGAAATCCAGGCGACCTACAAAGACGCGACCCTCAAGCTTTTCGCCTCGAACGTGGCGAAGGACACGGCTTTCGGAGGGAACCTCTACGACATCCACACGCCTTTCGACAGGACGGACAGGACGTTCTTGGCAAACGGCTCCACCCTGCGTTACCGGGAATACGGATTCGGCGTGGAGCTGAAGCCCGCCGAATGGCTCCTGGCGAACTTTCAACAGAGCTTTTACGTCGGCGATTACAAAGGCTACCGTTCTAGCGGAAGCTTAAAAGTCTCGTGGTGAAATTGCTAGATTGGAAACATGACCCCAGAAGAAATCGAAAACTACTCCCTGAACTTATCCCGAAACGCCAAGGATGCCGCAGCGCACATCCGCACGGCAAGCGCGAAACTTCGAAACGAAGTCCTTCTCGACGTGGCCAAATCCCTGCGCGAAAATGAAAAAAGGATTCTCGAAGAAAACGCCAAGGACTTGTCGGCGAACAAGGAAAACCTCTCCCCCGCCAAATACGACCGTTTGACCCTCACTCGCGACAGAATCGAATCCATGGCGCACGGCGTCGAGCAAATCGCCGCCTTCCCGGACCCGCTGGGAAAAGTCTTGGAAAAGCGGAACCTTGAAAACGGCGCGGAGATTTCCCGTGTGAGCGTTCCCCTCGGGAGCGTCTTCTTCATTTACGAAAGCCGTCCGAACGTGACGATCGACGGTGCTTCTCTCTGCTTCAAGGCCGGGGACTCGGTCATCCTTCGCGGCGGAAGGGAATCCCTCCACTCCTCGAAAATCCTCGCGGAACTTTTCCGCTCCTCCTTGGAAAAATTCGGCATCGATCCGAACGCCGTGCAATTGGTGGAGCGCGCAGACCATGCGATTGTCTCTTCCCTGCTCAAGAAACGGGACTACTTGGATTTGGTCATTCCCCGCGGCGGAGAGAACCTCATCCGCGCGGTCGTGGAACAGAGCTCCATCCCCGTCATCAAGCACTTCAACGGCATCTGCCACATCTACGTGGACAAATCCGCAGACGTCCCCATGGCGGCCCGTATCGTGGAAAACGCGAAAACGAGTCGCCCCGGCACTTGCAACGCCTTGGAGACCTTGCTGTTGGACGAGGCTCTCTCCCCGTCGGACGTTGAAAAGATTCTCGCCCCCCTCCGCGAAAAGGGTGTGGAATTTTTCGGCGACGCGGAAACTCGAAGACGCTTGCACGATGTCCGGGAATTCGAAGACGAAAGCGGCTACCGCCGCGAATACCTCGCATTCAAATTGGCCATCCGATTTGTAGACGGCGTGAAGGAAGCCTGTGAACACATCGAGACCTATTCCAGCCGCCACACGGAATCGATTATCGCAAGCGACAAGTCCGTCCAAGACTATTTTCTCGCGAACGTCGACTCGTCTAGCGTGATGGTGAACGCGAGCACCCGCCTCGCAGACGGCGGCGTTTACGGCCTCGGCGCGGAAGTCGGCATTTCCACGGACAAGATTCACGCCCGCGGTCCGATGGGTGTCGAAAGCCTCTGCAGCTACAAGTGGATTCTCATCGGGAACGGGCAACTGAGAAAATAACCCACCGCCAAAATTTTGGATTTTCGACGCAATGCTGCGGAAATCCTTTGAAAGAAAAACCCCTCATTCCCAGGAATGAGGGGTTTTATGGAGCCTCCGGGACTTGAACCCGGAACCCGCGGGTTTACGTTTGTGACGCTTTCGCGCCTCCGTGGACTATGTCTTCGCCATGCCTTGAAGGTTTAGGCGCGGGATGCTTGTGCGGTCATTAAGCAGGCTGGACTGCTCCGCTAGTCTCTACACCTTCCAGAAGTGCACCTCTGGCTCGGCTCGGCGTTGCCTTGCGATGATCCATCCGTCAGGTTTCGCCGATTTCTTCCCGTTTGCATCCAGACCTTTCGGCCTGGAGTCACAGTTTCTTCATGAGTCCGATGCTCTAACCGATTGAGCTAAAGCTCCGAATGCTCGCAAATATAGAAAAAGAAGACAAATTTAGGGAACAGCCTCGAATGATTGGCGATGCGTGGAATTCCCCTTCCGCACAAGAAAGACCGTTTCAACGGACAAAAGTTTTCTAAATTTTGCGCCAAAATAAATGAATCCTTTGAAGGATCAAAACAGGACGTCCAAAATGGATCAGAACAAAATCAGAAACATCGCCATTATCGCCCACGTTGACCACGGCAAAACGACCTTGGTCGATCAAATCCTCAAACAGTGCGGCACGTTCCATGACGGCGAAGAAGTGAATGAACGCGTCATGGACTCCGGAGCCATCGAACGCGAACGCGGCATCACGATTCTCTCCAAAAACGCCAGCGTGAATTACAAGGGATACCACATCAACATCGTCGACACGCCGGGGCACGCGGATTTCGGCGGACAGGTGGAACGCGTCCTCGGGACGGTCGACGGAGTCCTGCTCGTGGTGGACGCCTTCGAAGGGCCCATGGCGCAGACGCGGTTCGTCACCCAAAAGGCCCTCGAACTGGGGCTCACGCCGATTGTCGTCATCAACAAGATTGACCGCGACGGCTGCAACCCGCACGAGGCCCTGAACAAAGTCTTCGACCTGTTCTGCGAACTGAACGCAAGCGAGGCCCAACTCGACTTCTCCTGCGTCTACGCCAGCGGACGAAAGGGGATCTGCCGCAAGGAAGTCTCCGACCCGGACGGGGATTTGCACATCTTGATGGACTTGGTGATTGAAAAGATTCCCGCCCCCAAGGGAGACCCGAACGCCGCTCCGCTGCTCCAAATCAGCACCCTGGAATATTCGAGCTTCCTCGGGAGAATGGCCGTCGGGCGCGTCCAACAGGGGACGTTCAAGACGGGCATGACCGTCGCCCAAAGCTTCCTTGCCGACGACGACAATGCCGCGCCGAAGGTGAAGAACATCCGCATCCAGAAAATTCTCCATTACGACGGCATCCAATCCGTCCCCATCAACGAGGCGGGCCCCGGGGAAATCATCCAAATCGCCGGGCTGGAGACTTTCGACATCGGCGACACTCTCTCCGCAGTCGACAATCCGCAACACTTGCCGCGAATCCACATCGACCCTCCGACCATCTCCATGCTGTTCACGGTGAACACCTCCCCGCTTGCGGGCAAGGGCGGCGGAAAATTCTTGACGGGGAACAACCTGGCGGAACGTCTCGAACGGGCGCACATGGCGGACCCCGCCCTGCTGGTCGAAAAGGCGGAAGGCGCCTCCACATTCAAAGTCTCCGGTCGCGGCATCTTGCACTTGACGATTCTCATCGAAAGCATGAGACGCGAACTTTACGAGTTCACGATCGGTTCGCCGCAGGTGATTTTCCAAAAAGACGAAAACGGCAAACTTCTCGAACCGATGGAGACCTTCAAAGTGGAAGTCCCCTCGGAATACAGCGGTCCCATCATCGAGGAACTCGGCCGCCGCAAAGGCGAAATGGTCGACATGCAAACCGACGAGAACAACCGCGTGAGTTTGGAATACAAGATTCCGAGCCGCGGACTTTTGGGAGTCCGCTCCAAGCTCCTGTCCCTTTCCAAGGGCTATGCGATTTCCCAATCCCTGTTCCTCGGTTTCGAACCATACAAGGGCGACATCCCCGCCCGCACGAACGGAGTCCTCATCGCCAAGGAACCGGGGCAGGCGGCGAGCTACGCCTTGGCCAAGCTCGAAGACCGCGGCGCGCTCTTCATCCCGCCATCGACGGAAGTTTACCCCGGCATGATTATCGGCGAACACAACCGCGACACGGACATCATCGTGAACGCGACAAAGGGAAAGCATTTGACGAACATGCGTTCCAAGGCATCCGACGACAACATCCAGCTGACTCCTTACCGCCGCATGACTCTCGAAGAATGCGTCACGTTCATCAATGACGACGAATGTGTCGAAGTGACCCCCCAAGCGCTCCGCCTGCGGAAAATCACCCTCGACCCGCACAAGCGGAAGCAGGAATCGAAATCCCCTGTCGAAGAGGACGACGAATAATTTTCAAAAAGTCCCGCGGAATGCGGGACTTTTTCTTTTGCACTTTCAAGACTTTGAAAAAATTCCTAAGCCCAGGATTCTAGACGTCAGCCAATTTCCGCAAAGGCTCTGTCCATGTCCGCAGCGGACAGGTTGGAGAGCGCGTCGAGGAAATCCACTTGCATGCTCCCCGTGCCGCGAGCCGTTTTGCCTGCAACTTCCCCGGCGATTCCCATCACCGCCATGCCACAAGAAGCGGCGAGAAGCTTGTCGGGGATTACGGCGGCAAACGCTCCGACGATAGCCGTAGCCGTGCAGCCCATGCCCGTGACGCGGCTCATCAAGGGATGTCCGAAGGGAATGCGCTCCAAACGTTCCCCGTCGGTGACGACATCGACGGCTCCGCTCACGACGACGACCGCCCCGGTCTCTTCGGCAAGCCGCCTCGCAAAGGAGAGGGCTTCATCGGAAGAAGCCGTACTGTCGACGCCCTTGGTCTTTGCCCCGGCCTTGGCCAAAGCCATGATTTCGGAGGCGTTCCCCCGGATAATCGAAGGCTTGACTTCCGCGAGGATTCGAAAGGAAACGGCATCGCGATAGGGTGTCGCCCCAGCCCCGACGGGATCGAAAACGACCGGCTTATGAAATTCCTTTGCAGTCAGACCAGCCAGAATCATCGCTTCGACCCAAGACTTTTCGAGAGTCCCGATGTTCAACACGACTGCGGACGCGACCTTCGCCATGTCGGCGACTTCATCGATGGAGTGGGCCATCACCGGGGACGCTCCCATCGCCAAAAGGGCGTTCGCCGTATTGTTCATCACGACAAAATTCGTGATGTTGTGCACGAGCGGGGAGGCCGCGCGTACTTTCCCTACGGCATCCTTCAGAACTTCCTTGGAAAGCATTTGATTTCTCCTTTTACAAAAACGCCCCGGATGAACCGGGGCGTTTGATGTTTATCAAACAATCAGGTGTGGGAATCCACCCACTCCGCGTTCTTCTTGACCGCTTCGATGGACTTCTGGAACGCAGCCTTTTCTTCGTCGTTCATCTGGACTTCGAGAATCTTCTCGACGCCGTTTGCTCCGACGACGACGGGGACGCCGCAGTAGAGTCCCTTCACGCCGTATTCGCCGTTGAGCATCGCCGCGCAAGAGAACACGCTCTTCTTGTCGAGCAGGTAGGCTTCGGCCATGTGGATGGCGGAAGTCGCCGGGCTGTAGAAGGCGGAGCCGCGGACAAGCAGGTTCACGATTTCGCCGCCGGCACCGGCTGTGCGCTTGGCAAGTTCCGCGAACTTTTCCTTGCTCATGAGCTGCGGAAGAGGAATGCCGCCGACGGAAACGCATTCGTAGAGGCTCACCATGGTGTCGCCGTGACCGCCCATGACAAGAGCCTTCACGTCTTCGACGGAAACGCCGAGTTCATCCGCGACGAAGCAGGCGAGACGCGCGGAATCGAGCACGCCCGCCATACCGATGACGCGATTCGACGGGAAGCCGGTCTGCTTCTGCATGTTGTAAACCATCGCATCGAGCGGGTTCGTGATGACGATGACGAACGCATTCGGAGCGTGTTCCTTGATGGCTTCGGCAACCGTCTTGATGACGCCGCAGTTGATGCCCAAAAGGTCGTCGCGGCTCATGCCGGGCTTGCGCGGAACGCCGGCAGTGACAATCACGACGTCTGCGCCCTTGAGATCCGCGTAGTCCGTGGAACCGGAGAGGTTCACGGAAGAGTTGATGACCGAGCGGCCTTCCATGATGTCGAGGGCCTTCCCCTTCGGCATGCCTTCCGTTTGCGGGATGTCGATGAGGATGACGTCGCCGAGTTGCTTCTGGGCGAGGACCAACGCCATGGTTCCACCGATTTGACCTGCGCCGACGAGCGCGATTTTCTTTCTAGCCATAAATAGACCTTCCTTCTTAGGACAAAAATGTTGTTCCAATGATAGAAAATTTTGAATGGGAATTCATCCCCGTCAAAAAGAAAATGCGATGAACGCAGAAACGAAACCTACTGGAATTCCGGAGCTATCGTGCAAATCAAGGAAATCCCATGCAAACCGTGGAAACCTACCTGGACTCGGAAAAGATACAAGTCCGGTTTCCGGACGCGGACGCCGAACCCCCAAGAGTTCAAGAGCTTGTCGCCGTCCACCGTATGCCAAGTGCGGCCGTACATCACGTATTCGTCAAAAACGACCCCATCGACGTAACGGTCTATCGGCCAGCGGTATTCGACGGAAAGCCCCTTGACCGCGTAATCGGTGAAACGCCCCGTGTACCCGCGGAGGGGGAACGTACCGCTAGCCGTCGGGAAGGCGCGGAAGGGCGCACCGCCCCGTTCCCTCTCCCAAATTTGCCGAAGACGGAACTGGACCGCCAACACGCGCCGGTTCAAAAGCGTGTTCCGGATGTTCTCCGGCCGCCAAAGGCGAAGGGTCTCGTCCCAAGAGAAATCCGTGTAAAACTTGCGGAACTCCCTAGCCTCCGCCGCCGAAAGCCCGTATTGGGTGGAATCCCGCCCCAGGTAGAAGTAATGCTGGGCGACAAAGTCGACAGACCAGAAATCGTGATTCAAATCGTTCGATTTCTCCACGGTATTCTCTCCCGTGTAGTCGAAAACTTTGGAATACCCCCAACCGAAGGAAATCCGGGAGCCGCGCGTCGGCACGAACGGGGCGTCCGTATTGTCGTAAATCAGGGACAGCTTGAAGGGGACTTGGATGTAATTCTGGTACATTCCGCGATCATAAGGATTGAACAGGGGATGATTCGTCAAGATGGTGTCTTCGACATCGGGATAGTTGTAACGGCGCGATTCGAAGGAGACTTCCGCCTGGCTGCCCAGATTGGGAATCAAGTGGACGGGATGCCCGACGCGAAGTTGCACGGAATAGGAAGAATCCGTGAACGTGAAATCCTCGCTCTTGTCGAAAAGGGTGAGGGAACGCGGAATGGAGAATCCGGCGTCACGGTCCATGGCGAAGTCGAACCTTCCGCCGACGACGAAATCCGAGCCGAGGACGTTCCTTTTCGAATAACGCGTCGAGAACTTCATGTCGCTGTTGACGAACAGCGCGCCGCTCGCGACGAAGTAATCCTTTTGGAGAATCATGTTGCGGTGGCGGTAATCCACGCCGACCATCGTCCGCGAACCGGGCTTCAGGTTGAACGTCGGGTAAATGAAAATGTTCCGCTTGGGGCCGAACGTCACCATTTCGACGCCCTTCTCGACGACATGGTTCTTGACCGCGTAATGAATCGGCGCGGAGAACGGGAAGACCAGGGCGTTCAACGCGGGCTGGACGATATGGGAAAGCGGCCAAAGAAAATAATCCTTCGCGGACATTCCGCCTTCCTCCGCATCGACTCCATCCGCATCCACCCGGGCATCTTCCGCCATCGACGATTCGCCCTCATCCGCAAACAGCGGGAGAGCCGCAATCAAGAGAATCGAAATGGCGCGAAAAAGCATCCCCCCTAATTTAAAAATTCTCCCGCAGAAAGAATGCACGCCGATATTAGTGGTCAGTGGTTAGTGGACTGTGAAACGAGCTTCTCTTCAGCAGGACGCCCGTGTACCGCGACAACCGCCAAATTGTGCAATTGGGAACAGACGAAACAAGTTAAATGAAAACCCTACCGCAAAGCAGTAGGGTGAAATTTAAAATTGTCTAATTTTAATCGGACAGGCTTACATCAATCCATGACGCAGCGGATGGAACGGCCATGCGTATAGTACTGATCAAACCAAGAAACGGAACCGGCTTTGAGAATAAGCATTCTGACTTTAGTAGACACCGAAGACACTGTTGAAGACCAGTAATAAGCGGCCGTACTCGGTTGGCTGTAGTTTAATTCACTATCTCGATAACCCGCCGGGATGCTGGAAAATCCATAAGAATCCGCACCCCCTTCAATCGAGGCAGATGTAAACCCGCTAACAGTTCTGTCTGAAAGCAATTGTACCCATTCATCCTCACTAGGCAAATGCCATCCAGATGGGCAAACGTTTTCCCTAATTTTTCCACCGTAAAGCCTGCCATATTTCATACAAGAAGAGTCTTCGTTATTCAAACACGAACTCCACTTCGAATTCAGGTAGACGCTTACATCGGTGGCGGCATAATTCAAATTCTGCGCCATCCAAGTCTGGCTTCCGATATCAATCGTCAAGTAAACCTGCCCGTCGCGAGAATCGGTAAACGTGCCGTAAGTCTCAGCGGCCAAAAATTCCTGGTTGAAATAAACCGCAACCACCCTGGAAACGGTCACACCCTTGTAGCAAATCGAGTCCGTGTAGTTGTACGTCTTCCCACCACAGAGCAGCGGCGTGACGGCGCCCTTCGTTCCGTCGTTATAGCAAACGCTTTGCGTCAAATCATAAACGTCGCCTCCGCAGAGAGTCACGATGGTGTCTTTCGTGCCGGTATTGTAGCAGAAAGAGGCGGACAAATCGTAATCGTTCCCACCGCAAAGGGTCACGACGGTATCCTTCGTGCCGGTATTGTAGCAGAAAGAGGCGGACAAATCGTAATCGTTCCCACCGCAGAGGGTCACGATAGTGTCCGCACCACCACTCAGACTGAAGCAGAAGCTTTCCGACGGGTCATAGGGCAAGTGGTTGCAGGAATAGACCGTTCCGCTCGCGCAGAAGCCTGTGTCCAAGGAGTATTCATATCCACCGCAGAGGGTCACGATAGTGTCCGCACCACCACTCAGACTGAAGCAGAAGCTTTCCGACGGGTCATAGGGCAAGTGGTTGCAGGAATAGACCGTTCCGCTCGCGCAGAAGCCTGTGTCCAAGGAGTATTCATATCCACCGCAGAGGGTCACGATAGTGTCCGCACCACCACTCAGACTGAAGCAGAAGCTTTCCGACGGGTCATAAGGTTTCTCATTGCAAGAATAAAGCTTTTCACTTTTGCACAGGCTCTTCGCCGGGTCGTAAGGGACGTTTCCACACATGGCCTTGTAGAGAGTGACAGTCGTTTCCCCACAAGTCACCATCACCGAACCATTCCCGTCATCGGACAGAGTGCAGCTCTCGCCGGTGTCACCCTTGTCGCCCTTCGCGCCGTTCAATATCGTTCCGACCGTGTCTCCGCCGCAGACGACGCTGAAGCCGGAACCGTCTGCAAGGGCTACGGCCGTGCAGCTCTCGCCGGTGTCACCCTTGTCGCCCTTCGCGCCGTTCAATATCGTTCCGACCGTGTCTCCGCCGCAGACGACGCTGAAGCCGGAACCGTCTGCAAGGGCTACGGCCGTGCAGCTC
>CAZCRF010000009.1:0-54654 GCA_964501065.1 uncultured Fibrobacter sp. | reverse complement strand
AAGCGACCTGTTTCGCTTACGCAGCGGGCGGAAAGGTAGGGGGCTACTCAGAGTTGCGGCAGGATTGCACGTGGTTCTAGATTTGCTAAAGCAAAAAGAACCACGGCAACTTGCACAATTCGGCGAACATTCGGGCAAGCCCTCATTCCTACGGCAAAGCCGTAGAGCCGAATGGGAAAGCCGCAGCCCCCTTCCTTTCAACCACCCCCGTGGCCACGTTTAAGTTCAACTAGAACTGTTTTTCGTTGGCACGACCTGCCTCGCCTACCCGGCGTTCATCCCCTTTCAAGCTTCGCTTTTACAATTCCACCGTTCCCGAATCCCCCTGAAGTGGCTACTTTTTTATATTTCCAAATGATTTTGGAAAGTAGTTCGAAAATGGAAAATGTACAAACAGAATGGACTCCGGCTAGGTCTGGTTTAAACGAGCGTTTTCCTTCGGCCATCACGTGGAACTTCCACTGCAATCCTTTGCGCACCGGATGGGGACTCCTATGAAAAAAGTTTTGACTGTCGGTGTTTTTGACTTGTTGCATTTCGGGCATATGGAACTTTTCCGCAAGGCGAAAGCCTTGGGCGACCACTTGACAGTCGCCGTGCAAGATTCCGATTATGTCGCCCTGTTCAAGCCGGACGCCAAGCTGACCTACACGACGGAGCAACGCTGTTACATGGTCGCCGCCATCCGTTACGTGGATAATGTCGTCGTTTACAAAACGGCGGAAAGTATCGTGCAAGCCGTGGATTTCGACATCTTCGCCCGCGGACCGGATCAAACGAATCCGAGCTTCCTCGCCGCCGAAAGGTGGTGCGCCGAAAATCAACGGCAAATCGTCGTATTGCCCCGGACGGAAGGCATTTCCACATCCCTCATCAAAGAAATCTTAAAAAGCGGAAAATGAAAAAGATTCCCCCGAAAGAAATCCGTGAAATCCAGATGCGCATCTTGGACGAAATCGTCAAAATTTGCGAAAGTGCCGGGCTGAAGTATTATCTGGCCTACGGTTCCCTCATCGGCTCCGTCCGCCACAAAGGATACATCCCCTGGGACGACGACATGGACATCGCCATGGTCCGCGAAGATTACGACAAGCTCCTCGGCATCTTGAAAGACAAGAACGCAAGCAAGCCCGAATGGCTTTCTGCGATAGACGACACCGCTCCGGATTACTACTACCCGTTCGCCAAGGCCATCGACAACCGGACGGAAATCAAGAGCGACCGCCACAAAGGTTACCAGGGAATTTGGGTGGACATTTTCCCGATAGACGGCTTGCCGAGAACTCCCGTCAAAGCCAAGGCGTTCATTTTCTTTTGCAGCTTCCTCCGCGTCGTCGGGCTCTCCATGAGCACGGACTTTTCTTCCAAGACTCTCGGCCGGTGGACCCTGCTCTACAAGAGGTTCTTCCACGCTCTCGCGTCCCTTGTCGGGAAAAAGCGCATTTGCCGTTTTGTGGAATGGGTCTTTCACCGCTACAAGGTGAAAAGTTCCCCCTTCGTCGCCATCCTGTTCTCCGGGCACAATTTCGACGCCATTTTCAAAAAAGACGACCTATTGCAACAAGCCGAATATCCATTCGAGAATAGGACCTACACGAGCTTCAAAAATTACGACGCCTACTTGCGGCAGCTATATGGAGACTACATGCGGCTTCCGCCAGAGGAAAAGCGCATCACCCACGACTTCAACGCGTGGTGGAAAGACTAGCCGAACGCCTGTCGTAAAGCCACTGCGCACCGAGCGCAAGCAGGGAAATCAGATAGGCGGCGGACTTTTGCCACAGATTCCATTCGACTTGGAACAAATTCAAGGCGGCGTAACAGGCAATCAGGACGCAAATCCAAACAAAACGGTTCACGAGCTTCGAGGAATACGGCCAAAGCCCCATCTTCGCCAGATAGACGTTGTTCCAAATCATCGCGACGACATTGTAGCAGAGCATCGAAAGCGCCGCCCCGACAAGCCCGTAAGCCGGCACCCAAAAATATCCGGAGACAAGGGCGATTCCGAGAGAAAAGAGGTTCATCTTGAGCGTGTAAAGGCTCTTGCCGATTCCGTTCATGATGACGATGGCCATTCCCCAGAAGCCGTTCAGCAAATGGACCAGCAACAGAATGCCCAAGGCCTGCGGTTGCACGATGAAATCCTTCCCGGCAATTCCCAAAATTTCATTCGGGAACAAAATGATGAAAAATCCGATCAACAGCTGGATGAACGTCACCGAAGACACGCAATAAGAGTAAACGGGCTTCAAATCCGTCTTCAGGCGATTTTTGTCCATCCCGGCGACGACCGGCGTGAGAATGGGAGTGAACCCCACGCGAATTGTCTGCAAGGCGTTCGAAATCGTCACCATGATGCCGTAAGCGCCGGCCATTTCCGGCCCGAGGAAGAGCATCACCATCCAAAGGCTCGAACGGATCAAAAAGGACGAAACGAATTCATTGAAGCCCAGCGGAAGGGAATAGATTAGCAAGGCCTTCGGAATTCTCTTTGACGGAAAAAGCGGCATGGCCGGGAACTGCCGCCGCACCAAATGGAAATGCAGCAGAAATCCGCAGAACTGCCCCACCAAAAGTCCAAGGGGCAGCGCATGGGGAACGCCCAAATAATGCATGACGATGGACGAAGCGGGCGAAAGGACCGCGACAAAGAAAGAATTGATGAAGACGGCGTTTTGCGGCTTGCGGTTTCCTTCCGACGTGTTGCTCAACACGTAGGACACCGCATAGAACACGAGCGAAAGGGCATACCAAGGCAGCTCCTTCGAAATGAACGATGTGAAAGACCCGACAAAAATCGCCCCCGTGCAAATGAGTGCGACAACGGCGGCCACCCAAAACGACTCCATCACGCCGTCATAGGGCTTGCGCCCGTCCAAACGGTTCTGCGGCAAATACCAATAAAGCCCCTTGTCCAACCCCAAAGTCGCCGACCGGGAAATGGTCAGCAAGAGGGTCTGGGTCGAGACGAAGACGCCGAATTCGGCAGCCCCGAAAATCCTCGCCAAGAGAATCGTGAGAAGCGGTCCGCACACCTTCAGCACGGTCCCGACGATATTGACCAAAACGCCCTTTTTCAAAAAACGGCTGTCGGATTCCAAATCACTCATGGCTCGACAAGATAGCTTTATTTCCCGGCGCTGCAAAATAAAAACGGCATTATATTGACAATATGATTTTCGGGAACAACGCCAAGCTGGGGCTCGGCCTTCCCAAGAACACGATCCGCGATGCGGATTTCAAAAAATTTTACAACTCCTTGCCGCTGCAGCTAAGCGCAAACGAAATCGCCGAATTCAGTAAAATGATTCAGGGACTGGATTCAAAAAGGCTCTCCTGTAAAAAGGAACACCGTCAAAAAATCCTTCGGCTGAAAAAACAGTTCAAGAGATGAAATTCGTGTGCACCCGTTCGACCGCATCCGGTTTTTGCACGCCTGACTTTTTCGCGGCATCGAGGCTCTTGAGCATCCACGCGAAATTCCTGCCCAAGGTTTCCATCACCTGGACGCCCTCGGCATCCCGCATCACGTCTTCCGGAGAATACCCGTGCACTTCATTCCAATAACAAGAGGATACGACGGGCATTTCGTTTATCATGAAATACTTGTTGACGACATCCAACGAAGCGATAGTCCCCGCGCGGCGGGCGGACGCAATGGAGGCTGCGGGCTTCAAGCGGAGTTTGGGGGAACCTTCCCAAAACAGGCGGTCGAGGAACATCAAAATTTCTCCCGAAGGCGATGCGTAATAGACGGGAGTGCCGACAACAAGTCCGTCGACACCGTCCAATTTTTCCACCGTTTGTTCAACAAGCTTTTTCAACTCGGCGGAACCGGAAGCGACAGCGTGCCCCACCTGGAGAATTTCCGCGTCCACTCCCGCAGACCGGAGTTCCTTTTCGACTAAAGAAAGAGCCGTGTAAGTGCAGCCGTGGCTGCGGCGGCTCCCGTTCAACATCAACACCTTCATCGTGAACCTCCTTCATCTTCTTCCGGGCAAGTGATTTCCGCGACGGATTCGATCGTATGGTGCAGTTCCAAGACAAGCGCGGAGTCCACCGCCTTGTAGAACATCTCCTTCCCCACCCGATTCGACCCGATGAGCCCCGCGGCCTTGAGAAGCCTCAAATGGTGCGACACGGCGGGAGTCGACATGCCGACAAGTTCCGCAATGTGCGTCACGCATTCCTCCGCGTGGCAGAGCAGCCAGAAAATCCTCAACCGGGAAACGTCCCCGAGCTGCTTCATCGCTTCGGCAACTTGCACGGCCATCCGCTCCGACGGCATCTGCTTTGCCAAAATCAGCTCTTTTTCCGTGACCGGGTGGTCGTGCTCCAAATTTTTCCTTGACGTTTTCGACATCTTGATTCAAAAATACAAAAAAGGCGGCAGAATCTCTTGCCAAGCGCATCGGGAATGCCTATATTTCTTTTTGACGATTAAATAATTGTTTAATCGTTTGGATGAAAAGGAAAGAGGTTTCCCATGAAGAAAAGCTACAAGATCGAAGTCGATTGCCCCGTTTGCGCGGGCAAAATGGAAACAGCCGCCAAGAACACCGCCGGAGTCAAGGACGCATCCGTCAACTTCATGCTGTTGAAGATGAAAGTGGAGTTCGACGAGGGCGCAGACGAAAAGACCGTGATGGCATCCGTCCGCGACAACTGCAAAAAAGTAGAATCCGACTGCGAAGTCTTCTTCTGAAATTTTCGAAAATCGACCGCCAAAGGATTTTCACGATGAGCGCCAAACAAAAAAGGAATCTGACCCGCATCTTGGTCTCTGCGGCCATGTTGGTCGCCCTGCACTTTTTGCCGCAGGGCATCCATCCCGGGATTCGCTTCGCTCTGTACCTCATCCCCTATGTGGTGGTGGGTTATGACGTCTTGAAAAAAGCGGCGGAAGGCATTTGGCACAGGCAGCCGTTCGACGAATACCTTCTGATGTCCATCGCGACCGTCGGAGCGATTGCCCTCGGGCTGTTCAAGACGGGCGATTACGTGGAAGCGGTCGCCGTGATGCTCTTCTACCAAGTCGGTGAATGGTTCCAAGGATATGCAGTCGGGAAGAGCCGAGAGAACATTGCGCAATTGATGGACATTCGGCCGGACTATGCGAACGTGGAACGCGAAAACGGCGAATTCGAGCAGACGGATCCGGACGACGTGGAAGTCGGGTCCACGATAGTCATCCGCCCCGGCGAAAAAGTCCCCATCGACGGAATCGTCTTGAGCGGCACGTCCTCGCTGAACACGGCGGCTCTCACCGGAGAATCCCTTCCGCGCGAAGTCTCCCCCGGCGACGAAATCATTTCCGGGAGCATCAACTTGACGGGGCTTTTGAAAGTCCGCACCTCCAAGGAATTCGGGGAATCGACCGTGGCGAAGATTCTCGAACTCATCGAAGACGCGAGTTCCCAAAAATCCCGATCGGAAAAATTCATTTCCAAATTCGCCCGGATTTACACGCCAATCGTCACCGTCGCCGCCTGCGCCTTGGCGATTCTCCCACCGGTTTTCCTTTGGATTTTCGGACAAGACTCGACGTGGACGACTTGGCTTTACAGGGCTCTGATCTTCCTCGTCATCAGCTGTCCTTGCGCCTTGGTGGTGAGCGTCCCCCTTTCCTTTTTCGCGGGAATCGGCGGAGCGTCCCGCGCGGGCGTCTTGATCAAGGGGGCGAACCTCATCGAGACTCTCGCCAAAACGAATACGGTCGTCTTCGACAAAACGGGGACCTTGACCAAGGGGAACTTCGAAGTGACCGTCATCCATCCGGAAAAAATCTCGGAACGGGAACTGTTGCATTTGGCCGCCCACGTGGAACGTTATTCCAAGCATCCCATCGCGACATCCCTGAAAGAGGCTTACGGCAACGAAGCGGACGACTGCCGCATTGAAAATGTGGAAGAAATCCCCGGACGCGGCATCCGGGCGACGGTGAACGGAAAGACGGTCTGCGTCGGCAACGGGAAATTGATGGACGACGTCGGGGCGAAATGGCACAACTGCCACCGCATCGGCACATGCATCCACATCTCCATCGACGGGGAATACGCGGGGCACATCGTCATTTCGGACGTCGTGAAGCCGCATTCGAAACAAGCCGTCGAGGAACTTCAAAGGCAAGGCGTCGAACGCACGGTCATGCTCACGGGAGACTCCCTCCTAGTGGCAAAATCCGTCGCGGAGAGCTTGGGAATCCGGGAATTTTTCGCAGGTCTGCTCCCTGCGGACAAAGTGAAAAAAGTCGAAGAGATTCTCGGCAAAAGGACTCCCGGCAAATCGCTGGCCTTTGTCGGCGACGGCGTGAACGACGCCCCGGTGCTGTCCCGGGCGGACATCGGAATCGCCATGGGCGCCCTGGGCTCCGACGCGGCAATCGAAGCGGCGGATGTCGTCCTGATGGACGACGACCCGTTGAAAATCGCGACGGCCATGCGGATGTCCAAAAAGTGCATGCGCATCGTCCACGAGAACATCGTCTTCTGCATCGCCGTCAAAGCCGTTTGCCTTGTCCTCGGGGCTGTCGGCATTGCAAACATGTGGATGGCCATCTTCGCCGACGTCGGCGTCTTGATTTTGGCAGTCATCAACGCAGTCCGCAACCTGTGGGTGAAGCCCATCAAGCCTGTCGACGGGTGAAATCCCGCCGAACGGGCCGCTACTTTTTCCCCGTGCTGCCGAAACCGCCGCGGTTCTTGTCCTCGAGAACCGTTTCTTCGAACCGGAGCTTCGGCTGGTTTTCCAAAATGCGGAACTGTGCAATGCGGCTGCCCTTTTCAATCGTCACGTCTTCCGTCGCATAAACGGGCATTTTCCACCAATCGTCCTTTCCGCAATAACTCGAATCGACGACGCCCACGGAATTCACCTGCAGGATTTTCCAATTCTTGAAAGTGGAGCTGCGCGGAGCGATGTGCGCCTCGTAGCCTACGGGCAATTTCATCGCGACGCCCAAATGGATTAGCCGGAATTCTCCCTTCCGGAGAGAAACCGTTTCGGCCGCGCTGAGATCTATCCAATCGGATTTCCCGCCGATGTATTCGAGCTTCGGAATCGTGTCGTCCAGGTATTGGATTTGAATCGTCTCCTCTTTCATTAGAGCATCTCCTTCCGCAAAGCCTCGGCGCTTTTTGTGGAAAGGTAAGCGGGAGGCACGTCGAGAACGGTCGTGCAACCGCGGACACCTTCCCCGTGCATGCGGAAAAGGGCCCGGGCGTAAGCCACCAAGACGCTCGTGGTGAACGCCGGGTTCGAATCCAACTTGATGTTGTATTCGATGATGTTCGAAAATTCCCCGTCAAAGCCCGTTTTCCCGGAACGGATGACAAAGCCGCCGTGCCCCATCCCGGAATGTTCACGGGCGAATTCCTCTTCGGAAATAAAATGCACCGTCGTGTCGTAATCGGAAAAATAATTCGGCATGGACTTGATTTCCGCTTCGATTTTCACGGCATCCGCGCCAGGTTCCAACACGGCGAACACTTCGCGCGTGTGCTTCTCCCGAGTCGAAAGTTTCGGATTTTCCCCGTTGCGGACGGAATCGAGAGCCTTTTCGACGGGAATCGTGTACTGCTTCGCATTCTTCACCCCGGCAATGCGACGGACGGCGTCGGAATGCCCTTGCGAAACGCCCTTCCCCCAAAAAGTGTACGTTTCCCCGTTCGGCAGAATGGAATCCGCATAGACGCGATTCAGCGAAAAAAGTCCCGGGTCCCAGCCGACGGAAATCATCGCGGTCTTCCCCGCGGCACGGGCAGCCGCATCGACTGCGGCAAAATGCTCCGGAATCTTCGCATGCGTATCAAAGCTGTCGATGACGTTGAAAAGGGCGGCGAATTCCGGAGTCTGCTTCGGCAAATCCGTCGCGCTTCCGCCGCAAAGAATCATCACGTCTATTTTGTCTTTCCACGCCGCAGCTTCTTCCACTTTCTTCACGGGAACGCCCGGCGTTTGAATCTTGACGCTTTCGGGGTTTCGCCTGGTGAAAACGGCGACCAGTTCCATGTCCGGTGCGGACTTGACTGCGCATTCCACGCCGCGGCCCAAATTTCCATATCCGACAATGCCGATTCTTATCATACCATCCTCTGGGTTGAAATTTCCCCAAAAATATAAAATGCGGATTTCCCAAAGGTCTCCCGTCCAAGCGGAACCGGGGAAAAGTTTGTATCTTATACCGGTATGTTTCCTAGCCCCAAAAGTCCGCAAATTCTGCCCTTGCCCAAGATTTTGGACAACCGAGGCAATTTGAGCATCATCGAATCGGAGAATCACATCCCCTTCCCCATTCGCCGCTGCTACTGGATTTACGACGTCCCCGGCGGAGAACTCCGCGGAAGCCACGCATTCAAGAAACAGCATGAATTCATCGTCGCCCTTTCGGGGAGTTTCGACGTCGTCCTGAACGACGGGGAAAAGGAGGAACGGCATTCCCTTCGCCGCTCTTACTACGGGCTTTACGTGCCTCCCATGCATTACCGCACCTTGGACAATTTTTCGACAAATTCCGTTGCGCTCGTCTTGAGCTCCGAGCCGTATGACCCGGACGACTACATCTGGGAATGGGGCGATTTCAAAAAGGCCCTCCGATGAAATTGATTTCCGGATGCCGCCTCGTGGAATTTTCCAAGATTTCGGAACGCTCCGGATCCCTTTCGCCCGTGGAGAATTTGAAAGAGATTCCCTTTGAAATCAAACGGGTCTTTTATCTGTACGACATTCCCGGCGGCGAAAATCGCGGCGGCCACGCCCACAGGGAATGCCACCAACTTTTAATCGCCGCCTCCGGGGCATTCGACGTGAAAATCGACGACGGGGAAACTTCCCAAATCGTCCGAATGGACCGGCCGTATCGCGGCATTTACGTTCCACCGGGAACTTGGGCGGGGGAATTGAATTTTTCGTCGGGTTCCATCTGCCTTGTACTGGCATCCCACCCGTATGACGAAGCGGACTACATCCGCGATTACGGGCAGTTCTTGTCGGAAGTTCGAAAGAAGCGGGGAAAGGAATGATTCCCTATCTGGATTTGAAACGCGTCAACGCTTCCTTCGAACCGGGACTTTCCTCGGCTGTCGAACGCGTCGTGCAAAGCGGCTGGTATATCCGCGGACGGGAATGCGAAAATTTTGAAAAGTCCTTCGCCAAGTATTGCGGCGCGGACTTTTGCATCGGCACGGCGAACGGACTCGAATCCCTGACTCTCATTTTCAAAGCGTACATCGCCCTTGGGCGTTTGAATGTCGGCGACAAGGTCATCGTCCCCGCGAACACGTACATCGCATCGATCCTTTCCATCGTCGAAGCGGGCCTCACTCCCGTCCTCACCGACCCGGATTTCGAAACGTACAATCTTTCCGTAGAAGGGGCGGAACGCGTTTGGACCGCCGAAGCGAAAGCCGTCTTGGCCGTGGATCTTTACGGCAAGGCAGTCCCGGGGAAAGCCCTCGCCGAATTTGCCAAAAGCCGCCATCTGATTTTCATCGAAGACTCAGCCCAAGGGCACGGTGCCGCGGAAGGCGGCAAGCGGACGGGTTCCCTCGGCGACGCGGCAGGGTTCAGCTTTTACCCCGGAAAGAACCTGGGAGCTTTGGGGGACGGCGGCGCCGTCACGACTTCCGACCCGGATTTGGCAAAAGCCGTCCGCGCCATTTCCAATTACGGCAGCGAGAAGAAATACGTGAACATTTACAAAGGGGGGAATTCCCGCTTGGACGAAATCCAGGCCGCGGTGCTTTCGTACAAATTAACTTCTTTGGACGAGGACAACCTAAAGCGGAGGCGCATCGCCGACAGGTACCTTCGGGAAATTCAAAATCCAAAGATTCAGCTTCCCCGGACGGAAAACCGGGGGGAACACGTTTGGCACATCTTCGCAGTCCTCGCGCAAAACAGAAATGCACTCCAAGACTATTTAAAA
Organism: uncultured Fibrobacter sp.; assembly: GCA_964501065.1. GTDB lineage: Bacteria > Fibrobacterota > Fibrobacteria > Fibrobacterales > Fibrobacteraceae > Hallerella. The sequence continues at coordinate 44,726 of CAZCRF010000009.1, read as the reverse complement.
GAAAACGGGATCGAGACTCTCGTCCATTACCCGATTCCGCCGCACAGGCAAAAGGCTTTTCGGGAATGGTCCCACCTTCGCTTCCCCGTCGCGGAACAGATTGCCGAAACGGAGCTGAGCCTTCCGCTCTACCCTCAAATGACGGACGGGGAAATTTCAAAAATCGTCGAGGCGGTGAATGCGTATCCCGGCTAGAATTTTTTGGAAATTTTGGGCGGCCTACCGTCGACTTTTTTACAGGTTTCTTTCCAATGCGAAAATGGAGGGAAAGCCGCTTTGCGACGCTCCGATTCTTGCGCAGGGGGCGGGAAAGATTGTCTTCGGGGAAAACGCCCATGTCGGCCTGGATTACGACGCGGAGTTTTGGTCTTCGTACGTTTTTTTGAATCCGCGTGGGGAAACTTCACGGATTGAAATCGGGAAAGACTCCTGGCTGGGAAACCGCTTTTCCGCCATCTCGGAAGGTCCCGGGATTTTTATCGGGGAAGGCGTTTTGATTGGAACTCGGGTCGAAATTCTCGATTCGGATTTCCACGCTGTAAATGCTCGCGAACGTTTGCGAAGCGACGCGAAGCGCGCACCCGTCAAAATAGGGAATCACGTGTGGATTGGAAACGGCGTGACGATTCTCAAGGGAACGGAACTGGGAGATTATTCCGTCGTCGCCGCCGGTGCTGTTGTTTCCGGAAAGTTTCCGCCGAAATCGGTCATCGGCGGCGTTCCTGCAAAAATAATCCAGACCGTGGAATTTGAAAAGGACGAGGAATCGCGATGAAGAATTTTTCCATTCGGCATTACCTAGCCGAAGACTCTCTTCTGTGGAATGAATTTGTACGAAACGCTAGAAACGGAAATTTTCTTTTCGACAGGAATTACATGGATTATCATGCGGACAGATTTCCGGATTCCTCCTTTTTGTTCTTCGCCGACAAAAAACTTTGCGCCGTGATTCCGGGAACTCTCGATTCAGATGGAACGTTCAGTTCGCATGCGGGGCTCACGTTCGGCGGATTTGTTTTGGACAATTCGCTCGGGATTTCCGCAGTGGGGACGCTTTTCGAATTGCTCGATGCGGAACTGAAAAGGCTCGGGGCGACTCGCGTTGTCTATAAACCGCTCCCGTGGATTTACGCGGAGCGTCCTTCCCAAGAGGATTTGTATTGGCTTTTTCGGAAAAACGCGAGGCTTTCCGCCCGGCAGATTTCCTGTGCGCTAGAACCCGGCACGACTCAACCATCGTCAAAAAAAAAATATTACCTGCACAAGGGAATTCGCGAAGGGCTTGTCTTTTCGGAATCCGCCGAATATGAAAAATTCTGGGATTTATTAGACCGGTGTCTCATGGAAGGGCACGGAGCGCATCCCGTCCATTCCAAGGCGGAACTGAATCTGCTTTCGGAACGATTCCCACAAAACATCAAGCTTTTCACCGTGACGCGTGACGGGGAACTTCTTTCGGGGAGCGTTGTCTATGTTTCTTCCCGTGTCGCCCATTCACAATATCTTGCGAGTTCCTCGAAGGGACGTGCCTTGCATGCAATGGATTTTTTGATGTTGAACGAAATCAATCGGTTCCCCGAACAGCGTTTTTTTGATTGGGGAACTTCTTGCGAGGAGCGTGGGCGGGTTTTGAACGAGGGACTTGCGCACCAGAAGGAAACATACGCGGGGCGCGGAATCGTTTACGACACCTACGAGTACACCTTATGAATCTTTTTTGGAAACAATCCGCAACATCCGCCGTGGCGACTGCCGTTAGAATCGTCTTCGCCTTCTTGACGAACAAATTCCTGGCGACAGTAGCGGGGCCCGTCGCATTCGCCGCCGTGGGGCAATTGCAGAACTTGCTGAACATCGGGCACGCGACATCTTCCCTTTCGCTGCAAAACGGCTGGGTCGCCCTGACCTCCCGTTACAAGGACACGGAAAAAAAACTCGGTCCCATCTGGCGCGGCGGTTTTAGAATCAGCGTCTACGCATCCATCGCGACTTCGATTTTCTTCGCCCTCTTTGCGTTCATCGCCCCCCTCGGACAACTTTTCCCGGGGATGCCGAAGCGGATGCTGCAAGCGTCCATCCTCCTCGCCGTTCCGGGGATGATTTCCCTTTCCGTGACATCGATTTGCTCCGCCGTGGCGAACGGACTTTCGGATTACAAACGCTGGGCGTCCATCACGGCCGTGTCCTCGGTGCTGAACTGCCTTTGGGTCGTCTTGATGGTGCAGACAAAATCCTTGACCATTTTGAGCGCTGTCGCGACACAATCCATCGTCTCCTGCCTTTTCGCCATCTGGAACGCACACAAGAGCGGATTCCAATACAAGAGATTCCGAGCAACTCTCGATGCCGACTTCAAGCCGTGGCGCGGATACGCGGCAATGGGACTTGTTCCCATGATTCTCACTCCGGTGCTTTATTTGGGCATCCGATCCTTCTTGGGGAAGACTTTCGGTTGGGACGCAGCCGGGTTTTGGCAAGGGGCAGTTCGCATTTCAGACCTTTTCAACGTCGGATTCTCTTCCATCCTCGGAGTCGTGCTGCTTCCGAGGCTTTCGGCGGCCTCCTCCCGCGCGGAGTTTCAAAAAATCTCCCGGGCGCTCTTGATTCGGACGTTGGCGCTTGCGGCCGTCGCCATCGCCATCCTCGCCGCCATCCGCGAACCGATTGTCGTCTTCGCCCTCTCCGAAAAATTCCGCCCTCTTTCGGAATGGATTCTCCCCCAATTCGCCGGGGACTTCTTCAAGGCGGGATGCTGGTGCCTCGGACTCTCCCTGATAGCCCGAAAGGAGACTGTCGCCTTCCTTTCCGTTGAAATTTTTGCAGACATCTTATTTGCCGCGCTCACGATTTTCGGCGCAAAAATCTGGAGTTACCATTCCCCGTTCATCGCCTACGCCATTGAAAACGCCGTGAGCTTTTCCATTCTGATTGTCTTGGTGCGGAGGATGCCGTGGAAAGACCGTTAGTCTCCGTTCTGCTGGCCAGTTACAACCACGAACAATTCGTAGAGCAATCGGTGCGGTCCATCATGGCGCAAAAGGGCGTTCCGTTTGAACTTCTAGTCATCGACGACGGCAGTTCGGATTCGAGTCCGCAAATTCTGCAAAGACTTTCCCGGGAATTGGGATTTTTCTTCCGACATCGCGAGAACAAAGGCTTCGTGCCGACTCTGAACGAGCTGCTCTTCATGGCGAAAGGAAAATACTTTTGCACATTCGCCTCGGATGACGAAATGGCCCCGGGGAGACTCGCTGTGCAGAGTTCCTTTTTGGAAAGCCACCCGGACAAAGTCGCGTGCTTCGGCACGATCCGTTTGATGGATGCGGATGGGCATTTGTCGAAAGCGGCGGATCCGCGATACACCCGTTCCATCCCCGAAGTCACCTTCGAAGAATTCTTCTTGGGAAAAAAGGAATTGCACGGCTGCACGGAAATGATCCGCTTGGATACGTTCAAGGAAATGGGCGGTTATGATCCGGAATATCCGTTCGAAGATTTTCCGCTCTGGCTCAAGCTTTTGAAAAAGTACGGTTCGCTGCCCGTGCTCCCTTGCGTTTGCACGCATTACCGAGTTCACGGAGACAACATGTCTTCGGACGGGCATTTGATGTACGGAACTTTTTTGAAGGTCATCGAACGCTATCGGGACGAACCGAAATTCCCCGAAGCCTGGAACATCTGGCGTTCGCACTGGTTTTCGAACCTGGCTTTTCACAACAAGAAGGAAGCCCTCCGCCGCTTGCCGCAACTCGCCTCTTTTTCCTTGGCGTTTTTTCGGCGGTTTCCGAAACTGTTCATTCCGCGCCGTTTTTTAAAACGTTGAAGAATCACGGGATTCCGGTTAAAATTTCTTGAAAATTTTCCGGCAGGTCTTGCGAAATCCCAAAAGAGCCAGATTCGCTTTCAGGGAGACTCCCGCAGCCAAAATCTTTGCAACGGGACGCGGAAAGTGCCGAAAAAACCATTGCCGCCTTTCAATGGATTTTCTCAAAGCCCTTGGCCGCCAGCTGCTTGAAAAATGATGGACGCAGAACGTGTCGGCGTCGCTGTGGACGGAACCGTCGAGGAAGCTTTTGGGCGAAAAGAAGCTCTCGCTGAAAATTTCCAAATTCCATTTTTGGAAAGCGCCCTTGAGGACGTTCGGGATGACCTGCTCGTCGACAAGGTCTTCGCTGTATTCGAAAGAATGTTCCCGATAAAAGCGCAAGGCGTCTTCAAGAGGAGGGAAATGAGGTTCGGCGCCGAACACGGCCGCCTCGATTCTGTCCGAACCGTTCTCGTAGCCGAAAAAATATTTTCGCTTCAGCAGCGGATCAAAACTTTTCACGACTTCGACATCCGAGTCCAGATAAATTCCGCCTTCCGTGTAAACGGCATGCAACCTCACGGCGTCGGCGGCAAAAGCCCAATTCTTTTCGGCAAGGGCCTTGTCAATCCAAGGCAGCCCAATCGCCCGGGCGCGTCCGTAATTCCAATGAACCAATTCATAATCCGGCAAAAATCTGCGCCAACTCCGAATACAATTCAAAATGGAATCGGGATAGGGATTTTCCGAAAACCAGCAGAAGTGTATCTTTCGGGGAATCATCCGAACCTCTTCAGCAAATGGGTCAGAATCCGCTCGCCGCCAAAGGACAATACGGACGCGGCTTTGCTCCGCAACCGGGAACGCTTGTCGAAAATTGCCCGGACGCGCCATTCTCGAATCCAGCGGAACGCCCTTTCCCGAATTCCGCGGAATTCCGGAGTTTCCGGCGTGCGCATGAGAATGCTGAAGCTCGCATTCAGCAAAAGATTCCCGGCGGCCTTGTGCACGTCGGGTGAAAAATCCCGGAATTTTTCAAAAGTCTTTTCGGCGACAAGGAGCAGCCCGGCTTTTTTCAAATCATACTCGGACTGGAGAATGCTCCCCTCGCGTTTTCGGTAAAAGTAAAGGGGTGCCGGAAAAACGCCGATTTCACCGGCTTCGGAAAAGACGTCCGGAATCGTCGCCATGTCTTCGAAAAAAATGCCGAGGGGAAATCGTCGCCGTTCCCACAATCGCCTTTTGAAAAGTTTATTCCAGGCGGAAAAATCGGGAACGCCCCGTTGGTAAAACGAAGAGAGGAGCGCCTTCTCGGAAGAAATCCTTTGCGGGGTCGCCGAGGGAACGCTTGGCGAAAAATGTTCAAAACTTTGCTTCCCCGAAGCGACAAGAGGCGTTTGAAACCGGGCGGCAGTGGAAAGCAGGGCACTTAAAAAATGGGGAGAAATCGCATCGTCGCTGTCGACGAAGGTGAGCCATTCCCCTCGGGAATTTTCAATGCCTAAATTCCGGGCGGCGGAAAGTCCGGCATTTTCTTCGGACACAAGGCGAAAACGGGAATCCCCGTCGGCAAAGCGCCGCGCGATGGAAAGGCTGTCGTCGGTACTGCCGTCGTTGACGAGAATCGCTTCAAAATCCCTGAAGTCCTGTCGGCGGATGCTTTCCAAACAGCAAGAAAGATATGCTTCCGTATTGAAAAAAGGGACGACGACACTAACTTTCGGCGTGGGATTTCCCATGGGAAAGCCCTCCCCAAGCCACTTGTACAAAAGCCCCGGCGCGGACCAGATTCGCCTGGGCATCCTCGTAATCCTTCAAAATCCGGTTGAACGCAAAAACGTCCCGTTTCTGCTTCCCTTCGAGAATCCCCTGCTTGAAAGCGGCGACCTTGGAGAGTTTTTCGCAAGAGTCCGCAAGCGCATCGACGTAAGCCGGGACGGCATCCAAAAAATCCTTTTCTTCGGGGCGCGCCGCCGCTCGATTGTCCACGATGAATTTCTTCTGCGCCAAGGCGTTCTCCGCGACCTCCCCCATAAAGCGCACAATCCGCACAAAATCGACCTGCGGGAAAATCAAGCTGAACGGGGGAATCTTCTTCCAGCTGAATTTGAACATGGATTCATGGGCGGCGTTCTTCGCCTTGATCAATTCCTTCAAATTTTCAAAGACCGCTTCGGAAAGCCCTTTTTGCATTTTTTTGTCCTTTTCCTTTAAGGGAAAATATACATTTAGCGAAGATAATCTCTAATGGCCGTCGGGAGACCGACGGGATTTTAGAGCCATCGACATTTCCATTCGAGGAGACTCTTTTCCCATGAATCCCACAAAAATGAAAATCATCCTGGCGGTTTCGGTGGCGGTCAACGTTGCCTTGGTGGCCGTGATGCTCCTACTCAAAGGCGGCTACGAAGAGCAAGCGCAAGCATCCTACAAGGCGGCGACCGGCTCTTACACGGAATCCGTGAAATCCGTATTGAACGCGCAGAACGCCTACATCCAAGGGAGCAACGCCATTTGGCAAATCGCCTTCGAGGCGACGTCGCAGAACCTTTCCCAGGCGGCATTCGACGCCCGCGTGGCGGCCCTGGATTCCGCAAAGACCTTGAACCCGCAGACGAATGGAGGCGTGACGACCCTTTCCTGCGGTGACGGCTGCGCCGTTTCCTTCACCTTCAAAAACGGGAAATTCGCCTCCGTCGACACCAAGGCCCTTTCCCAGCCGACTTCCCAAAAATTCCAAATCCAACCCCCCGCCCCGTTCCAATTCAACGCCAAATAGGAGGACACATGAAAGTAAAACATTTAATGATTGCATCCTTGGCGCTGAACGTCGCTCTCGCCGGGCTCGTGCTCATGCAAAAGGGCAATTACGCGTCCCAAGCGGAAGAAGCCTACAAGAAGCAAACCGACAAGCTATTCTCCCAATACGAAAGCGCCATCAGTGGGCAAAATTCGGTCATCGAAAACAACGCCGTACTTTGGAACTTGGCCGTGACGGCAAACCAACAGGCCAAGACGTCAAAAGACTTCGCCACTTTGGAAAAGAAACTCTCCCAAGGGACAGCCCTCACCGCCAAAGTTTCCGGGACTCCGGACGGCAAGGGAAAACTCCGCACCGTTTCGTGGAACAGCGATTACTACATCGTGGCGAGTTTCGACAAGGACAACCGCTTGACGGGCATTGACGTGAGTGCGCTTCTCGGGAAAGCTCCCACTCTTGAAGAAGAAGAGCCGGAAGAAGATTCCGAAGAGAATTGACCCCAAATCCAACCATTTGAACTTGGCGCGCCTTACGCCAAGTTTTTTATTTGCAGAATTCCATCAGCCCTTGTTCGCCTTCTCGGCGAATTTCATTTCTTGCTCGGCGGCAGCCAAATCTTCCGCGGAGATATCCTCCGGGTTGAAGACGACGACCTTGTTCCGCCCGGTCTGCTTGCCGTCGTAAAGGGCGCGATCCGCCAAATTGATGCTGTGGTCCATGCCGAGGCGCTCGTCGTATTCCGCAACGCCCACCGTTATCGTCACATGGAGGTTCTGGTTGCCGAAGACAATGTCCGTGTTGGCGATTTTTTGCCGCAACCGCTCCCCGACGAGAACCGCCCCGGAAAGCTGCGTTTCCGGCAACAGGGCGAGGAATTCCTCACCGCCCCACCGCGAAACGATGTCCTGCTTCCGCAAGCTGCTCTTCATCGTGTCGGCGACGGTCTTCAAGACCAAATCCCCGCAGACGTGCCCGTAAGTGTCGTTGAAATTCTTGAACTTGTCGATGTCGATGAAGAGGAATGAAAATTTGCGCTTGGTGCGTTCGTATCGGGAAACTTCGTATTGAATCTTCTCGCGAATGTCCCGGCGGTTCGGCAACCGCGTCAACTCGTCAATCCGGGAAATCTTGTTCAAGAGTTCATTCGCCTGGACCAATTCTTCCGTGCGCTTGTGGACTTCTTCCTCCAAGTGCGCCTGGTGTTCCGCCAAGTCGTTCATCTTTTCGCGAATCGTGAGGCGCATCTTGTCGAACACTCTGGCCAAGACGTGGATTTCGTTGTTCTTCACCCCGGAGATTCCGCTCGATTCCTCGTAGTTTCCGTCGGCGACGACAAGCATCTTGTGGATGAGGGACTGCAAGGGGCGTTCAATGCCGAAGAACAGCCAAATGGTGACGACGACAATCGCCAAGGTGAAGATGAACCCGATGTAAAGAAACACGAAGCCGAAAGTCCGCACTTGCGCTTCGATTTCCTGCTTGGGCTGCAAAGCCAAAATTCCCAATTTGACGTTCGCATCGTATTCGTAATTGACCAGGTACTTCTTCCCGTCGGAAAGAGTGCAATACCCGTTTTCGTCGGGTTTGAAAGTCTTCGCGTCAAAATTTGCAAAGCCCAAATCCGCCGCAGTCTTTTGACCGTTCGCCCACTGCCGGATGTCCGGGTGATAGACGACAACGTTGCTTTCGTCTACGATGACGAAAAACCCCTGCTTGCCGAGTTTATTGTTTTCGAACAACTCCCAAAGCCGCCGAAAAGAAAAGGAACCTGCCAGATAACCGTTCGACTTGGCGCGATTTTCCACAAGGACGGCGATGATTTTCTTGGGGGTGAGCTGTTCCCAAAAAAGCGGGGAAATGTAAGGATGCTGCGGTTCGACCGCAGTGAAATTCTCCAACTCCCGATAAGCGGAATTGAGTCGCGCGATGCCGACCATGGAATTGTCGCTCACCTTCTCGTGCTTGGAATTGTAAAGCACGATGTTTTCTCCGGGGATAAAAAGCGGGGCGACATTGTAGCCCTTCAAAAAGCTCCCCGCCTCCAAGGTGTCTTGATTCGTGATATACGGAGTCGTCGCCAAAATCGTCAACCGATTCAAGAACAAACTGAACTGGCTTTCCACGGAAGTGACCGCCTGGTGCAAGGAAAGCTGGTTCTGCTTCCGGGTTTCATCCCGAATGGTTTCCGCCTGATTGGAAATCAAGAAAAATCCGCCGAAAACAAGAGTCAAAAAGAATATCAACGCAAACACAACCATGCTGCGGAAAGCGATTGTATTCATGATGGGGATGTTCCCGTTCGTTTTTTTCATAACCCAATCCCGGAGAGATTATTTTTTGCGCTTTCGCAGATAAGTGAAAAGGAAACTCGCAAAGACCGCCAAGCAGAAGAGGAATAAGGTCATTCCGCGAGAAGAAGAAGCGGATTCCGGTTCAGCGGAAGCACTGCTTTTCAACGTGTCTATCGAATGAGTGAAGCCATTCCACAACTTCAAGAAGTCGCCGAGCTGCATCGCCGTGTCGCCCGGAGCCTGCAAAATATCGTTAATCTTCTGGTTGTAGACGATGAGAGTCCCGTAAAGGGCTTCTTCGGAATAAAGGCCGCCGACATCCAAATAGCTCCAGATTTCACTGAAGAGGCTGACCAGCGCCCCTTCGACAAGCGTCCATTCGGGAATGTTCGGATAACTTTTCCCATTTTCCAAGTGGTCGATCAAAACTTGGTAGACGGAATCCTTGGCCCAATCCTTCAAAAGTTCCGTCACCGGGGGGAGAAATCCGATTTGCCGCGTGTAAGCGTCCAAATTGTCGTTGCGCACCAAGAACTGGAGCAACTTCAAGGCATTCGGGTCGTTTTCGTGGGATTTGGGAATGGCCAGGTTGCTGCCGCCGATAAAGCAGACGCTGCCGTTCTTGCCCGCGGGGACGGGCATGATGGCGATTCCGTCCGCTTTGATTTGGGAAGCGGCAAGGCCTCCGTCCTTCGCTTCAAAACGGGTCTGGGCGACTAGTTCCGCCGTGTTGAGGATGAACGCCACTTCCCCGCTGTTGAAATGTTGGACTATCGTCGCCGTGTTGCCGCGGAGGCTGGCCTTTTCCACGACCGAATCCAGAACGAAGTTCAAATAAGCGGCAATGCCTTCGATCGTCTTGGGGTCGAGCAAGTTGGAGCGCCATTTTCCCTTTTCATCCTTTTTCAAGAAGGAGCCGCCGAAAGACCAAACCCACGGGGCGAAATTGTGCGGAATGTTCCAGTCGCTCTTGCCCGGGAATTCAAAGGCGCGAACCTTCGCACCGTCGGGGCGTTGCAGATGCAGGGAATTGATTTTCTTGAGGGAAGAGTAGAAACCGTCATAAGTGGTAACGTCTTTCGCTTGAACGCCGGCCTCATTCAAAATGGTCTCGTTCGCCAGCAAAGCTCGCGCGTCGATGAACCAGGGAACGGAATACGTGGAAGAGTCCCCGTCCGTTCCCACGGTATTCCAACCGACCTTGGAAAAGCGCTTCGGGTTGATAGCCTTGAGCTGGGCGTCCAATTTGGCCAATTCCCCGCGCGACGCAAAATAAGAGACCCACGTCGTCCCGAGCTGCAGTACGGCGGGAACGTCTTCTCGCCCCCCTTGCCCTTCCAAAGTCCGCGTGATGACGCTCCAAGCCTCCCCCCAATCCAGGACGACGACTTTTGTCTTCAGCCCGGTTTCCTTTTCGAATTGGGCGAGGCGCTCCTCCAAAATGCCTTGGGGATTCGCCCCATTCGGCATAATCCAGACTTCCAATGGGTTTGCGGCCGCCGCCATGCAGGCGGCGAAACAAGCAGTGAAGAATGCAAAGCGAAAACGGCGAATCATGGAATCTCCTAGGGGTTTAAATTAGCCCATCCTTTTAAACTCTGTTAAGTTATACGTTTTTTTTCACAAAAGAAGAAAACAAACTTTAAAATAAAGAAATTTTCGGTTTCCGACGGAGCCGGGAGATGTGACAAAGCACAAACGACCTCGGATTCCGCCATTTTTGACCGGCGATTTTTTGCAGCGAAGCCTTTTTTTTGTTAATATTTCTAAAAACATCCTCAAGGAGTTCTAAAATGAAAAAAAGTCTCATCGCACTCGCCCTTGCAGCCGCATTCTCCCTCACCGCTTGCTACGGCAGCTACGGCCTCACAAACAAGCTCCACAAGTGGAACGGCACCCTTGGCAACAAGTGGCTGAATTCCTGCGTCCACTTCATTCTGTGGGTCATCCCGGTTTATGAAATCTGCATTGGCTTGGTGGACGGCCTCGTCCTGAACACGGTCGAATTCTGGACGGGTTCGAACCCGATTGCCTCGAACGACACCTACTATGAAAAGGATGCCCAAGGCAACCAGATTTCCGCCATCAAGAACGAAGACGGCTCCTTGGCCGTGCAAATCATCGACGCTCAAGGCCACAAGGCGGACCTCACCCTCGAACGCGACGCCGACGTGATCCGCGCTCTCGACAAGCAAGGTCAAGTCATCGCCCAATACGACGTCCAAAAGTAATTTCCCCTTTGAATGGAAAGACCTCGGCTCGCCGCCGAGGCCTTTTCTTTTGGCAAGGAGGAGCTCCTCTCCTCGGCAACAACTCCGCAAATGAAAAATGCTCCGCTATCGCGGAGCATCGTGGTCGATACAGAACTCGAATCTGTGACCTCTACCATGTCAAGGTAGCGCTCTAACCAACTGAGCTAATCGACCTCAAGTGACCCAAAATTAAAAAGGTTTATCCAATCTGTCAAGGGAATCTAGAAGAAATTCCCCTCGACAAGGCATTTTTTCAGCGGTCGTCCGGATCCACCCAATAGCGCATCCTTCCCGTCACCACGACCTTCAAAGAATCGTCACAGGAGTCAATTCCGCACCGGTTGAAGACCAAATGCAAGTCGGCACTCCACAAGATGCTGTCCTTCTGGTCAAAGCGCACCTCGCTCGAATCGGCGGCGAGAATCCTCGCGGGGAGACCGTTTCCCCGGACAAGGTAAGTATAGCTCGGATTGGTCTGCGGCACATTTTTCCCGAGAACCGGCTTGTTCACCAAAAGTTGGAGAGCGTCGCCCGAAGCGTTCTTCCCGAGGAAGGTGACATAGTGCTTGTTCAGTCGCAAATCGACATCGCCGTCGTCCGGGTCGATTTCCAAGCGGACGGATTCGCCGTTGACCTCCAACTTCATATAGCCACCCCCGTCGACAGTCCATCCGCTGTTGATTTCGCTGCAAGCAAAGAGCAAGAGGGAGAAGAGCCAAGCGGAAAGTCGGAGTCGCATGGCCATAAAATAGCAAACCGCTCTCCCGTCTGCGGAATTATATTTCAACGTGATGGCGAAACACTTTGAACTGAAGACCCGATACGGCACGGCCCATTGGTGCATTCTCCCTGTCAAAAATCATATCGACGGGATTCTTTATGAACTTTCTTCCGCATCGGGAATGGCGCTGTCGCGGGCCGATTTGCGGCGCACGGAAGACGGCAGACCGGAATTCCCCTCTTGCGGCTTTGACGCCAATTGGACGCACAGCAAGGACGTTTGCGTATTGGCCTACTCTTTCGAAGCCAAAGTCGGAGTCGATATTGAAAAACTGCGTCCGCGCGCCCTGCGGATTGCCGAGAGATTCTTCGCCAAGGAAGAAACGGATCTGCTCCTTCGCAGCGGGCTTTCCCCCGAAGACGCCCTGAAGCAGTTTTACCGCATTTGGTGCAGGAAGGAAGCTCTGTTCAAATGCATCGGCGGTTCGTTCCTCGGCGGAATCCTCTCTAAAAACGTTTTGACCGATTCCGTCGACGGCGCATCCCTCTACGACATCGAACTCCCGACGGCAAGCCCCTTCGCCGCGACCATCGCAGTCTCCCCGAAAGATTAATCGGCCAGAGGGTTCGGCTCCTTGGGAGTCAAGTCGCGGACATAGAGCGGCAAGACGGCGTCCGCCAAAAACTCATCGATGCGGAACCGGAGCAGGAATTTCCCGCCGCGTTCCAACCGAAACCGGTTGATGTTCAAAATCAAGTTGATGGCGGCCGAATCCATTCCTTCGGGAACGGGCAAAAAGGGGAGGCAACTTTGAATCGGCGAAATCAAATCCGACCCGTCCTTCACGTCCGCAATGGAAACTTCCAGGGTATGTTCCAACGCCTCGGAACGCGTGTAGCGGACTCGGAATACGGCCGCGCACCGGGGGACGACAATCGGCAATTCCGCTTCGACGTAATCGAACACGCCCAACATATTCAGCTTGCCGCCCTGATCCGTGGCGGCGTCGCAAAGGGCTGCCATCTCGATATGCATCACCAATCATCCCCGACGTATTCCATCACGATCGGTCCGTTTTTTGTCCCGGGGAGGCTCGAAGCCTGGCTCGATCCCGATTCCTGCGCCCGCATGGAAAGGTAGATTCGCCCGTTCGAAGAAACGGCCAACTGGGGACGGAAACCGCGCACGTAATAACCGTTCGTCGCCGCAAAGACGTTCTTGAAATAGGGCAATTCATTTTCGCCCAGTTCCTTCCACGCGTCCGTGTAACGATAGACGTGGACTTGGGAATTCCTCGCGTAGTAGGCGTCGTCGATGGCGAAGACGGGGTTGCCGTTTCCGTCAATGGAGAGGACTGCATTGAAGCAGCGATGCCCGAAAGCGCTGAACTGCGCACCCGAAGTGGAGAATGCATTGCTGCCCGTAATCGCCGACTTGGAAGCCTTTGCGCGGACCATGCGCGGAGAACCGTCATTGTCGCGGTCGCGGAATCCGACGTAAAAATATCCGTTCGAATAAACAGCCTGGATGGATTCCCCGTTGATGGAGATTTTGTTGTTGGCGGTGCTAGATGTCTTTGAAGCGCCGCTCGCGACATAGTAGTAGTAAATGTTGTAGTCGTCCGTGGCATGACCGCTCGCGATGACGAGGCGGTTCCCGTCCGCATCGAAAGCCATGTCCAGCTCGCGGTTCTGCCAACTTGTGGAGTAGATGGGGCTGAACGCCGTCCCCCAGGAACTGCCGCTGTAATCCTGGACACGCGCCATGCTTGTCGAACCTCCGGCGGTTCCAATCCAGGCGACGGAAGGGTTGTTCGTCTTGGGGTTGATTTTCAAGCGAAGGGAAGTCACGGCAGAGCCTAATCCGCTTCCGAGAGCCGTCCAATTTCCCGAAGCCCCCGCCGACTTGTACACATATCCCTTCCCGTCGGAAGAATTGATGTAAGCCAGATACAGATTGCCGTTCCCATCGCAATCCATGTAAAGGGTCTGCGCCGAAATGTTCGAAATGGACGGATTCCCGAAACTGGTCCAAGAATTCCCGCTGCGATAACGCGTTTCCAAATTTCCATTTTCATTCACATAAGAGAGGACCAGCTTGTCGTTGCAATAGGCGATGGCCGGGCCGTTTTCATCCGTACTGTTCGCGACGACGGAATCGGTCTTCGCCCCGGAGATGTTTTCCCAAGCTTTGCGGAAGTAAATCTTCTTGGAGACGATGTCCGCTTCATGGCGCGAAACGAAGCTCTGGTCCATCGCCGACTTGGACGAATCGTAATAATCGAGTTGCACCGTGATGAAGCCCTCCGAAGAACGGCGGATGAAGGCCTGGTTGAACTCGGCGATGTTCGTGTCAAGAGTCCCGTCCGTATTGCCTTCGTACCAGTAAGAGGTGCTGACATTGCTGAAATTCCACCAGAACCGCTGGGCATTGCGGTCGCCCAAAGTCCCCAACTCCGAAAGGCCCCCGCCCACCGCATCCGTATACCAGTACTTCGACTCATTCGCCAAGACGGAAGAATCCAGGCTCCAAAGGTAAGCCGTGTCCGGCATGCTGATGACGCCGACGGGGAGAGATTGCATCGTCCGAATGACAGTCGTGTCCGTCGCGATGAACCGGGTTCCCTTTTCCTCCGCCCAGACAATGCAGTAAAACTCGGAATTGGCCTTCGAAAGTTTTTGAATGGTGCTGTCGGACTTTCCGTTCGCATCGTTATCGTCCCAGAAATAGAAGTCGGACGCCGTATAATCGTCATCGACTCCCCACCAGACATGGTTGTCGTTCTTCGAAGACGTGTCCGAAAGGGCGGATGAACCTTTTTTGCCGCAAGTCCACGTGTAACGCTTGATGCCCTGCCAGACGCTGTTCGCCTTGGCCGTCAAATCGGCGGAAGTCCCCGGCAAGATGTAGAGAAGTTCATTGTCGACGTTGATGAGGGGAATGTCCGTGGTGAAAGCGATGCGGATCGTGTCCGAAGCCTGGTTCCCGTCATCGTCCGTGGCGCGGGCGACGCAGTAGTAAGAAGCGACCGCTTCCGAGGGACCAGTCCAGGTCGTGTCGAAGCTCGATACGGTTTTCCAATTGGCAGAGATGGAACTCGGGATGCCGCAACTCCATTCGCGCTTGGCAATGTAGCCGAACTTGTCCGAGGCCGTCGCATTGATTTCAATGGCGAATCCGGGACGTGTCGTGATGGACGTTTGGGAGACTTGAACTGTCGGCGGGTCTAGCAGAACGGAAATCCGGGTCGTGTCTTCCGCCGTGAGACCGTCATCGTCCGTCACCTGGATGATGCACTGGTAATTGTCCACCGGAGAAGAGGGCATGATGGCGGAGAACCTCGGAGTCGACGTCGATGTGAAAATTTGGCCGACGGAAGATCCGGGTACGCCGCAGCTCCAGCGGTAAAGGACGATTTG
The DNA here is from genome assembly GCA_964501065.1 of uncultured Fibrobacter sp. GTDB lineage: Bacteria > Fibrobacterota > Fibrobacteria > Fibrobacterales > Fibrobacteraceae > Hallerella. Next base: position 29,477 of record CAZCRF010000009.1, on the reverse strand, counting down.
ACCCAAAGCGTCTTTCGCCATGGCGTCAAGCTCCACCGTATCCTTGATGCTCAAAGTCAACGTATCTTCGCTGACCGTCACGGACGGAGGATCCAGAACGACCGTGTAAACGGCCGTATCCATCGCCGTGAGGCCGTCATCGTCCGTCACCTTCATCATGCAATACCAAGTGCAGGCCGCACCGGGCATCACCACGTTCGTGTCCGGTTTTGAAAGGGAATTCCAAGTCGGATTCTTGAGACTGGAACCGCAATACGCATCGTAGCCGACGATTTTGCCGAGGGTGTCCACGGCGGAACCCGCAAACCGAACCGTCGAATTGATTTTGACGGTCGCCGACGACGTGAACAAGGTGATGCTGGGCTTGTCGAGGACCGCGCGGAAATGAAGAGTGTCAAAGCCCGCTTCCCCGTCGTCATCCGTTGCGCGGACAACGCACTTGTACTTATCCGTTTCGGAACTCGGCAGCGTGACGCGGATTTGGGCGGAAACGCTTTTCGCCGGGGAAACCGCAGCCGAGGAGTCGAAGGAAACGGCGGAAGTTCCGCACCCCCATTCGATGGAATTGACCGTACCGAATTTATCGGAAGCGGAAACTTCATAGGTCAAGTTCGCGTTGATTTTTTGCCGAATCGTATCGGCGGACGCTTGGATTTTGACCGTCGGCGGGTCGGACAGGACGTGGAAGGAAAGGGAGTCGCGCGCCACCTTGCCGTCGGAGTCCGTCAACGTCACCACGAGCTTTTTCTCCCCGACGGAAGCCCAAGCGAGCGTCGCCGTTTCCGCATTCGCAGAAGGGCACTCATAGCCGTCCGAAAGCTTTCCGGGGCAAGTCCATTCTATCGTCCCCGAAGTCGCCGTCACGCCTAAATAATACTGGAGGCTGAACGTCAGGGCATCGTTCATCGAAACGGCCGTGTCCGCAGAAGGGGTCAGGAAATAAATGCCCGGATTGTCGCCGCGGATGCCGAACCGAACGCTATCGGAAATGGAGCCGTCCGCAACCGTCGCATAAAGAGTGTAGAGAGTTCCGCGATTCGCCCCCTGAGATTCCAATTCGGCGGCGGTGAGGGTCATTTTCGCGGAGCTGTCTCCGAGATTGACCGCAGAAGCTTTCACTGCGAACTTTTGCCCTTCGATTTCGCTTGTCCAGCGGACGGAATCCGGGAGCGGCTTCACGTTCCCCACCTTGGCGACGAATTCAAAAGATCCCTCCGACGAAACCATGGCGGTCGTCTGCCCGTTGACCGTCAAATCGAGGGAAGAAGCCTTGACCGTGAAATTCACCATTGCCGTGTCCGACACGTTCCCCGCGCTGTCCAAGACGACAAATCGGAATGCATGCGCCCCGTCGAAAAGGTCGTTCAGCGTCATGCGCCATTCGTTGACCTTGAGCACGGAAAGGGAAACCTCTTCGCCGTCGAAGAAAGCCTTGGCGCTGGCCACCTGGGAACCCGAATCCGAAAGGGTTCCGGAAAAGGTCACGTTCCGATCCGTCACCAAAGAATCGTACTTGTCGATGCGGACCTTCGGTGCAATGGAATCTTCCAAAAGCATGGTCGCGACTAGGCGTTCATCCCCCATTTCCACGTATTGGCTGTCGAGAATCAGATGTTTATACCCGAAACCCGTCGTATCCCGTGCGTAAATGCGGTAAGTCCCCGGATCCACTTCTGCGCGGAAATATCCCTTTTCGCTCGTGTGGGTGAATGTGTAATTCGAATTTTCCACGTTTTCAAAGACAATTTGGATGCCGTTGTGATTTTTCCGCCCTTGGAATTTGGCGTAACCGTAAAAAGCCCCGGTCGTCGCATTCAAATCGCCAAAGAAGAAATTCCACGTCGGGGAGGTCGCCGTGTCGTAACCGTCCGTGACGGAAACTTGCCAATAAAGACGGCCGCGCAAATCCTCGCTCATGTTCCAAACGGAATCCGTAATCGCTTCCCAGCTTTTTTCGCGAATGCCCGTCGCGACCAGATTCGCATCCGTCAAGACAGGCGGCGTCCCCGAATTGTCCGGACTTTTCCCCACGCGGATGGTGTAGCGCAAGTCCTCCGGATTGTCTTCGTCCGCGCCCGAATAATAAAAGGCGAAACGCGAAACGTAGACATTCTGCCGGCTAGAGGAATCCGGCTGCAGAAGTTGAATCGTCGGAATCCTGTTGAAGTGCAAGACCGCCGTGTCCTTGGAAACGTTGCCGTCGTCGTCAAGCGCGCCGAAGACAAATGTCAACTCATTGTTCTTGTCCAAAAATCCCCCGGCAGAGGCGTACGGGATTTTTGAAACGTAGGCGTTCTCCGCCGAGTCCTTCTTTGCCGCCAGGGTGTCCCGGACTTTGCCCTTCGCATCCATCAGAAGGACAAACGCACTGTCGATTCTCCCGAAAGAATCCGAAGCGAAAAAGCGCACTGTCGCGTCTCGATTCCCACGCACCCACAGGGTGTCCCTTTCAATCCAAAGATCCGGCGGCGTATCGATGACGCGGACGTATTGGCCCCGCCCTGCCGTATCCCGCGCACTCGCCCCGTCGACGGCGATGAACAGAGGCGAATAGACCGCAGCGGAATCATAAGCAAAGGAGAAAATTTGGCCGTTCGCCCCGTTCCGGAGGGAATCCCCGCCGTGCATCTTCCACGCGTAACGCACCACCTTGTCCGTGTTGTATTTGAGGAATCCGACAAAGTAAATCGAATCGTGAACCGTGACGGTCAACGTGTCATAAGTATAGACGGAATCCAATGCGGCGATGGAATCGACAAAGGCGTCCAAGCTGTCGGGACGCTCCGCAAAAGCGAATATCACGGAATGGTTGTTCCGCAAGGAACCGTTCACGCGAATGTCCGATTCACGGGAACAGCCGACAAACGCTATCGAGAAAAGGACGGACAGGAGCAAAAATTTTTTCATACAATAAACCTTGGGCAGTGGTTTGTCAAAACTAAAATCTAAATTCTAAAATCAAAACTATCTTTAGGGTATGCAAGAAATTCCCATTTGGTATGCCGCCATCCTGTTCGCCGCCTTGGGCGCGTGCGTCGGGAGCTTTTACAACGTCATCGTCTACCGGATGCCGCGGGGAATTTCCCTCGTTTCGCCGCCGTCCTTTTGCCCCCACTGCCACAAGCGCATCCCCATCCGCTACAACCTCCCTGTCGTCGGCTGGCTAATCCTGCGCGGAAAGAGCCATTGCTGCCACAAGCCCATCAGCATACGCTACCCGATAGGCGAGGCTCTCTGCGGAATGCTCGGCGTCTGCGCGCTCCTGCTCGCAAACGCCCCGTTTTCGTGGACAGGACCCGTCACCCATTGGACGGATTCCCTCGCCCTCTTCTGGCTGATTCTGGGAATTTACCCCGTCGCGGCGGTGGATTTTGAATACAAGCTCATCCCGGATTCCATCAGCATCGGGGGAATCGTCGTGGGGATTTTGCTTTCGCTTTTGCCAGGGGGAATGACTCCCGCCCAAAGCGTACTCGGAGCGCTTTTCGCCGGGGGAGGCCTTTACATTGTCGGTTTTTTGGCCGGAAAAATTTTGAAACGCGACGCCATGGGGCTCGGCGACGTCAAACTGTTGGCCGGTTTCGGGGCCATCATGGGATTCGGCAAGGCCTTCGCCGTCTTGGTCCTGGCTTCTTTTTTGGGAATTCTCGTGATGCTCCCCTACCGCATCATCAAGAAGGATACCGAAAGGGAAATCCCGTTCGGACCGTTTCTCGCCATCGCCGCTCCCGTCGTTTACCGCTTCGGCGACGCGTTTTTCACCTATTACTTCGGCCTTTTCGGAATCTCCGGGTAAGATTCCGCCGCACGGACGGCGAACAGGGCGGTTTCAAGCCACCGCTCCATTTGCTGCAATTTTTGCGTTTCGGGCAAATCCATCATGCCGAGGAACTCCCGCAACTCCCGCATCAACGGCTCTTCGCAAGCGGAGTCCGGTCGTTTCTTGAAATCCAAATCGGCAAACAGGGAACGCCCGCCCCCGTCCGCAGAAAGAAGCTCCGCCCGGATGAAACGCTCCGGCTTCAACGCGCAGCGGCTCTCGCTGAAGCTCACCGGGATTCTTTCCCAAAGGATGTCGGGGAAAGCCCGCATCAAGTCGTGGAACAGGGCGAAATCATGTACCCCGATGTCCCAAATGTCGGACACGTCCAACCCGCGCGCGGATGCCGCGTTGTGCCTTGTGAAGGACAGGCTCTCCAAACGGGACTTTTCCAAAGCCCCCGCCAAGGATTCCTTGAAATGCAAAAAGCCCGGATTGAAAATCTCACTGTGGCCGACGAACAGGAGGCTCTTTTGGCGCCGGGCGAGTCGGGCCAGTTCCCGCGCTTGCGAAAGGGAAGTCGCCAGGGGCTTTTCAACAAAGACGTCCAGACCCGCTTCCAGGGAAAGCTTCACATATTCAAAGTGAAAGCTCGCCGGCACGGCAATCAAGGAGAAGACGTCGCCGTCGGGATGGAAGCCACCCCCGGCAACGTCCAGGGCGCGACGGCATTCCCGCTCCCCGTCAAAGACCAAGGTCTCCACTCCCAGGGCATCCAAGCGGACTTGGTGCAGGCGTCCCATGTGCCCGTATCCGAGAATCAACCCGACCGTTTTCCGTTTCATGTGCAGAAATTATTATTTTTCCGAAATCTGAGGAATGGAAAATGTCCCAAAAATTCCCACAGTTCCTTTGGATTCTGCTATTAGCATTATCCGGATGGATTTCCTGCTCGCAACAGGAGTCCAAAATTCCGCCGTCCACGAAGAACGCGGCCCGTTCCTCCGCAGAAACGGTTTCGAGCGCGGGCGGAGAGATTTCCTCTAGCGCGGGAATTTCCCATTCCGTCGAAAGTTCCTCTTCGTCAAAGGCGAATTCCGAAAGTTCCTCTTCCGAAGCGGGCAAAGTCCGCGTGGCGGTCAAGAATGCGTCCGGTTCGGGCGAATACGCTCCCGGGACAAAAATTTTCTTGGCGGTGAGCCGGGAAAAATTGGAATCCCACTGCCTTGGCGGCTGGACTGTCTCCCCGGCGCAATACAAGAAGAACTTGAAGCATCCGTCGGCGGATACGGCCCTGTTCGAAGTCCCGGACGCTCCCGTCAAAATCAACGCGAGATTCAAGCATTGCTTTTCCGACGTCCCAAGCATCGTCGTCGGCAAGTTGCGCTGGATGACCAAGAACCTGAACGTGTGGACGTCGCAAGGCTCTTCGTGCTACAAGGGGAACAGCGACAACTGCGCCAAGTTCGGCAGACTTTACGATTTTGAACGGGCCAAAAAAGTGTGCTCTTCGGGGTGGCGCCTCCCGACGGATGCGGAATGGAATTCCCTGACCGCCGACTTGGGGGAAAACGCCGGGGAAAAGCTCAAGTCCAAAACGGGTTGGGCCATGGACGACGGCGATTCGGGCAACGGGACGGATTCCCTCGGATTTGACGCGCTCCCCTCCGGTATCGTCTACGAGGACAACTACATCTACCTGGGATACCACGCTTATTTTTGGACGGCGACGGAACGGGATGCGGAAACGGCCTATTACCGGGCCTTGAGTTACAATTCTCCGGAAAGTTACCGATACTACAACTTCAAATCGGCGGGTTACGCCGTTCGCTGTGTTCAAGATGTCCCGTGATTTCAAATTTGCAGCGGTTCTCCCGGCAGGCGGCCTCGGCAAGCGGATGGGGTCCAAGCTTCCCAAACAGCTCCTGCCGCTAGGCGGAAAACCCGTTTACAGGCATTCTCTCGAAACCTTTGCGAAAATCCCCTCCATTTCGGAAGTCGTGCTGGCTGTCCCGGCGGACTGGAAACCCCGATTCGAAGAGGAGCTTCAAGATTTTCCGAAAAAGGAAAAATTGAAAATCGCCGTGGGCGGCGAAGAACGTTGGCTTTCCGTGAAGAACGGAATCGAAGCCCTTTCCGCAGAAGTGGACGCCGCTCTGGTTCACGACGTCGCACGGCCGTTCGTTTCAACGGAATTGATTTTGCAAGTGATGCAATCCGTCGAAGAAAAAGGGGCGAGCATTGTCGCGAAACCGTCCGTCGACACAGTGAAAGTCGTCAGGGATGGCCGCGTCGTCCGCACCGTCCCACGGGAAACCATCTACCTCGCGCAGACCCCGCAAGCGGCAGAAGTCTCCCTTTTTAAGGAACTCTACCAAAGGCTCGCCGAAGAGCCGCCGAATTTTTTGCCGACGGACGAAGCTTCCCTTTTTGAACACTTCGGAATTCCCGTCCACATCGTTCCGGGAAATTCCCTCAACGACAAACTGACGACCCCCGCGGACTTGGAAGTCTTGGGCGCGCTGGCGAGGAAGCCGGAATGACGCTCCCCCGCCGTCCGGAAGATTCGAACAAAGCGACATTCGGCAGCGTACTGAATATCGCCGGTTCCGTGAACTTTCGCGGGGCGGCTTACCTATCCTCCGCATCCGCCCTGCGCATCGGAGCAGGCTACGTGACTCTTGCCGCCATTCCGCCCGTCATCGATTCCGTTGCCAAAAACCTCCCCGACGCAGTCTTTTTGCCGCTCCCTCAAAACGGGTCCACGCTGTCGAAAGAAGCCGTCCCCTTGATTGAACGGAACTTGAAGGGGAAGTCATCATGCGCTTTCGGCTGTGGGATTTCCGCACTCGGGGAGCTTTCGGAAAACATGGTTTCCGTCGTCGAAAGCGTCCTCGGCGCGATTCTCCGGGAAAAGATTCCGACCGTTCTCGACGCGGACGGCCTGAACTTCCTTTCCCAATCGAAAGGTCCCTTCCTCTTTGAAAAACGGGTCGTGATGACACCGCACCCGAAAGAGCTTGCCCGGTTGCTTCACACTGACGTCGATGCCGTCCAAAAGGACCGCATTCGCGCCGCACGGGAAGCTTCCCAAAAATACGGGGCAATCGTCCTGCTCAAGGGACACCGCACGGTCGTCTCCGACGGGGAGCGTTACCAAATCAATCGCACGGGAAATTCCGCCTTGGCGAAGGCCGGTTCCGGCGACTGCCTGACGGGAATCATCGCGGGACTTTTGGCGCAAGGGATGGAGCCGTTCGACGCAGCCGTTCTCGGAGCGAAGATTCACGGCCTAGCCGGGGAGATGGCTTCCCGGGAACTCTCCGAATACGGCGTGCTCGCTTCCGACTTGCCCCGTTACGTCGCCAAGGCTATCCGCCAAATCGATTTTTAAAAATCGCGGCAAAACCCACCTTCCATTTCAAAACCTTTTTGAAAATTTTAACTTTTCCGCCGAATATGTCGCAAACCATCGATTTCGAAAGAAGCCCCTCGGCGAGAGCCGACACACTCCCGATGCCGACGGCGAATCCTCGACCGCATCTAATCGTGCTGTACCCAAAGCAGTCCTTTCGGCAAATCGCCTTGATTCGCGGAAAGTCCGTCATCGGGCGCGGCACGGAAGCGGACATCCGTCTAGACGACGAAATGATTTCCCGCAGGCATTGCGAAATCTCGTGGGACGGGGAAAAAGTGACCGTCCGCGATTTGGGTTCGACAAACGGGACTTTCGTAGACGGCATCCTCTTGCAAGACTCCATGGGAATCGATTCCGGGAATCGTCTGCAAATCGGGAAGATGATTTTGAAAATCGACTTCAAGGATTCGAACGAAAAATCCTTCGACCGGGAACTTTTTGAAGCGGCGACAACAGACCCGCTGACGAAAATTCCAAACAGCAGCACGTTCTTCGACCGCTCCGTAGGGGAACTGGCCACCGCCCGCCGCAAAAACCAATACGTGCACATTCTCCTGTGCAAAGTCGATTATTTCAAAAAAGTGGGAGAGGCCTTCGGGAAAGGCGCAAGCGAACTCGTGCTAAAAGGGATTGCCCGGATTTTTTCCCGCAACAAGAGGGAAAGCGACCTGCTCGCCCGTTACGGCGAAGAGGCGTTCATTTTCCTATTCCCGGAAATGTCCAAGGCGGACGCCCTGAAAAGCGCGGACCGCTTGCGAAAATCCGTGGAAGAGTTCCGCTTCTCCTTTGACGACAAGAACATTCCCGTGACCGTATCGTTCGGTCTTTCGAGCTTCCGGGGCAAGGATATCCCCACAATCGAATCGATGATTTCCGCCGCGGAGCAAAGCCTTTACGCCGCAATGGACAAAGGTTCCAATCGCGTCGTCAGCCACGACAAATCTTAAACGGCAAGCTCCCCCGCTTCGGCTTTTTCCCTCTTTGCCAGGTCCCGTTCCCGTTTGGAAAAGACGCAGCCGCAAAAGTCTTGCCGGTAAAGCCCGTATTCACGGGAAAGTTCCGTGGAGCGCAGGAATCCGCCCTTCTTCTTGAAATTCGAAGGCAAATGGCGCACCCCGTAACGACGGCCCATGTCTTCTCCAATGCGGTTCAAAAGGGCGGCATCCTTCATGGGGCTAATCGTGAGGGTCGTCGTGAAAAAATCCATTCCCAGCTCGTTCGCCACCTTGGCGGCCTCCCCCAGGCGGAGTTCGAAGCACTTGACGCAGCGCGCGCCGCCCTCCTTTTCCGATTCAAGCCCCTTGACCGCTTCGTAATACTTTTGCGGTTCATAATTCCCTTCGAGGAACTCAATCGGATGCTTGGCCGGGTATTCGGAGGCGAACCTTTTCAGCTCCGCGACACGATGCCTGTATTCTTCTTCGGGGAAGATGTTCGGGTTGTAGTAAAAGGTCGTGATGCGGAAGTAATCCGACAAGGTCTCCACGGCATAAGTCGAACAGGGCGCGCAGCAGCAGTGCAACAACAGGGAAGGCACTTCGCCCGAACTCTTCAATCGACGGACAATCTCCTCCATCTGGCGCTGGTAATCGACTATCCCGGACATCTTAAAATTTGAAAATCATCCCGAAACGCATTTGCCCGTCGCGGACGCCGTCATTGTCCCCGACATCCTTGATGGTCGCAATGTCGAATTCGAGAACATCGGAAAGCATGACCCCCAAGCCCAAATCGACTTCATTCCGCTTGCCCGTCTTGTCATACAGATAACCCGCGCGGACGGCGACCGTGTTTGAATAAGTGTATTCCGCTCCGACATTGAAGATGCCTTGCAACAAGGAGTTCTTGAACCTCTTCGCCCCGTGACCGCCGAGTTCCGGGTGGATGAGGCTCTTCCACATCGCATTGTAAAACGGCTCCGGATCGCCCTTGTCGTCGTCATAGACCACCGTTCGGTTGTAGTCCGCGGCGATGAGCAGGCGATGATCCAACGTGTTCAAGATTTCATAAGAAAGCCCGAGCCTCCAGGAGAGCGGAATGGGGTCCTGGTCGGATTTGTCCGTGTAATAAACACTCGGGCCTATATTTGCAAGCACGATTGCCGCGTTCAAGTCTCGGACAAACAAATCCTTGCGCAGAATTCCGACGTCGAAGGCGTAGCTGAAGGTCGTCGCCTCGTCACCGTCCGTAGACGCACCCGAGCTCAAGTCGGAATAAAAGAATTTGATGGTGAGGCCAACAGAAGTCTTCGGAGTGAGCTTCGTTCCGTAGCTGATGGCGCCGACCACCTCCGAGCTGTTCGAATTGGTGGAACTTTCGTCATCCGTCGAAACGACCGTTTCCCCAAACGAGACGAAATTCACGGAAACGCCTAGAGTTCCCCACTCGGCGAGCGGAATCGTCATCCCGGCGAACAGGTGGTAAAGGTCCGGGATGTTCAAGACCGGGAGCAACTTCTCGTAAAAGAAGGAAAGCTGGAAGTCCGCGTCCTTGTAACGCTCAATGCCCGCGCTCGTGCTGAACCAGACATCGTTCGCCTGCGGCAAGACGGCGAAGACGCGGCTAGAAGAAAGCCCGTTCCCCGAATGGAAGTGTTCCCATTCGTCTTCGGATTGCTGATTTCCGCGTTCCTCGGGTTTGCGTTCGAGTTCCGCCTTTTTCCCGGAAGAAGTCGCGTAATCCGGCAGGTGACGCCAAACGCCCTTGTCCGTCGCAATCCAGATGGCCCCGTCCCGCGCAACGGAAAGGTCGTGCACCGTATTGCTTTCAAACTTCACCTGCTCCCACTTGCGCAAATTGAAATGGGAGAGTCCGCCTTCGTGCGCCGACCAGACGTGCCCCGAAGAATCCACGACGATTGCCGTCGCGTGCAAATCCATGATGCCGTCCTCTTCGTTGAACAGGCTCCAACGATCCTTCGAATTCGAACCCTTTTTGGGGACAAGTCGCGCGATGCCGGCCCCGTCGACAGCCACATACAGTTCCCCCTTGAATTCCGACCAGGCGACCGCGTTGATCTTTTGGCTGGGAAGCACCTTGCCCTTCCGCTCCACGATGCCGTTCCGGTAAGAATACAGCCCGTCATCCGTTCCAATCCAAAGGGTCGCCCCCTGGCTTGCGAGGGACGTCACCCGGAGAGTCCCCAGTTCCTTCGCATAATTCTTCCACGTTTTCCCGTCGAACCGGAAAAGCCCCTTCGGCGTCCCGACCCAGAGCTTCTCCGTCCGTACGTCATAGAGGAGCGCCGTGACCGTATCGCCGACGACCAAATTCCACGGAATCTTCACGTCCCGCACATAAGATTCGTCAATCTCGTTTTGGACATCGTTGAACGCCCTCACCCGGCGCGTGTATTCGTCTAGCCCCGATTCCGTACCGGCGAAGACGCGGACTGCATCCCGAATCTTCTCCTGGCCTTCCAGGGTGACGGTCAAGTAATCCGCCCAATGCTCCCCGTCGTAGTGCATGATGCCGCTATTCGTCCCCGCCCAAATTTCGCCCTTTTCAAAAAAGCCCGCGCGATTCTTGGCGGCAAGCTTCGTAAACGCGGGAGCCCCTTCCGACGCGCGTTTCAAGGAAAGTTCCCATTCATTCGCGAGCGGCCCGAAGGCAAGCCCCGCCGGGTTGTAGTAAAGGGCGGACGCGTCATCCGCCAAAGCGACTCCGGTTTCCCCCATACCGAGCTGTCTAGCCCCGACCGGCATTTCCAGTGTAATGATGGCGGAATTCGCCGCAAAGGCGGCCGCCGAGAGAATCGATGCAAGTAGAAGTGTCTTACGCAATGTGTCTCCAATCGGGAACCCGATAAGCTCCATTTTCCGGAATCAAGGCTTTCCAACCCTCCTTTCCGGGATTTTCCCAAGGAAGTTTCGGCACCAGGCGGCAATCGCAACCGAGAATGTAAGGGGGCAGTATTTCCGCATGGTTTCGAATCTGTTCCCGGGTGATGTAATTGTCATTCGAGATAAAATTACAAAACGGACGACTCTTGGGACCGATGACAATCCGATAGGTCACCGTGCCATTTTTATCCCCTTCGTCGATGACGCGGACGACGTCGTCGATGCTCTGCTTCCACTCTTCGATCAAACGCCCCTGCTCTTCCGCATTTTTCCCCGTCGTCGACAACCAATTCGCAATTTCCGAGAGCGACGGTTTCACCTTTTCGATGGATTCCCGCGCCGGTCGGATGACAACCGCATACTGCCCGGAAACATCGATGACGGGAGCGTTCGATTCCTTTTCCTTTTCATCCGAATTGTGGATGACCACATACGCGCCGAGGCCGGCAAGCACCAGCGAGAGCAAAACGATGGCCACCAGCATGAAAATGATTGTCAAATCCATGTTATTCAACCTGCTTGTGTCCAAAAAAACTAGCATTTTCTAATTTGCTGCGCAGGAGTCCCCATGTCCAAAAACAGACTTTTGACAATCCTTTTGCTGTTCCCGATTTGCCTTTGGGCCATTCCCTACGAAGTGGAAACCATCCAAGAAGGCTCCGGGACCCCCATCCAAAACGGCCAGCTGATTCGCGTCCATTACAAAAGCTTTTTGGCCGATTCCGAAAAGACCATGTTCGACAACTCTTACGAACGCGGGGAACCCCTCGAATTCTCCCTGGGAACGGGACAGGTCATCGCAGGTTGGGAGCGCGGGCTCCTGGGGATGAAGGTGGGGGAAATCCGCAAGCTGTCCATCCCCTACCAGCTCGCTTACGGCGACAAGGAAATCGGCCCCATCCCGGCGCGCTCCGACTTGTACTTCGAAGTGGAATTGGTCTCCGCCGAGCCTCCGCTCGACCCGGACAATTTTTCCGACAGCCAAAAGGCGAAGTGGAAAAAGCTCGAAACGGGCGTCTTGGCCTTTGACGAAAAGGCGGGTTCGGGGAACGCCGCAGCTCAAGGCACCCGCATCAAGGTCCATTACACGGGCTGGACGTCTTCGGGCAGGAAATTCGCCAGCTCCAAGGATTACGGCAAACCCCTCGAAACCGTCCTCGGCGGCGGGCGTCTCATCAACGGCTGGGAAGTCGGCCTGGACGGAGTCACGCCCGGCAGCGTCCGCTGGTTGAAAATCAGCCCGTCCATGGGATACGGCGCCAAGTCTTACAGCGCAATCCCCCCGAACTCCACCCTCATCTTCCGCGTGGAAGTCCTGGACGTGGAACGGGACGAAGCTCTCGCCGAGACGATGGACTTTTTCCCGGAAATCGAGAAACTTGACTTGCAAGACGGACAAGAAGGATTGAAGTTCGCCATTCTCCGCGAAGGCGACGGAGAACCCGCACGCGAAGGGGACAACGTCCGGGTGCACTACACGGGGTTCCTCTCCGACGGGAAAAAATTCGACAGCTCGCGCGACCGCGGACAAATTTTCAACTTCCCCCTGGGCAAGGGGAACGTCATCCGCGGGTGGGATTTGGGAGTAGAAGGCATGCTCCCCGGCGAGAAGCGCGTCCTGGTCATCCCTCCGGACTTAGGTTACGGGAATCGAGGCGGCGGTCCCATCCCCGGCGGCGCGACCCTCGTCTTTGTCGTCGAATACATGGGCGCGGAATAACTCCACAGCTTCTTCAAAAGACGAGAGGGAATCGGCAAGAGCCGATTCCCTTTGTGAATGGGGGAACTTTTACGAACGCTTGTAATCGTCCTGCAAACGGATGATATCGTCTTCCCCGGTGTATTCGCCGACTTGCACTTCGACAATGACCAGCGGCAGCCTGCCTTCATTTTGCAAGCGGTGCATTTCCCCCATCGGGATGTACGTCGATTCGTTCGGTCGCACGTAAAAGACCTTGTCGCCGACAGTGCAAGTGGCCGTTCCACTGACGACCACCCAATGTTCCGAACGGTGCAAATGCTTTTGCAGGGAAAGGCGCTTCCCCGGCTTCACCACGATGCGCTTGATTTTATAGCGTTCATTGTCCTCCAAGACGGAGTACGTTCCCCAAGGGCGGCTCACCGTCTGCGGCACATCCGTAAGGGGAGAACGCTTTTGCTTCAGGGCGCCGACAACGGCCTTGACCTTTTGGCTGCTCGAAAGCGGCGCAACGAGCAAGGCGTCCGGAGTATCGACGACAAGCATTTTGTCCAAATCGATAGTGGCGACGAGCCGTTGGTTTCCGATGACCAGGGAATTGGTCGTTCCCACGGGCAAATGCCGAGGATTCACGTTGTTGCCCGAAGCATCGTGCGGGTATTCCTTGTAAAGGGCGTCGAAAGAGCCCAAGTCAGACCAGCCGATGTCGGACGGGACGACTTTCACCCGGTCCGATTTTTCCATCACGGCGTAGTCGATGGAATTGGCGGGAATCGCCATCATGTCCTCGTGGCGGATGCGCAACAATTCGTTTTCCTCGGCGGCGGCGGAAAGGGCGGCCTTGCATGCGGAAAGCATTTCCGGAGCGAACTTTTCAAGTTCCGCAAGGAACGTGGAGACCTTGAAACAGAAAATGCCGCTGTTCCAATAAAAGTTCCCGCTTTCCAAATATTCCTTCGCCTTTTCGAGGTTCGGCTTTTCCACGAACCGCTTGACGTTCTCCCCGTCGGCCTCGATGTAGCCGTAGCCGGTCTCCGGTCCCGTAGGCGTGATGCCGAAAGTCACCAAGAAACCGTTTTCCGCCAAACGTTCCGCTTGTTTCAAGCACTTGAAATAGGCGTCCTTCTTGCGGATGACATGGTCGGAAGGGGAAACGAGGACGACGGAATCCGCGTCCAAGGTCAAACAGGCCAGGGCAATCGCCGGAGCCGTGTTGCGCCCGACAGGTTCTAGCAAAAAGTGCGGTTCCTTCCCGCTTTCCGAAAGTTCGGACAACTGGTCTTTCGCCAAAAAATACTGTTCCGCGTTGCTTATCACGTATTGGGACTCGCATGCGACCGAATTGGTCACGACCGTCCCCTGGAAAAGCGAAGAACCGTCAAAAAGTTTGGCAAATTGCTTCGGCATCAACGTTCGGCTGACGGGCCAAAGGCGCGTTCCGCAGCCACCGCAAAGAATCAAATTTATCATGACTTCAAGCTCCTCTTTTCATTTTCCTTGGAATACCGGTTGAGGCAGACGACTTTGTATGGGAATTCCCCAGCCGGCAGCATGGAAGCGCAATCCTGGATGCGCGCCATGGAATGGCGCCCACTTTTCAACGTCAAAACGAAGACATCCACATCCTTGATTGCCGAAACGGCCTCCGGGGAAGTGTCCATTGAAGCCGAATCCAAGATGACGACATCGTAAGAATCCCGCATCAGCCGGATGAAGTTGGAGAACTTCTCCGAATCGAAAATTCCGTTCACGCTCACCAGGGTGCGGCCGGGCATCAACAAATCCAAATTTTCCGTAGCCGTTTTGCAAATCGCGGATTGGATGGTCGCAGCCCCCGCGAGAATTTCCACCAAGCCTTGGGAATTCTTCACGTGAAAACGTTCCCCCTGCACACCGTTCTGCAAGTCCACATCGATGAGCAGCACCCGCTTTCCGCTTCGGGCGAAGACTTTGGCAAGTCCGCCGGCGACAAAGGAGCAGCCGTCATGCGGCAAAAGTCCCGAGCAGAATATGACGCGCTTCTCTCCCAAATTTTTCACATCCAGCGCAAGCCGCAAAGAGTCCAATCCTTCGACGGCCTTCTTCTCCCCCTCTTCGATGCAGCCATAAACCCGAAGTCCCGTCGATTTGAAGACTTGCGCCGGGGAATTCACCCCCTTGAATCTTTCCCGGATGGAAATCAGCCCGATCGAAATGCAGAATCCGATAAAGACGAACGCGAGCACGATGACCTTCTTCTTCGGCTTGACAGGCTTCGGATCGACGATGGCCGGGTCGATGAGCTTTGCCGATTCGGAAGAGTTCTCCACCAACAGGCGCATCTGTTCCGTGCGCTTCAGCAAGTCCGAGTAAATGTTCTTCGCGAATTCCAGCTCCTCCGTCATCGTCACGATTTTCTGCTGCGTTTCCGGCAACCTTTTCGTCTGGGTGTAAGCCTTCGACATTTCGCGTTTCAACGCGGCGATTTGCTTGTCCAACGTCACGATTGTCGGATGGGATTCGTCGAACAGGCGCGCCCTTTCCTCGCGCATTTGTTCAAGCTGGATAATCTGCTGTTGCAATTTCGTCTGCGACTCCAGGGCGATTTTCGTCTCCGCGGCGATGTCCGCCGAGCCTATTTTTTCGCGGTAGCGGTTCAACTCCTGCATCAAGCTGTCCAACGTGCGACGGGCGGTGGGAATTTGCGATTCCAGGATTTCCAAGGAGTTCTTCAATTCCGAAGAGCCGAATTCCTCGTTCAACCGCATATAGATTCCAATCAGCGAATCGATGACGAGGACAGCCCTGTCCATATAATAATCCTGGTAGGAGACTTCCAGTATGCCCGTTTTCTTCCCCATTTCCGAAATGGAAAGGTCGGAGGAAATGGACTTGACGACGCGGACGGGAAGCCTCTTCGAAACTTCGAATTTTTTCCCATCGGCGGACAGCACTTGCGAAACGGAGATTTTCACGGAATCCCCTTGGTAAGGCGCGCGGCAAAGTTCGCCCACCGCACAAGAAAGCACTTTCTGCTCCAAATCGTCGTAAAGGGTGTAATGCGAGGAATCGTCGACACTCAAAATCCACGGCACACCCCGGCGTTCGACGGGAATCACCGAAGTGTCGGGAAAACAGAGCTGGCGAATGTCGACCCGGCCATCCTTGTGCAGAATCCTGTCCAAGAAGCTCACCGATGTCGCGCTGTAGAGAAGTCCTAGGGAATCGGCGACCTCTTCTAAAACCCGACGGCTCTTCATCAGCTGGATTTCCGTTTCCGCAGAGCTTCCCCCGACTCCAAGAAAAGAGGAGACGTCGCCGAGCATCGCCGAAAGCGAATTCCCTTTCGACTTCACCTGAACCAAGGCGGACGCTTCATAGACTGGGCGCATCCACTGCGCGACGAAGACGCCGACGCACAAGCCTATCACGACGGAAACGACGACGATGGCCTTGTGGGCCAAAATTTCCTTGAGCAAATCCAGCCACGGATTCGCCGATTCTCCATTCCACGCAGTCTCTTTCTTTCTTTCTGCCATAGATTTCTCAATTTGAAGAAATTGCATTCACCCAATACGGAGTGCACTTTTCAATGAAGTTCCAAGCCATTTCGAAGGCGGATTCCGGACGTCCGTGAGGGTCCGGGACATCGACTCCGACGGACTCCCCGAACCGGAAGACCTTCCCTTCCAACCACGGGTACTTTTCCAAAAGGCAATCCTTTTGCCGCTTTTCCATCACCAAGACCAAATCCGCCCATTTGAGCATGTCCATCGTCACTTGCCGCGAACGATGGGACGAAATGTCCAAACCGTGCCTCGCCGCGACCTTTGTCGCCAAAAGTTCGGGTCTCGAATCGACGACAGCGCCGAGCCCCGCGCTCTCGACCGTCACTGAAACCGGCAAGCTCTTCCGCAAGAGGAATTCCGCGGTCGGGCTTCGGCAGACGTTTCCGGTACATAGCACAAGGACACTTTTCATCGGTGATAAAATAAAATTTTGCCGTTCAGAATCGGAAGTCGAGTTCGGCAAGGGTCGGATTTCTCCTATCCTTCTCGCTCAGGAGAGGTTCAAAGCCGTTGCCGAGAGGCCAATCGATGCCGATTTGCGGATCGTTCCACATCAGGCCGCCCTCGTCCCCCGGCGCATAGAAGCGCGTGCACTTATAGACGAAGGTCGCCGTTTCGGACATGACGGCGAAACCGTGGGCGAACCCCTCCGGGATATAGAACTGCCGCTTGTTCTCGGAAGACAGGGTGACGCCGACCCACTTGCCGACCGTGGGGCTCCCACTCCGCAAATCCACGGCGACGTCGAAAACTTCCCCGTCAATGACGCGGACCAGCTTCCCCTGGGGATTTTGCCGCTGGAAGTGCAGACCGCGAAGGACGCCTTTCTTGGAACGGGACTCGTTGTCCTGGACAAAATCCACGCCGATTCCGTTCTCCCGGAATTCCCGTTCGCTGAAAGTTTCCATAAAGTAACCGCGCGCATCGCCGAAAACGGTCGGTTCGACAATCTTGACGCCCTCGATTTCCGTGTCTATGAAATGAAATTTTCCCATTGAAACCGCCTATCGATTCTTGTACATCGTCTCGTAGTATTTCTCGTATTCGCCGCTCGTGATGTTCGAAAGCCAGTCCTCGTTCTCCAAATACCACTTGACCGTCCTTTCGATGCCCTCTTCGAATTGCAGGCTCGGTTCAAAGCCCAGTTCCCGTTGAAGCTTGGAAGAATCAATCGCATAGCGGGAATCGTGCCCCAAACGGTCCGTGACGTAGGTGATCAAATTCAAATCTTCCCCGTCCGCGCGCCCGAGGAGCCTGTCGACCGTCTTGACTATCACCTTGACGATGTCGATGTTCTTCCACTCGTTGAAGCCTCCGATGTTGTAAGTCTCGGCGACGCGCCCCTTGTGGAAAATCAAGTCGATGGCGCGCGCATGGTCTTCGACGAACAGCCAATCGCGGACGTTCTCGCCCTTGCCGTAAACGGGAATCGCTTTTTTGTGGCGGATGTTGTGGATGCAGAGCGGAACAAGCTTTTCCGGGAACTGGTAAGGCCCGTAGTTGTTCGAACAGTTCGTGACAATCGTCGGGAGTCCGTAAGTGTCGTGGAAGGCGCGCACGAAATGGTCGGAAGAGGCCTTGCTCGCGGAATACGGCGAATGGGGATTGTACTTCGTTTCCTCGGTAAAGAACTTTTCTCCGTATGCCAAATGGTGTTCCGCGCTGGAGGCCGCCGTCGAAAACGGCGCTTCGACACCTTCCGGCCGCGTCATTTCAAGCGCGCCGTAAACCTCGTCCGTCGAAATATGGTAAAAGCGCTTGCCTTCGTATTTTTCCGGAAGGGATTCCCAATAAATCTTCGCCGCCTGGAGCAGGGAAAGGGTCCCCATCACGTTCGTACGGGCGAAGGTGAACGGATCCCGGATGGAGCGGTCCACGTGGCTTTCCGCAGCCAAATGGATGATGCCGTCGACCCGTTCCGTCCGCATCAGCTTAAGAAATGCGTCGAAGTCGCAAATGTCCATTTTCACGAACTTGTAATTCGGCTTGCTTTCCACATCTTTCAGATTCGCCAGATTCCCCGCATAGGTGAGCTTATCCAAATTGATAATGTTATCATTCGGATACCGATTTACGAACAGGCGCACGACGTGACTTCCGATAAATCCCGCGCCGCCGGTAATGACGATTGTTTTCATAAGCGGAAAGATAAAATAATCCGCAAGCCTTGTCAGCGGGAATTCCAATTGTCCGCTCCGAAACGGGTTTCCAAAAATTCCACCTCCTTGAAATTCACGCAATTTGAAGCAAGGCGTTTTCAATCAGCGAGGGAGATTTTCTTGATGCGGAGAATTCCCAATCATCAACTCCGTGTTTTTCTTGTGAAACCGTTTTTCGTATTTCTGGATAAGCGGCGACGTTCGCGGAAGATGATTTTTGCCGACGACAAACGCTTTCTTTTCAAGATTTGGACAAGGGTTCAAATCTTCATTGTCTATGGACCGTGGAGGAGGAGTGTCTTTCTGAAAAATGCCACCATCAACACAAATCTTGGCGCATTTCAGATTTCCCCGATTGAAGAACGTAATCTTGCTTTTGTGTTCTTTAAACAAAATCCTTTCTTCATCAGTATAGATGGAATGTTTCAACACATAAATCTCGGTTTCAATCAATACCGGATTTTTCCCTCGGCGACCTTCTGCAAGTGCCGCCCGTAAGGCGACTTGCCGTATTTTTGCGCACTTTCGAGAAGCTTCTCCCGACTGATCCAACCGTTGATGAAGGCGATTTCCTCGACGGCGGAAATCTGGATCCCCTGGCGGCTTTCCACCATGCGGACAAAGTCCCCCGCTTCCAACAGGCTGTCCATCGTCCCCGTGTCGAGCCAGGCGAACCCGCGCCCGAGAAGCTTCACGTCCAACTCGCCCCGATCCAGGTAGACCCTGTTCAAGTCGGTGATTTCCAATTCCCCGCGCGCACTCGGCTGCAGCCCCTTTGCAAATCCGGAAACGCGGTTGTCATAAAAATAAAGTCCCGTGATGGCGTAATTGCTCTTGGGGGCGGACGGCTTTTCTTCAACGGAAATCACCTTGCCCGACTGGTTGAACTCGACGACGCCGAACCGTTCCGGGTCCTCGACGTAATACCCGAAGACGCTCGCCCGGCCGTTTTCCTCGGCATTCTTCACCGCCTCCTTCAAAAGCGGACCGAATCCGTTCCCGTAAAAGATGTTGTCTCCGAGAACCATGGCGCAGCAGTCGTCCCCGATGAATTCCTCGCCGAGGACAAAAGCTTGCGCAAGTCCGTCGGGACTCGGTTGCACCTTGTAACTCAAGCGAAGGCCCATCGAGGAACCGTCTCCCAAAAGCCGTTCGAAATTCGGCAAGTCCGTCGGGGTCGAGATGATGAGAATGTCCCGAATGCCCGCAAGCATCAACGTGGAAAGCGGATAATAAATCATCGGCTTGTCGTAAACGGGCAAAAGCTGTTTCGACGTCACCAGGGTGAGCGGATAAAGCCGCGTTCCGGAGCCTCCGGCAAGAACGATTCCTTTCATAATCCAAAAATAAATCCTCGGTGCAATTTATTCAATCCGAAAAACCTATCCGCGATTGAAAATGCACCTTTTGGAAGTCGTCAGCGGAGACCCCGAAGATGTAGGCGTGGTGATTCGAATTGTCGAATCGCACCAGGTCAACCGTCGCCCCGACGGGAATCTGCGCCAAATAATTCACTTGGAAGGAGCGAATCTTTTTCTTCTGCATTTCCGGGTCGGTGAAAAGGGCGTCCAAGAGCCACTCCGCATAACGGCAATTGTTGACGTGGCGATTCATGTCGATGTCGGAGTAGGCCGCAGTCTTTGAAAGGACGATGCGCGGATTCGCACGGGGTTCGAACAGCTCCAAGTTCTCGGAAAGGGCGCTCTTTTCCGGATAAAGTTCCGGCAGGAAGCTCAACGTCTCGGGGTTTTCCGATCGGCCCGTCTTGAGGTTCACCAAGAGCCACGAGGAAGTCGCTTCGGCGATGACGTTCTTGCGCTCGTCGAGGATGGAATAATCGCGGATGGCTACCTTTTGGTTGTAGATGGACTTCGTCCACGTCGACACGCGAAGCTTCTCGCCCCACATCGGAACGTGATTGACCCGGAGCTTTATCCGCGAAATCACCGAAGTGTAGCCGATTTGCACCATCTTCCACACGCCGCAACCGGCTGTTTCCGCATCCAAAATGGCCGTTTCCTCCATAAAGTCGAAAAAAGAAGAAACGCGCAAACGACTCTTGGAATCGCAATCCGAAAAGCGCACAGGAAACACGTATTCGTTGATATCCTTTTCCATCATCAAGTCCTTCATCGTCAAAATGAAAATGGATTTTTCATTTAAAAATACTTCCATAAAGCCCGAACATCCGGGAGTCCATGTAATTTCCGTCCCGATAGGCACCGGCCGATGCGCCCGCGCGCCCCAAATCCATCCGGATCCCCACGCCGATTTTCGGCCCCGGATACGAGACGATTCCCTGAAAAGCCAAAATTCCCAAGCGGACCTCCTCGCCGAAGGAGAAAAGCGCACCCGCCTCCCGCCGGTAATGCACCTGGAATCCGCCCGTAAAATTTTTCCCGGGCGAAAAGAAGCATTCGGCAAAATAGGAGTTCTCTTCGAAATCCGACGGCACGGACGCCCAAGCCCCCAGGCGGCCGCTCCGCCACTCCCAAGAAATCCCCGGACGCAAAACGTAGCGGAAGTCGGAATCTTCACCGGGGACGATTTGGATTTCCGCATTCCCGGAAATTCCCAAGTTCAACCGACCGGGCGACAGGGAAGCTTCCAGCCCGAAATCCTCGCTGCGGTAAATCGAATCCAAAGACGTGTGCACATAGGATGCCGCCAAACGGTAAGCGAAGTTCCCCCACTCGGCGAAGAATCCGATAGCGTCGCAATCGACGCCTTCCATCGGCTCCGTCCACAAGATTCCGAGCCTCAGCCCGGAAAGCCTCACGCCCGGACTTTCGGCAAACGGCCCGAACCATCCCGGATTCCACGGTTTCGGGACGCGGACGTCCGCGAGCAGAACCCCCGAAGAAGCAAGCAGCAAAAAGAGCATCTTCCGCATATCACGGCCTCAAGACGACGCCGAAGCGCTTTTCATGATTTTGTCGGGAGACGCGGATGAAGTTCGGTCCGGGGGAGCCCTTGTCTATCAGCGGCACTTCCCGCCAGGCGTTTCCGCCCAAGTCCTTCGGGAATATTTTCTTCCACAGCAAATCCCCCTTGCCGGAAATCAGTTCTACCAAGACGTCCTCTTCGCTTTGCACGCGAAGCATCAGCGGATGCGCACGGTTCCTCCTCGAAAAAATCCGGGCGTTCCACTCCACCCGGAACGGCAATGCGGTGTCGGCGGCAAGGCTCCCCGGAGTCTGGAATCCGGGACTGTTTTCCGACCGCCCCGTCAAAACGGAGAACCCCGAAGGGCAGTTGGTTCGTATCCTGGCGTTTTTCCCCCAAATCGCCGAATCCACCTTTTCACTCCCGTAGCAGAGGAACAGGGAATCCGCAGCATTTTTCAAATAACCGAAACCGGCCTGCAAAATCAGGATTTCGTCCGTCCCGACAAAGTCCCGCATCGAAGCCGTATCCTTCGTCAACACGGCACTTTGCCCCTTGCCGAGAGACATTTCCGGGGAAAATCCCCTTCCCGTTTTGCACAAATTCATTTGGGAAAGGGGCATTTCCCGAAAACCGGCATTGTAAATTTCGAACCATTCGGGAATTCCCTCTTCCGGACACGGATGGACCTCGGTCAAACGGATGGGAAAGTTCCCCGGGACAGCGAGCAACGTGTCCAAGGAATCGTTCCCGGGAACATCGTCTAAAGGCAGGGACACTTTCAGGCGCAAGGCCTTCGCGTCCACTTCGGCTTCCCAAGGGACGCTTTTCCCCCGAATCAAGAAGGCCTCCTGCGAGATTTCCGCCGTCGACTCCATCGACAGGAACGTCGCCAAAATCTGCGCGGAATCGCACCCCGACAAACGCCACGTCCCCCTCCAATGGGAATTCTCGAATTCTGCGGATTCCAAACGCAGCCTGCAATCCTGCACGTCGTTTTCGAACACGGCATTCGGAACCCCTGGAGTCGGAACGGCCAATTCCCACGCATCGAAAGACGAATCGCTGCGGACAAAGGATTTCCCGGACTTCGGGGTGGGAAGCGTCGCCGAGTCCGCACAGTCCCCGTTCCAAAGCTCAAGAGTCATTTCCCGGCGGTTCGGGAACGCGGAGCCTTCCAATTTATCGCAAAAAAGGTTTCGGACTTCCGGGCAAAGGAGCGTGTCGCGGATGAGCAAGATTCGTTTTGCGGAATCCGGGGCGAAACCGCTCCAAATTTCCTTCTGTTCGTAAAAGACGGAAAGCGCACCCTTCAAAGCCGTTTTCGGCAGACGGATTTCGACGAATTCCCCTCGGGAATCCTCGACTTCAGTCGGATCCGGCAAAACTTCGGCAATATAAGGGCACGCTCCCCAGGCGGTGAAAGCCGCCAAGGCGAGCCAATTCATTTTTCATGCAACGCGGTCTATTGGATCGCGTATTCTCCAGGGAGAATGTAACGAAGCGGGTTCTCGGCCTTCGCATTGAACCAGACCTCATAATGCAGATGCGGCCCCGTCGAAATGCCCGTATTCCCCATATAGCCCAACAATTGGTAACGCTTGACGAACTGTCCCTTTTGCACGGAGATGGACTGCATGTGGCCGTACTTGGTCACGAAGCCGTTCCCGTGGTCGACGGCGACATAATTCCCGAAAGAGTCGCTGAAACGCGCAATCGAAACGACCCCGTCCGCAGAAGCGAATATGGGCGTCCAACGGGAATTGGAAATGTCGATGCCGTTGTGCATTTTCCCCACTTCGCCCGTCACCGGGTGAATTCTCCTGCCGAAAGCGGATGCATAGTAGCCAGTCGTCGGGGAAATCGAGGGGACGTGCTGCCAATGGGCGAATTGCTGCCCGACGAATCCGGCGACTTCCGAAAAATTCCGTTCGCTTTCAACGGCCTTCGCCCGGAATTGTTCCGCCCGGGCCTTCAGATCGAGAGTGCGGTCGAGGAGAGGCTGCGCCGCGCGATTCAGGCGAACTTCCGGAGCTTCCGGGCCGCCAATCGCCATTTCGCGGGCAGAACGGTCTGCCGGGGTCAGTCCAAACTTGTAATGGAGCAGATCCCCATTTTCAAAGCGGGACTCCATCCGCCGATTGAGGGAATCCAGGCGGAGAGCCTCCCTGTCCAATTTCGCGGAAAGGGCCGTGCGGCTAGAAATCATCCGGCTCTTCAAAAAATCATACCCGAAATCCACCGCCCCCTGCAACAGGAGCAGGGCGACTCCGAGCAAAATCAAAACCTTCCCCAACGCCACAATCCGCAAGGAAACCTCCGGAAGCCGCAGAGAATGCGACTTCGACGAATCTTCTCGGTAAAAGGAAAGTTTGAAAAATTTCATGATAGGGGCAATTTAATAAAATACGCGGTAAATAACTAGAGTCCCGCTGTATTCGTAGCCGACAATCAAGAGCGGGACGCCGGGTAGCGGGCTCTCATCCTTCGAAAGGAAGAGGATTCCCTCCGGGCCGCGATCACGGGTTCCCGCCAAATATTCCAAAAACTCCGGTCGCCGGGGATTTTTCAAACGGAAGACGGCGATGCCGCTGGAGCGTTCCATCCCGACAAAGGCGTACAGTCCCGAATCCGTTTTCCCGACGGTGACGTTTTCCGGCTCCGGCCCTTTCTTGTCACTGCGCGCGTCGACGCGGACCCTCCCCTTCTTCGAGTTCCAATTGAAAAGTCCCGGATGCCGTTTTGCCAAGGCCTCTTCAAAAGCGCTCCCGCTGTTCCAGAGACGCATTCCCGTATTACCGTCGAAAAGGCTCGCGCTGCGGCCGCCGAACGTATTGACATAGCGGCACGGCACTTTTCCGTCGCATGGATTTTCGGCGTCGACGGGGAGCTTCCCAAGCCGTCGGACAAGTTCCTCGGAAAACACCGACGAGTCCAACAAGCCTTTCCGGAAGAGATTCTTCGCCGCCGTCTCGTCGGAGTAGCGCGAAGTGCGGCGGCTTTCCCCCTCGTCCGCAGTCAAGAAGTAAAGTTCCCCGTCCGCTTCGAACGCGCAGATGCCGTCCGGCTGCAGATAGCCCCGGACGGGAGCGTTTTCCAGAACAATCTTCCCGTCGTCCCGAAAGTCGAACGCGTTCCCCCGAAGCGCATGGTCCACCGAGCCGAGAGCGTAGACATCGACAATCTTCCGCTCGGAAACGTCGATTTTCGCCACGGCGTTGTTCTCTTGCAATGTCGCAAAGGCGAAGCGGCCGTCCGGGGAAAAGGAAATGTATTCCGGCTCCAAATTTTGCCGATAACTCCCAGGCCCGAATAGGCGAACTCCCTTTCGGGCGAGGGATAGGCTGTCGAAGGCGGAAAAGTCCAACGTTCGGAACACCGCCCGCTCCGCTCCCGCGGACACGTCGACAAGGCCAATCGCCCCTTCCGCATCTTCCCCCGTCCGCAAATCGGCCTCCCCCTCGCAAGCAACCAACAGGATTTTGCCGTCCGGGGAAAATTGCAACATATCCGGTCCGGGACATATCGAAAGGGATTTCCGTTCAAACGCGCTTTCCCCGTTGATTTCGTACAAATAAACCTTCCCGGCGGAAGACGCCGAAGCTCCCCTTTCGCAGACGGCGAGAGTGTTCCCGTGGGCGGAAACGCTCGGGACCTCCCCGGAGAATTTCAAAGTCCCGACGATTTTCGGCAAAGAGGGATTCTCCATGGAGACGAAAGTCAAAACGTTTCCGCCGGAAGTCACGGCGAGCAGCCGGGAAGATTCCACATAGGCGGAGATTTCCGCTCCCGGCAAATTGTCCGAGGGCCCGAGCCGCCCGACTTCAGAAAGCCCGGCGGCCAAAGCTCCGGCCGAAAGGAAGAACAGGCAACGGCGAAAGCGGAAAAGCATTTTACAAAAGCCACCACCCGAGCAAGAGGCCGATCAACGCGCCGCCGACAAAAGACCCCGTCGTCGCCGCCATTTCAAAAGACCTGTCCCTTGGCGCGCTCTTGTCCATCTGCGCCCCGATGGCAATGGACAGCGCCTGCTGGCATTTGGCGTAATTCGCCGAGAGCATCGAATCCGACGGGCACTTTTCCGCCTGGGAAAGGCTCACCTCCGCCGGGGAGACATCCCTTTGCGAAACGGCGGAATCGGGAATTTCTTCGGCAAAGAGAACGGCGCCTAGAAACAAGCAGAGAATGACTGATTTTTTCATATTCAAAAATTAACTAGATTTGAAATCCAATGGACTCGGAACGCTCTCAAATCGCCCAAAAAGTCACCTGGCGCGGATTCTTCGTCAACTTGACGCTGACAATCGGAAAGCTCGCCGCCGGGATTTTCGGAAATTCCGCAGCGATGATTGCAGACGCCATCCACTCCCTTTCGGATTTTGCGACTGACGTCGTCGTCATCATTTTCGTGCGTCTTTCGGGAAAGGAAATCGACAAGGGGCATCCTTACGGCCACGGGAAATTCGAAACGATGGCGTCGATGTTCGTGAGCATCGCCTTGCTGGCCGTCGCCGTGGGAATTCTCGTCAGCGGAATCCAGAAAATCGTCCAATTCGCAAACGGAATTTCTCTGGAGATTCCGGGGAAAATCGCGCTCGCCGCAGCAGCAGTGAGCATCGTCGCGAAAGAAATCCTCTACCGCTACACGGCAAGCGTCGGGAATAAAATCCAAAGCCCCGCCCTGATGGCGAACGCTTGGCACCACCGCTCCGACGCCCTTTCGAGCATCGGGACTCTAGTCGGCATCGGCGGGGCGGTTCTCCTCGGCGGGAAATTTGCCGTTTTGGACTCCATCGCGGCCGTCGTCGTCAGTTTCTTCATCATCAAGGCGGCCTATCAGATTGGCTTCCCGACCATGCAGGAACTTCTCGAAGCGGCCCTTCCGCCGGAAACGGAAAAGGAAATCTGCGACATCATCCGCAATACGGACAAGGTGCGATTCTTGCACCACCTGCAAACCCGGAAAATCGGGAACTGCTGCGCAATCGACGTCCACATCAAATTGGACAGGGACTTGTCCCTGATCGAAGCGCACAACGTGGCGACGGACATTGAAACGCAAATTCGCCAAAAATTCGGAAAGGACACGCAGATAAACATCCATATGGAGCCTCTTTGGGAAAACGCCTATGTCTAAAATGATTCCCCTTTTCGCTTTCGCCGCGTCCACGCTTCTCTTCTCCGCCTGCAACGACGACATCCGCGAAGAAAAATACCCGAACGGGAAAATCCGCAGCCGCACTCCCTACGTCGAAAACGAGAAGGAAGGAGTGGAGACGGAATACTATGAATCCGGCAACGTCAAGCGCACGCGCACCTTTGTCCGCGGCAAGGAAGAGGGCGACGCTTCCGAATATTACGAAAACGGGCAAATCAAAAAAGAAATGCACTACACGAGGGGAGCGCTCGACGGAACGGAAACGCGCTATCACGAGAACGGGAAAATTCAATCCATCACTTTGTACAAAATGGGGACGGTTGCCGATTTTCCGCAGACCTTCGACTCGGACGGAAATCCAGAGATTCAAGGCGCTTACACCGACGCTCGCGACGGCGTCCGCTACGAATGGGTTCGCATCGGGGATGCCGTTTGGACAGCGGAGAACATCCAATTCGCACCGGTGAAAGGCTCCGTCTGCATGCAGTGCAACGTCTGGGGGCGTCTCTACGATTTTGAAAGTGCGAAAATCGCCTGTCCCGCCGGATTCCGAGTGCCGAAAATCGAAGATTGGATGCATTTGGCAAAAGCCGCGGGCAAAGACCCCGCCCAAAAATTAAAAGCCCCTTTCGGCTGGAACGACGAAGGGAGCGGGACGGATGAATTCAATTTCGGGATGCGGGCGAGCGGGGCGCACTTCGCCAAAGCGGACGTCCCCGAATCCAACCGAAAATTCAAGGACGCCGGGGAGAAATCCTACCATTGGACGGCGGAGGGGAAAGTCGCCGTCTTCAAAAAGAATTCCCCGAACATCTCCTTCGAAAACTTCAACCCCGACTTTGGCGCGAGCCTGCGCTGCATTCGAACGGAATAGCCCGTTCCGCCGTCGATTTTGCCGAATCAGAAGCCCGTTTCGAGAGTGTAATCCGAGACGCGAATCAACGTGTCGAGAATCGCTTCAAGGCGTTTCGCCGTTTCGGCGTTTTCATCCAACAGATTGTTCTCCTGCCGCATATCCCCCTCGGCAAACAGCCCGTCGACGCTTCCCGAATTCAACGGATAACGGTCGATGACCCGAAAGCCGTCAAAGCCCAAGTCCGCCACCTTGGAATAAGCCCCGAGAGAAAGCCCTTCTCCGTACCCTCGCAAAAGATTGTGTCCCATGAAAAGGTTCGGGACGGCAAATCCCAGGAGTTCGAGGAGAGTCGGAGCGATGTCGATTTGGGCGCAAGTCGCCGTGTCCAGCCCCGGAGCCACGCCACGCCCGTGAATCAAGAACGGAATCCAAGTCGCATTCGAAAAGGCGCCGCCGTTCATCGTGGAGACATCGTTCTCTCCAAGGGGGAATCCGTGATCCGCCATCACGACGACATAGGTGTTTTCATACCACGGCTCCCCTTCTATCGAATGGATGAAGCGGGAAAGCTGCCTGTCCGTGTAACGCATCGTCACTTGAATCCTCTCTTGCAAGGGGAGGCTCTTCTCCTCTTCCGTCATGCCGGCGGCAAAGTTGAACGGATAATGGTTGGAACGGCTCATCACCGTCGCGAGGAAAGGCTCATTCCCGTGCGAAAGGGAATCCTTGAGAAACGAAACGGTTGCATCGAAAAACGCAGAATCGTCCTCCAAGTGGCGATCATAGTGCTCCGCGTCGTACCATTTGGCCATCCAAACTCCCAAATTGTCCCACGCGGGGTCGGCGGCGGAAAAGTAATGGGTCGCATAACCGGAATCCGTGAGCACGGAAGCGAAACTCGGCAAATCGACGTGGGCCAAATCCGTCGCCTCGGCGAGCTTCGAATGATGCGGAATCCCGAGATGCGTCGATAGGACGCCCCCCGTCGTCGGAAGCCCGCTCGAATGCATTCGGACCCAAGCTCGAGAAGAGGCTGCCAGGGAATCGAGGAATGGTGTCGGCGAAGGCTTTCCCGGATTCATGAAACCGACATTCCAACCGCGGTGGGATTCCAAGAAGAACAGGATTACGTTCGGCTTTTGGCGACGCCTTTCCGCAAACGATTTGTTTTTCAACAGGGAATCCTTCGGCGTGCGGTAAGTCGGGAGACGTTTTCCCAATCCGGAATCCGGGAACGCCCAAAGGGAATCCCCTTCGACTTCAACCCACAACTTTCGATAGGAATCCTTGAACGGGACGATTTGAATGCTGTCGAGCGCAGCCGCCGTCTTCGGAAAGAACAGGTCGTTGTAAACGAGGGAGACGACCGGGCGGAGCTTCGTCATGCGGGCGTTCCCCGTCCAAATAACGTAAACGAACGAATAGGACGCCGCGTAAAAGAGCGCCAAAGCGATGACGGGAACTTTCATCGAATGCGGCAAAAGAACCCTTCGGAGCAAGCGATAAACCCCATAAGTCGCCGGAAGAATCAACGCGAGCACGAAGAATTGCAAGAAAGGGACGGACAAGTCGTTCGCCACGTAATCCCAGAACATCAGAATGGAAGACGTATCCTTGTACGTGTTCACCAACCCAAAGGAAAGGTGACTCCCCAAAAAGCGCAGCACTTCATGATCCAAGAGGGTCGCGAGCAGGACTGCGGAATGAAAGACGGCAAAAAGGGCAGTGGACAACCGATGCGAACGCGGCTTCTCGCGTTTCAAGACTTTCACCCGGAAAACTTGGAACGAGAACGCCAACAAGACGAACACGACGAGGGAATCGAAAATCCACATGAAATCCAGGCAGACCGCATGAAAGATGTACCAATCCGGCTTGCTCACGAACGGGAAACCGTAGGGATTGCTGCGGAAGAGCAGCAAAATGCGCAAGAAAACGTGTGAAACCCAAAACGCGAGAGCGATGAAGAGGAGGCCTTTCCAAGGGGAGAGCGCCCCGGCGATTTTCTTCGCCGAATCCAAGACGAACTTTTTCATTTTCAAAAAATATAAATTGCCCATTTCCCACGTCAAATCCATCGGGAACTTCATCCGAAAAAGATTAGGCAAGTCCTTTTCTGTAAATTCATGCGCAAAAAGTGGGCTTTTCCAT
>CAZCRF010000008.1:19993-56697 GCA_964501065.1 uncultured Fibrobacter sp. | reverse complement strand
GACATTGAACGGCAAGGACACGGTCGTCGTCAAGGACACCCTTGTGCAAAAGGACACTCTGGTTCTTTCGAACGTGGACACCCTCATCATTCGGGATACTTTGGTCGGCTTGAACGGCGAGAGCTGCACGGCGGAGGTGCTCGAAGACAGTTCGGGCTACAAAATTCTTTGCGGTGACGATTCCGTCGGAGTGGTGCTGAACGGCATCGACGGTACGAATGGAATCAACGGAGAAAAAGGGGAAAAGGGTGACGACGGCGAAAGTTGCACCGTGGCGGACAGCGGGAACGGGGTCGTGACTGTCCAATGCGCGGCGGACACGGTCAAGCTCTACAAGGCCCTCTGCGGAACTACGCCTTACGATCCGGTGAAAAGCTTCTGTTACACGGGTGATGCGCAGGATTCCGTCGTTGCCCTCTGCGACGGCAACGCTTACGACCCGGTGAAAACCTTCTGCTACAAGGAATTGCTCGTATCCAACCTTTTCAACCAAGAGCTGCTTGCGGCCGGTACTTACGACACCCTCCGCGATTCCCGCGACGGACAGATTTACTTGACGGTCACCATCGGCGCGCAGACCTGGATGGCGCAGAACCTGAACTACCGCTACACGCAGGGGACGGCGGACTTGGATTCTTCGAGCTTCTGTTACGACAACGATACGGCCAACTGTACTAAGTACGGTCGGCTTTACACGTGGTCTGCAGCAATCGACTTGGCGGCTATTTTCAGCAACGATGGGGAAAATTGCGCTTACGGCGTGACGTGCTCACTCCCGGATACGGTGCGCGGCGTCTGCCCGGCGGGGTGGCACTTGCCGACGCAGGCGGAATGGGAAGTTCTTTTCACAACCGTCGGCGGTGAAGACGTGGCCGCCAAAGCGCTTAAGGCGAAGAACGGTTGGTATGACGACGGCAACGGCTCGGACACTTACGGCTTTTCGGCTTTGCCGGCTGGAGTGGTCGTGTTGGACCAGTTCTCCAATTTGGGATCCCTTACATACTTTTGGAGCGCCACCGGGTTGGGAACGGCTGTCGTTCGTTACATATATGTGGGTGGGGACGATGACGTGAGTCTATTCCTTACCCAGAGAGAGGACCGCACGATGATGTCCGTCCGTTGTCTCAAGAACTCCGACTAGAGGGCGTCCGAACGAGTCTGTATATTCATTTCTAGGGTGTGGATGTTTTCTTTTCCTTAGATTCTTCGGATTTTTATTCTCTTATTCCGACTTGGAACAGTCCACTTTCGTCGGTTTCCTTTGAAACAAGGTAGATTATTCTCATATGGAACATCGAAAGCCCCAAATCTTGGTCGTGGATGATACGAAGCCGAACATCGAAGTGGTGGAAGGGGCGCTCGCTCAAGAGAATTACGACATCCACGTCGCCCTGAGCGGCAAGCGGATGCTGGAACTGGTGAAGCGCGGAGTTCCGGACTTGGTGCTTCTCGACGTGATGATGCCCGAAATGGACGGATACGAAACCTTTCGCCGCTTCCGGGAAATTCCCGGTTGCGCGAATGTCCCGGTCATCTTCCTCACCGCCCAAGCGGAGAGCGAAAACGAGATGCAGGGGCTTTCCCTCGGCGCGGACGATTATATCGCGAAGCCCTTCAACCAGACTCTTCTGAAGCTCCGCATCCGAAACCAGCTCGAACGCAAGTTTTCGAGGGACAGGCTAGATGAAATCGTTTCGGAGCGTACTGCCGAACTCGTGGAGAAGACGAATGATTTGCAGAAAACTTTGCGGGTGATGCTCACCAGCCTGGGCGCGCTGGCGGAGTTCCGCGACAATGAAACGGGCGCGCATCTGCGGCGGACGCAGGTCGTGGTGAAAATGCTCGCCCGGGAAATGGGACGCGAAGAAAAATTCCGGGATAAATTCCCGAACGAGGAAATCGTCGAACGTTACGCCATCGCGGCCCCTCTCCACGACATCGGGAAGGTGGGCATTTCCGACGAAATCTTGCGCAAGCCGGGGCCGCTCACCGCCGCCGAGCGTGAAAAGATGAAAGCGCATACGACCTTGGGCTACCAAGTGCTCCATTCGGCTGCACGGGAGTTGAACGACAACCCGATGGTCGTCATCGCGGAAGAGATTGCGAAAAGCCATCATGAAAAATGGGACGGCACGGGTTATCCGGAAGGGCTTGCGGGCGAGCGCATCCCTCTCGGGGCGAGGCTCATGGCCGTGGCGGATGTCTATGACGCCTTGGTGTCGAAGCGCGTTTACAAGGAAGCCTTCTCTCACGAAAGGTCCATGGAAATCATCCATGAAGGAGTCGGCAAGCATTTTGATCCGGACGTGGTGAAGGCTTTCGACGTCTTCGCGGACAGGCTCCCCGAAATTTACAGGGAATTCGCGGACTGATGGAAAAGAACCGGGCAAAGCGCAATCTGGGGGCGAGGATTCTCTGGGTCTACGCCCTGCCGACTCTTTTGGCGATGGTGCTCTGCTTCTTGGCGTTCACATCCTATATGCGGTCTTTTTTGTACGAGACCGCCAATTCGGAATTTTCCAAAACTCTTTCCCAGGTCGCCGTTTCTTTCGAAAGGAAGCTGTTGAGTTATTCGGAACCTTTTGAAAGGCTTCCCGTCGCCGTCAGCCACAAGGGGACGCCCTCCTCTCGAAGGGAGGTTCTCGAAGCGGAGCGGAAACGTCGAAAATCCGTTGACATCTATTACGGCGGAACGGACGGTTCCTATGTCAGCGCGAGAAATTATCCGAGGGATTCGCTGCATCCGGAGTTCCGCACCAAGACCTGGTATTTGGAGCCGAACCACAACAACGGCCTCGCCTATTCCGGCCCTTCGGTGAATTTCGGGACGGGGAAGCGCGTGCTGACGATTTCATTGCCGGTCCGCAAAAGGGGGAATCGCGTGCAAGGCGTCGTCGCCGAGGATATCGACGTGAACGACTTCCGCCCGGCCCTTTCCGCCCTCTCCAAGGAAAGCGGCGGCATCACGATGGTGGTTTCGAACGAGACGGACAGCGTCTACACGTACTTTCCCTATCAGACAAGCCTTGGGGAAATCACCTTCGACAGCGTGTACACCCTTCTTTCCACGGCTTCGGTACTTTACGACGTGGATTCTCTCGTGACGGAAACGGTGAGCGTTTTCGAATTCAAGAATTCGGGAGGGGTCAAGTACACGGCGATGGTGCTTCCGCTGAACAAGATGCCGATTCATCTTTTGCACGTCGTCCCCCAAGACAAGACGACGGCTCTCCTCAGCGAAAAGACGTCCAATTTCGTGATGTTCGCCGGAGGCTGCATCCTCGTGCTCATCTTGGTCATTTTCCTGACCAGCAAATTCCTTTACCGGCGGATTGTCTCCAAGGATTTGGCGGACAGCGTGAGTTCCAGCACCCTTTTCGACGCCATTCTCGGGAGCAAGTATTTTTCGCTCATCTTGACGGACAGTCAGTTCAACGTTTTGCAGGCCAGTGCGAACATCGCGAGCGTCACCGGGGAGGGGGACTATCACGACCTGAAGGGCAGAAACCTTTGGGACATCATCCCGAACCCCGAATTCAAGGATTTCGTCTTGAACGCCCAGCGGACGGCTGTTCCGCAGTCGAGTGAAATCGGTCAACACCAGATTGTCGTGCAGCGGAGCGACGGGAAAATCCTGTGGTGGAACATTTCCTTCAATCTGCTCATCGAGGACGACGCCTCCATCCGCTATCTTTTCCTGGTCTCCGACGAAACGTCCGCCGTGCGCAAGGATTCCATCTTGGATTCCATCATGATGTCCGCCCAGAATACGATCGTCATTTTCGACAGCGAGCTGAAAATCGCGTATGTGTCGAAACGCTTCGGCGAAGTCTGCGGTGTTTCGCCCTCGGAAATCATCGGCAAGTCCTATGACGAATTGAGCGATGTCGGCATTCCGGAAAGTGTACTCGAGATGCCCCTTTCCGCACTGGAAAGCGGAACTGTCTGGACGGGGACTTTTGAACTGCCGTTGCGGAACGGTTCGCGGATTTGGTGCCGCGGTCAGGGCTCCGTCCTGCTTTCGAAGGATTCGAGCCATATCGGCTACATCTTCTTCATCACGGACATCACGCCGATTGTCGAAGCGGAAAAGGAAGCGAAGGCGGCGACGAAGGCGAAGAGCGAATTCTTGGCCAATATGAGTCATGAAATCCGGACGCCGATGAACGCGATAATCGGGATGTCCGACCTGGCCCTCGCGACGGATCTCTCCCCTCGACAGGAGCATTACGTCGACCGCATCTCTTACGCGGCAAAATCCCTGCTGGAAATCATCAATAATATTTTGGACTATTCGAAGCTCGAAGCGAAGAAGCAGGAACTCGAGCACATTCCCTTCGCCATTCGGGAGACTGTCGCGAACGTGCTCTCCATCGCCGTGGTGCGCCTTGCCGGGAAGCCCGTGGAGTTGCTCGCGGACATCGACTCGAAAATCCCGGAAAGGGTCTTTGGCGATTCTCTGCGCCTTTCGCAGGTTTTGACGAACTTGATAAACAATGCAGAGAAGTTCACGGAAAAGGGGCAGGTCGTGCTGCAAATGGAATTGGTGCGGAGGGAAGGTTCTCGGGCGACCGTTCGCACGAGCGTGCGCGATTCCGGAATCGGCATGACGGAGGAACAGTCCGGGCGGCTGTTCAAGATGTTCTCCCAGGCGGACGGCTCCACGACGCGGAAATACGGCGGTACGGGGCTGGGGCTTGCCATTTCGCATTCCTTGGTGGAGCTGATGGGCGGAGAGCTGAAAGTGGACAGCGAATTCGGCGTGGGGAGCGAATTCTATTTCACGGTGACTTTCGACGTGGAGGAATCTCCGGCAACGGACCTCCCGTCTCCGCTTTGCGGAAAGCGCATTTTGGCTGCGGACGGGAACGCCGTTTCCTTGGGCATTCTGAAGAAGATGTTCGAATCGTTGGGGATTGAAGGCGTGTTCGCGAACTCCGTGGACGAGGCCGTGAAAATGTTTGAAGAAAGCGGAAAAGCTTCGTTCGACGGAGCTGTGCTCGCTTGGAATCTCGGGGACGGTTTTGCCGCCGACGTTGTCCGCCGCGTTCGCCATTCGGGAATTCCCGTGCCGCCTCTTGTCGCCATTTCGAGGCAGAATGACGAAACGCGCTTGAAGGAGGCTGTCGACGCCGGATTCGAGCGATTCCTTCCGAAGCCTTTCATGCTTTCCGATTTGCAGATAGCCTTGGAAGAAGTCCTCGGGCTTCGCCGCCCGGAGGATTCCGGCAAGGGCCGCGTGAAAAAGCGCAAGAATGAAAGCTTCCATTTTAAATCGGCGCGCGTCTTGCTGGTTGAAGACAATGCCCTGAACCAAGAATTGGCCGTGGATTTGCTGAACCGGGTCGGGCTTGAAGTGGATGTCGCGGGGAACGGGAAAGAGGCGGTGGACGCCGTCAAGGCGAAGGATTACGCTTTGATCTTGATGGATCTTCAAATGCCGGTGATGGACGGCTTCGAGGCGACGAAAATCATTCGTGAACTTCCGCGCGAAAAAAGCTCCGTTCCAATCATCGCGATGAGCGCAAGGGCCTTTAGCGAAGACAAGGAAAAGAGCCTTTCCGCCGGGCTTGACGCCCATATCACGAAGCCCATTGACCCGGTGGCGCTTTACACGGAACTTTCCAAATGGTTGGAAAGGTCTAGTCCCGCCGCATCCGGCGTTCAAAATGCGAATTTGCCCGCCTCCCTCAAGGATTCGTTCCTGGATGCCTTTGCGGGTATTTCCGGGATGGATGCGGAACTCGGACTTTACCGTTCCGCCGGCAGCAAGGAAATCTATTTGAAAGTCCTTCGCCATTTCATTGCCGATTTCGACGGAATGGCCGCCAAAACGCGGGAATCTTTGCGCGGCGGCGACGTGGAATCGGCCTTGCGGACTCTTCACACTCTCAAGGGTGTCGCCGGGACTATCGGGGCTGTCCCCTTGCAGGAGTTGGCCGCTTCGTTTGAATCCCGCGTGAAGTCGGACGGGCAAAGTGCGGAACTGCCATGGTCTGAAATGGAAAATTCTCTCCAAAGTCTGGTTCTGCGCCTTCGCCAAGCGATCCCTCTAGCGGCCGAAGCTCTCGGGATAACCCAGAACGCGTCCGTCGAAGACCCGAATGCCGCGGAAAAATTGGCCCAGATGATAGAATCCATCGTTCCCGCTGTCGAAGCCGCCGTCCCCGCGGATTGCCGGAAATGCTTGAAGACTATCGAGCACATCCGCTTCCGGGATTCCCAGATGCAGGAAATTGCGCGCTTGAAGAAGGCCGTCGACGATTTCGACTTCGAAACGGCGGAGGCGGCCCTTGCAGAACTGAAAAAGAGCCTGGACGGTTGAAGTTCAGACGAATCCGACGATGAAGGCCAGAGACAAAATGACCGCCAAAATCCCGACGGCAATCGCCTTGGCTTTGGAACGGTTGGACTTCTTCTCCCTTCCCAATTCGTTTTCCAAGATTTCGTCGTAATCGGGCATTTCCCAAATGGAAGACTCGGCGTTTTCAGACCAGCCGGTTTGGGCGTCGCTTCCGCAATGACGGCAGCGGACGGAGCCTTTGGGAACGGGCTCCCCGCAGTGGGGGCAGATTTTCAGGGAATCCATGTGCGCTTCTCCCATTCGAGCATTTTCGAAACCAGCGTGCGCTTGAGGACTTCCATTCCGATGTTCTCCTTGGCGCTGATTTGGAGTGCGTCGGGGTAATGCTCTTCGATTTCCTTTCTGCGTTCCGGTGACGCGCTTTCCGCCTTGTTGAAGGCGAGGATGCGGGGTATTTCCGGGCTTGAAAGTTCGGAAAGGATTTTGTGCGTGATTTCCAGATGTTCCTCGTAATCGTTCGCTGTCGCATCGATGACGTTCAAGATGCAGTTGGCGTTGCTCACCGCCCCAAGCGTACTTTTGAAAGTGTCGATCAAATGATGGGGGAGCTTGCGGATGAAGCCCACGGTGTCGGACAGCAGGATGAATTTGCCGTCTCCCACGTAAAGCTTTCGCATGGTGCTGTCCAAGGTGGCGAAAAGCTGATCCTTCACATAGACATTGCTGGACGTCAGGCGGTTGGTGAGGGTGCTTTTTCCTGCGTTCGTGTAGCCGACGATGCCGACTTGGAAGAGCCCGCTCCGCCGGATTGCTTGCCGTTCCCTTGCCCCTTCGATTTTGGATAGCTTTTTTTTGAGTTCCTGGATCTTGTTGTGGATGATTCTGCGGTCGGTCTCGAGCTGGGTCTCCCCGGGACCGTTCATGCCGATTCCGCGCCCGCCCGCTTGTCTGGAAAGGTGCGTCCAGGCGTGAGTCAACCGAGGAACCAGATATTGCAGCTGGGCGACTTCGACCATGAGACGGCTTTCCGCCGTCACGGCGTGTTTTGCAAAGATGTCGAGGATGATTCCCGTGCGGTCCAGGACTTTGATGCCGGGCAAGCGTTGTTCCAAGTTGCGCACTTGGGATCCGGAAAGATCCTCGTCAAAGACGAGAAGCCCGGCGGCGTCCGCTTCGAGGGCTTCCTTGATTTCGGAGATTTTTCCTTCGCCGATGAGAGTGGCCGACCGGAAAGCTTGAACGCGTTGCAGGAATGTTCTGGAAACGGTGGCCCCGGCGGTTTCCGTCAAGCGCTTGAGTTCCGCCAAGTGTTCTTCGGCGACGGACTTGCGCTGCTTCGGGGTGACGATTCCGACTAGGATGGCGATTTCGACTGGTTTGTTCATTTTGCAAAAAAAACACGCAACTCGGAAAAGCTGCGTGTCCATTTGAATTTCAGCGGACTTTAGTCCTTGCCGGTGAAGATGATGACAAGGACGCTCGCGATGAATGCCGCGCTCACGATGATGAATTCGAGCGGGTTCTCCATGATGGTCTGGCCGGCGGTGCGCGGCTCGGAAGATTCCTCCGCTTTGGGTTCTTCCGCCTTGGTCGTCACCGTGTCGACGGCGGTGGCTGCGGAGTCGGCCTTCGCGACGGCGGCAGTGTCCGCCTTGGCGGTATCCGCAGGGGCGGCCTTCGCTTCGAGGACTTCGGAGCTGTCCGTTTTGGCCGTGTCGGCTAGAGCCTGTGCGGCTGTGGTGTCGGCCTTCAGGGAATCCGCAGCGGGAGCCTGTGCGACAGTCGAATCCGCTTGGATGGAGTCCGCCGCGACTTTTGCCGAGTCCGTTGCAGGAACTTGTGCGCTTGCCGTGTCGGCTTTGGCCGCTTCCGCGACTTTGGCCGTATCCGCCTTGGCGGGTTCTGCGGCCTTGGCCGTGTCGGCTGCCGGAGCTTGTGCGGCGACTTCTGTTTTGGCGGTGGCGGCGGCCTTGGCCGTGTCGACCGCAGCCGGCGCTTGGGCTGCGACTTCCGCCTTGGCGGGTTCTGCCGCCTTGGTCGTGTCGGCTGTGGGGGCTGTTTCGGCTGCAAGGGCGAATGCGGAAAGCATCGCGACAGTCAAGATTGTCTTTTTGAGTTTCATTGTCTTGTCCTTTTTTGTAAACCTTTGGATGATACCGGGGCAGTTTCTCTGCCGAATCCGATTCAAAAATAACTCTTCCGCTTGAATTGTGGGAAAAATTTTTCCGGGAAAGGGCGAAAATTCTATCTTCTAGGGCGGCAAGTCTCCATTTCGGGGCTTTCGCAGGTTTCACTCAGAGGTTTCTATGGCATTTCAATACGAAGCGACACTCCAACACGGCAACGATTCCACGGAATATGTGAATTTGGGCAAGGACGGCATTTCCGTCTCCGAATTCGAAGGGAAGAAAATTCTCAAGGTGTCGAGGTCCGCCTTGGCGAAGATTTCCGAAGCCGCGTTCGAAGAGGTGGAATTTTGCCTGCGCCCCGCGCACACGGCCAAGGTGGCGAAGATTCTCGAAGATCCGGAAGCGAGCGACAACGACAAGTTCGTCGCCATGACGATGCTCAAGAATGCGAGCGTCGC
Source organism: uncultured Fibrobacter sp. (assembly GCA_964501065.1). Lineage (GTDB taxonomy): Bacteria > Fibrobacterota > Fibrobacteria > Fibrobacterales > Fibrobacteraceae > Hallerella. Next base: position 47,806 of record CAZCRF010000008.1, on the reverse strand, counting down.
CGCCAAGGGAATCCTCCCGTTCTGCCAGGATACGGGGACGGCCATCGCCATTGTCCACAAGGGGCAGCAGGTCTGGACAGGCTTCGACGACATGGAGGCTATTTCTGAAGGGGTTTTCAACGCCTTCACCCAAAAGAATTTGCGTTACAGCCAAATCGCCCCCCTCACCATGTATCAGGAAAAGAACACGGGCTGCAACTTGCCCGCCCAGATCGACATCTATGCGGAAGAAGGCGCGGAGATGAAGTTCCTGTTCGTCGCAAAGGGAGGCGGTTCCGCGAACAAGACCTACTACTGGCCGATGACGAAAGCGCTTTTGAACCCGAAGTCCCTCGAGAAATTCCTCGCCGAAAAAATCAAGACCTTGGGGACGGCCGCGTGCCCGCCGTATCATTTGGCGATTGTCATCGGCGGCACATCCGCCGAAATGAACACGCACACGGTGAAGCTCGCCAGTTGCGGTTATTTGGACGACCTCCCGACCTCCGGGAGCGAGGGAGGCCGGATGTTCCGCGACTTGGAAATGGAAGAAAAGGTTCTGCACCTTTGCCAAAAGACGGGAATCGGCGCGCAGTTCGGCGGAAAGTATTTCGTGCACGATGTCCGCGTCATCCGTTGCCCGCGCCATGCGGCCAGCTGCCCCGTCTCCATCGGCGTTTCCTGTTCTGCTGACAGGAACATCAAGGCGAAGATTGACGAGAATGGGCTTTGGCTCGAAAAGATGGAGCATCATCCCGAACGGTATATCCCCGCCGGGGACGTCGTCCATTTGGCACCCGCCGTCGAAATCGACCTAGACCGGCCGATGAAGGAAGTCCTCGCCGAGCTTTCCAAGCATCCGGTGAAGACGCGTCTGAACCTCCGCGGGACGATGATTGTCGCGCGCGACATGGCCCATGCGAAAATCGCGGAAATTTTTGACAAGCAGGAACGCGGCGAGGAGCTTTCCGAAATGGAAAAGACGGTCGTCCAGGCGGTTTCCGATCATCCGATTTATTACGCGGGTCCCGCCAAGACTCCCGAAGGCATGCCTACGGGGAGCTTCGGGCCGACGACAGCGAACCGGATGGACCCCTATGTGATGCGCTTCCAGTCCAAGGGGGCGTCGATGATTATGGTCGCGAAGGGGAATCGTTCCCAGGATGTGACGGACGCTTGCAAGAAGTTCGGCGGATTTTTCCTCGGCTCGATTGGCGGGCCGGCGGCCATCCTCGCGGAGCAGAACATTTTGTCGAACGACATCGTCGCATTCCCGGAGCTCGGCATGGAGGCCATTCGTAAAATCACCATCAAGGATTTCCCCGCGTTCATCTTGGTCGATGACAAGGGGAACAATTTCTTTGACGGGCTTATTTAACACGGCAACTCTTTATGGAACGCTTTATCGTAGTCGATTACAATGCCGGGAACTTGACGTCCGTCATGAACGCCTTCGCCCATATCGGGGTTTCCGTGAAGGCTTCGCGAGACCCCGTTGAAATTGCCGAAGCGGACAGGCTTGTCTTTCCCGGAGTGGGTGCGGCGGGCTTCGCTATGCAGACTTTGAACGAAACGGGTATCGGGAAGGCGATTGTGCAAGTTGTCAGGCGAAGACGTCCCGTGCTGGGCATTTGCATCGGCTGCCAAATCATTTTGGACGAAAGCGAGGAGGACGGCGGGGTGAAGTGCCTGGGCCTTGTCGAAGGGACGGCGACCCGCTTTCGGAACGAAGAATCCATCAAGATTCCCCACATGGGATGGAATCAGGTGGAGTTCTTGAAGAGGCATCCGCTTTTCGACGGCATCCCGGACGGAAGCGACTTTTACTTTGTGCATTCGTACCATCCGGACGGAGTGTTGAAGGAAAATTCCCTGGCGAAGACGACGTTCGGTTCGCAGACTTTCGTGTCCGCTCTCGTCAGCGGGAACCTGGTCGCGACGCAGTTCCATTTGGAAAAGAGCGGCGATGTCGGTCTTCGCGTCCTCCGGAACTTTAACGAGTGGAGCGGAATATGCTGACGAAGCGTTTGATTGTTTGCCTGGACGTCCGCAACCGGAAGGTGACGAAGGGCGTCAAGTTCAAGGGGAACGTCGATGTGGGCGATCCCGTGGAGCTGGGGGCGAAGTACAGCGCCGATGGCGTTGACGAGCTGGTCTTTTACGACATCACCGCCAGTGCGGAAAACCGGCCGTGCGACTTGGAAATGGTTCGGGAAATCGCGAAGAACGTCTTTATCCCGTTTTCCGTCGGCGGGGGAATTCGCTCATTGGAGGATATGCACCAAGTCCTGCTCTCCGGCGCGGAAAAGGTGAGCGTGAACAGCCTCGCCGTATTGCATCCGGAAATCATCGAAGAGGGCGCGAAGGCCTTCGGAAAGCAGTGCATCGTCTTGGGGATGGATGCGAAGCGCGTCGGCGAATCGGCGGAGATTCCGTCCGGTTACGAAATCTTCGTCAAGGGCGGGCGCGCGGCGACGGGGCTAGATGCCGTCGAATGGGCGAAAAGGGCGGAGTCCTTGGGAGCTGGCGAAATTTGCCTGAATGCGATGGACACGGACGGTGTCCGGGACGGCTATGAACTCGAAATCACGGAGAAGGTTTCGCGGGCTGTGGGCATTCCGGTCATTGCGTCCGGCGGAGCGGGGAAGCCTTCCCACATTGTGGAGCTTTTCGCAAAGACTTCGGCGGATGCGGCCCTTGTCGCGAGCATGGTGCATTTCGGGGACTACACGGTCTCCCAAATTAAGCGGGAAATGGAACTGGCGAACATTCCCGTGAGGATGGTCGGAAAATGAATCGAGAGGTTGCGGAATCCATTTTGGATCTGGGACTGCGCTGCGGTGCGGATTACGTGGAAATTTTTGAAGAGGAGACGCGTTCCTCGACCCTTTCCCTGAAGGACAGCCGGGTGGATACGGCGTCTGCGGGGACGGATTTCGGCATCGGGATTCGCCTGCTTTACGGAACGGAAGTCCTGTACGCTTACACGAGCGACGAGGACAGGGAATCCCTGCTGAACTTGGTCAAGTCCCTGGCCTTCGGGCGCGGGAACGGGAATCGTCCGGGGCTTGTGAAATACAGTCCGAAACCTTGCCTGTTCGGGGCGGAATATCCTTCGTTCCAAGATCCGCTTCTTTTGGGGAACGGTTACAAGTTGGATTTTTTGCACGATGCGGACGACGGCGCCCGAAAAGTGTCTAGCCGCATTTGCCAAGTGTCCGTGAGCGTCTCCGACTCCTCTTCCCACGTGAACATCTTGAGCTCCGGCGGGGTGAACGTCAGCGATTTCCGCTGCCACACGCGGCTCGCCATCAATGTGACTGCCGGCGACGGCTCTGAAAAAATCGTCTCTCGCGAAGCGCCCGGGGCTTTGGCCGGCTACGAATGCTTGGAAAAGTTCCATGCGCGGGATTTGGCCGTTTCTGCGGCAGAACGTTCCCTCCGGATGCTCGATGCGGGTTACATCGACGGCGGCGTGATGCCCGTTGTGATGGGGCCGGGCTTTGGCGGCGTCATCTTCCATGAAGCGGTGGGGCATCCGCTGGAAACGGAGGCGATTCGGCACAATGCAAGTCCATTCTGCGGAAAATTGGGAGAGCAGATTGCAAACCCTTGCTTGACCGCCATCGACGACGGGACGATTCCCGGTTCGTGGGGAAGCGTGGCTGTCGATGACGAAGGCATGGCGACGGAACGGACTGTCCTCATCGAAGACGGAATCTTGAAAAATTACATGTCGGACATGGTCGGGGCTGCGGAAGTCGGCTGCGCCCGTACGGGAAGCGCGCGTCGGGAATCTTACAAGTACGCCCCCGTCAGCCGGATGCGCAACACGTTCATCGCTCCGGGGAAGGATGCCTTCGACGACATGATTCGGAGCGTTTCTTGCGGTCTGTATGCGGCCAAGATGGCCGGCGGTTCCGTGAACCCGGCGACGGGAGAGTTCAATTTCGCCGTGGAAGAGGGCTACGAAATTCGGGACGGAAAAATTCACAGGCCGGTCCGCGGGGCGACCCTCATCGGCAAGGGGGACCAGGTGCTCCGGGGAATTTCCATGGTCGGGAGCGATCTTTCGATTGCGGCGGGAGTCTGCGGGGCATCTTCCGGTTACGTTCCCGTGACCGTGGGGCAGCCGACGATCAAAGTGGATTCCATTTTGGTCGGGGGGCGATAGTCCGTGCGCATCGCAGTCCTCGCCGTGTTTTGGATGGCCCAATTCCTTTGGGCTTTCGAAACGTTGGAGGATTCCAAGGCGCGTTTTGTCTTTCGGGATGAAATCGACGGGATTTCGCCCGTCTCCTGCTCGGACGGGGATTTTCACCTGTTGCCGGAGAACGCCGTTTACAGGGAAGGTTCGGGGATGCCTTATCGCGCTTACCGCGTGGCCGTCCCGTCGAACGCGAAACCTTCCGTGGCCGTCGAGGATTCCGTCGTCTCCAAGTTTTCAAGGGAATGGTGCGCGTCCGATTCGCTAAAAAGCGGAAGGGTCGAAATTTCCGCGCCCATCCTCCGCGACGGCGTCTGGGTGGTCGACGTCCTTGTCCCGCTTCTCCATGTTTCCGGGAAAACGGTGAATGTTCGGGAAAGCTTCCGGGTGACGGTCTCCTTTTCCGGGAAGCCTCAAAACAAGCGTCCGGGAAAGAGGCTTCTCGCGCAGGTCTTGAATCCGCGGGGAGCGTCCTCATTCGGGACTTCCCAAAATTCGGGGCGCGCCTTGCGCAAGGCTGCCGCTTCCGAACTCTCCGGGATGACTTGGATTTCGCGGCTGCTCGTCGGCGACCGGGACAACGGTTCGACGTCGGAAGACGGTCTGTATGCGGTGACGTTCAAGCAGGTTTACAATTCCTGCAGGGAAGCCCTCCGGTCTTCGGATTGCGAAGGAATCCCCATCGACAAGATTCGGCTTTACGGTGCGCCCCAGGACACCATGCCGGATGTCATCCGAAGCTCCCGGGACATTCTCCCGAACCGTCTTTTCGAAATTCCCCTGGACGTGAGGGACCACGGGCCGAATTCCCTCTCGCCTGACGGGACTTTCGACGAGGGGGACACGCTCTTTTTTGTCGGTTACGGAACGTCGATGTGGAAACGCATCGATTTGGAAGACGAAAAAGTTTCGGGGAGCGGCATGGAGTACTACTACTCCTCGTCCCCGTACAGTTTCTTCCAATATTTCCAGCTCGGTTGGAACCCCAACGGCAAGGGGGCGAGACTCTTCGAAATCTCCACCCCGGCTTCTGGCGAGGAAGTCCCCGTCTTGCGCTATGTCCGCACGGAAAGGGACGCTCTTTTGCGGGACACTTATTTCGGCTACAGCGGCGGTTGGGAGGAGTCCTCCGGCAAGGAGTGGTTTTGGCTTTGGAACGGTCCGAACGATTCCCTCGAAGTCTCTTCATCGACATTGTTCTCGGCGAAGTCCGCGAATCTTCCCGGCATGGTTTCCGGAGGAGCGTCCTATCTTTCCGTTTCCTATGTCCCGCACAGCCAAACGGACTTGGGGGCGTCGAAATTCACCTTCACCGTCAACGGGCGGGTGCATTCAGGCTACGACAGGCGTCTTCCCGGCGGAAATTACGAAATCGCTGCGCCGGGGCTGAAGTCTTCGGGAAATTCCTATTCGATGAAAATGCTCCCGAACCGGATAACCTACGACAGGTTCGACGGGTTCACCGTCGCTTATGAATGGAATCCTTCCGTGGAAAACGATACGGCGGAATGGATTTTGCCCGGCAAGCGCGGCGGCCGCCTCCGCATTCCCTTTTCGGCAAATTCCGACGTGCAAGTGGTGAAGTTCCGGGATTTCGAACCGATCGGCGTCCTGCCCGTCAAGGACGGCTGCCTTTACGACAGTCTAGACGCCTCCGTCGACACGCGATACCTGGCCGTTTCCAAGCGGAACTTCCGGCTTCCGACCGTGGAACCGGTCCCGCTCCGCGTCTCCGGCACTCTTTCCGACATTTCGCGCATTTCTTCGAAGGCGGAATACCTCATCATCGCCCCGGAGGCTTTCGGCGGGCCTGCCGTGGAGCTGGCCAAATTCCGTTCGGAGGGGGAAGCTTTCGCCTCTTACAATACGGCCGTCGTCTTGGCGGAGGACATTTATCGGCATTATTCCGGCGGGGCTGCGGATCCCGTCGCCATTCGAAATTATCTCGCTTATGCCCGGAGCGTCTCTCCCAATTTGAGCTATGCGTTGCTCGCCGGGAACGGGCACTTCGATTACAGGAATCTCCATTCGGAGTACAAGACGAACTGGTTGCCCCCCTTTGAAAAGGAGGACGCCGTTCTGGAGGACTTCTTCGCCGTCCTGGATTCGGGGGAGCGCGTCCTGTCCGACGGTTACGACTTGGATCTTTTCGTGGGCAGGCTTCCGGTCGGGAGCGTTTCCGACTTCAATGCCTACAATGAAAAAGTCGAGGAGCACGAACGCCGGGCAACTGCGGACAATTCCGACTGGAGGAACACTCTGGTCATTTCGGCGGACGACGCTTGGACGGGCTACGAAACGGACCATATCGACCACACGACACCGGCGGAAGACCTTTCGAGGTCGCTCCAGAGTTCGGCGGAGGCGGACGGTTATCACTTGGACATTCGGAAAATCTACTTGCTCGACTACACGGCGGACGCTTCCGGGCAAAAACCGGAGGCGGCAAATGATTTGATCAACCGCATCAACCAGGGGTCCCTCTTCACCGTTTATTTCGGGCACGGCTCCATCACGGATTGGGCTTACGAAGGCCTCATGAAGCCGTCTTACGTGAGCAGCCTCTCCAACGAATCCCGTTACACGATTTTGGGCTCGTTTTCGTGCACCGTGGCGCGTTTCGACAAGGGGAACGAGACGTCGCTATCCGAAACGTTCATCCAGGCTTCGAGGCGCGGGGCGATTGCGTCCGTCGGGGCGACGCGCGAAACCTATGGCAGTTACAACCGAGTCTTCGCCAAGTCCGTTTTGACGAATGCCCTCTTCCCGGCCGGTGGTACGCTCGGCAAGGCGGTCGCCCTGGCGAAGGGGATGACCTCGTTGAATTCCGGCGGCCAGCGGCGCAACAACGAACGTTACGTTTTGCTCGGCGAACCGGTCGTGCCGATGCCGAACGGCGCGCTTTCCGTGAAGCTCGACCGCTCGGTCGACACTCTCCGCGCGCTCGACAGCGTGAAGTTGTCGGGGACGGTTTCCGGGCTTTCCAACGGGAAAATCCACGTCGCCCTTTTGGAACAGTCGTATGAAAAGAAATTGAGCCAGGAGCCTTCCGATGCGGATTCCGTGGCAGTCCTTTACGACGGATCGCTCATTTACAGTACCGAAGCCGACGTGGAGAACGGGCGTTTTTCCGTGGATTTCATTACGCCGCGGAAGATGGCCTTCGGCGACACGGCTGCGGAAATTCGCCTGTGGGCAAGCGGATCCTCCACTTCGGATGTCGGGCGCGCCCTTTATTCCGGGATTTCCATTTCGGGGACTTCCGCCTATGCGGATTCCATCATCAAGAATGATACGCTGCCCCCGTCTATTTCCATCTACAGTTGCCTGTCCCCGGCTTCGGGAACCTCCTTTTCGGATGGGGAGACTGTGACCCTTGCGTCTCCCGCTTGCCTGCAGGTCGCGATAGAGGATTCCACGGCGATCGATTTCCGCGAAGAGGCGGACGAAGGGATTTCCTTCGAAGTCGTCGGGGAGGCTGCGTCCGCGACCCCGTTCCACCCCTGGCCGTATCTGGAGCAGACGGGCAAGAGGGCTGTCGTCCGGATGAATTTTGTCGAAAGCAAATACCCGGCGGGACTTTATCGGTTCAAGGTCAGCGCCATGGACATCGTCGGCAACGCATCCGAAAAGACGGTCAAGGTCCAGATTACGGAAGGGCTTTCCGAGGGGCTTTCCGACGTGTTCACCGCGCCGAATCCGATGAAGCGGAAGGGGACGACCTTTTACTTCAAGGATTTGGCTGTCGGGCGTTCCGCCGAAGTGACCATCTTCATTTACAACCAGAACGGTCGGCTTGTCTATCGGATTCCCGGGGCCGTTTCGGGAAAGACCACTTGGGACGGGCGGGATTTTTACGGGAGGAAGCTCGCGAACGGGCTTTACCATTACGTCGTCGTGTCGAAAGTGTCCGCTTCGGGTGGGGAGAAGGCGAAGACTTTCCGCAAAAAGCAAAAATTGGTGATTTCGAGGTAATCGATGAGCGATTTGAGAAAAAAGGTTTCGCCGGTCATCCGGCTCGGGGAATTTTTGCGGCGCTTTCGCCTGGTTTTCGCCCTAATCTTGATTGGGCTTCTCTGCCTCTTCGGACGGGATGTCGCGGGGGTTTTGGCTTACGTCTCCGATTGCGGGATTTCCCTTTCGAATTTGGACGCGGATTCCTTTTGTGCTGACCGGACTTCGATTTTGTCGCTTGGCGTCGTCGTCCTCGCGGTCTTCGTCCTTCGCTTTGTGTTCGGCGGGCCTTGGGGCGGAATCTCCCTAGCCGTTTCCCTGTTGCTCGTTTCGGGAATCCTGGCCGGAAACCAATCCCTCGGGGACCGGGCCCCGTTCCTCTGGGGCGGATTGCTTGTGTGCGCCTTCATTTTGTTCTTGGCCGTTCGCGCGGCTTTTGGCAAGGCTTTCCTGCCTGCGCTTTTCGCCTTGTATCTCTGGGGGAGCATTTGTTCCTCGGCGAATCTTCCCGTTGGAATCTTCATGGGTTTTGCCGTTCTCCTCCTTTCGGATCTGCTTGCCGTTTCCCTGATTGCCGGGCGGGAGCTTTCCAAGGGCGTTCCTGTCTTCGGGGCCGTCCTCGCCGGGTTTTCCAAGGGCTTTCTTCCGATGGCCGCTTCGCATCTTTTGTTCGGACTCTGGGCGGGCTTCCAATTCCATTCCCAAGAACCGTTCGCGTGGATGATTTGTTGCCCGATTGTCTCCGCTTCCCTTTATCTTTTTGCGGAATTTCCCTTGCTGACTTTTGCTCCGCTTGAAAAGATGCGCGCATCGCAGCGGACCATGGAGCTTCGGCACGGGAAATAGGGCTAAAAATGCTCGGTCGCGAAAAAAATCTTTCACTTCACATCAAAATATTCTAATTTGGAGTATGGAGAACTTGAAATGAATCGCTATGACTTGGTTTTGCTCGGCCTCATCAAAGAAAAGGACCGGAGCGGTTACGACATCATGACGGAAATCAAAAACCGAGAACTGGATCGGTGGGCGAAAATCAGCACGTCGACGATTTACAACCGCCTGATCCGCCTTGAAAAGAACGGTTCCATCGAAGGTCGTGCCGAGCGCGACGGCAATCGCCCGGAAAGGACTGTTTACCGGATTCTCGACAAGGGGTCCGAATTGCTGAAGAAGGAAGTGCTCCGCCATTTGACGGGATTCAATGACGACCCGCGGACTCTCGGCTATGCGTTCCTCTATGCCGTCGACACGATTGACACCATCCGCGTCTTGGAAGTCCACGAAAAGAAGCTTCTCGAGGAACTCGCACGCCTGCAGAAGATGATTGACGAAGAACCTCGCCCGACGCTTTACCCGGAAGGCCCGTTCCTCAACTGCATGAGCCGCGACCACATCCTCGTGGAGCTGAAATATACGCGCGCGGCGGTGGCCATTTTGCGGGACCCTCAAAAGTGCAAAAAGCTGAATGGCTATTTTTACATCAACTTCGGTTCTCGCCAGTTCGGCAAGAGCGTTTGATTTTCAATTCACCATCCACGGAGATAAAATGAAAGCGACAACGAAAAAGAAGCCAATGCCCAAGGCGAAAGCCTCCAAAAAGTACGGCTATTTCGATGATGCGAACAAGGAATATGTGCTCACCAATCCGGCGACGCCCATCAAGTGGTGCAATTATGTCGGAACCCTTGATTTCGGCGGCATCGTCGATACGACGGGCGGCTCCCTGATTTGCAAAGGGGACCCGGCTTTGAACCGGATTACGAAGTACATCGCGCAGATGCCCTGCTCCGATTTCAAGGCGAGCACGATTTACATCCGCGTCAAGGATGGCAAGGATTACAAGGTCTTTTCTCCGTTTTATGTCCCGACCTTGGTGAAGTTGGACAAATGGGAATGCCACATCGGCCTTTCTTACAGCCGTTGGATTGCCGAAGCTTTCGGCCTGCGCGTTCAAGTGACGATTTTCGTCCCGACGAATTCCAACACTCTCCTCCAGGACATCCAGGTGACGAACATCGCCGGCGGCTCCAAGGAAGTGGACATCATCCCGGTTTACGAATTCAGCCATTTCGAAGCGGAAAAGCAGTTGACGAATGCCGACTGGGTCCCGCAGACGATGACGCTCAAGGCGCACCCCGAAAAGGACGGTCACCTGGTCCTTGAACAATACGCTTACATGAAGCGCGACTACGCCGTGAACTACGTCACCGCCGACGCCAAGGTCTCGAGCTTCGACGGGGATCGCCGCGTCTTCTTGGGCGACAACGAAATGGGTTCTTGGCAGCACCCGCTTTCTCTCGACAAGAAGGAACTTTCGAACAGCGAATGCGACCGCGGGGACAATATCGCCGCGTTGATGATTCACGCCGGGAAAATTTCCGCGAAGAAGCCTTTCCGCACTTGCACGCAGCTCGGTCAGGAACAGTCCCTGAAGGTCGCCGCAAAGGCCATCAAGAAGTATCGCGACTTGAAGAACGTCGACAAGGCTTTCGCCGAACTCGCCGCATTCTGGGACAAGTATCTGCAGACGATTCAAGTGAAGACTCCGGACGCTTCGTTCAACACGATGGTGAACGTGCACAATCCGCGCCAGTGCCATACGACCAAAAACTGGAGCCGTTACCTTTCCCTTTACCAGCTCGGCTACGGAACGAGCCGCGGCATCGGCTATCGCGACTCCACCCAGGATTTGATGGGCGTGATGAGCCATATGCCGGAAGAAGCCCTGGTCCTCACCAAGAACTTGATTTCCGTCCAACGTCCGGAAGGCAACGCGATGCACCAGTATGCGCCGCTTGCGCTTGCAGAGGATACCGGGAGCGAGGCGAACGAAGGCGATTCCCGCGAAAAGGCCGGCGAACTCGATGAAAACGGCAACCGCCTCTATGCGGACTGGTACGGCGACGATCATCTTTGGATTGTCCTCACCGTGGCCAGCTACCTCAAGGAAACGGGAAAGATGGAATTCCTCGACGAGGAAATCCCGTTCTACACGAAGGGCAAGAAGCGCGAGGAACGCGAAAAGGGCACAGTCCTCGAACACTTGAAGCGCTCCTTGAACTTTACGCGCACGCATCTTGGGCGGCACGGGCTTCCGCTGCTCGGATTCGCCGACTGGAACGACTGCATGAACCTCCCGCTCGGTGCGGAATCCACCTTCAACACGGCCCTTTACGCCAAGGCCTTGCTCGAAATGATGGACATCGAAGAACACTTGGGCGACATGGAAGCCGTTGAAATGTACAAGGGCTGGTATGAAGACGTGAAGAAGGCGTTCAACGAATGCGCTTGGGACGGCAAGTGGTGGATCCGCTGGTTCGACAAGGACGGCAACGCCTATGGGACGCACACGGCGAAGTACGGCAAGATTTACTGCAACGGCCAATCCTGGCCGGTCATCAGCGGCATCGCGACGGGTGAACACGCCGAACAGGGCATGGACAGCCTGAACAAACTCTTGAACACGAAATACGGCGTCAAGAGTTCCACGCCGGGCTACCGCGGATTCGACCCGACCGTCGGAGGCATCTCCACCTATCCTCCCGGAGCGAAGGAAAACGGCGGCATTTTCCTCCACACGAACCCGTGGGTGATGATTGCCGAGACGATTCTCGGCCGCGGCGACGAGGCTTACAATTATTACTGCCAAATCAATCCGGCGGCGAAGAACGACATCCTGGACATCTTCGAATCCGAACCGTACTGCTATCCGCAGAACATCCTCGGCAACGAACACAAGCAGTTCGGCATGGGACGCAATGCGTGGCTTTCCGGCACGTCTACGTGGACATACCAGGCGGCGACCCAGTATATTCTGGGCATCCGCGCAAGCTATGACGGTCTCGTCGTGGATCCGTGCATCCCGGCGAAGTGGAACGGTTTCGACGCTGTCCGCAAGTTCCGCGGCGCGACTTATGAAATCTCCGTGAAGAACCCGAAGCATGTTTGCAAGGGCGTTGCGAAGATGATTGTCGACGGCGAGGAAATTGATTCGAATGTCGCGCCTCTCTTCACGAAGGGAACGCACAAGGTCGAAGTGATTCTCGGTTGATTTCCCGGAACGCATTCAAGGACCGCGGCGAAGGCTGCGGCCCTTTTTTATCGCCACGCGGAGAAATTTTGGATTTGCCGGTCTCTTTGAGGTTGACGGAATTCTTTTTTTTTGTTATATTCTAGCCGCTCGCGGGAATAGCTCAGTTGGTAGAGCGTCAGCTTCCCAAGCTGAATGTCGAGGGTCCGAGTCCCTTTTCCCGCTCTTTCAAAGACGCTTCGCGGCGTCTTTTTTGTTTTTCAAAACAGTCTCGTCGGAGAAATCCACAGGATTCCCTGCGCGTGGAGGTTCATGTGTCGTTGGAAATAGAGGCTCGGGGAATTTGCGAATCTGTCGAAGGGGATGAAGTGAAACAGCCCGTTAAAAGGCCGTAAAAACTCGGCGACGGCCGCCGAGTGCTTTTGCAAGGAGAACCGCCTCGCGGACAAGCACTTGCAAAATAGCAAATGGAACGGGAGAAGGCCTTTATCCGATGGATTCGAGTTCGTTCGGATGCCTTTCCGGGAGTTGCGGAATAAGCTATATTTCGCAACATGCAAATGGAACGAAAGAATTTGGAAGCTTCCGTGCCGAATGGAGATGACGGCGAAATCGACATTTTGGAACTTTTGGGAGTTCTTCTCGCCAAGTGGCCGCTCTTGTTGGCTTCCGTCATTTTCTTTTCCGCTGTCGGCGTGTTCGTCGTGAATTACCTCCGCCCGGCGTTCACGAGCGACGCCTTGTTGCAGGTGAATCAGAGTGGCAAATCGGCGGGTTTGGCCTTCGGGGAAATGGGGGCGCTTCTCGACGTCTCGTCCCCCGCGGATGCGGAAATCGAGCTTATCAAAAGCCGCCGCGTCTTGGATGAAGTCGTCGAGAGGGAACACTTGGCGTATTCGGCGACTCCTGTCGCCCTGTTCCCGAGACTTTTCCATTCGGAAGGCCGGGTCGATTTGGGACTCTTGCATTTGCCGAAGACTTTTGGACCGGATGCGAAATGGTTCTTGGTCGCTTTGGGGGATTCTTCTTTTCGGGTGAACTCTCCCACGGGCTCGCCGGCTGTCGACGGGACGGTCGGGGAGACTTATCGCATTCCCGTCGCGGACGACACTCTTTCCATCTGCGTCTTGAAGATGGAGGTCACTCCCGGCGAAAAGTTCCTGCTCGGGGAGCTCGATGCGCGTAAGGCCGCGGACAACCTCCGGGGAGTTCTCGAAATCGCGGAACAGGGGAAGAAGACGGGAATCATCCTGATGAAGATGACGCATCGTTATGCGGACCGTGCCGCTGGAATCTTGAATTCCATCGCCGAGACTTACGTGCGGCAAAACGTGGAGGCGCGGAGCGAAGAGGCGACGAAGACCCTCGAGTTCTTGGAAAAGCAACTGCCCGGGGTGAAGGCGAAGCTCGATTCCTCCGAACAAATTCTCTCGTCCTACCGCAAGGAGGAGGGATCCATCGATTTGACGGGAGAAGCGCGCAGCGCTCTCGAAAAACGCCTGGAGCTGGAAAAGCAATTGCTCGGCTTGCAGCAAAAATACGAAGAGACGACGCGCCTCTTCAAGGAAGACCACCCGACTGTTCTCGCACTCAAGAAGCAGCAGGCGCAGGTGAAGCGCGAAATGGCGCGCCTCGGGGACGAAACGAAGGACTTGCCCTACAAGCAGCAAGAAATTTTGCGTCTGCAGGGAGACGTCCAGGTGAACAACTCCATTTACACGAACATGCTGAACAATATCCAGCAGCTCCGGGTCGTGCAAGCGGGGGAGGTCGGCAACGTGCGGATTGTAGACCGGGCGAGGATTGAACTCAAACCCGTGAAGCCGCGTCGCAAGGTGATTCTCCTCGGATTCGCCGCTGCGGGATTTGTCCTCGGCGCGGGAATTGTCTTCTTGTTGCGGATGCTTTCCCGTTCCGGACTGACCTCCTCGCGGGACGTGGAAATGCAGACCGGTCTGAGCGTTTACGCCAAAATTCCGGAGTCGGAAATCACCAAGAAGTCGAAGCACTTCTTTTGGGTGGACGAAGACCCGGAGAGTTCCGCTTGCGAAGCCCTGCGCACCCTTCGGACATCTCTCGAATTTTCCATGGACGGGAAAGTGCTCCTCGTTTCCGGACTGACGAAGGGAGCGGGGAAGTCGACCGTTTCCAAGAATCTGGCTGCGATTTGCGCCTTGAACGGCAAGAAGATTTTGCTTGTCGATTTGGATTTCCGAGGGAGCTGCTTGTCGATGCGCGGCCGCAAGATGGGACTTTCCGACTACTTGCTCGGGAAAATTCCGCTAGAAGATGCCGTCGAGCATTTTCCGGGGAAAACCTTGGACTTGATCGGGGCGGGGTCCTTTATTTTGTCGCCGTCCGAAATGATTTCCTCGTCGGCTTTCGGAAACTTGATTTCGGAAATGCGCCCCCGGTATGATTTGATAATCCTCGACACTGCGCCCGTCTTGGCCGTGGCCGATGCGCAGATTGCCGCCCGGTATGCGGATTTCGTGCTATTGGTCTTGCGCTATGCGAAGGATAGGCTCGAAGCCCTCGAAGATGCCCTTTCCGTCTTGGACACGGTCGGCGAGAAGAAAAAGGCGATTGTCTTCAACCGTTGCCTTCGCGAAGTGGGCAAGGGCTACGGATATGGCTACGGTTATGGTTATGGGAAGTATCGCTACGGGAAAACTTCCTAGCCGCATTCCTTGAAATCCGGGTCGTATATGCGCTTTTCGGCGAAAATCCTCTTGTCCCTTTCCCTGCTTTCCGCTCTTTCGCTTGCGAGGTCTCCGATGGGGGATTCCCCGCAGCATTACGACTTCGTCCACGCCAAGAAGCAGATGAACCGGATTTATTACGGCGAATTGATGGAGACCGTCTATTGCGGCTGCCGATATGAAAGCAACGGGAAGCCGAACGGCATCGATTTCAATGCTTGCGGCTTCTCTCCGCGGAAGAACGCGAACCGGGCTTCCCGCATCGAATGGGAGCACGTCGTGACCGCGCACAACATGGGAATGTTCCGGCAGTGCTGGCACAAGGTGGGGAAGAAGAGCGCGCGGAAGAACTGCGAGGACTCCGACCCCGAATTCGCCTTGATGGAGGGGGACTTGCACAATTTGCTCCCGAGCATCGGCGAGGTCAACGGAGACCGCAGCAATTTCATGTTCTCCGTTTGGACGAATTCTCCGAAGCCGCTTTATGGCCGCTGCGAGTCCGTTGTCGATTTCAAGGCGAGAAAGTTCCAGCCGCGGCCGGAAGTGCGCGGGATGCTCGCCCGAATCGCGTTTTACATGGAAAAGACCTACGGGATCGCCCTTTCAAAATCCCAACGCCGCCTGTTCGAAGCTTGGGACAGGGAGCATCCCGTCAGCCGCAGGGAATGCGAGCGCGACAGGAGGATTTTCCTTGTGCAAGGGGATCACAATCCGTTCGTTCATGAGCGTTGCCAGGCGATGGGGCTGATATGAACACCCGGGAATTTCCTGAATTCCTGTCGGCGAATTCCTTGGGGCGGCTTTCCGCCTTTGCGGAGCTTCGGTCCGGAACTCTCCACGCGGAAGGGCTTCTCCCGTCTGCAGCGGCGATGATGGTCGCTTCGCGATTCCTCGGGTATCCGGAGAGCGTCGTCGTCATCGTGGAGGATTACCGCGCGGGGGAACTTTGGACCCAGAACTTGCAGAGCCTCTGCGGGGAATCGAACGTGTTCTTTTTCCCGTCCCTCGGCTTGAAGCCTTACGAGGCGAAACTCCCGTTCGACGGCATTCAAGAAGAGCGGATGAAGTTTTTCCGGGCTTCTCGGCGGGGTCGCCCGTTCGTCGTCGTGTGCCCGGTGGATTCCCTGCTGCTCCGCCTGCCTTCCCCGGATTTCCTCGAAGGGAAGAAGCTCGTTTTTCGGAAGGGGGACGTGGTGGATCCCTTGTCACTCCGGAAGAGCCTTTCCGACTTGGGGTATACCGGGCAGCCCGTCGTGAGTGCGGTCGGGGAATTTTCGGTGCGCGGCTGCATCGTCGACATCAACCTTTACATGCACGACCATCCGGTGCGGATTGAATTTTTCGGCGACGAGATCGAGAGCATCCGCTCGTTCGACATCTTTTCGCAAAAGTCCATTCGGGAGTTGGATTCCGTCGAGGTTTACCCTCATGGCGAGTTCACGTTGACGTTGGAAGAAAATGCCGGAATTTCGCGCGAATGGGAAAGCGCCCGCTGGTGGCGTCGTTCGGAATTTCAGACGCTGGATTCGAGCGTCTTCGATTACATGCCGCATGCGGCTGTCGCCTTTGACGGGCTTTCCCGGATTGAAGAGGCTTCGGACAGGCTTTGGGCGAATCTCGCCAAGGCTTATGAATCGGTCCTCGCTTTAGGCCGCGGGGATGCCGCGCCAGGCAAACTTTGGAAGCGTTTCAGCGAATTCCGCGGAGAGCTTTCCGGGCGCACCTGCATGGACTTCACCCGGGTGCGCATGGATTCCCCGGATTGGATTTCCATTCCGACGCGTCCGCAGCCGAAGGGGCTTTCGAATACGAGCGCGCTGGTCGGTGAAATGGAGGAATTCTCCGCGAAGGGCGGCGAGGTCTATCTTGTCGCGCATTCGGAAGGCAGTGCGCAAAGGCTTCGTCACTTGTTCGAAGGCGCTCCCGTCGTCGGCGTGCTGATCGGCGACCTGTCGGAGGGCTTTTGGGCGGATTCCGAAGGACTCGCCTTCCTTTCCGAATCGGAAATCTTCAACCGCACGGGCAAGGTCCGGCGCAAGCACTCCGTGTCGACTTCCGTCTCGGACGCGCTTCTCGTGGAATCCTTGAATCGCGGCGATTACGTCGTTCACGAAGACCATGGGGTCGGCCGTTACCGCGGCCTTGTCCGCGAAAGAATCGGCGGCGGCCTTGTCGACTGCATCTTGCTCGAATATGCTGGCGGTGACAGGCTGAAGTTTCCCGTCTCGGATTTGAGGAAAATCGAGAAGCTCTCCAGGTTGGACGATGAAGCCCCCCCGGAGCTTGCGCATCTCGGCAGCAAGAGCTGGGAACGTCTCAAGGAGCGCGTCAAGAAACGCGTCGTGAAGATTGCGCGCGAACTGGTGCAGCTCTATGCGAAGCGCGAACTCGTCGAAGGGTTCGCCTTCCCTCCGGATTCCCGGATGCAGAAGGAGTTCGAGGACGCTTTCGAATACAATCCGACGCCCGACCAGATTCGAGCCACGGAGGAAATCAAGGCGGACATGGAGAATTCCCGTCCGATGGATCGGCTCGTTTGCGGCGACGTCGGTTTCGGCAAGACGGAAGTGGCGATGCGCGCGGCTTTCAAATGCGTCTATTCGAAGAAACAGGTGGCGGTTCTCGTCCCCACGACGATTCTCGCCGCCCAACATTACGAAACCTTTCGGGAGAGGTTTGCCGCGTTTCCGGTGAACATCGCGCTCGTGAACCGCTACAGGACTCCGTCGGAAAAGAAGAAAATCCTCCAGGACGTTTCGGAGGGCAAATACGACATTGTCGTCGGGACGCATGCGCTGCTTTCGAACCAAAGCTCCTTCAAGGACTTGGGGCTGTTGATTATCGATGAAGAACAGAAGTTCGGAGTGAAGCAGAAAGAACGCCTGCGCGAGTTGCGGCTGACCGTCGACACGCTCAGCATGAGCGCGACTCCCATCCCGAGGTCTTTGCACCTGTCGCTCACCGGCGTCCGGGACATTTCGCTCATCAACACGCCGCCGATGAACCGCTTGCCCGTGGAGACGAAGATTCTCGAGAGGGACGACGCCGTCTTGGGCGAGGCGATTCGAAACGAACTGGCCCGCGGCGGACAGGTCTTCGTCGTGAACGATAGGGTCCTTTCCATTGAGAATCTGGCGGATGACATCGAGGCGATAGCCCCGGATGCCCGTGTCGCCGTGGCGCACGGCCAGATGGAAGACCGCGACTTGGAACGGGTGATGGACGCGTTCATTCGCCGGGATTTCGACATTCTGGTGAGTACGAGCATCATCGAAAGCGGACTTGACGTCCCGAATGCGAACACGATCATCATCATGAACGCCCACCACTTCGGCATCAGCCAGCTTTACCAGATGCGCGGTCGCGTCGGACGCTCGGACGTTCTCGCATACGCTTATCTCGTCTTGCCGAAGAATGCGAACGTCTCTGCGGAATCGATGAAACGCTTGCAGGCCTTGGAGCAGTTCACGGATTTGGGCAGCGGTTACCAGCTCGCAATGCGGGATTTGGAAATTCGCGGGGCGGGGAACCTGCTCGGCTCGGAGCAGCACGGGTTCATCGCCGAGGTCGGCTTCGAGACTTACGTGAGGCTTGTGCGCGAAGCCGTGGAGGAGCTTCGCGGGGAGCGCGGGGAAGGAAAGAAAATCCAGCCGCGCGTGGAGCTTCCCGTGGACGCGTTCATCCCGGAGACATACATCACCGACGGAATTTCCCGCATTTCGATTTACCAACGGCTTGCGCGGATTTCGGACTTCGGGACGCTCTCCGCATTGCATTCGGAACTTTCGGACAGGTTCGGTCCCGTTCCGCATCCGGTGGACAACCTCTTCCTCGTTTCGGAAGTTTCGCTTTCGGCGAGCAAGCTGGGCGTCCAAGGTGTGGAAGTTCGCCGGGGAATGCTGGTTTTCACCTTCGTGGAATTTCCGCCGCCCGACCCGAAAAGGCTTGCCGAGTTGGCCGCCGCATCGCCCTACGGAATGCGCTACGTCGGGAATTCGCCGCTGCAGGGAGCTGTGGAGCTTGGGCGGAATCTGACGGACGAGGAGTCTGCCGATGCCGCCTTGAAGCTTTTTCGCGCTTTTGTCGCCACTTTGCCTGCGTGAACTGCAACTGGCGATATTGGAAAACGCGCAAAAAGAATCTATATTTGCAACGTGATTGAATTCGGGGGTGCTCTGGTTTCGACAGGGTCGCTGAAGCGTCAGTTGCGTGCCGAGGGTCTGGCTGGCCTCGTTAAAAAGCCGGAAAACAATAAGTGCTAACGAAGATTACGCACTCGCTGCTTAATTTATAGCAACGCTGGAACTCGTTCCCCTCCCACGGGGGTGAGCCATCCAGTCGCAATGTGGGATAGGATGCGGTCATGTTCCGGGGCCGTTTCCGAAATTTTCGGAGCTAGTCGGATGTTGCGCCGACCTTCATGGGCGTGGCATCTGGCGAAATTTCAAATACGAAGGGAACGCACGTAGGAACGAACGGGGACGTGGTTCTGGACAGGAGTTCGACTCTCCTCACCTCCATTCGGGCGGTCGCTTGGGCGGCCGCCCATTCCTTTTTAACGACTGGAGGATTCCTTTCAGCGGATGCTGCGGAAAAAACGGTGCAGCTTTTCCGGATCCTTTCGGCCGGGGGACTTTTCGAGGGAACTCGACAAATCGACCAATTCCGGGGAGAAGCGTTCGACGATTGCCCCGATGTTTTCCGGGGAAATTCCCCCGGCGAGCCAAAGTGCGCCATGCTCCTTCACGGTTTTGACGCATTCGTCGGCAATCCGCTTTCCCGTCCCGCCTATGACATCGGGGACGTAGGCGTCTATCAGGGTGCGGGGAATGCCGTGGCGGAAGTTCGCCACAAGGTTTTTGGCCTCTTCGGCTGTTTGGAGGCGCGCAGCGGGGTAATAGGAGATATGGGAAGAGTCCGCTTCCGATGGAACGGGGATTCCGTGAAATTGGACAGCGTCCAGGAGGCCTTCTTCGGCCAAGGCGATTGCGTCTGCGGAGAGTGCAGAATTGTCGGCGACGACTCCCACGCAAAGCGGAGCGGATTCTCCGAATCGTTCCTTCACTTTTTCGATGACGGAGCCGGCTTCTTTCCGGGTCGTTCGACGGGGGCTTTTTTCGTAAAAAAGGAATCCGAGCATGTCCGCCCCGAGTTCTGCGGACAGGAAAGCGTCCTCAGCGTTCGTGATGCCGCAGATTTTGGCAAGGGGCATGCCGGGGTGGAGTTTTTGAAGAGTTTCGCGCCTTTGGGCCGTCTCCCTCCAGAAATCCCCGTAGGCGTCCGGCTTCGCGCCGAGGAACGCGGAGACGAAATCTTTCGCCTTTTCCGGGGCTTTGGCGCAGGCTTCGCCAATCAAGACTCCTTCAAAGCCGAGGCGACGGGCGAATGCGGCATCTTGCGGCTCTTGGACTCCGCTTTCGAAAACCGCCCGTTTCCCGAGGGACTTTCGGAATGCGGCGGGAATCAACGGGTCGATTTGAAAATTGCGCAAATCCCGGGCGTTCACCCCGGCGACCGTCTCGCCGCCTTTTTGCACGAGCTGGAGCTTTCTCAAGTCGTCTTCCGTCCGGACTTCGACGAAGGGCGTCATCCCGAGCCGTCTCGCGCGATTTGCCATTGAAATCAAGTCATAGTCGGAGAGAATCCGCGCAATCAAGAGGACTGCGTCCGCTCCGAAATCGTAAGCGACGTCCACTTCTTCGGGATAGAGCAAAAAATCTTTGCGGAGAAGGCTGGCGTTCGGGGCTGCAGCGGCGACCTTCGGTAAATCGGAAAGGGAGCCGTGAAAATAATTGCCTTCCGTGAGGACGGAAATGGCGGATGTCCCCGCGGCGGCGTATTGGCTCGCCAGTTTTGCGGGATCCAGCCCCATGTTGATGTTCCCCTTCGACGGGGACGACCGCTTGACTTCGAGAATCGTTCCGGGGCTGAGAATGAACGGATGCAGGGGGCGGCTTCGCCGGGGGCGTTCCAGACCGAAGCTGATTCCTAGCCGCCGAATGTCGGCTTTGCGTCTTTCGACAATTTCCGCAAGAATGTCTCGATTCATCCTGTTCTCCCGAAAAATAGAAAAACGACCCTTTGCGGGCCGTTGCACAATGGCTTTGAATGGGGATTAAAAACCGAATGCGTCGTTTGCCGCTTCATCGGTATTTGCACCGCCTTGCGTCGGTGTTTCGGCTTCGCTTTCGGCCGCTTCCTGCCGCGCTTTGCGCTCCTCGGCTTCGGCACGGGAGAGCATCGTCAGCTTGTTGTCTTTGAATTTGTCCATGGCGATCGTCGTCGGCTTCATCGTCAGATTGAGATAGCCTTGGTTCGCCTGGTCATTGATGAAACGCGCTTCGTGAGCCATCATGACGACGGCGCGGAATGTGGAACCTTGGCAAGCTTCGCTTGCATAAATATCGTCAAGGTAAACGCGATGATTGGACATAAGCCACCTTGTAAAGGTTAGAAGAGGGAGAGGGATTCGAACCCTCGTTACAATTAAGTAAACACGCTTTCCAAGCGTGCGCCTTCAACCACTCGGCCATCCCTCCAAAGGATGTGCGCCAAAGATAGTAACAAGGACTCTGTTTTGTCAAGAGGTTGTTGCGAAAATTTGCATTTTTTCTGGAAAATAAAAAAAATCCCGCAGAACGTTCCGCGGGATGAATTTTGAGGAAAAGCCCCTACGACTGTTCGTCTTCGGCCGTTTCCCTCGCGAAAGCGGCCTGCATCTTCTTGAGGGCCGCCACCGGGTCCAGCTCGATTTCTTCCGAGGCCTTGTCGACGAGTTCCGCGAATTCATCGTACCAGTCGGTGAAAATTTCCACTTGCAGGTGATCCGGGCCGGGGATGGTCAAGCGTACGCCGCATTCGTCGCCGATGCGTTCGTTGTAATCGTCGAGCGTGGGATCGAGCAGGGCCAAGTCCATGCCGTCCAAATCCTCCGGGTCGAGCCAAATGGGTGCGTCCTTCCCGTCTTCGGCGCTTTTCTCCTTGTCTTCGTCCGCCCCCTTGCCGCTTTCGCAGCAACAGCAGTCGTCCTCTTCCTCTTCGACTCCGGAATCGTAAAAGAATTCCTCGTCTTCCAAGTAAAGGGTTTCCACGAAGATGCCCTTTGCGCCAAGAGCCTTCGCCGCTTCGACGAATTCTTGGAAATCCCCCCCGAAGTAGCGGCACGTTTCCGCTTCCGGATTGATTTCCTGGACGGGAATCGGCAAGAATCCGTATTGCTTCAGGTTCTTGAAAATTTTGTCGGTGACGTTTTTCTCTGGCATGGAAACTCCTATTGGTGGTATTTGAGAAGGGAGGGGGCCTTTTCCCGGATGAGCTTCAGGATGCGCGCTTCCGCTTCGTCGCCGCGGACAGTTTCGCGGACGCTGCACATCGGTTGAAACAACGGGCTGTTGAAGAGGGTGCCGAGCGGAATCGGGTTCTTGCGGCAGAACGTCGTCTCGACAAAATCCCGCGCCGCGTCTTGCAAATCGTCGCATTGGGTGTATTCGCCCCGCTGGTAGGCCTCGTAGAGTTCCACGAAAATCCTCGCCGCTTCGGGGATGTTCGCCGTTGCGCTGATGAGGCCCGTGCCGCCGAGTTCGAGCATGTCGATGAAGAAGCCGTCTTCGCCGGAAAGGACTGCGAAGTCGTTGTCCTTCGTCTCCTTGATGACGCGGGCCGTGTCCTCGTGGTATTTTTCGCCGATTCGGAAGTCGACGGCCTGCTTGAGTCCGATGATGTTCTTGTCCTCGGAAAGGGCGATCAGCGTGTCCGGGTGCACGTAGCTCGCCGTGCGGCCGGGGACGTTGTAGATGATGATTTTCGCACCGGTCTCGGAGCTGAGCGTCTTGAAGTGCTTCTCGATGCCCTCCTGGGAGGGGTTGTTGTAGTAGCCCGTCACGCAGAGGACCGGCACTTCGGCAATCTTTTCCACTTCTTCAATCATCTCGACGGATTCGCGTGTGCAATTGGAGCCCGCGCCGGCAATCACGGGGACTCTTCCGTCGACATAGTCCAAGGTGAACTTGATGATGTCGAGGTGTTGCCTGTGGGTGACCGTCGCGCTCTGCCCGGTGGTGCCGACCGGCAAGATTCCCGAAACGCCGGACTGGATCAAATCGTCAATCATCTTCTTCATCTTTTCGAAATCGATGGAATTGCGCAGATTCTTGGGGTCGTCGTCCTTGAGGGGCGTGAAGAGGGCGGGGATGACCCCGCGGAGCTGGGAAGAGTTTGTGATTTGCATAAGTGACCATAAAATAGACAAAAAATGGAACGATTTCCCCGGTTTTTGAGTAAAAAAGAGGATTTGCCCGGATTTTTCGGCCGATTTCGCTGCGCATCGGGTGATTTTGGGACAAAAAGGAATAAATTTGGATAAAAAAGGTGGTGTGTTCGTGAAAAGTCAAAGACTCGTGGCTTCGGCCTTGTTCGGTTTGGGTTTATTCTCTTCGTTTGCCTTGGCTTCCGGGGACTTTAAGTGGAGCAGCGTCGCGATGGGGGGCGGCGGATTCGTGTCCGCCGTTGTCGCGTCCCCGGTGGATGAAAATCTCTTTTACGCAAGGACGGACGTGGGCGGGGCTTACCGTTGGAACGAGTCGTCCTCCAAATGGGAATCCATCATGGACTGGGTCGACGTCTCGGAACGCGGTCTTTTGGGAGTCGAAGCGATTGCCGTGGACCCGAAGCAGTCGGGGACGGTTTATATGGTGACGGGGACCAGTTACTGGAATTACGGGCGTTCCGCCTTCTTGCGTTCGATGGACAGGGGAACTTCTTGGGAGGTCGTCTACACGTGGGACACGACCGGGGCGAAGGGCGGGAATGTCGCCTGGTTCAACGCGCACGGCAACGGCATGGGCCGCGGGAACGGCGAAGCCTTGGCGGTGGATCCGAACAATCCGGACAAGATGTTCTACGGTTCCAAGAACCGCGGTCTTTGGAAATCCACGGACAACGGTAGCACGTGGGCGCACGTCGACGCCTGGACTTCGGCGGCGGGGAGCGACACGACTTGGAACGGGTCGGGATTCAGCTTCGTGCAATTTGCGCCGGGGTCTTCGGACGTCCTTTATGCGGGGTTCCTGAGGGAGGGGACGACGGCTTCCGGAACGTTTGAAAACGTCTTCACTTCGACGGACGGCGGTGCCTCTTGGGAAGCCTTGCCGATTCCCGATTCCTTGCGCGAGACTGCCGGAGGAAGCATCGTCCGCCTGATGCCGCAGCGGGCCGTCGTTTCGTCTGACGGAAGCAAGCTGACGGTCACTTTCGCGGATGGCGCGGGGCCGCATTCCATGGGATGGGACGAAGGCTGGGGACCGATTTGGGACGGCTTCGGCCGCGGCGCGGTTCTCCAGTACGACGTTTCGGCAAAGCTCTGGTCGGACGTCTCCCCGGAGGACTTCATCGACGACGGCAAGACGGGCGCATCCGATTACGACAAGACGGATTATTCCGATTACGAGAATTACCAGTATATCGCTCCGTATGGCGGCATCGCCATCAATCCGAACAATTCGGACGAAATGATCGTGACGACGGAAGGTTACCGCGGACCGCAATTCTGGTACACGGCGACGAGCGACACTTCGGGTTCGTGGAACGACCAGTGGGGGGCGAACATCTATCGCACCACAGACGGCGGAAAGACTTGGGTTGCGAGTTTCAAATACTACTGGATGGAGGGCGGCTACTATCCGACGACGCAGCAGATGGATGACAACGGCATCGGTTGGATGCACGGCGGTTCCATCCACTGGTCGGGCAGCGTCGCCATCGACCCGAACAATCCGGAGCGCGTCTTCGTGACTTCCGGTAACGGCGTGTTCCGCTGCGACAACATCAGCGACTACACGGTGATCCCGGCGGGGACTTTCGATACGACGACGAATTATTATTACTCGAACGACGAAGCGGTGCAGAGCCAGGTGTGGAAAGTTTCCTCTCACGGAATCGAGGAGACAGTCCCCGAAGAGGTGGTGAGCATCCCCGGCGGCCCCTTGATTTCCGTGATAGGGGATTACGACGGATTCCGTCACACGGACATTGCCGAATATCCGTCCTACAGGCACAGGACTAGCGTGAGCGGAACGAGCGTTTCTCTCGGCTCGACGCGCGGACTTGCCTACGCGCCGAAGAGCGGCAAGTTGGTGAAGGTCGCTGACGCCCGTTCCTATGCGGCGCAGTACAACACGATTCCCATCGAACCGCTTTCCTTTTCTTCAGATTCCGGGAAGACGTGGACCGTCGGGACGTATTCCAGTCTGGATTCCTCTTACAAGAAGGGGAGTGCGGCGATTTCCGCGGACGGTTCCGTCGCCATCTGGGTTCCCTCGGAGGGGACGACGACCGTTTACCGCTACGCCAATTCTTCTTATTCGGCGGTGACGGGCATCGACAACGCCGCTTATGTGGTGGGCGACCCGGAAAATGCGGACGTCTTTTACGCCTACGACAAGACTGCCGGTGAATTTTTCAAGAGCTCCGACCAAGGGGCGACATTCTCCAAGGTCTCCACTCCGGGGAAAAGCGACTTCAAGAAATTCCGCGCGATTCCCGGCTACGAGGGCGACTTGTGGCTTCCCGTTTCCATTGCGGCGGAAGACGGTTCCCAGAGCGGCAAGCTCCTGCATTCGACGGACGGCGGCACGACGTGGGATGCGGTCTCCGGGGTCGGCTTCTGCGAAGCGGTCGGCTACGGCGTTTCGCAGACGGGGACGGGGTATCCGGCGATATACGTTTTCGCTTCGATTGCGGGAGAAGTCGGCGTCTTCGGCTCGGACGACAAGGGCGGGACTTGGACGCGATTGAACGACGATTCCCATGAATACGGCGGACTTGCGAACGGGGAATTCGTGATGGGCGACATGAATACGTATGGCGTCGTCTACATGAGCACCGCCGGCCGGGGAATTTCCGCCCGCGTACCGAGCGATTGGAGCATGGGAACGTCCTCTTCGACGTCCGCGATTTCCGGGCAAAAGGATTCCCCGAAGCCCGGGCTGCTGTTCAGCAAGCTCGCGACTCTCGAAGGGCTGGATTTGAACTTGACGGTGAACGGCGCGAAGGTCTCCGTTTCCGTGTTCGACCTGAAGGGTTCTCGCGTCTACGGCAAGAGCTTCACGTCTTCGACTGTCATTCCGCTCGGTGAAACCGTACAAAGCCGGGGAACGTACATTGTCCGCGTCACGAGCGGCAGCACCCTGATGCTCGCAGCGAAGGTCTTCATCGCCAAATGAGGCGGCGGATTCTTGTCGCGGCCCTTTGGGCAGCGGAAGTCCTTTTCGCAGCCGGGAGGGTCGCTTGCGTCGGGAACAGCATCACTTACGGCTACGACATCGTGACCTGGCCCGATACGACGACTTATCCGCATCACTTGCAGCTTTTCTTGCGCGCGGAAGGTTCTGCGGACACGGTCGGCAATTTCGGCGTGAGCGGCTTGACCGTCCGCAAGGACGACAATTCTTCCTATTGGAACGGTTACCAGTTCTCTCCCGCGCTTTCCTTTGCCGCAGACACTCTAATCATTGAACTGGGCACGAACGATTCCAAGAACTACACCTCTTGGAATTCGGCGGAACAAAACGCCAAATACGATGCGGAAATCCAGACGGATTTTGAAAGCATGATAGACACGTTCCGTACGGCATCGAATCCGCGCATCTTCATCTGCCTCGCTCCCTATGCGAACAACTCTTCATGGGGAATCTTCGACACGGCCATCGTGAACCACGTCATCCCGGCGGCTCTTCGGGCTGCCATCGAAAAGGGGGTGAACGTCATCGACCTGCATGCGAAATTCAGTTATCTCGAGAACCCGGATTGGTATCTTTCGGACACGGTTCATCCGTCCGTGGCGGGAGCCGGGCATTTGGCGGCAATCGTTTACTCTCATTTGAAGCGGGACAATCTTTCCGTTTCGCAGAATCAAAACGAGTTGGTCGCCCCCGAAGCGCACGGCTACCAATGGTATAAGGACGGCTTGAAGCTTGTGGGGGAGAACGGGCGGACTTTGACCGTATCTGAGCTTGGCGAATATGCCGTTTCGGTGAAAATCGAGGCGGACGCGGAGTCGCGCATCGTGACGCGGCCCTACCCGGTCTCGGATTTGGAAAACGTAGACCCCGTTTCTTCTTCGTCCAGTCTTTCGCTTTCGTCTGCGGCGGCATCTTCTTCGAGTTCCTCGGACGCGACTGCGTTGGAATCAGCGGACAGGCTGGTGAGCTTTGTGCGCTATCGGAACGGGACGCTTGTCGTTTCGCTTTCCCGGGCGGGATTCGCTTCGCTGAAGATTTCGGATGTGCAAGGGCGCGTCTTGAAATCCCGGGAGCTTTTTGGCAAGGCTGGGGAAAACGTCATTTCCCTTTCGGGATTTCCCGCCGGGCGTTACGTGGCGTTCGTTTGTGGAAAATCTTGGATTTTCCGGGTGCGGTGACGGTACTTGTTCCATTTGCAATTGGCAATGTGCTGTTTTAAAAGGAAACAGGGATTAGTAGTTAGGAATGATGAGTTAGTGGTTAGTGGGGAGTGTTTAGAGTTTAGTTAACGGTCAAGGGGGGCGTCTGTTGAGCAGGATTGGCGTCATCCAATATGTTGAGCGGGCCGCAAGGCTAGAGCGAAACATCCCGTTGCGGCAACGGCGCATTCGAATCCGTTTTCGGGACGTTTACAATTGTACATTGCCGTTCGAATCTGTTTTTGGGGACTTTTGGATCACCTTCGCCCTCCGGGTTCCCGCTTCGCGTGAATCTCCTCCGGGCTATTCGTTCACTCCGTTCACCGCCCGTCGGTCGGCCCCGACGTCGCAGGTCGTGGGTCCTCATCCCGCCTGCAAAAAAAAGAACATCCTTCGGATGTTCTTATCGGAATAGCGGGATAAGACACGTTCTGCGCTCCGCTAGCCCGTGCCCTCCGGGTTCCCGCTTCGCGTGAATCTCCTCCGGGCTATTCGTTCACTCCGT
>CAZCRF010000008.1:0-19893 GCA_964501065.1 uncultured Fibrobacter sp. | reverse complement strand
TCCCGCCTGCAAAAAAAAGAACATCCTTCGGATGTTCTTATCGGAATAGCGGGATTCGGACCCACGACCTCTTGCTCCCGAAGCAAGCGCTCTACCAGGCTGAGCTATATTCCGGGGACGCTCCAATTTTAGCAAAATGGCGGAGGATTTCAAGGGGTAGGCCCAAATAAATTTGCATTATTTCCGTCGGCGGTCGCGGGGGATGACGTTGAACGAATCGTTCTTTCCGATTTTCAAGATGCTCGAACCGGAGTTGTTCGGCTCCGTCTTGTAGAAGACGACCTTGTGACGCCAGACGGTTTGGACTTTCTTGTCGATAATCCGCTTGACGTTCCCGTATTCGGGATTCCCTCCGCCGTGGATGATGCGCAAAACGGAAAGTCCGGCGCGTTCCATGCCGGTCATCAGGTCTTCGACTGCGGCGGCGGCTTCGTCGGCAACGTAGCCGTGCAAGTCGATTTCCTCTTCGGGGATGGGGAAGTTCCAGGCCGCGGGGGGGCGTTTCGGCTTTTTCACTTTCCTGTATCGGGCGCGTTCCTCCTCCTGTTCCTGTTTGGCCGCTGCAGCGATGCCGTCCTTGTCTTGCAGGGGATTGTGCTCCATCCACTCCAATTGGCGTCTTTCGTTTTCATTCGGATTTTCGTTCATGGAGAACCTCGTTGTTTGATAGCGGAAATGCGTATAACAGGCGTTTGGGCGATGTACAGAATAGCGTGTTCCCCAGGATGAATGGGGTGCCGGCCCCGCCCGGCGTGGGGTAGCGGAATTCCACTGTCCCTTTCGAAAGGGAAATCTTGGCGATGTGGGTGTGCTGGTCGATGTAAAGGCTGTTACCGCGCACGACGGGAGTCATGTAAACGGAACCTTTCCCGGGATATGTCCAAATCGGTTCCCTTGTCGCCGGGGAATACAGGTTTATTTTTTGGTCGGAGAATCCGGCTAGCAGGTAATCGTTCGCGCCGAGGGACACCCACTTGAGGAAGAGGACGGAGGACGAGGCGGACAGTGTGGACTGGAGCTTCCCGCGCTTGTCGTAGATGCGGATTTCGTTCTTGTCCGTGGCGATGGCCAAGAGGCTGTCGGAGAGTTCCGCTGAAACGACGTTTTGACCCGTTTGCGAAAAGGCTTCCGCATTCTGCCCGGTCACCGGGTTGACGAAACCGAAGGAGCCTTCGAGGCTCACTGCGGAAATCGACGATTTCGAGAAGTCGATGAGGAACGGCATGTCGAAGAGCTTCCGCGCCCAGGCGATGCGATATCCGGGCGGCAAGAGCTTGACGAAGTAGCCGTTCCATGTGGAGACGAATAGTGCGCCGTCGGCGAATTGGAGCTGGAAAGGTTTTCCCGGCAAATCGGCGTGGAGGGCCTTTCCGTTCGGGGAAAGCTCCAAAATGTTGGCGCGGAATCCGCTTGCAAAGGCCAAGTGGGACGCGTCGTTCGAAAGGATGGGGCTGGTCTCGAGTTCCCCGAGTTCGCGGGTCCAGCGCAGGTTGCCCGTTTCCGCTTCAAAGGAAAAAAGCTTTTGGGCTGCGGGATCCACTGTATACAGGCGATGCCCCGCGCCGAAGAGGTTCGGGTAAAGGGTGTGCGGGGAAAGCGGGAGGATTCTTGCATAAGAGGCCCCGACAATCTTTGCAAAGTGGGCGAGGATGCCGGACGCTGCCTTCTTGTCACCGGAAGAGAAACGTACGGCTCGCGCCCAGGCATCGGCGCGCGCCGTTTCGCTCGCCCCGATGCGTTCCAGGTTGACGGCGAAGAGGTACGTCGCCGTTGGATTCCCCGCTTCCAGAGCGAGCGCCGAGTCGATGTACACTTTGGCGGAATCCCATTCCCCGGCACTTTGGAAGGCCGAGGCCTTTTCCGCGAAGGTTTCGGAAAGGAGAGGTTTTTTGCCGAAGTGGAGGGCGGTCATGGGGAGAATCTCCCCCTTGTCGAAGGGAAGGTGAATCTTGCTTCCGCTCTTGACGGGAGCTGCGGCCAGCGGTCGCCCGAAATGGTAGTGCCAGAGGGGGTTGAGTGCCGAATCGAGCACGGCCAGCGCGCCCTCCCCGGAAAAGACCCCCAGAGCTCCCGCCGAAATTTCGAAGAGGGTCTCGCCGTCGACAGTCGCCCGTTCCGTTTCACGGCCGGTCGAAAGGTTCCATAGCCTGAGCGTACCGTCGCTTTCCAAAACGGCGAGTCCCGGCCCGAACATCGCGGCCGCTTCGATGGAAAGCCCTTCCCGTTTCCAAATGATGGATGGACCGGATTGAGGCTTGTAGTGCCTGATCGAGGAAGAGGTCAACACGAAAACGCCGTCATCCGTCAGGAACGTCTTGAGGATGGGGGACGGCAGGGAAAGGATTTGCTCTTCGCTCCCCGTATCCATGCGGATGAAATGCAGGGCGTTGTCTTCGCAATTCAGCACCAGGGATTCCGTGGGGGAGTATGTCCCGACGATTTTGCACCCCCGGTAACGGTTCTCCAGGGAAAGGCGCACGCCGTCGCCTCCGACAAGGGAAAGGCCGTTCTGCGTCATCGCCGCCGCTGCCGTGTTCGAAATGGGCACGACGTGCAAAATTTCGGAATGGAGGTCGATGCTTCGCGAAGGCAGGTTCAAGTCCCGGGTTTGAAAACGCAAAGTGCGCCCGTCGCCGTCGGTGTACCAGATTCCCGCGGGGGAAACGGCTTGCACTTTCGAACCTTCGGGGAGCGGGAGCTTTTCGAGAGGGGAGTCGTCGCTCGGCAGACGGTAGAGCGCGCCGTTCGAAAGGAGGACTGCCGGAGATTCTCCGGGGAAGCTCCGTTCAACGGGGGAGCGGAGGCGAATCGGGCGTTCGACAAGCCTTTCGGGGCTAGAGTCGAGAGCGGCGATCCGGGATGCCAGGAAATACGCCATCCCCGCGCTTTTGGGGTTCGCCAGGGCTTGCCGGTAATAGAACGCCGCGTTCTGCGGACTTGCGGAGAGTTCTTGAATCTTCCCGAGCAGGAAAAAGGCTTCGCTCTTTTCCGCAGCGTCCCCTTCGAGGGAAATCTTCGAAAGCATGTCTTCCGCTTCGGCGAAGTTCCCCTTGATTTCGAATTCGTAAACGGCCTTGAGAAGTTCCTTGTCCATGGGCGAGGAATTGGCGAGGATTGCCGCGAAAAGGAGTGGGAGGATGCCTGTCCGAACGCTTCGCATGTCAAACGTCGAATTTGTAGCCGGCCCCGCGGATGGAGAGGATTATCTTCGGATTCGTCTGGTCGTCTTCGAGCTTCTTCCGCAAGTTGACGATGTGGTTGTCTATCGTGCGGGTGGTGGGCATGTTCTCCGGCGTGTAGCCCCAGATGTCTTGCAGTAGGTCTTCGCGCAAGACGACCTCGCCGCGCTTTTTCCAGAAGTATTTGAGGATTTGGAATTCTCGCGCCGAAAGTTCTATCGGACGCCCGTCCTTGGTCGCTTCGTACTTCTTGAAGTCCAGGTGGATGCCCTTGAAATCCACCGCGTCCCGGTTCTCGGCTGCCGGCGCGACCTTCCCCGTACGCGGACCGCGCCGCAAGAACGCCTTGACGCGGGCGAGCAGTTCCAAGATGGAAAACGGCTTCGTCACGTAATCGTCCGCGCCCATTTCGAGCCCCGTGACCTTGGAGGTCTCCTCGGTCTTTGCCGTGAGCATGATGATGAAGGTGTCCGGGTGCTTTTTCCGGATGTATCTGCAAACTTCGAAGCCGCTTTTCTTGGGAATCATCAAATCCAGGATGACTAGATCCGGCAAGAAGGTGTCGGCCTTTTCAATCGCCTCGTCGCCGTCGCCGGCCGTTTCGACGATGTAATTCTCCAGTTCGAAGTTGTCCTTCAATCCCAGCCGGATGATTTCTTCGTCTTCGACGATAAGTATCTTGTTGCTTTCCATTTATTCCGCCTTTTTGAGCCTGACAGTGAATGTCGAACCCTTGCCCGGATGACTTTGGACGGATACGCCCGCCTTGTGGGCTTCCGCTACGCGCTTGACGATGGCCAGTCCAAGGCCGGAACCCTTGGTGCTGCGCGTCATTTCATCGCCCACGCGGTAAAAATCATTAAAGATATTTTTTTGCTCGGAGGATGCGATGCCTATCCCGGAGTCCTTGACGGAAAAAACGACTTTTTCCCCTTCGACGGCGACGCGGACGAGGACTTTTCCCGGAGGGTTCGTGTATTTGATGGCGTTTTCCATCAGGCTCTGGGCTAGACTGTAAAGGGCCGTGTAGTCCCCGATGACGAACGCGCCGGGGGAGAGTTCCCGCGTCATGGAGATTCCCCGGTTGTCCGCGATGTCGAGGACGGCTTCGAAAACCTTCCCCACGCATTCGGAGAGGTCCAGCTTTTGCCAGTGGAAGGTCTGCTTGCCGGTCTCCATCCGGGTGTAGTTGAGGATGGCCGCCACCAGGTTCTCGAGCCGCGTCGATTCCTTGCTGATGAGCTTTGAATATTCCTGGCATTTCTCGATATTTTGCACGCGGCCGTTCGAAATCATTTCGGCGAACATCTTGATGGACGTGAGGGGGGTCTTCAACTCGTGGGAAATGGACGAAAGGAAGTTCGTCTTCATCGTTATCAGCTTGCGCTCTTGCGAAATGGTGCGGAGGATGAAGCACAGGCCGAGCAAAACGGTCAAGAGCGAAAAGGCGACCAGCCCGGAGAGGAGGAAAATCTTGTGGCGGGCTTCGGCCGTGATTTCCTCGGAGTCCCGATCGTAAAGGGTGAGCGTCCAACCGAGTCCCGCGCCGAGTTCCACTTGCCTAGAAATGACGTCCGATTCTTCCGGGACCTTTCCCAGCAGGATGGAATCCCCGAGGTCCGCGACGGTGAAGGGGACGCCCTTCCATTCGCGGGAGATTCCCGAAAGCTTTTGCAGGATGCGCCCGGCGTAGGCGCTGTCGTCCACCATCCCGACGACCGCTTGGTCTCCGGAGAGCCAGGGATACGCCATATGGAAAAAGAGCCGGCCACGGTTCCGCTTGTAAAGAACGCCGTCCTTCGAGATTGCCGGATCGCCGGAGAAGCGTTGCAGGAATTCCCGGTGTTCGAAGAAGATTTGGGCGTGCTCGAGTTGGCGGTTCAGGTTTTCGCGGAGGTTCCAGAAGGCGTCGCGCTTCTTTTGGGAAAGCTCTTCGAAGGAAAGTATCCGGCTAAGAGCTTCGTCAAAAAAGAACTTCGCGGCGGAAACGCTCCACGGGGAGCGGCCCAAGAGGAAGTTCGATACGAGGGAGAGGCAGTAATTCTCCGCCTGGGTGTGCCGATGCTCTTCCACGAACACTTCGAACTTGGCGAGGGCGAGGGAGAGTCCCAGATTGTCCTGCAAATAGCCCCTGACGTTCGGGGTGCGTTCCAAGGCGTCGATGATTCGGAGAGCCTCGTCGAAATCCCTTTCCCGGATGCGGTCCCGGAGAAGACCGAGCCAGTTCAGCGCACGGTCTTCGGGGGAGAGGCGGTTTTCGCGGAGAAGCAGCGCGAGTCGGGTGGAGGTCACCTCTTCCGGTTGCGTCCCGGACAACTCGGCGCGGAGAATGCCCCGTTCCAAGTATCCCGGAACGACGGATGAAAAGCCCTGCCCCTGCGGATTTTCACGGATGGGGACGCTCGGATAGATGAGCCTGCGCTCGTTGAACAGGAAAATCGCTTCGATGCCCGGTACGCTCTTGAACGACACCGCCTTGTCGAATTCCAAGAGGCTCTGCGGCTGCTCGTAGAGGAATTGCGAGGCGTTCTTCGCCTCCTTCAAAATTTCGATTTGCTCGTTCTGGACCGCTAGTGCGGCTTGCTTGGCGAAGGAGTTCCGGGAGTCTTCGAAATTCTTTTCGGCGAGGAACTGCTCGTTTTGGACGTTTCGAAAGCTGAGGACGGCGAGAATGGAGGTCGGGATGATGATTCCGCAGAAAAAAAGCGCAATGAAGATGCGGTTGTTCTTGGGAAACTTCACGGGCGCTCCCCGTCAAATGAGCCATTCGACGAAGCCGGAAAGCTTGCCGTTTTCCAGCTGCGAGGAGGCCTTGTGCGCCGTTTCGGGAAATTGGACCCAGAGAAGCGTGAGCGAAAGGAGGAGGGTGAGCAAGAGGAGCATCGTGCCGACTGCAAATGTCGCGAGGCGGATTTTCATGGTACGAGGCTTGCCTTGTGCGTAATGGAGACGATGTTGCCGTATTGGATTCGACGGCTATTCGTGTAGGCTTCCCTCACCAGGATGACCGCCCTGTCCTTGCCGAGGCTTGTCACGACCCCTCTGCCCAAAAGGCGCGGGGCGATGAGGGAGTCCGACAGGTCCTTTTCCCAAATGGCGACGCCGTCCCCGAGGGAATATCCGCCGTCCGCGCCCCGGTCAATCATGATGTAGGCGTACGGGACGACGACGAGGTTCTTTTCAAGAGAGAGGCGGACCATGGCCATGCTGTCGACGGAGGTTTCCTTCACCGGGCTGTAGCCGGAGACGTTGATTGGCGCATACGGCTTGTGGAGGCGCGCCTTGGCGTATTCCATCTTGACTTCGTACATGCTTTGGAGCAGAATGGCGCGGGAAAGGGTGTCCCCGACGTCCGTAATGCGCGCTAGTCCCGCGAAACGCAACACGGCGGCCTTTTCCGAGGGGCGCGTTTTTGTCTCCGGAAGGGAGGTGCGGCGCGCGTCCCAGATTTCGACGATGTCCCCCGCCTTCACCTTTTCCGATGTGTTCCGGCCGATCCCGACGACGACTTCCGTTTCCGGCATGTGGACCAAGGGCTCCTTCTTTTCGCCGGAGCGGATGCTGAACCAGGTGGAGTCGTTCTTGAGACTGTCCGGGTCGGTGATGATCGGGGAGAGGACTTGGTAATATCCGTTGAAAATCTTCGGGCCCGGCCGTTGCGAGTAGAAATAGGAAGATTCCGATTGTTTCGGTTTTGCGTTCTTTTTCGCGCCCTCTTTCGAGAGGGAACCCAGGTTCTTTTCGAATTGCCCCTGCGCGTCGGCGGAGCATCCCTTGGGGACGGAGACGCCTTTCGGGAGAGTGGAGTCGGCGGCGAATGTCGCGCACGGGGCTTCCGGCTGTTTCGGCTTTGCGGTGGGCTTTGAATCGGCCGCCCCGAGGTAGATGGAGTCTCCCGGATAAATCCAATGGGGATCCTGGATGTGCTTGTTGTTCTCCCAGAGATCCGGCCACGCGAACGGGTCGTTTAAGTATTCGTCGGAAATGTCCCAAAGGGTGTCGCCTTCTTTGACGATGTAGGCGCTGGCCGCGAGCGCGGCAAGCCCTAGGGCGACGGTGATGCCTGGAATGTGCCTCATGTTCACCAATTTAAACTTTTTGTGCGGCGGGGAGAGTCTATCGGTTGGACTTTTGCGTGAAATGGACGGACTCCGTCTTGAATTTGGCCTTTTCCGGCGTCTCTTGCCGCTTGACCGCCCGTTTGGCGTGTTCCGCTCGTCTGCCGAGAAGCCCGGCGCGATCGGGAACGAAGAGAAGGAGCAGATGAATGGAGGCTTTGCCCGGTTCCAGGTCCAACGGGATGATTTTGCGGAGCATGTAGCCTTCGCGGCGGAACCGCTTGATTTCCAAGGCTGCCCCGGAAAGGTTCGACGTGTTCAGCAGGATGCGTTCCGGGCGGACCTTTGCGATTTCCGCAGCGACGCCTCCGGGCAGGAGACCGTCGGGGGGATCCAGGTAAATCGTCCACTTGTCCCCCTCCGCTTTCGAACGGAAGAAGTTTGGGAAGAACTCCTTGTCGATATCGGCGCAGATGAAGCGGGTGTTCGGCGTGAACCTGGCCATGTCCCGCGAGTCCGCGGCAAAGCAGGCGGAAAATCCAGGCGAGAGGGATTCCGCGATGAAGGCGGGCCCCGCGTGGCATTCGAGGAGCTTGTCGTCTTTTGCGGGGTGGATCGCCTCGCGGATGCGTTCGGGGAGTCCCATCCAGGGTTCCTTCGCAGCGGGAGTCCAATCGAGGATGTTGAACTTCTTCCCGGAATTCCCGATGGGGAGGAATTCACTGCCGAAGCCCTTCATCAGTTCGACGTGGGAGTGCGCCGCGGGATGCGCCGGGTTGAACGCCTGGACCGGGCGGATGCGGATCTGGTGGCAGCAGAGAACGTCTTCTGCATGTTCCCGCTGCAAGTAGTTCATGAAGGTTTTGAACTCGCGCGTCGCCTCGGCGGAGTGGAGGATGTTCTGGACGGCGATGCCGTAACGGCCGTCCCCCGTGGCGCGGAACCAGATTTGCAAAATGGACTTGCGGAACTTGGACAGGTGCGGCTTCCGGATTTGGGCGTCGATTTCGAGCACCAATTTCGGGGGCTTCGCCCCCTTGAACGGGCCTTCGATGGAAAGGACGCGGTTTTTCGGGCCGATGTCCATCGAACGGATGCGCCAGTCGCAGTTCTCTTGTTCGGACGGGACGGAATACCACGCTTGGAGTTTTCCCGGGATGTGATTCCTTTGCACCCAAGCTTCTACAAATTTTTTTTTGCCGGGGAGGTCTTCCGGGATGGACTGTGGGAAAGAGGCGTCTTCCGAGGGGATTTCTACCGAGGTCTTTTTTTTTCGGTTCCACGAACCGCGATTTTTCAGGATTTTTCTTTGCATAGGGATTAAACGATGAACCGCGGATAACGCCAGGCGCAATCGCGAGATGGTAGCGGGGGAAAATTGCGGAATTCCCCTTTGACGTTGAAGATGCCCGGGCATCCGTCCACGGGGGAAAGGGAAACGAAGGAGTCCGCATGGAGGGAAAGTCCGGAAAACTCTCCGGGACTTGTCGCCGCGATGACAGCCGAACCTGTCAAGGCGATGAGGGTGTCCACCATCTGCAGCAGGGACTGCAGCGGGGGAACGTTGCTGCGAATCGCCTTCGGGTTGTGGAGGACGGCGGCTATCGGGTCGATGAAGACGGCCTTGTAGTCGTGGTCTTCGAGAGCCTTGGCCCCCTTGACGCGCTTGGCGATGTACTGGGCCATCTCCAGCGGGGAAAGGGCCGTGCCGCGCAAATTCAAGAAGCCGAACTCGGGGATGGACGCGGACTCGCCGCGCGATGCCGCCACGGCGAACAGGCGGTTCAGGAACGCGGACCGGGTGCTTTCGAAGTTCACGAACAGGATGTCCGTCTTGTGGGTGTCCAGACCGAGCCAGTCCCCGCCGGAACAGAGGGAAAGAGCCAAATCCATCAGGGCGAAAGACTTGCCGGACTTCGGCGGAGCGGAGAGCAGCATGAATTCCCCCGCTTCGAGGGCGCCGTCGATGAGCGGGGAATCCTTCTTGGGGGCTTCGTCGCTGTTGCTCGCCAGTTCCACGAGCGGCTTCCCGTCGAGGCAGTATTCCACCCAGGTCTGCCAATCTTCAAAGCTCTTCGCGCCTTGTTCTAGGGCTATCAGGTATTGCTGCTTGCCGTTTCTCAGGACTCCCGGGATGCGCACCATCCGGGAAGGGTCCGCGTTCTGGGAATCGACCTTGAAGCCTTGCCCGTCCAAAGTCTTGAACAGGTATTCGACGCGTTCTTCGTACTCTTCGCGGGACTTTGCAGAAACTTTGACCCAGGCCTGTACGGAATTCGCCCCGGTGCTGACCAGTGCCGCGCACGGGAGGTTCAGGGCCTTGTAATAGGCCAGCTGCTTCGCAAGGCTCATCTTCGGATTGTCGATGACCGCGTAACGGTAGCGGAAGGATTCGTCGCCGCCTGGCCCCGCGACGGCATTTGTCGAGACCAGTGCGCCGTCCGGGCCGTCCAAGGATTTCATCGTCTTTTTGATGGAATCCGCCTTTTCGAGGATTTCCGAAACTTTCGCCGTGACGGCTTCCGGGGTGTTCGACTTCTTGTATTCGACGGATTCCTCGGGGAGGAACAGCGCGTTCAGGAGTTTTGCGAAATCCAGACGCCAATCCGGTGAAGGCCAGGGGATGCTCAACGCTTCGGGGTCTATCTGGTGGTTTTGCAGAAGTTCCAAAGCCTCTGCGTCTAGCCCCATGGCGAGGAATTGCTCCAAGGAGATGGCGCCCGTGATGATGGAGGGTGCGCCTCCCTGGGGATTGCTCGGGACTGCATTTTGGGACTGTTCCGGGACTTGCGCTTTCGCTTCTTCCTTCTCTACCGTTTCGCGTGCGCGTGCGCGCTTGTCCGCAGCATAGGCGCGTCGGATGGTGGCGTCGGACTCCTCTTCGGAAAGGCCGTCCTCCTTGGCGTGCTCGCCTAGTTGGAACGCCGCTTCCATGTAAGTCATGCCGATTTCTTCGGCCGCTTCCGCCGCGCGGAATAGTTCTGCCTTGACGTTTTCCGGCTTGTGCCGCTTGCTCAGGAACTCGTTGACGATTTTACGGGGACTGTCCATATTGGGAAAATATAACTATTCGGGAGCGCAAGAGTCTCGCCTCAGCGCGTCACGTTGCGAATCCAGCGTTTCCGTTCTATTCGCCAGACGAGGACGGGGAACTTGACCAATTCGTCGGCGCGGAGCATGAGGAAGATGAGCGGGAACGAAAGCTCCCACTTGAAACCGGCCAAGTATCCGAGCGGGATGGAAAAGAGCCAGAGGCTCCCGATGTCGAGAATCGTCGTGAACACCGTGTCTCCGCCGGCCCTCAAGATGCCGACAATCGCGGGGGAGGTGTAGGATTGCAGCAAAATCATGACGCACTGGATGGAGATGAAGGTCTTGGCGAGGCTCAGCGTCTCTTCCGGAATCGCGTAGAGGGAAAGGACCTGCCCCTTGAAGGCGAAGAGGAGGACTGTCATCAGAAGCCCGACGAAAAATCCGGCGAGAAGGAGCGTGTTCGCGTAACGCTTCGCTTCCCAAAGGTTCTTGCCGCTCCCGAGCAGGTTCCCGATGATTGGCGCGGACGCCCCGGCCACTCCGAAGATGAAGACCAGCGCCATTTGTTGCAAAGTCCCGACGATGCTCGAAGCGGCGACGATGGTCGTGTTCAAGTGTCCGAGAATCACGGATTGCGCGGCGACTCCGAGAGACCAGCCCGTTTCGTTGACGGCGACGGGGATGCTGTAGCGCAGAAAGTCCTTGAAGAGCGCCCTGTCGAATCGGAACAGTTTTCGGAAGCGGAAGTTCAGGTGACGCTCCATGAAGCGGAGGTAGAGGAGAATCGCCAGGCATTCCATGGCGCGGGAGATGACCGTTCCGAGTGCCGCCCCGCGAACGCCCATCGCCGGGAATCCCAAATGCCCGAAAATCAGGACCCAGTTCAAGAAGACGTTCAACAGGAACGCCGCCGTGTTGACGATAAGGGCGGCCTTCACTTCGCGCGTGCTGCGCATCAGCATGATGGCCGTGTTGCTGAATCCGTAAAAGAAATAGGCGAATCCTTGGATTTGCAGATATTCCGAACCGATTTGGACCAGTTCCGGGACGTCCGTGAAGATTCGCATGACCCTTTCGGGGAAGAGGGTCGTCGCAAGCCCGAACAGGATGGAGACGGGAACGCCTATCCCGAGTGTAATGGAGACGATCTTCTGGATGCTCTCCGCATCGTGCTTGCCGTAATACTGCGCCACGAGAACGCCGCCGCCGCTCGCGATGCCGAACGAGAGGAGTGAAAAGATGAAGAACGGCTGACCGGCCAGGGTGACGGCGCCGAGGGCCGCCTCCGAAAGGCTTCCGACCATGATGTTGTCGGCCAGCGCAAGGGAAAACTTGATGAGATCCTGCAAGGCTATCGGCAAAGCGAGACCCGCGAGCACTTTGAAGAAGTGCGGCTCCAGCACGAACTTCCGGGAAAGGCTCATGTCAAGTCCCAGCCGAAACCAGTTCCCCGCCGGAATAGTGCATGATTTTGTACGCATACCCCTGTTCCGTCAAGAACAGTTGCCGGTTCATGGAAAACTCCTGCTCCTTCGAATCCTTGGTGACGAGCGAGAAGAAGTGTGCCGGCCGCCCGTCCTCCTTGGGGCGCAGCACGCGCCCGAGCCGTTGTGCCTCTTCCTGGCGGCTTCCGAAAGTCCCGGAAATCTGGATGAGGATGCTGGCGTCGGGCAGGTCGATGGCGAAGTTCCCGACCTTGGAGACCATGAGGTTTCGGAGCTCCCCCCGGCGGAACGCCAGGTAAAGCTTGTCGCGCTCCTTGTTGGGTGTCTTCCCGGTGATGAGCGGGATGCCGAGCTTTTCGGAAAGGGCGGTCAACTGCTCGATGTATTGCCCGATTATCAAAATGCGGTCTTCCGGCTCGCTGTGCATGGAAATGAGCTTTTCCACCACGTCGTCCTTTTGCGGGTTCATGCTCGCGATGCCGATTTTGTCGCGTGTTTGCGCGAGCGCGTATTTCATCTTGAGTTCCGGACTCATCGGGATGCGGATCTCGGAACAGTCGGCGGTCGCGATCCACCCCTGGGATTCGAGGACTTTCCACGGCAAGTCGAATTTTTTCGGGCCTATCAGGGAAAACACTTCCGTCTCCTTGCCGTCTTCGCGGACGAGGGTCGCCGTGAGGCCGAGCCGCCGGGTGGCCTGCATTTCGGCGCTGAAACGGAAAACGGGCGCGGGGAGCAGGTGGACTTCATCGTAAATCATCAACCCCCATTTGTGCTCGCTGAACAGGGGGAAGTTCACCATTTCCTTGTCGGCATCGGAGTCGTTTTCCTTGTCGCCCTTCTTGGGGCGTTTCCGCTGCGTGAGAATCTGGTAGGTGGCGACGGTGACGGGGCCAATCTCCTTGACGTCCCCCGAATATTCCTTGACCTGGTCCGCCGTGAGGGTCGTCTTGTCCAAAAGTTCGCGGATCCACTGCCGGGCCGCGGAAATGTTCGGGGAGAGGATGAGTGTCCTTGTCTTCATCAAGGCCATTGTCGCCATGCCGATGACCGTCTTTCCCGAACCGCAGGGGAGCACGATGACTCCCGAACCGCCTTTTTCCGAACCCGATGCGTAAAAGATTTCGGAGGCTTCCTTTTGGTAATGGCGCAGTTCCATCTTCTTGCCGGAAAGAGTCGTCTCCCGCAAGGCTATCGGGAGCGGGTCGCCGGAAACGTAACCGGCGATGTCTTCGACGGGGAAGCCGTTCAGGGTGAGCTGCATCTTGAGGATTCCGCGCTTGTTCGGGTCGATGTAAGCCTTGTCCTTGCCGTCGAACTCCAAGATGCAGTTCGAAACGTCCGGCAATTTGCAGACTTCCTGGAAAAGGGCTTCGTCGCTCGATTCGAGGCAAAGGCCCTTTTCCGTCTTCCGGAGGCGGAGCATCCCGTAGCGGCCCATGTAATCCCGGATTTCCGTTTCGACGGTTTCGGGAAGCGGGTATTTGCTGTGTTCCTCGAGGCGGGCGAGGACGTCGTCTGCGGAAAGTCCCGTCGATGCGGCGTTCCACAGGGAAAGGTGCGAAATGCGGTAGGTGTGCAAGTGCTCCGGACTTTTGACAAGCTCCGTGAACGGCGCGATTGCGTCGCGGGCTTCGATGTACTGGGGGTTGTGCACTTCGACTAAAATTTCGAGATTGCTTTGAACGATGATTGCGCCATTGGGATTCATAGGCGCCATATTTAGAAAATTGCGGGCACTTTGGCACGGGAAGGGGCGGATGAGCTCGCGGCGTGCAAAATTTTTGTCGGGGTTTACACGAAAACAACACGGAATTTCAAATGGACGGGAGTTTTTCCTTTCCGCTTCGAATACTTTTACCCAAAACGACGGAGGATTCGTGAAACGGATTGGATTCTTTACTTTGACGCTTGGGTTGGTTTCGGCGAACGCCATCACCTGGAACGCCGTCTGCGAATCAAAGGGGCACACGCTCATTGCTTCTTCGGCGCATTTTGAAATTTGCCAAAAGGCGAACTTCGACGACGGCACGGTGAACAACGTCTCCGTCTCGACTTCCGACGCGCAGACCGCACTCTCGACATTGGAGGGAATCTTCTCCATTTACCACGACTCCTTGAGGTGGATGTATCCGCAGCCGTCCTCCGCCGAGTCCAAGTACAAGAGCGTCGCCTACATCTTCGACGGTTCCAAGATGGGGGCGCTTTACGGCGGAACGAACGACGAGGCCTGCAGCGGTGGGGAATGCTCCCCCGGGCTTTGGATAGGATCGGGTTCCCTTTCCGACAACTGGGGGCTTGCGCACGAATACGCACACGGGCTCCAAGGCGTCGCGGGATGGATGGGGAACAATTCCCACACGGGCTGGATAGCGGAATCCCACGCGAACTGGATGGCGCACCAGGTTTACCCGACGGACGCGCACTACTGCTCCGAGGCGCTCATCAACTTCCCGTACCTCTATTACGGTTCCACGCGCGACCGTTACTGCAACTGGCAATTCTTCGAACACCTCAAGGAGGAATTCGGCGGCGGATACGCGGGGGCGGAACAGGTCAACCGCATTTGGACGGAATCCGTCCGGGACGACGGCTCCGAGGCGCGGATGCTGCAAACTCCCTTCACCGCCATGATGATGGTTTACGACTGGAGTCTCGATTCCTTGAACAGGCAGTTCGGGAAATTCGCCATGCGGAATGCGACTTTTGAATACGCGCCCGCAAAGAAGACCCTTTACAAGAGCACTTGGGGCGATTACGAGTTTGAAACGCGTCGCACGTCTAGCGGATGGGGGGATTTATACCGCAGGCATCCCCGGGTGACGCTCCTGAACGTGTTGGATTCGGCGAACAACCGCTACATTTCGCCGTCTTACTGGGCGCCGCAGCGTTTCGGCTACAATCTGGTCCGCATCTATCCGGATTCCGCGGGGACTGTCACCGTCAAGTTCCGGGGGGTAGTACAGCATGGGAAGACGGTGAACGGCTACTCTTGCTTCAGCACGAACACGGACTACTACGACAAGATTTACACGTGGTGCAACATGAGCCCGGATACGATTCCCGAACCGTCTAGCGGTTGGGCGTTCGGGCTCGTCGCGGAAGGTTCGGACGGGACTCCGCGTTACAGCGAACTGAAGCTCGACACGGCGGGGGACTTGCAAATCGAAGTCCGCTCGAACGACAAGGCTCTTTGGTTGACTGTCGCCGCAACTCCGTCGAAAATGCACACGATTCTCTGGGATCAGTTCTATTACAGCATTTACCGTTACCCTTATATGATAGAAGTCGAGAACGGCAAGCCGGAAGGCTTCGAGGCGGGGGCCTGGCTGCCGGCGGATTCTTCGAACTACACGCGCCATGGAAATGGGGGAGGCCTTGTCGGCCCGAATGCGAGTGTCGCGGCTTCGGCCTATGTCGGACCAAATGCCGTCGTGAACGGGGGGACGGTCTCGGGAAACGCCCGAATTGAAGACTTCGCGGTCGTCTCCGGCGGAACGGTCAGTGGGGATGCCGTCGTGCGCGGGCGCGCCCTGGTGAGCGGTGGAACGGTCGGCGGAAACGCAATCCTCGAGGACGACGCCTGGATTCTCAGCGGGAGCGTATTGGAAAACGCCCAAGTGGGCGCACTTTCGATTATCGTGAATAGCAACATTTCCGGAAGTGCGAAAATTTACGGCGTGATGTGGGCCTTGGCCGACAAGACGGTGAACGGGACTGCGGAACTCCGCGGGGATTTGGAAAACAATTTCACGCAGACGATTTCGCAAGGGGTCTTTTACGGGATGGTGGACGACGGGATGCTTTCGGATGCAAATTACGGAGCTTCCCGGACGGCACCCGTGACGGAGGTGACTTCAGGAATTGAAAATGTCCAATGGTACGATATTGAAGGGACGACGCTCTCGGCGACTCGAACGGTCTCTTCAAAGCCGCTTTCCGCCGTCATTGAAAATTCCCATTTGCGGGTCAGCCTCCCGGAGGGAACGTCTCGACTGGCCGTTTCGTCCTTGAACGGGAAGATTCTCTTTTCCGTGAAAGAATCCGCTTCGGAGATGGTGATTCCCGTCACCGACTTGCCGAACGGCGTCTACGTGCTCTTGGCGAAGACTCCGCTTGGGTTGAAGAGTGTCCGATTCTTGAAATGACCCTTCGCGACTGCGGTTCAGAATGGCGGTTCTTGTCACAATATGGAACGTTTTCAAACCATTTCTGTTGAATTATTTTCAGAAAGGATTGCGTTTGGTGAAAATGTTGTTAAAATTTGCAGCATGCCCACCTCCACGGATACAGTGAAAAGCCCGCCCCGGAACTCCGGTGCGATTTTCCGTCGGGAGGGGGACTGTACTTCTGTGCAGTAAGAATTAAACGACACATCTCCAAAGGGGACTTTATGAAGAAGAACGCACTTGCGCTCCCGTTCGCCGTGGGCGCTTTTTTGTTGCTTGCCGGTTGCGGCGGCGGGACGCTCACCGACCGCCGCGACGGGCAGACTTACAAGACGGTGAAAATCGGCACGCAGACGTGGATGGCCGAGAACTTGAACTACGAGTCGGATGACAGTTGGTGCTATGACGGCAAGTCTTCCGACTGCGAAAAGTACGGCCGCCTCTACACGTGGGATGCCGCCATGGAAGCGTGCCCAAGCGGCTGGCACTTGCCGACGGACGCGGAGTTCGAAGAGCTGAAGGAGTTTGCGGGCGGCGACTTCCTCAACGCGGGCTTCAGCGCGTACTTTTGGAGCGCCACGGAGGGCTATGTGAGCGGCGCGCGCAGCATGAGCTTGGGCCTTTTCGACGT
The DNA here is from genome assembly GCA_964501065.1 of uncultured Fibrobacter sp. Taxonomy (GTDB): domain Bacteria; phylum Fibrobacterota; class Fibrobacteria; order Fibrobacterales; family Fibrobacteraceae; genus Hallerella. Next base: position 3,378 of record CAZCRF010000008.1, on the reverse strand, counting down.
CGACGCGTACCTGGACGACAACAGCAAGCGCAACGCGTTCTCCGTCCGTTGTCTCAAGGACTAGGGCTGGGCATAAATTGTCATTCTGAGCGACATCACCGTCATTCTGCACTTGCTAATGTCATTCTGAGCAACGCGAAGTGACTGCTGCTTTTCTGCAAACAGTCATTCTGAGCAACATCTTCGTCATTCGCCAAAGGCGTTAATCCAGAAACAGTCGCGGTGTCATTCTGAGGGAGCGTGCGACCGAAGAATCTCGTTACTGTAAAGAGATGCTTCGCTCTCGCTCTGCATGACGCCAATCCTGCTCAACATGACTGCTCTCCCCTTGACCGTTAACTAAACTCTGACCACTGACCACTACCTCATTCCTCACTCCTAATTGAATCGCAGTCACTGGCCACTCCCCACAGGCAATCCCGAAATCTCGAATCCAATCTTTCTAAATTCTCCCCATGATTGAAGATTTGAATTTTCACAGACGGCTTTCCGTGGCCCCGATGCTCGACTTCACGGATCGCCATGAACGTTATTTGCTGCGTTTGCTCTCCAAAAACGTCCTGCTTTACACGGAGATGGTCGTGGCGAACGCCTTGAAACATTCCGGTCCGCGTTTTCTGCAGCACGACCCGGTGGAGAATCCCGTCGCCCTGCAACTCGGCGGAAGCGACCCGGAAACCCTTTCCCTGTGTGCGGAAATGGCGGAAGATTCCGGATTCGACGAAGTGAACTTGAATTGCGGATGCCCTTCGGAGCGTGTGCAAAGCGGGGATTTCGGCGCCGTGCTGATGAAACGGAAGAATCTTGTCGCGGAATGCATTCTCGCCATGAAGAAGAAGGTGCGGATTCCGGTGACGGTGAAAACGCGGATTGGAGTCGACGAGTTTTGCGGACAGGAGTTCTTGGAGGATTTCGTCCGTACTCTGAAGAATGCCGGTGCGGATGCGTTCATCATCCACGCGCGAACGGCCAGGCTTCGCGGATACACCCCGAAGGAAAACAGGGAGAAGCCGAAAATCCAATACGAAGCGGTTTACGAACTCAAAAGGGACTTTCCACAGTGCAGCGTTTCCGTGAACGGGGACGTGAAAACCCTTGCGGACGCGGCGGCGCATTTGCAAAAGGTCGACGGGGTGATGATGGGGCGTGCCGTCTATGCAAACCCTTGGATTTTGGCGACGGCGGATTCCGAGATATTCGGCGTGCCCGATTCTTCGCCGAAGTCGAGGAAGGAACTTCTCGAAAGATATGTGCCGTATGTGGAAAGGGCGTCGAGGGAGGGCGTTCCGCTCTCCATCCTCACGAAGCATTTGCTCGGGCTTTTCACGGGGATGCCTGGAGGCAAGGCGTTTCGCCGTCTGGTGTCCGAAAAGGTTCGAATCGCTGGCGACGTGGGGGCGCTTCTCCGCGAAGCGATGTCCTTGGTTGAAGAACGGATTCCTTAGGGTTTAAAACAAACGTAGGTCTCCGAAGAGACCTACGCTTGTTTGGGGTATGGAGGAAATCAATTACAACCACAATATAGAGTTTTTCTCGGGGTTTGGAAAGGGGGAATACTCGGAAAAAACCTTATTTTTTAGGTGTTTTCCCTGGTGGCGGAGGCGGCGTGTGATTTTCGTCACGAATCGGAATCTGCCGTGCATCGTGGTGCGGCCCGTGTCCGCGACCTTTGTCCATAAATTTCGGCGGAGGGGGAACATCTTCCTTCATTTGGTGCGGCGGAGGAACGTCGGGCGCGGCTTCTTCCGCCGGACGCAAGCTTTTCAACTTTTCGATTTGATCGGGAGTGAGCACGCCTTTGAAGAATTTGATGTCCGCAATGCGCAAATCCAAACGCTTTTCGTTCAACAAGAGGAGTTCGGCGCGGACCGATTGGATGGCCGCGTCGTCTATCGGCGAGCGGTCGAGAAGGTCGTGCAACTTCTTTTCCGCATCGTGAATTCTACGGTGCATTTCGCGGCGGAGGGAGTCACAAGCCCTTCCATTGGAATCCAACAAGGCGATTTGCTCTGTGGAAAGTCCCAGCGCGCTGTCCATCTTTTGCTTGAAATCGGTCGTTTTCCGCTTTTTGTGGAAGGGAAAATCTCGCGAAGGTTTCGCTTGAAGTTCTGCTTCGGCCGCGGGCGGGGCGTCTGGCCTGCAAAACAAGACGGAACCGGCGAAAAATCCGAAAGCCGCAGCCAGTAGGAGGGCGCAAATCCAAAGGATCGTGATGCTTCTTTTCATAGTTATTCTCCTGTGGGGTAATAATTGTCGAATGCTGTCGTGAAAGTGCTGACGGATTCCCCCGAACCGAGTGAGGTGAACCAGGCGATGGACTCGATGGAAGATTCCGGGATGTCCCCTTGGACGTTTTCCCGAATGAAGCCAAGTCCGACGAGGAATGCTCCGGCGACAAGAAGGACGCTGGCGGCGAGAGCTGCCGAGGAAAGCTTGCGGAAGAGAACTGTCTTTTGCCCGTCCTGTTTCGCTTGTATCCGGGCGACAACCTTTGACCAGGAATCGCTCCGGGGAGTCAAGAGGACGGAGTTTGAAAAATTGATTTTTTCAGGCATGGAGAGCCTCCTTTTCTAAAACTTCGCGGACTTGCGTGCGCGCTCGAGAAAGCCTCGCCTTGAGAGTCCCTTCCGGGGCGCGGTACATTTCGGAAAGTGTCTTGACGTCAATCCCTTCCGCATCTTTGAGCCAGAGAAGTCCGCGCTGTTCCGGAGTGAGAATGGAAAGCCCGTATTGCAGGGTGTCCCTGTCTAGGGAAGAATCGGCCTTTTCTGCGCGTCCGATGGCTCTCTCCTCGATTTCCTCATGGTGGGCTGTTTCGATTTTGAAATGAATCTTTTCGCTGCGGAGATTCATCAGACAGGCGTTTTTCGTCAACGCGTAGAGCCAAGTCGAAAGGGCGGATTCCCCGCGGAATTTTTGGATGGCTTCGGGGATGGATACGAACACGTCCATTAAAACGTCTTCGGCCTTGTCGCGGTCGAGAAGCATTCGAAACGCCAGGTTCAAAACGCGCCCGCTGTTTTCGTTCCAGACTTCCTTCAAGGCTTTGAGGTCGCCATTCCGAAGTCTTTTTATGACTGATTTCTCGTTCATCTGTCCTTAAGATGCTTTTCTGTGGATGTCGGTTGCAATTGTCGAAATTTACAAATTGTGAACCCGCCCTTTTATGTGCCGCTGGTGTTGATTTTTGGCATTCAATCTTCAAAATCCAAATTCTGCCGATTGGCAAGATGGCATCGCCGCGTTCTTCCCTTTGAGGAGGCTTCATTTTCCCGATTCAGTCTGTGACATGGAGGCTCTTGTCCGTCAAGCGGACTGCTTTTTCGTTGGCACGACCTGCTTCGCTTACGCAGCGGGCGGAAAGGTAGGGGGCTACTC
>CAZCRF010000007.1:0-63341 GCA_964501065.1 uncultured Fibrobacter sp. | reverse complement strand
TGGGCCGTCGTGGTTTCGAACCACGGTAGGCGTAAGCCAACGGATTTACAGTCCGTCCCCTTTAACCACTCGGGCAACGACCCTTTTGTCAAGCCAAAGATAGGAATCGAACCTACGACCGGCTGATTACAAATCAGCTGCTCTACCAGCTGAGCTACTTTGGCAAGCCCTCCAAGCAGAACCTCAAAAGATTCAACTTAGAGCGACGGCAAATCTAATTGTTTTTTGTGAATTTGTCAAGGAAACGCTCCAAATTTCTCTAAAAAAGTGAAAAAAAACGCCTTTCAGCCCCTCTTTCGCTCCGAAAGACTGTGGATAACGTCGTCATAGATAGAAATTTGTTGTGGACAAATTGTTATATTGTCGACATGGAAGATTATCCCCGAATCAGCCCCGTCGAATATACCGCCCACGTTGAAGTTCGGTACGCGGAAACAGACGCCATGGCGATTGTACATCATTCCGTTTACGCAATTTGGTTCGAACAGGCCCGCACGGAAATATTCCGCACAAACGGCATTCCATTTTCAAAGTTCGAGGCGGAAGGTTTCCACAGTCCGCTTCTTTCCATCGAGACTCAATTTCTAAAGCCTTGCCGATATGGGGAAGTCGTCGACATTCACCTACAACTCTCCCAAACGGACAGGCTGCGCTTCGCCTTTGCGTACAGACTTTCCGTCAACGGCGAACTGCGGACAATTGGGAAGACTGTTCACATTTTCACCTTTCACGACAGGCCCTGTCGAAAGGCCCCCGATGATTTTTTGAAGGCATTCTTCCCGAAATCCGACAATTGATCCGTTTCGGTGAAAACGACTTCAAGGCATCAAATGTTTCGTTAATTTGTACAAATCCCGAAGAACCGGGAACGCCACGAAGATGCCGACGACCATCCAACGGGTTTCGAGGCCTCGCAGAAGACCTCACACGGCAAAAAATAATCCATACGTTGGATAAAATTTTTATATTTTGTTCACAAATTTTTTTCACTTCAACCAAAAGGCAAAAATATGGCTAAAATCAAGTCCGTCAAGGCTCGCCAGATTCTGGATTCCCGTGGCAATCCGACTGTCGAAGCGATTGTTGTTCTCGAATCCGGCGTCGAAGGCGTTGCAAAAGTTCCGAGCGGAGCCTCCACCGGCGAACGCGAAGCCTGCGAACTCCGCGACGGCGACAAGAAAGTTTACAACGGCAAGGGGACGACCAAGGCCGTCAAGAACGTGAACGAAAAGATTGCGAAGAAAATCAAGGGCATGGACGCGAACGACCAAAAGGCCGTCGACGACGCCATGATTGAACTTGACGGCGACCGCATGAAGAAGGACACTCTCGGCGCAAACGCGATTCTCGCCGTTTCGATGGCCGTCTGCGTCGCGGCTGCCAAGGACAACGGGCTTCCGCTTTATCAGTACATCGCGAAGCTTCACGGCACGAAGAAGCTCACCCTCCCCTGCCCGATGTGCAATGTCATCAACGGCGGCGCCCACTCTTCCGCCCCGATTGACTTCCAGGAATTCATGATTGCCCCGGTCGGCGCGAAGTCCTTCTCCGAAGGTCTCCGGATGGTCACCGAAATTTTCCATGAATTGAAGAACATCCTCAAGAAGGGCGGTTATGAAACAACCGTCGGCGATGAAGGCGGATTCGCTCCGGGAGTCGCCCTCAAACGCGACCCGAAGGGAAAGTTCGGCTGGAAAATCACCGGGCTGATGAGCCTCGAAAAGGCGCTGACCGCGCTCAAGGACGCGACGGAAAAAGCCGGCTACAAATTCGGCACGGACATCAAGATCGCCCTCGACGTCGCCTCTTCCGAATTCTGCGACAAGAAGAACAAGAACAAGTCGCAGTGGGAAAAGGGCGAGACCTACACGTTCAAGAAATCGACAGGCAAGACCTACACGGGAGCGCAGCTCGTCAAGTACTACGAAAAGCTCGTGGACAAGTTCTCGATTTTCTCGATTGAAGACGGCCTCGACGAACACGATTGGGCGGGCTGGAAGGTCCTCACGGAAAAGCTCGGCGACAAGATCAACCTCGTCGGCGACGACCTGTTCGTGACGAACCCGACCATCTTCAACGAAGGCATCGAAGCGGGCATCGCCAATGCGATTCTCATCAAGGTGAACCAGGTCGGTTCCGTGTCCGAAACCCTCGAAGCCATCAAGACTGCGCAAAAGAAGGGCTACGCCCCGATTGTCTCCCACCGCTCCGGCGAAACGGAAGACACCTTCATCGCGGACCTCGCCGTGGGAACGGCCGCCGGACAAATCAAGACCGGCTCGCTCTCCCGCACGGATCGCGTCGCCAAGTACAACCGTCTTCTCGCCATCGAAGAAGAACTCGGCAAGAAGGCCGTCTATGCAGGCGACCCGCGCAAGTAAGCGTTGAACGATTGCAAAGAAAAGGCTCTCCCCTGCGGAGAGCCTTTTTTCGTGGAAGCGTTTCGTTCAGACCCGGTGGATTTCCTCGACAAATTCCCGACAGGCCGCTTCGCGGGATTCCTTGCCGAAAATGCCGCTGCCGACGACGAAAATGTTCGCACCGGCTTCTTTCGCTTCCCGGATGTTCGAAAGCTTGACCCCCCCGTCGATTTCAATGTCCAAGTCGGGTTTCATCTTTCGCAATTGACGAATCTTTTCCAAACAGTAAGGGATGAGGCTTTGCCCGCCAAAGCCCGGATTGACGGACATCACCAGCACCATGTCGACGGAATCGAGAACCCAGCGAATGCTTTCGAGCGGAGTCGCCGGGTTGATGCTCACGGCGGGCCTCGCCCCCAGCTCCCGGATGCGGTTCAAGAGACGATCCAAGTGCACGGTCGATTCCGCTTGGACGGAAATATACGAAGCCCCGACTTTGGCGAACTCCTCGACGAAGAGTTCCGGATTGTCTATCATCAAGTGGCAGTCCAGCGGGAGCTTTGTCGCGCGCCCGATAAGACCGGAGATTCCCGGCCCGAAGCTGATGTTCGGTACAAAATGCCCGTCCATGATGTCTAGATGGACAAGCCCCGCGCCTCCGCGCTCGACGGCGGAGAGTTCGGCTTGCAAGTTCAAGAAGTCTGCGTTCAAGACGCTCGGAGCGATAATTTGGGGTCGTTTCATAATTCCAAATATAGGTATTGAGAAAAAAGCTTTTTTTTGTTATTATTTATTTTGAAGCAACAAGGAGGTTGATACATGTCAACGAAGAAATCCACAGCGAAAGCGGCAAAGAGCGCACCGACAAAGAAAGCTCCCGCCCAAGCGAAAGCAGCCAAGGCCGTGAAGCCGGCGGAAAAGAAAGCACCCGCGAAGAAAACTGCCCCAGCAACAAAGGCCGCCCCGAAAGCCGCCGCCAAGAAGGCCGCCCCCAAAGCGGCAAAGGTCGAACTTTCGGAAGTCACCTTCAGCGTTTTTTCCCCGGAATCCAAGACTGTCGAAGTCGCCGGAGAATTCAACAACTGGACTCCCGCCAAGATGAAGAAAGGCAAAGAGGGAGTGTGGTCACTCAAGGAAAAACTCGCCGCGGGAACTTACCAGTACAAATTCGTCTTTGACGGCAGCTGGGAAATCGACCAGGCGAACCCGGACCGCGTCCCCGATGGACAAGGCGGCGAAAACAGCGTCAAAAATGTCTAACCCCATCTTTTCAGAAGAAACGATTCGTGAGGGTGTCGCCAAATTCGACACCCCTTTTTGGCTTTATGACCGCAATGTCATCGAAAGGCGCGTCGAGGAGCTCAAATGCTTCGACACCGTCCGTTTCGCCCAAAAAGCCTGCCCCAATCTTTCCATCCTCTCCTTAGTCCGCAAGCGCGGAGCTTTGGTCGACGCGGTGAGCGCCGGGGAAATCGTCCGTGCCATCAAGGCCGGCTACAAGGGCGGGGAAAACGACAAGGCCGTTCCGCAAATCGTCTATTCTGCAGACATCTTCGACCGCGACGCCATCGAACTGGTGAAACGGTACAAAATCCACGTGAACGTCGGTTCGCCGGACATGATTTGGCAACTGGCCGAAGCCGGAGTCCGTTCCAACCTCACCCTACGGGTCAATCCCGGATTTGGACACGGGCATTCCCGCAAGACGAACACGGGAGGGCCCCTTTCCAAACACGGAGTCTGGCATTCCCAAATCAAGGATTGCGTGAAGCTCGCCCAGTCGCACGGAATGTGGATCACGGGCCTGCACATGCACATCGGGAGCGGTTCCGACTTCGAACATCTGGCCAAGGTCTGCGACTCCATGCGGGACGCCTCCAGGCGTTTGGGTTCGCACATCCGGATGATTTCCGCAGGCGGAGGGCTTCCGATTCCCTACAAGGAAGACGAAAAGGGCAATCGCATCGACATCAAAGCCTACTTTGAACTGTGGGACAAGACGCGCAAGGACATCGCGCAATCCGTCGGGCACGCCATTTCCCTCGAAGTGGAACCCGGGCGTTACCTGACAGCGGAAAGCGGCATCCTCGTCACAGAGATCCGAGCCGTCAAAAAGCAGGAAGACAATCTCTTCTACCTCGTCGACGCGGGCTTCAATGATTTGGTGCGCCCGGCCTTTTACGGATCCTACCATGCGATTACAATCGTTTCTCGCGACGGCCGCGAACTCGGTCCCGAACAAGACGTCATCGTCGCGGGTCCCCTCTGCGAATCGGGAGACGTCTTCACCCAAGAGGAAGGCGGATTCGTGGTGACCCGCAAACTGCCTGCGGCAAAAGTCGGCGACTTTCTGGTCCTGCACGACACCGGAGCCTACGGCAGCGCCATGTCCAGCAATTACAACAGCCGGAGATTCGCCCCCGAGGTTTTGCAAAGCGAAGGGAAGCTCGAACTGATCCGCGAAAGGCAATCCTTTGAACAGTTGATGGAAAACGAAAAAATCCTTTCCTTCTAAATTCAAACTGTAAGGTCTATCACACGCCCCCGCCCCTAGCCCTTTTCCCCGGACGGGGGCTTTTTATATTTAAACCACATTCGCCGTCACATTCTAGACGGTTATTCTTAAGGAGAACAAAATGACCTTATTCAAAAGATCCCTGGCAGAAGCAATCGGCACATTCTGGCTGGTATTCGGCGGTTGCGGAGCCGCAGTCATCTCGTGCGGAGTCCCGAACACGGGAATCGGCTACGTGGGCGTCGCCCTGGCGTTCGGACTCACCGTACTCACCATGGCTTACGCACTCGGACACATTTCCGGAGCGCATCTGAACCCCGCCGTCACCTTGGGGCAAGTCGCCGGGGGGAGATTCCCCGCCAAAGAGGCGCTCCCCTACATCGTCGCCCAAGTCATCGGCGGAATCGTCGCGGCGGCGATTCTCTACGCAATCGCCTCTCCGGACTTGAACGCGGGAATCGGCGCGTTTGCAAGCAACGGTTGGTCGGACCTCCCTGGCGCAGACGGGCGGAACGCCTTCGGCGGGAAAGTCTTCGGGGTTGTGCCCGCATTCTTGACGGAAACCGTCCTCACCGCAGTGTTCCTGTTCGTCATCATGGGCGCGACGGACAAGCGCGCTCCGGCGGGACTTGCCCCCATCGCCATCGGCCTCTGTCTCACCTTGATTCATTTAATCAGCATCCCGGTGACGAACACCTCCGTGAACCCGGCCCGTTCGACAGCCGTCGCCGTTTTTGTCGGCGGAACGGCCTTGAAGCAACTGTGGCTGTTCTGGGTGGCGCCCATCCTGGGCGGCATCATCGGAGGCGTGGCGTACAAATTCCTGGGCTGCGACTGCTGTTGCGGAAAATGCAAGGACAAGACGGACGCGACTTAAAAATTTCTCTTCAAACCGTCGGCGGCGATTTCTCGCCGCCTTTTCTTTTGTTCAGACCATTTAACGCTCTTTCGAAAATTGTAAATTGGGCTTCAATGAGTTCATCGACAGAAAAGCCCCTCGCCGAACGCCTTCGCCCCGAAAGCCTCGACGAATTCCTGGGACAGGGCCGCATCCTCGGAGAGAGCAGCATGCTCCGCAGCGGAATAGAAACGGACACCGTTCCCAGCATGATTTTCTGGGGACCTCCCGGCTGCGGCAAGACCAGCCTCGCCAACGTCATCCGATTGCACACGAAGAAACGCTTCATTTCCATTTCCGCGGTCGATTCCGGCGTGAAGGAAATCAAGGACGCCCTGTCCGAAGCGGAAAAGTTCCGCGCCTTGGGAACGGGAACGATTCTTTTCATCGACGAAATCCACCGGTTCAACAAAAGGCAGCAAGACGCTTTGCTCAAGGCGGTCGAGAACGGTACGGTGACCCTCATCGGCGCGACGACGGAAAACCCCGGATTCGAAGTCAACTCGGCGCTCCTGTCCCGCTGCCAACTGATTCTGTTCGCGCCCCTTTCGGAAGCGGACTTGGAAAAGCTGGCAATGAACGCCCTGAAAGATTCCCCACGCGGACTTCGCCTTTCGGACGTGACGCTCTCCGACTCCACGATGAAAAGGCTGGTTTCTCAAGCCGACGGGGATGCGCGATTCCTGCTGAACCAAATCGAATGGATTGCCAAGAATTTGGGCGCGCAGAAGGTCATCGACGACAAGCTTCTCGACGCGATTCAATACAAGAAGCCGCTGCGATACGACAAATCGAACGAGGAGCATTACAACCTGATTTCCGCTTTGCACAAATCCGTCCGGGGAAGCGACCCGGATGCCGCCGTCTACTGGCTCCACCGCATGCTCCAAGGCGGGGAGGATCCGCGCTTCATCTTGCGACGGCTGATCCGCATGGCGATGGAAGACATCGGCCTCGCCGACCCGAACGCGATTCTACTTGCAAACGCCGCGCGCGAAGCCTTTGATTTTTTGGGCGAGCCCGAAGGCCTCATCGGACTAGACGAAGTCGCCATCTATCTGTCGCTCGCCCCCAAGAGCAACAGCGTGGAACTCGCCGGGATGAAAGCGGACCGGATGATTCGAGAAACGGGGACGTTGCCCGTGCCGCGGGCTTTTCGGAATTCCGTCACCAAGGTCGGCGAAGCTCTCGGTTACGGGAACGGCTATCTTTACGACCATGACAGTCCGGGCGCCTACTCCGGCCAGGAGCATTTGCCGACAAGCCTCGCCGGGACGGAAATATACAAGCCGACGGAATTCGGCAGGGAAAAGAAATTCGCCGAACGCCTCTCGGAACTCAAAGCGATAAAGAATCGGAAAGACGGCTGATTGTCGAACATTTTATGGAGGGACTTTGGAAGCCCGGCGATGAAAATGACGCCGCCGAAGCCGTCCGCACAAAAGCTCTCGTGAAATTTTAAAATTCACGTCCCCTGCCGTTTTTCAAAAAAAGAATCCGTTTTTTACCTTTTTAATATACTTTTGGGGAAAATCGAAGGAGTTCGGCATGAATTTCAAATTGCTTGCCGCCGCTGCGGCGTTGTGCATTTCTCCGTCTTTTGCCATTTTGGGAATAGGCGTCCATTACGCCCCGAATCTCGGGACTAGCCTCGACGCTTCGGGAAAGGAAAAAATTTCGGGATTCAGCGCGGGCAAGACCGAACTGGCCACCGTGGAATACAAACACGGTTCATTCAGCAGCATGCAAGGGCTGGGCCTCAAGGTCTGGGTCGACATCCTCCCCATCATCGACGTGGAGGCGACATACAATCTGCAATGGGGCTCCTACAATTCCACACTCTTCGTCACGGGCGTGGACGGCAGCACCATCGAGCGCGACATCGAACTGGAATTCGACGGCGTCCCCTTCGGCAAGACGACTCCAAAATTCGTCGCCATGAACGGCGACCTCTCCATCACCATCCCGATGACCAGCCTCCCGATTATCCGTCCGTACATCGGCGGCGGCATCACTTATTACTTGAGCTCCCCTGTGATGAGCGCCAAGTTCATCAACGGATTCATGGAGAAATTGTCCGACAGCGACTTGCAAAGCGCCTTGATCACCGGGACGATGGACGAAGCCCAGGCCAAGCAGCTCGCAAACGAAATGTCCTCGACGCTGCAAGACGACGGGCTGAACACGAACATCGGCGGACACATCCTCTTGGGAGTCCGCGCCAAATTGCCGATAATCCCGATCGCCGCCTACGTGAACGGCAAGTATTACTTCGGCATCGATTACGACGACGAAGTCGACGCGTCCGCGTTCGTCTTGGAAGCGGGCGTCGGATTCGCCCTTTAATGCGCACCGTTGGAGTCGGAATGGACAACAAGAAGAATTCAAACATCACCATTCTCATCATCGAAGATGAAATCGCCATCGCCGAAGGACTTGTCGATTTGCTCGAATTCCAAGGATACCGCGTCAAGCACGTATCCGACGGGAACGAAGGCTTGGCCGAAGGACTTTCCGGCAAATACGGTTTGATTCTGCTCGACTTGATGCTCCCGGGCCTAGACGGGTTCACCATCTGCGACAGGATTCGCGAAAAGGACAAGGACGTCCCCATCATCATCCTTTCCGCCAAGAATTCCGACAAGGACATCATCGACGGACTGAAATTCGGAGCGGACGATTACATTCCCAAGCCGTTCGCCACCCCGATGCTTCTCGCCCGGATTGAAGCCGTCTTGAGACGCGCCCACTTGTCCTTCGACGGCGACGGCAAGCTCGCCGCCGGGAATCTCCGCGTGAACTTCCGGGAATACAGCGGATACCGAGGCACGGAAAAGCTGGCATTCACCCGAAAGGAAATCGAAATTCTCGAATACCTGTGGAACAACCGCGACAGGGCTGTCCCCCGGGCGGAGCTTTTGAGAAAGGTCTGGAACTACGTCAACGCGGAAACCGTCGATACGCGGACAGTGGACATCCACATCACCAAGCTCCGCAAGAAAATCGAAGAGGATCCTTCCCACCCGAGGCTCTTGGTCACATTCCGCGGCGAAGGCTACCAGTTGCGCGAAACTCCGGACTGATGAACCGCCTCAAGCTGATATTCATCTTCCTCTTTTCCGTCATCGCGATACCCGTCGTCATCCTGTTGGTCAATTCCTACCGGCATTTCGAAACGGAATCCCAATACGCCTACAAAGAGCAGGCGTATTTCATTTTGCAGATGCTGAACCAGAGGATTTACGACGACTTGGCGATTGAAGAGCAGCGTTCCTATTCCGACTACAGGTTCATCCGCGCAGTCCCCATCATCGGCGGTGAAGAAGTGACACTTTCCAAGCTGGCGGAACTCCCCATCCGAAGCCACTACGGCGGAATGATCGGCTATTTCCAACTAGACCCCGACGGCGGCATGCACACGCCGGTCCTCCCCGACGGCATTTTGGAAAAGATTCCCGTCGAAGACCGCGGGAAGCGCGAAGTCATCCGGGACAGCGTACAGAACGTGCTGAAACGGCTGGGAGTCCACAACGAGGGCCTGAGCCGCACCCAGGTGAAGGCCAGCACCCAAGACAGCCTCGACAGGATTTACGGAAAGAACCTGAAGTTGGCGGTCAAGCTGAACGATTCCAAGAAATTCCAAAGGCGTTACGAGCAGAGTTCCCAAACGGAAAGCTTCCTGTTCGACGTGGAGTCCGCCCGCATCCGGCGCATCTCCGAAAACGATTTGGGAACGCCAGACGATTCCATCCAAATCCCGAACATCTTGGAAGTGGAAATCGACCCGTTCCAAGCCACCTTCAACAAGGATTACATAGTCTATTTCCGAAACGTCTGGAGGAACAACGAGCAGTTCATCCAAGGCTACGCCGTGCGGCTGCGGCCATACCTCGAGAACCTGGTTCTCAACGAATTGCAGTTCAACCCCGCGGAACAGGGACTGACTCTCGAATTCGGCACCAAGGACAGCGCCTACTTCACCTTCGGAAGCCTGGCGAACTCCAAGGGGGAAATCCTGCGCGTGCCGCTCCAATTCCCGCTGAACGAAATGTTCCTTTCCGCCTACCTCACGGAAGACGGAGCAAGCACCAACCACTCGCTCCTCATCGTCATCGGGCTTTTGATGTTCGGGGCGCTCGCCGGCGGATTCATCGCCGTTTACCGTTCGACGCGCTCCCAGCTGAAGCTCGCCAACAAACGGCAAGATTTCGTCTCCGCCGTGAGCCATGAATTGAAGACTCCCCTCACCGCCATCCGCATGTACGCGGAACTGCTCCAAAATTCCTGGGTGGCGAACGAAGCCAAAAGGCAAAAGTATTACGGCCTCATCGTGAGTGAAACGGAACGCCTGTCGCGGCTCATCCAAAACGTCTTGAACCTCTCGAAGCTCGAACGCGGAAATTGGAACATCCAGCTTTCGAAAATCAACCCCAAGGCCATCCTGGACACATTCGTCGCCACCTACACGCAAAACATCGAAAAGAACGGATTCGACCTGACCGTTTCAAGCGACATCTGCAACGTGGAACTTTCGCTCGACAAGGACGCCATCATGCAGATTTTGATGAACGTCGTCGACAATTCCCTCAAGTTCGCGAAGAACGCCGCCTACAAAATGATAAACCTGGAACTTCGCGTCACCGAGCACGACGTGTACTTCGTCGTCCGGGATTACGGTCCGGGAATCCCGCAAAAGGAACTTTCCCACGTTTTTGAAGAGTTTTACCGAGTCGGGAACGAAATGACCAGGACGACGGCCGGCACGGGCATCGGACTTTCCATGGTCAAGAAGTTGTGCGACATGATGAACATGAAAATCGAAATTGAAAACGCCCATCCCGGTCTCCGCACCAAACTGCACCTGCCCCTCATCCGCATCTGAACCGGCGACGGAATGCAATTATCCTTTGTCGAAAGCCTTTTTCCGAGCGATTCCGTTTGCTAGATTTATGGGGAAAGCGAGGAACTTATGACGAGAGAAGACATTCTTGAGAACCCGGAAAACTACGACCTTTCCATCGAAACCGTCGGCAAGTGCACGCTAGTCTCGCCGATGAAAGGGCTGGAATTCGTCGAAGATTCCGAGCACGTCAGCCTGACAACGGACATCGCGACCATTGAAAAGTTCACCAAGCAAGGCAAACCCATCCCCTCCCTCGAAGCGGCGGGTCCCCGGAAAATGATTTACCACGACCCTTCGTGGACGCGTGCGGCCATCGTCACCTGTGGAGGGCTCTGCCCGGGGCTGAACAACGTCATCAAGAGCCTCGTTCGCGTCCTGTGGTTCGACTACGGAGTCCGCAACATCTTCGGCATTCCCTACGGCTACCGGGGGCTGAATCCGGATTACGGCTACGCTCCCAAAATCCTGGACCCGGACTTCGTCGACAACATCCAGGAGGACGGCGGAACCATCCTGGGGAGTTCCCGCGGGGAACAGAGTTCGGAAGTCATGGTCGACACGCTGATGCGCCTGAACATCAACATGCTTTTCTGCATCGGCGGCGACGGGACGCTCCGCGGCGCACGAGACATCGCGAAAGAAATCAAAAGGCGGAAGCAACCCATATCCGTCATCGGCATCCCGAAGACCATCGACAACGACTTGAATCTGGTGGACAGGACTTTCGGATTCGAAACGGCGGTGCTCGCCGCATGCAACGTCATCACCAGCGCACACTGCGAAGCGAACGGCGCCTACAACGGGCTAGGCCTTGTCAAGCTGATGGGGCGCGATTCCGGGTTCATCGCCGCCGACGCGGCCCTTGCGACAACGGTCGTCAACTTTTGCCTGATTCCGGAAGTCCCCTTCAAATTGGAAGGAGAGGGCGGAATCTTCAATGCACTGGAAAACCGTTTCGCCATCGGGAAGACGCACGCGGTCATGGTCGTCGCGGAAGGCGCCGGGCAGCATCTCTTCAAAGGGCTCCCCCAGCGCAAGGATGCATCCGGCAACATCCTCAAATACGACATCGGCGATTACCTCGTCGAAAAGATTAACGAACACTTCAAGAAAATCGGCACGGAAATCAACATCAAGTATTTCGACCCGAGCTACACCGTGCGCAGTATCCCGGCCAAGGGGACGGACGCCATTTTCTGCCACCAATTGGCGGACAACGCAGTCCATGCCGCCATGGCGGGCAAAACGAACATGGTCGTGGGCAGCATGCACGGGAAGTTCACCCACGTCCCCATCGACTTCGCCGTCAGCGAACGCCGCAAAATCAAGCCGGACAGTTCCCTGTGGCACGCAGTCCTCGGCTCCACCCGCCAACAGGACTACTTCTCCGGAAAGTTTAGCAAAAGAAAAAAACAATGATTTTCAAACAATCCGACAGGGTTGAGATTTCTACCTTTTGGCCGTATGCTTAAGAAAGAAGAAAAAGTCATCATTCGCACAGCCCTCATGGAATACCGGAACCTTCTTTTCAAGGCATTCCACGGCACTGAAGAAGAAAAGGCTCGGATAGCCTCCGTCAACCGGCTTCTCCAGACTTGGAAAATCTAACCCCAAAATGTTCCGCCCACTTCCGTTCCTTCTTCTGCTCGTCGGCCTTTGCTTGGCCGGGCAGGACTTGGACAGTGCGGAATACTGGTTTCGAAATCGCGCATTCCATTCCAAGAACGACCATGCGGATTCCGTCGTCGTCGAAAAGGCCATTTCCTTTTACAAAAAGGCGATGCTCGATTCCGCAGCGGAAGAACTGTCGGCGGAAAGGCTTCTCTACCTGTTCCACTTCAAGGGCTGCTACGCCACCGAGAATCACGAAGTCCGCCTGAAGCTCTTTGCCGAGGCCAAGGCGTTCGGGGAGCGTATGCACGCCAAATACCCGAAGAACAAGAACATCGCCTCTTATTATGCGCAGAATCTTTCCCTTTGGGCGAGGGAATACGGCCCATACCAAGCGGTCAAGGAAGGCGCGGCCAAAAAAGTCCGGGACCTTTCGACCGAGGCCGAGAACTGGCAGTTCCTGGGACGCGCCCACCAGCTGCTCCCCTACATCCCCTTCTTGCTGAACTGGCCGGACAAGGAACTCGCCGACAAGTACCTTTCGCTGTCGCACAGGCAGCACCCCGAGGAAATCAACACGAGCCTTTTCCTCGCGGAATTGCGGTTCGACCAGAAGCGTTACGGCGAAGCGCTGAAATTGGTGGAAGAAGCCTTGGGGCGCGGCGTACGGGAGAGCTTCACCGTGGAAGACAAGCGCACCCGTTGGAAGCTCAAGGACTTGCGGGCAAAGATTCGCAAGAAGCTGTAATCACAGCCAAGTCACGACATTCCCGCGCCGAGGGGAAGGCGTCCGATTCGGGAAGCCGTTCGAGGTTTCCGGGTAGCCGACGATGACGGAGCCGAAGACGCGTTCATCCGAGCGCATGCCCAAGTTCTTCAAAGCTTCGATAAGGGACGGTTCTTCGGAAAGCCAGCGGAGTTGGTTTATCCAGCAGCTGCCCAAGTCCAAATCGTTGGCGGCGAGCATCATGTTTTCGATGGCGCACGCCGAATCCGCCATCGCATTCCCATAATCCCTTTGATTCGCCACGATGATGAGCACGGGAGCGTCGTAGCAGAAGACGTAATCGCCCCGTTTGGATTTTTCGATGGAGTTCTTCAGGCTTTTATACATCCCTTCACGGATTTCCATCCGGGCGAAGGCCTCTTGCACCAAGGCCGCCAATCTTCGAATGGTTTCCGGATTTTGAACGACCAAAAAATGGCAGCTCTGGTTGTTGCCGCCACTGGGAGCAAATCGGCCGGCCTCGACGACCTTTTCGAGCTTTTCCCGTTCCACGGGAATTTGTCTGTAACGGCGCGTGCTGCGGCGAGAGAATATCGCTTCGAACAACTGCATAAAAAATCCTCGTCTGTTTCCCTCCAAAATACCTTTTCTCTCAGTAAAAGAATATCGCGCCGAGCTTCGCCTTCGCCACGCCGTCATTCGTCGGCAGCGCGGGCGGAGTGAATTCCGCATAGATTCCGAACGGCACCTTGAATTTCCCAAAAGCCTGGATTCCAAAAGTCGCCACCATTTTCCGATAGGCCACCGAAGCGTCCGGATGTTCCTCTTGGAAAAGGTCCTCGAGGAATTCGTCATACCAATTCCCGTTGGCATTGAACGCGACCCGTTCCCAAATGCCGTATGCGCCCAAGGAAAAAATTTCCCCGGCATCGATTAAAAATCCTCCGCCGACCGAATAAAGGATGAATCCGTCGAAGCGCCCCCAAGTGCTGTCGTCCGACTCGCTGGAATACAGGCCCCCGACGAAGGAGACTCCCACCCCCGCGTAAAAAGGCCCGACCCACTGCACAAGGCTCGGGCGGACGCCCACGTCCATCGGAACGGACACGGGGACGGACAGGAACAAGCCGCCCTTTTGCCCGAACAGCAAGTAATCAAACGAAAAAAGGCTCACTCTCAAATGTATGCTTCCTCCGGCAATTTCCGTTTCATGATGCTCTGTTTCCATATTGCGATTCGTCGCCCCAAATGAAACTCCCGTTTCCGCAAACCGGTACTTTTTTCCTTCCGTCGAATACTTCAGCGCGCCCGCCTCGCCGACGAAGTTCCCGGAAGAGGTCATCGCGCAGCCGAAAAGGGCGAAAGCCGATGCCAACAAAATGAGTTTGCACAAATTAACGGACATCGGCGACATCCAAATCAGTAAAACAAAACAGCTCCCGTTTTTACTTTCCAAACGCCGTCATTTTCAAACAAATCCCCAGAGGAATATTCCCCGTAAAATCCCAACGGGAACTTGAACCGAAGAAACGCTTGGACGCCTATCGTCGCCACCATTTTCCGATAAGAGTAAGGGGGTAAGACCTCGTCATCGCCTTCATCACCCAAAACATTCAAATGAAAACCGTAATGTTCCACCATATCCCCACCGGAATTGAACGCCAACCGTTCCCATGTGACATAGCCCCCTAACGCGAGTTTGTCTGTAATGTCGAACAAGAGTCCGCCGCCTATCGAAGGGAGGACAAAACCGTCGAAACGTCCCCATGAATCGTTTGCGTCCGATTTTTCATCATCTTGCATATTCGGATAAAAGCCCCCGACGAAGGAGACTCCCGCCCCCGCGTAAAAAGGCCCGACCCACTGCACAAGGCTCGGGCGGACGCCCACGTCCATCGGAACGGACACGGGGACGGACAGGAACAAGCCGCCCTTTTGCCCGAACAGCAAGTAATCAAACGAAAAAAGGCTCACTCTCAAATGTATGCTTCCTCCGGCAATTTCCGTTTCATGATGCTCTGTTTCCATATTGCGATTCGTCGCCCCAAATGAAACTCCCGTTTCCGCAAACCGGTACTTTTTTCCTTCCGTCGAATACTTCAGCGCGCCCGCCTCGCCGACGAAGTTCCCGGAAGAGGTCATCGCGCAGCCGAAAAGGGCGAAAGCCGACGCCAACAAAATGAGTTTGCACAAATTAACGGACATCGGCGCCCTCCAAATATTTCGCACGAACGATTCCATCCCAAGGAGTCCCCCACAAAATTTCCCCATCGGAATCTACGACGACAAGCCCCAACAAAGATTTGTCGAAAGCCCCCCAGTCCGTCAAGTGCATCCCGATTTTTCCGGAAGAGACGCTTTGTCCTGGATAAAGGATATAGGTGTTGAAAACAATTTCCAGCATCCACACATCGTCAGAGACTTTCGCCACCGATGGGATGGATTCTGGCGTGTACCAGTCATCTGTCGGCAACGCAAAATCTTTCCCGACCGGGGTTTGAACATAGGCTCGAATCTTAAAATTTCGGAGAGGCATCGTCCCCGTATTCACAATTTTAAACTCCGGCTTCCATGTGTTCATTTCCCCAAAGCCTGCATCCTCATACTCCAAAGAAACTGCCGCTAGTCCTTCGTTCACCATTTTCAACGAAGGCTGCACGCCCCAAAGGATTTCGCCATTCAAATCATAAACAACAATTTTGTCATTCAACTTCGGATTCCCGATATTCCTATCCGACGAATAATCTCGCCGATGATTCCAATCACTCCAATCGCGATAATGCAGTCGAATCTGATAGCCGTCATTGTTCGGATGAACGGATTGCGACGAAATCTTTTCTTTAGACAAATCCAAGAGGAATCGCCATTGATCTCCACCTAAATGTTCCACTTGAACGGGATAATCCGGATAGTCCATTTCGACAACAGGCCCCCTCGCCGGATCCGCCGTAAAATAATAGGCAATTTTAAAACCATTCAACTCTTTTTCACCCCCATTCGCAACAATGATTCGCGGACGAGATGTGTTCTTTTCGGAAAGCCCCGCTTCTTGATGCAAAACGACAACATCTTTTTCACTGCCAATTCGCGGAGTCTCCACTTGAGGGCGTTCTTGCGTCGTTTTGTCCACGGCAAATCCCGTACCTCCGAGAATCGCCGCTACCTGCGACACTCCGGCATCTCCATAAATTTGAATATTTATGTCATCAGGCAACGCCAAAGGAATTTGCCGAACAACCTCCCGCCCATCATAACTATTCGCCCGAACTACCAAAACATCGCCATCTCTTTTTAATCCGACTTGCCAACGGGTTCTGTTGTTTGTCAAGATTTCTGAATGCTCCACGCCGGAACCGTCACGATACCAGAGATAGGTTCCGACATTTTCATCGAAAGCGGCAACAAGACCCGTTCCACCATCTAAAGAAAACCCCATTCCTTGAAAAGCCGGAGTCAAATAAAGCGGTTTTAAATTAAAGTTCCCCGTAACCGCCAATTCCTGCACAGAAACTTCCTTGGCGGAATCACTCGATGTTACAACAAAACCATTTTTCACTACCAAAGGCACTTTAAGAAAGTAGCCCTCGTCCATATCCTCCGGGCAAAGGTACGAGTCCAAAGCGCAAAGCAGGTCAAGTCCCATCCGGGACGCCCCCGGAACGTTCGTCGATTGGATGGAAAAGTCAAAGTCCTCCGCATCTTGTTTAAATTCGCCGATTAAATTTCCATGCGCGACCAAATTCACAGGCAACACATCCGGAGTCTGCGCAAAATAAATCTCGTATGTTCGCGGTTTATGGAATTCGGAAATGGAATTTGTTTCATTATAACCGAATTTCTGGCTTTCAGCAGGGACTAGCAAATCCGTTTTAGAAAGCCACTGTTCCGCCAATGTATTGAGAAATACAGCCAAATCATAAATTCCAGCAACATCCTCAATCTCCGCTCCGTTGGTATTTTTCAAATAATCATTCAAGATTTGAACCGCATCGATACAAAAATCTTTTGCTTCTTCTTCACCCGTGCAAAACAAGGAAGCACCTTCTTGAATTTGTCCGAGATAATAGTTCTTGAGTCCCGTCATTTCATAAGAATACATCGGCTGCAAAGAAAGCGGTTTTCCATTCGGCAGCAACGGATAAGGTTCCAAATTTGCAATAAAATCAGATTTTGTACCTAAATGTGCCCCCTGCTGTCGCAATTTAAAGGCTGTTTTCCGAAGTCCTTGCAATTCTGCTATACCGATTTTTTTATAACTGTGGTCTGTAGAAACAAGAGTTTCCGTCCTCAAATCCGTTTCATAATCCCCTAAATAGTTTCCTCTCATTTTAAGCGAAACGTCCGAAGTCAATCCCAATATTCCCCCAGCAATCGTTATTGCAGAAATTGTCTCCACTCCTCCAAAAACACCAATTAAAATATTTTGCCATCGGTCTCTATTCCAAGCTGCATTTATGCCTTTTTTTAAAAGCGTATCCCAAGGCACACCCACGTCGGCATTGAACAAGACCTTGTCCCGATTGACAACCGGCAACTTTTTCGCATTTTCCTCCAAAGCGTGTTGGTTTTCAATATCGTCAATTAAAGTGACAAGAGACGAATATTCCGGCATCGCCTTCAAATTTTCTTTGCTATCTGCCAAGGGTGTTCCCAAATGAGGCGTATTGACCGTGACTAATTTGCGGATATGATTCGCCGCATTCGCCGCTCCTTTCGGATAACTCTCCGGGTGTTCCCTCAGACCGCGAAGCATTTCCCGAACAACCAGCCCACCTTGACTATGCCCAACCAAATCGATTTTCAAACTGCTGTCCGTTTTCCACTCATCGCCAAAATGTTTCGTGAGCTTTTCTTGAAGCCTTTCGTACAACGCGAAAGAAATTGAGCCGGAATCATCCCCATCTTTCCATTCAGGAAAAGGCTGATTTCCATCTACACCAACGGGGGCGTTAAAAAAGTATATTCCGTTCGAATTGATGCTGTCCGACGAAATCGCCAATCCTTGATAACGAGCCAAAATATCGGGAAGTCCTCCATTCTCATAACCTAAAACCCATCCGTTTTGAAATTCTTCACTTCGTTTGTCCTCATTGGGAATCTCGACGCCCCAAGTATTTTTGTAATCAGCATTGAAACCCGGAATAAGCAGCACAGGGACGGAAAGCCGATTCACACCCCCTTTGAATTTAGGATAGGCGACCTCGCGTCCATTCCAAGCAGTCAGCAAATCCTTTATCGGAACAACATTTTTCCCATCTTTTTTAGCCCGTTTCCGATGCGGTTCAAAAGAATTCGTTGCATAATCGTATGAGGACACGTCAAGCGCATAAGTTTTTGTATCGATGTCGTCATCGCACCCTACTTGACAAGACCATAATTGAGTCCTCCACTTGAAAATTCCCCTGTATGTTATTTTATTGCCACAGGTGACTTCGTACTCCATTTCATAAAAGAGCATCCAATGCCACCTGTCGAGCCAATCGCTATCCACTTTTTTTGTCAATTTCTCAAACAAGGCTTTTACTAAAAATGTCCCCGCCTTAAAATTTTCTCCTGACGAATCGACAATATCTCCACAATGATTATTCAACAAATATTCGTCTTCATTGTAAAAGGCTATCAAATTTTCTCCAGCCTTAAACCCCGGAAGGCTTACAGATTCTACATATGAAGATTCTGGCAACCCAGAAAAACTAGGCAAAATCTCCGTCACAGCGGCATTCCAGCTATTAAGAGCCAAAGCATTGCCAACAGTCCCCAAGAAGAACAAAATCGAAAGATGTTTTGTCATTTTCAATCTCCATACATTAAAAATTCGAAAGAAAGCTAGAAAAAAAAACGAGAAACTTCGTTCCAAACGAGCAAGAACCTCGTTTGTTCCCATTTTTTTACATTTCAACAGAGAGGATAGGGCAAAGTATTTTGAAGCGATGCCGTCGAATACTTCAGCGCGCCCGCCTCGCCGATGAAGTTCCCGGAAGAGGTCATAGCGCAGCCGAAAAGGGCGAAAGCCGACGCCAACAAAATGAGTTTGCACAAATTAACGGACATCGGCGCCCTCCAAATATTTCGCACGAACGATTCCATCCCAAGGAGTCCCCCACAAAATTTCCCCATCGGAATCTACGACGACAAGCCCCAACAAAGATTTGTCGAAAACGGCATTCCAGCTGTTGAACGTCAAAGCGTCGCCCTCAACCCCTAAGAAAAACAAAATGGAAAGACGTCTTGCCATGTTCAATCTCCATACGTCAAAATTTCACCAAAGAAACTAGAAAAAAAAAACAAGAATCCTCGTTCTTGATTGACAGAAAAGCGCTTTGTTTTGAAATTTTTACACCCCAAAAAAACAACTTCAACGTTCAAACAAAACCATCGTTTCCAAGTGGGGCGTCCCCGGGAAAAGGTCCAGCGGCAAAATTCGGGAAACGCGATAACGGGCGGTGCGCCACCCGTTCGCGGAACGGGGGATTTCATCCGTGCCGCAAAAGATGTGCAGCACGCGTTCCGGGCGGCGTTCGGCAAGAGCCGGGATGACGCCGCGTTCGACGCCTTGACGCGGAGGGTCGAGCAGCAAGAGTTCCTCGCCGAAACGGGGAATCCTTTTCTCCACAAAGTTCGCATCGATTTTCCCGGCGACGAATTGCGCTTTCCGTTTTAAAAAGCGCGCGCTGGCCTTGGCGCATTCAATCGACGGACCTTCCCATTCGACGCCGAAAGTGGATTTTGCAGCCTCACCGATGCCGAAGGAAAACAGACCGTACCCACAATACAGATCCAGCAGGACGGAATTCTTGCCCGGCGAAAGCAGATCCCCGGCAAAGCGGATCAGATTCGGAATCTGGGATTCGTTGATTTGGCTGAACCCCGTCACCGGATACTTCAGGCGGAAATTCCCCAAATCGAGGGAAAGTTCCTTGGGACCGTAAAGGGTTTTGAAATTCAAGACTCCTACAGGGCGTTCCGATTCGAGGTAGTAGTCGGAACGGGTCGGGTCGAAGTAAACGTGTGCCGAGACGACTCCCAAGCCGGAAGCGTTCAGGTGCTCCCCCAAGAGCTTCAACTTGCGCACGACGGAAGCGTCCATTTCGAAGACGTTGAATATCACCGCGCGACGTGTGTAAGAACCTCGGACGACCACCCAGTTCAACGCGGCGGCTAACGCCCGGAACGCGGGCTTTTGCAGAAAAGACTCCAAGAAGCGGTAAACGGCCAAATGCTCTGCGGGTTCCAACGCTTCCGCGCAATCGGCATCCTCTCCGGATGTCCCGAACGCCAAACGGAACGTTCCCCGTTCGAAAGAGGCGCGCCTCTTCGTCGTCGTGCGGTAGCCCCTCGGAAGCGGGCTTTCAACAATCGGTTCGGGCGGCGGCAAACCGTTCTTTTCGCAGAAAAGGGAAAAAGCCTTGTTCTTGACGGAAAGCTCGTCCGCATAATCCATCGCGGCCAACGAGAAACTCTCCGAAAGCGGAAAGGCCTTCGGCATCGATTCGCGGACGGCCGAGGCGAAATCCATCACGGCTTCCTCACGTTCAAAAGGCGGAGCAATTGGTAAGGCTCCTCCGTTTCGTCCGTATAGACTTTTCCGTTCCGCAAATAGAAAAGGGACGTTCCCTTGTTCTTTTGGAAGCAGAAGAAACGCTTGCCGTCGTCGAAGCGGACGATGATGAAGCCGGAGCTGTCCTTGTAGGCGGCGGAACTCCTGAGCGTGTCCGACTCGTCCGAGACGAAGATTTCTTCTATTAACGCCCGCCCGGCGGAATCCAAGGTCATCTTGACGCGATGGACGTCACATTCGTCGCAGGGGAGGCTTCCGACATAAGTCCCCACCGTGCCTTCCGGAATTTCTATCGGCGAAAGCTTGGGCAACGCCTTCAAATCCTCTTCAATCCTTTTCCCTTTTTCCGCCTCCGAGGAACAGGCAACGAGCAGGGCCGCAAAAATCAAGGCAAGTGTCTTTTTCATTCATTCTCCCGACAGGATAACCCGGAATCCCGACTCGTCCGAGGCGAAATCCGGAGTTTTCTTTTCGTATTGGTCAAACGCCAACTCCGCAGCCTTCGAACGCCAAGAGCCGCCGCGCAGAGCCGTGTCCAAAGTCCACTCGCTCACGTTCCCGGCCATGTCGTAAAGGTCCCAAGAATTCGGCAATTTTTGCGCCACGGGCGTGTAGCCGTTCGTCAAAATGTATTGCGAGTATTTCGAAGCGACGTCTGCCCCCCAATAATAAGAGTCCGTTGTCCCGGCGCGGTAGGCGAAAATCCATTCCTCCGCCGTGGGCAGCCGAACGGAGCGTTTCGACAGGTCGATTTGCAGCCCGGAGAGCTTGTTCCCCGCGAGAATTCCCGTGTAAGAAAAAGCCGTGTCAAGCCCCATCCTTTTCGAAAGGGCGTTTGCAAAAAGAACCGCCTCATACCAAGAGACGTTCGCCACCGGGAAGGAATCCCCTTCGCACGTCGCCAACTGCACGGGCAGCGTCCCCATCAGCGAAAAGTAGTCCGCCTGCGTCACTTCCGTCTGTGAAATGGAAAATCCCACCGAAGTCTCCACCCACTTGAGGGAAAGGGCGGATGCACTAGACGCGGCGAGTCCCGAAGAAGAGCTTTTCCCCGACGATCCGCCGTGAATCGTTTCCGGCCCGTCTTCCCCGCCGGTCTCCCCGTTCGTCGCCGACGAGCAGGCGGCAAACAGGAAAAGCCCCGCACACAAGAATATCCATTTTGGAAATTTCATCGGACGACCCCCACGCGATAGAACTTCTCCTTCTTTTTTCCCGACGTGAACTTGACCCGAAGCCGCGCCGTGTAGACGTCGCTGCCCAACCGGGAAAGGTCCAAATTGTCGAATTGATTCGCACCCTTCGCCGCCGTTCCCAATTTTTGGGAAAACACGCAAAGCCCCGTAATGTCGTAAAATTCAAGAGTCACCGACTTGGCGTTCATCCCCAGGGAATAGCGGAGATTCGCCTTGCCGCCGCGCACGGGATTGGGGTAGATGAAAAATTCCCCGATGCTCTCCACGGAATCGGCGACACGCGGTTCGGGAAGCTTCGACGCGTCGAAATAATTCGTGCGTGAATTGCCGTTCCCCGGAACGTGCCAAGCCTTGGCGGAAGAAAGCGCCGTCGCGGAGGATTTCGCCAAATGGAACCCGGAAACGGAATTCCTTTGGAAGGCGTACACCTGCGGACCGGAAAGGGAATCCAGCGTCTTTTCGACGAAAAAGCTCATCGGGGAAACCGTTTCGCCGTATTCAAAATTCCCAGCGGCAATCGGGAAGCCGTTCGAAAGTTTTTTCCCGTTCGACTGGAAAGCGAGCAGCATTCCGCCGTTCGTCCCCACGAGAATTTCCGGGAGGCTGTCGCCCGAGACATCCACCACGAGCGGCTCCGAAAGGAATGCATATTCCGGAGTGCCTTGGGCGATTTTCGCCGGGAATCCGGAAATCACGACACCGGAACGGTCCACCGCATACAGCAAGTTGTATCCGAGGAAAACGGCATCCGGATATCCGTCGCCGTCGATGTCGCTCACGGCAATGGGGGAAGTTTCATCGTAAAAAGCCTTGACTCCGTCGTTTCCGCGTTTGAAGGAACGGGGGGAAAAGACGACAGTCGCCGAATCGTCCGCACGGACCATCGCCGCATACCCGCGACTCCCCAAGACGAACATCTCCGAAGTCCCGTCGCGGTCAAAGTCCGAGCATGCGATGCGGAAGCTCTGGTCTTTCACGGGAGCAGTCAATTTGTTCGCACCCTTCGGAGAGGGCATCTTTTGAATCCGCCCCGGCGCACTTTTGTAAAGCGCGAGTTCCGCATTCTTCCCCACCATGGCGATGTCGGCGGATTCTTCCGACGGGCAAAGAGCCATGTCCTGCGGGAAGAAGTTCTGCGGCAAGGGGAAAGAGTCCCGTTTCGACAAGTCGGAAGTTTTCAACCGGTAGAGATTTTCGGAATCTGCGAAAAAGACGAATCCGCCGTGAATCATCGGGCCCACGGAAGCGGAAGGGATTTTCGCCATATCCCGTTCCATTTGAATTTGGTCTATCGCCGGCAAAATGGCTGTCCGCAAGAGTCCCGCGCCGCGGTGCAAACTGAAAACCGTATCGCCGACGGCCGAAAGTCCGAGTAAATTCCCGATGGGGCTTCCCAATCGATAAAGGGGAACGCTTTCCGTGGAATCCGCCCCGGAAAGAACGGGGACTTTCACGAGCGTGTCGCTTTCCGTCAAAGCACCGCCCGTCGCCGTCATCGCCTGGAGAGTCCCATCTTCCGCCCCGAAGACAATCAACTTTTCGCCATTCCCCACGGACATCCCGTCCGGATAGTCCAGCGCGACCGCCGCCCGGACCGCCGACGTCACCCCGACGTTCTTGGGGAACTTCGACCTGGAAATCAAGGAGTTCGCCGCCCAAGAGATGGAGACGGGAATCGACGATGCGGCGAAATTCACGACACTGTCGCCCATAAAGGCGTTCGCCGTTTTTTCCCGATGAAAATTCTTCCCCTTTTGGGCCGTAACCGTGATGCCCGTGTAGGCGCCGGTCGTCGTCGCCGTGTTGCCGTAGCCGGCCGGTTTGATGGACCAGACGGTATCCTTCGGAGAGTTCTTGCCCCTCCGCACGTGCGGAATCAAGTCCGAACCGGAACCGTAATCGTAGGTGTCCTCGCCCAAGGCGTTCTTGAAAGTTTTCCCGATGGAAAGGATGCCGTCGGCTTCCGCCAGCATGACTCCGTATTGGTGGTCGCGAACCGTGTCTCCGCCCCAAAAGTTCGTGACGCCATAGGGCAACGCTTCCCTCAGATACCAATCGTTGACCTTCCAGACGGCAATGCCGCTAGAGGGCAGCCCGGCGTCGAAAGAGGAAAGGTTGACGATAATGCCGCCCAGCTTCTTCTTGTTCTTCACGCACTTCCCGTTCGCATCGCAAACGCTATCTTCAAAAGCCAAGTGCAAGCTGTCGACCGGGTAAACCTTGGTCAAAACTTCATAATCCTCTTCGGCGGCGACGTCCGATGCGGGAACATAGGACACGGCAATCTTTGCGGAGTCCCCCGCGGACCGTTCCCGATTCTCCACCAGAAGGAACTCGTTCGACGACAGCGGGACTTTCAAGATTTCCACGCCGTTCCCGGAACCCGCCGTGACGAGATTCCTGGTCAAAGTTCCCGACGTCGGCGGATAAACCGTCTCGACGCGCGCCCAACCCATGTAAGCACGCACCCAGGCGGAGGGCAGGACGGGGAAGAATCCGTTCCCGGCGTTGTACCCGGCAAAATCCATCACGTCGAAATACCCGAGGCGCGAAATGCCCTTGACGACATCGTAAGTGTTCGGCATCCCGAGTTCCCTGCCGATTTGGTTCACCAAGATTCCGTTGATTCCCCAGTTGAGGCCGTCCTGGGAAGCCGTTTCGCTAGTGACCATCACCGTCTTGAGAGTGTCGAAAGTCGCCCCCGGAATCACCATGCCGAACCGGTCCTTCGCACAGTCGCGTTCCGCGTCCGCCGAATCCAAATAGGCCCAGTAATCCTGCACGACGTAAACGTCCATGAAGTCCCCCTGGGTGTCGGCGTGGTTCGTCCCCATGCTGCCGCCGTCGAGCAGCCGACTCGCCCCCGCATGGATTATCATAAAGGCGCGCTTCTTGTTCGGATTTTTCGACTGCGGCACTCGGAACGGATTGTCGAGAGTGTCGCTCGACTTGTTCGCCTCGGTGACGGCATCCCAAATGAAGTTCATGTAATCCCGGCTGCGGGCTTCGTCGAACTCCGCCGTCTTTTCTCCCTTCTTTTTGGCCGTTCGATTGTAATCGATGATGTAATGATCGAGGGTGTAAGGTTCGCCGCTCGGGAAAATCCGCGCCTTGACGACCAGATTCCCGTTGCTCACCGACCTGTAATAATTGTCCACGAATTCAAAATGCTTTTGCCAATAAGCCGCGCTCGCCCGGTGACCGCTCGGATCCAAACTGTAATTCGCGTTGGAAGTGTCGCTGTCGGAATCGAACCGGCCCGTTCCCGTCGTCAGGGAATTGTCCGGGGACTCCGTCTTGAACTGCACGCGAAGCGCAAAGACTTCCAGCGTGTCGACGGCAAAGGACGATGCGAAAAAAACGAGCAAGGCAAAACAAAAAAGACGGCGCATACGCCAAAATTACAAAATCCACCAAAAGTCGAACGGCAGGCCTGCCGACCAGTTCCATCCACCACGTGCAATGGCAAATTTGCCAAAGGACGCAAAATAAAAAGTTTAAAAAAATATTTTACAATTTTCTTCCCAATTTGAACTCGTTTTTTTACTATTTTTCTTTTGCACCTTTGGGTTTGCGGAGGTTGTTCTTGAACAAGTTTTGCCGCTTTTTATTCTTCACCCTTACCTTATCAAGTCTAGCACACGCAATAGACTACCCTCTTTCTGAATGGAAACTGACCTCCTACGAGAATGCAGTTGCCAGCATTCACGCAGAAACCATCTTTGTTTTAAACGGTGGGACAGACTTTTGGCACGTGCAACTAACGCGCCAAAACGTGGAGTTGCAAAACGGGAAAACCTACGAGGCAAAATTTACCTTACGCAGTGAAGATAAAAGTCGCCGAATAGAGGTGCGCATTGGTAGAGACGGATTCCCCTATGACGCATTTGCAGAATTCGGAGAAATCGCCGTAACAACGACAAATAAATTTTTCACAAGAACATTTTCAGTACAATCCGGGAACGCGGAAAACGCCAGATTCGAGTTCAATCTGGGAAAACACAACGGGGCAATACACATCTCCGAAGTAAGTCTAAAATGCCTAGATTGCGACGAAAACTTTGCCGTTTCAGACAAGCCATTCGATCAGACCGACTGGAACTTCGTCATCATCGCAGACTCAGTGGATATCCGCGACAACTCAATGGCCTTAGGGAACATCTCCGGGACAAATCTTGAACTCGGAGCACATTCAAAAATTTTCGGAGATGCAGAAATCGCGGGCAAATGCTTCCTAAGAGAGTTCTCCTCTATTACAGGCACATTATACCATCCAAAAACTTGCTCGCAACAAAAAATGCTAACGACAAAACAAATCTTATCACGGACAATCAATGGGACTGCATCAACCTTGGAAATTGCCATTGGGCAGAATATTTCCAAGTCGATATTCAATGCCTCACCGATTAAGGAGGATTCATGAAAACGCTTGGAAAAATCATCCTTGTTCTAGGGATTTCCCATTCCTTCGCCGCTCTGTTCAACCTGTATTCGGCGGACGGTCGCTTCGCCGGGCAAGTGGAAGCGGAAACGGACGCAGAGCTTGTCAGTAAAGCGCAAAAGAAAACCGTCTTGTACAAAAAGAGCGCAAAAGTCCGCGCCGCGACTTTCAAACGCAGCGAGCTTCTGGAAGATTCCGTGACGTTGAACCTCGACACTCTGCCCGAATGGATTGAACTCGAAAAGAACACGGCGACGACATTTTGCCGCGACGGGAACGCTCCGGGCAACTGGATTGTTTCGAACGCATTCGGGACGGTTCTAGACGAGAACTGCTTTCTGCTGGAAACCCCCAACGTGACGGGAACCGTCCAAATTTCTTTCGCGGATTCGACCTTCCATCAAAAGAAAGGCGTCCACATCGCCGTCGGCATGAAGGTCTTGAATCTAGACGGCCAAAAGGGGAAAATCGGATTCCACGGCGAGGATTACAATTACAAGTCGGACAGGACGGTGGGGCCTCTCGACCAGGAGAGCAACCGGATTTACCTTTACCCGGAACGCATCATCGATTTGGAAGGCTCCTGGTTGGTGGACAAGTATCCGGTGACGAATTGCGACTTCGTCCTGACGATGGGCGATTCCATTTCGACAAACTTTTACTCCAAACACAACGCTCCCGTCAACGACTTCTTTCAGACATGGGGGAAGCGGAGACGCGAAACGGAAGCGGACGGGATTTGCGAAGTCCACGATTCCGCTGCAACCAAGATTTACCTGTACAACGCCTTGGTCTACGCCAACCGCCGCAGCGAACGGGAAGGCCTGTCGCCCGCTTACTCGTTCAAGCTTTTGAAGGAGGGGAACTCGTTCTTCCCCAGCCTCCATGCGGACGGGAGCTTTGAAATCTACACGGCGAGCTTCTTCAAGAACTACGACAACCGGAACCTGTTGGACGGATGGATTCGCGTGAAAGTGGACACGACTGCGGACGGCTACAGGCTGCCCAATCACGACGAATGGATGGTGCTCGCCCGCGGCGGGGATTTGGACGGGGTCGCCTTTTGGGACTCGGACACCTCGGCGAAAGATTACGCCTGGTTCGGCGACGGCACTCCCTACAGCCAAGATTCGCGGCCCGTGGGAATGCTCAAGCCGAACGGTTACGGTTTGCACGACATTCTCGGGCTCATCTGCGAGAACACCTTGTTCCCGGGCAAGAGCGTCTACGGGAATGAAGTCTCCCTCTGCAAGGGCGGCTTCTTGAGCGATTCCCTGCAACAGCTCGACTACGGAAGAAAGACCTTTCCGAACAGCAAAGGCCTCGGCGGATACCAGGGGCTTCGACTTCTCCGGCGAATCCGGTGACGGGAGTCAATTCTCTACAATCCGTCGGGAATGCTCATCGGCCATTCTTTGGCCTGTGGGAAGCTTTGTGGGTTCGATTGCACTTACGCAGGCGGATATCGTTTGGAATGCATTGACCGTAAAACGCTTATCGACTATTACGAGTCTGTTGAATATGCAGACCAATACGACGGAAATGATTGACAACTGATTTTCGTACATGACGGATATTTTTGTAAAGAACCGGCACTTTGCCACAAAAAATATATATTGGTTACAAGCAAATGACCTTGCCTTTGATAAAGGCCCATCGCAAGTTAGATTTGTTTACGACGGGCAGCAAGTGCGGAATGGTTGACGTGTTGACTGTTCTGATTCCCTGAAAAGTCCGAACGGGCGGACAAAATCGAACAGAAAACCAAGACAACCCCATGCCTTGCATGGAAAGGAACAAAATCAATATGACCAAAAGGGATTCTAAAATTCTTGCAGCAAACAGCAATAACGTGGCATTGCGAGATAAAACCCATGTCGCCATCCCGAATTTCAACGCCTGCGATTATTATAGGAATCATTTGCCGGAGGGACCCACAGGGACAAGCATAGATGATAATATTGCCGAAGCTCAAAGTTGGAATCTTTTGCCAATGCTTCCGTTCGTGAAGGCGGTCTATACCCATAAACGATGGGATTACAAAGATAAAGATTCCTCTTATGAGAATTTTGGAAATGTGAATTACGGCGCAACCGGGCGAGCTGTCGGAATTCCAAGGGTCATTCTCCAAGCCGGAGCCGGTCTCGCACAGTACAAAGACGGAACCCACAAACCGGAATACGGTTCTTTCTTTTCATCCACTTTTGGCGACGACCCCAAAGATCAAGAGCAAATAAAACTAGGGATGGACTATTTTGACGCATGCTTTGAAAAATAAGCTGTTTCTTTTTTTCAGAAAACTGCTGAAATGGTGTGCACTCCTGGTGTACATCGTTTTGGTCGCAATGGGGATTTTCATTGCGGTGATGGAGCTGTTATGAGCAAAAAGGAGCTGAAGATTGTTTTATTTCTGCTTACGGTTCCGTTCGCGCTATTGGGATTATTTGCTATCGGATTCGCAATTGCAATATTCGACAGTTCGATAACAATTGTAAAGGGAAATGACTTCCTTTCGCCAAACGGCAGCAAAAAAGCCGTTCTTTATACAGCTTCCGGCGGCGGTGCCGCAGGTTGGATTCATCACTCCGTCGCAATCCTGGATGCTTGCGAGACTTTGGACGAGTCCGTTTTCAAAAGCGACAAGACGGTCTTTTCGAAACGTTGCTGCGATCGCGTCGACGTGAATTGGGAAAACGACTCAACCTTGCAAATCCGCTATATAAAAGAAGATGAATTCTGCGTTTACAAAATGCAAGAAAGCGACGGCAAGGTAAACATCAAATATGTCATCAAGTGACGCGAAGGGACTTTCTCAAGGAGCGCATTCTGAAAAAAGGCTCCGCAACCGAGGACTCCGCCCGGTTCAGCGAATCCGGTGACGGGAGTCAATCCCGAAGTCGCCGAAAATTTTCGGGAATGGGAAGCCGCCAGATGCCGCTTCCCCACGAAGCGTCCGTTTTCACGCTTTTCAGGCGCAGATTCAGCACGTTGGCATCCTCCCGATAGATGGCGATTTTCGACGGGGCGACCAGACTCCCGAACTTCGCATAATCCATCAAGTCCAAGCGCGTCTTTCCCTCGGAAACGCTCCCAATCCTGCCGTTCGTATCGCAGACGGCGGCAAACGGAATTCCCTGGGGACTCACCCCGAACATTTCCCGCCCACCGGAAACAGTTCGCATTGAATCGACGGACGCACCGCGCGCAAGCGCGCTTCCCCAAAAGAGGGCCGCCACCCGATGGATGTCGAAGAGCGGGACGCCCGCAAGTCCGCCGACCAAATACCCATTGCCCGTCGCATAGAGCTTTTCCGTGGGAATCACCAGGGACCACGCTCCGTCTTGCCACAACAGGGAGGCCACTCCGATTCCCATCGGGCCCGAAAATTCCATCCGGTAACGCTTGTAGGGAACGGCGAAAAGGACGCCGGAAAGCGTCCGTTCCCCTTCGACGGAATCGCGGACTTCCACGGAGAACTTGGCTTTCAGGCTGTCCGGCAACGCCGACTCCGACAACTCCGCGGGGCCTTTCACCAAATGCGGTCCACAGCCGACAAGCATCCAGACGACGACCAAAGCCGGCCACAGGGAAACGTTCCGATTCAAGGCTTCTTCCCGGATTCAGGCTTCTTTTCTTCCGCATTCCCGACCGGTTGCTGCAACAGCTCCACCTGTTTCTTGGCGTTGGCGTTCCCCGGGTCTATCTTCAAAACCTTTCGATAATATTCCAAGGCCCGTTCATTTTGGGACAACGCTTGGCAAATGGCGGCCAAATGTACAAAGACGGAAGTGTCCTTGTAAAGCCATTCCTCTTCCCCGTCTGCGGCGGCTTTCGACTCGAGCCGTTCCATCAGCGAAAGGGCGGCTTCGTACTTCCCCTCTCGAAACAGCGCCCACCCCTTGGAATCCATGAACGCCAGATTGGAATCCAGCGCCAAAGCTCTGTCGATCAGGTCGCTCCCCCTTCGAAGCTCTTCCGCATTCCGATTCAAATCGACAAGGCTGTAACCCAGATAATTCATCGCCGCGGAATTCAGGGAGTCCATTTCCAAGATGCGGTCGAAGACGGCAATTGCCGAATCGACAAGGTCCGCCGAGAACAAATTCGCCCCGTGAGCAAGCAAGACCGCCGGCCTTTCCCCGCCGAGCTTGATCGCCTCCACGAAGTAGGCGCTCGACCGTTTCCGCAGTTCCGCCGCTTTCCGCAAATTTTCCGAAGAAGCGGGAATTTTTTCCAGCTCCATCGCGTTCTCCTGCAAGACAAACCCGTAATCCGAATGGACTGAAGCGATTTGCCCGGCGAGAACGGAGTCGAAAAGCCGAAGGCTGTTCAAGCTCTTTTGGGCAAGGACCGCGCGGACGGAATCCAGAGTTTCGGTCGATTCCATCCTCTTCCGCCAAAAGGCCTCGGCGGAATCCAATACCCCGTAGGCTTTCGGGAAATCCAGACGGTCCACATAACGGTTCAAGAGAGGCCGGTAATAATCCCGGGGATTTTCCTTGTAAGCCGTTTCCAAATAGCGCAGGGACGCGGAGGAATCCCCATCTTCCAGCGCATAGGCGCTCAGCATCCCGTTCGCCGTGGCATTATACCGGGGAGATTCCGCGAGACGCGCCCAATGGACTTTCGCCTGGTCGCGCATATCGAGCTTCGTCTCCATCAAGGCGACGTGCAACAAGAAATATTCCTGGGATGGATGCCGTTTGTAAATAGCCCGGAGAGAATCCAAGAGGACGGAATCCTTCTTCAAATCGACGTAAGCGGCCATCAAGAATTTCACGGAAAGAGTGTCGTCAGCATAGGCGGAATCCGCCCGAAACTCCTCCACTGCGCCAAGGGCTTCTTCAAAGCGCTTCATCTTGAACAGCAAGCGAATCTTGCTTTCCAAAAAAGCCCGGTCGCCGCGTTCATTGTAAACGTCGTCGAAAAGATCCACCAAGGCGGAATCGCGATTCGCTTCGGCAAGCAGGGAAACCTGGCGTTCGAGCATGGATTCGGGATACCCGATTTGGGGCAGCAAGATGCCGTAAACGCGCATCAGCTCTTCCTTGTCCCGAACGATTTCGAGCAAGAGGGAGTATTCGTACATCGCCCGGAAATTGCGTTCGTTCGCCTCCACCGCTTTCTTGTAAAAGGAAAGAGCGCTGTCCAGTTGGGAGGCTCCGCTGTAAATGCGCCCGAGAAGAGCGTATTGCCCACTGGTCTTCTTGCCTTTCAAGTCCTTCGCCTTTTCCGCTAGGGACAAAGCCTCTTCGGACGCGCCACGCCTGTCCATCAATTCCAAGACGGCAAAAGCCAGGAACCGGTTGTCCGGATCGGCGTTCCAGGCGTGGGACAGGAACTGTTCCGCAAGCCCGAACTCCCCTTGATTTTCCAAGGCCAACGCCTGCAAGAAGGAACCGTGCGCAATCTCCTTCCGGAGCAATTCGGCACTGTCCATCACGACAGGCTGCACCATTTTCCGCTTCACGGAATCTGCGGGGATTTCCGCCGGCGCGGACGTCTCCATCTGCGGTTTCGAAGAGCTGCATGCGATGAATCCGGAAAAGAGCAAGGCGAAAAGACTCAGGCGACGCATATCCACTCACTCCACAACGATCAAGTTCACCTTTGCCCCGGCAGGGAGCGGATGCCCCGCAGAGGGCTCTTGAGAAATCACGGTCCCGGCCTGCGCATTTTGGCTTTTCGAAGTCTTCACTTTTCCAATGATAAATCCAGAAGTCCGCAATGTCTCCCGAGCCAAGGCGATTCGCAGCCCCACGACATTCGGCAGCTCCGCTTTTTTGCCCCGCGGGCCGGAGGACAAGAACACGTCCACCGTATCGCCCCGATGGACCAGCGATCCTTCGGACGGATTCGTCCGCACGACCTTGCCCTTCGAAAGGTTCGGATGCGGCGTTTCAAAAGTCAACCCGACGTTCAGTCCCGCCTTTTCAATTTCGGCAGAGGCCTCCGCTCCGTTCTTGTCGAACAGATCCGGCACCGTGAACTGGTGCAACCCTTCGGAAAGGGTCACGCGAATCGTCCGGTTCGGCTTGGAGCTTTTCCCGGGCAAGGGGTTTTGCCGCATCACCAGGCCGCCGTCGTAAGTGTTGCTGTACTCCCGCTCCCCGTCAAAGAGGAGGCGGAATCCGGCGGAGTCCGCCACCGAAACGGCAGACGCGCTGTCAAGCCCTTCCATCTGCGGCACGACCTTCTCTTCGACGTATTCCCGTGCGACGATGGGCATCACCACCTTGTCGAAGACCGCCGCGCAAAGGATCAAGACGACGAACAGCAGCAGAAGCGCATACAACCACGGGCACTTCGAAAGGGCGCGGTGAATGAAATTTTCCTTTTGCGGATTTTCGGCCATTTCATGTCCTAAGGGTTCATTTCGTGGAGCTTGCCGACTTCCGAGATTACAAGGTCTTTCCCCATCAGGGAAATCGTCCCCCGACGGGAAAGGGTCGAGAAGACTCGGCTGACCGTTTCGCGGGTAGTCCCGGACATTTCGGCGAATTGCTGCTGCGTCGGGCGGTTGCGGATGACCGTCACCATTTCCCCGCCGCGCCCGTGGATGCGGACTCCGCGGTCTTCCATCAGACTGAGGATTGTCCCCGCGACGCGGCCATAGACGGACATCGTGGCGAGAGACCCGATTTGGCGGTTCGCATTGCGAAGGCGACGGCTCATCTGCACGAGAAGCCCCGTGGCAAGCTCCGGGGTCGTCTTCAACAGCTTCAGAAAATGTTCCCGGAGGATGACCAGGACTTTCGTCGGCTGCACGGCCTTCACCGAAGCGGAACGCGGCTCGCCGTCAATCAAGGACATTTCCCCGAAAGAATCCCCACGGGAAAGGAGCGTGAGTATCGTCTCCTTGCCGTCCGTCCCCGTCACGTAAACCTTGACCTCGCCTTCGGCGATGAGAAAAAGTGCCCGCGTGGACTCGTCCTTTTCCAGGATAATCGTTTCATCGCGCCCGTAATCGTTTGCAATGACAAGGGTCGCCAGCTGCGAGAGCTGCTCTTCGGTGAGTTCCGAAAAGAGATCCACTCCTTTCAACAGTTCAACCGTATTCTCTTCCGCCACGAGATTCCTCCTTTTCAATCCATGTCGATGATGATGCTTTCATCCCGGTGTGCGCCGATGGAAATCATGCCGATTTTCACCCCGACCAGTTTCGACATCTCTTCCAAATACCTCTTGGCATTGGCGGGGAGTTCGCTCCAGCTCTTGCAGCGGCTCGTGCTTTCCTTCCATCCGGGAAGGGTTTCGTAAACGGGTCTGCAACGCCCGACTTTCGACAACTGGTTCGGGAAGATTTCAATCCTTTCCCCGTCGCACTCGTAATGCGTGCAGACCTTGATCTCATCAAAGGAATCCAGCACGTCCAGCTTGGTGATGGCCAGGTGCGAAAGCCCGTTGACCAAGGCGGCCTTGCGTACGACGGGGGCGTCGAACCAGCCGCAGCGACGGTTGCGACCTGTCGTCGCCCCGTATTCGTTGCCCAACTGGCGCAGCCTGTCCCCGGATTCGTCCAACAGCTCCGTCGGGAAGGGGCCGTTCCCGACACGGGTCGTGTAAGCCTTGACCACTCCGACGACTTGGTCGATGGCGGTGGGGCCGACTCCCGAACCGCAGCTCGCGTAACCGGCTACCGTATTGCTAGACGTCACGTAGGGGTAAGTCCCCTGATCCACGTCGAGGATTGTCCCCTGCGCACCTTCGAAAATGAGCCGTTTGCCATCCGACAAGGCACGGTGCAAGACTTCGCTCACGTCGCGGACGAACGGCTTTATCCGCAGCCCCAAGGCCAGGTAATCCCGAATGACCTGTTCCGGATCGATTTCGGGAGCGTCATACATGGCGCGGAACTCTTCGTTGTGAATTTTTGCCATCGCTTCGACGCGCGGGCGCAGTTCGCGTTCATCCATCAAGTCCCCGACGCGGACGCCGATGCGGTTCACCTTGTCGCTGTAGCACGGGCCGATTCCGCGACCGGTAGTCCCGATTGCCGACTTGCCCGCTTTCCTCTCCTTCGCCTTGTCCAGCGCGGAGTGATAAGGGAGGACGACGTGCGCATTGTCCGCAATGACCAGACGGCGGTTGTCGCAAAGGATGCCTTTTCCCCGGAGATCCTCGATTTCCGCCAAAGTCTGCACGGGGTCCAAAACGACGCCGTTCCCGATGACGCAAAGCTTGTCTTCGTGCATGATGCCGGAGGGAATCAAATGGAAGACGAACTTCTTGTCCCCCACTTCCACCGTGTGGCCGGCGTTCGCGCCGCCTTGGAAACGGACAATCACATCTGCATCCAAAGTGAGAAAATCAACAATCTTGGCTTTACCTTCGTCTCCCCACTGGGAACCGATCACTACACAATTTGGCATATGTCCTTCTCATTAAAAACGCGAAAGGAAGGAGCAAGGCCTGTCCTCGCCCCTTTTTCGCCACAAAACTAGAAAAGTTAACTCTTCGACGGGAGATGCCGTTCGCCAAAAAGGGCCGTTCCCACGCGAATCATCGTCGCGCCTTCTTCAACGGCGACTTCCAAATCCCCGGTCATGCCCATGGAAAGCTCCGTGAAATCCTTGAACAGGCCGCCCTCCGAAAGCATCTTGCCCTGCAGACGGCGCAAAAAGGCGAAACCTTCGCGGGAATCTTCGGCCACACCCGTGTTCTTGCCGATGGTCATCAGCCCGCGATAACGCAAATGCGGCGCATCCGGAAGGGAGCGCAGAAAGGACTCCGCTTCCGCCATCGAAACGCCGCTCTTCGTCGCTTCTTCCGAAGTGTTCACTTGGAAAAGGATGTCCAAGGTCTTTCCGAGCTCCGCGCAAATGCGTTCGAGCTTTTCCACGGATTTGATGTCGGCAATCGAATGGATGACGTCCGCCACTTCGGCCGCATGGCGAAGCTTGTTCGACTGCACGGGACCGATGATGTGGCAGCGGACTCCGGGACGCTTCACGCTGAATTTTTCAAGAGCCTCCTGGACGCGGTTCTCGCCGAAATCCCTCGCCCCCAGCAGCAGAGCCTTTTCAACGGACTCCAACGGGTGAAACTTGGAAACCCAAATCAACAGGACGCTCGCCCTTTCCCGTCGACTTTGCCTGCAAGCCTCCGCAATCCTCGATTCAAGCGCATCATGCGCCGCGCGCATTTCTTCAATCGTCCGTTCTGGCATTTTGACCCTTCTTTGCCCGCGAAACCCTTTTCTTCGGCCTCGGGAAAAGAACCGCAATCAAGTCGTCGATGTGTTCCTTCGTGTGAATCTTGAGGCCTTTCTTTGCCGGAGCGGGCAATTCGGCAATATCCTTTTCATTCTGTTTCGGCAGGTAGAGCGTCTTCACGCCGGCGTCCAGGGCAGCCAAAGCCTTTTCGTTCAAGCCGCCGATCGGGAGCAGGTCGCCGCTCAGGCTGACCTCGCCCGTGAACGCGATGTCCGGGGAGACGGGAGTGCGCGTGAAGGCGGAGAGCAGGGAAAGCGTCATCGCAATTCCGGCGGACGGGCCGTCCTTCGGCACAGCTCCCTCCGGGACGTGGATGTGGATGTCCGTCTTGCGGACTATGGCCGGGTCGATGTCGAATCGCAGCAGACGCTCGCGCACAAGGCTCAACGCGATTTGGGCGGATTCCTTCATCACTTCGCCGAGCTTTCCCGTGAGCAACAGATGACCGCGCCCCGAAAGCAGCTTCGTTTCAATCAACAGAATCTCCCCGCCGACGGAAGTCCAGGCAAGGCCCGTGATGACGCCGAAATGACCGGGAGACGGCAAACGGTTCGAAAGGAAACGCGGGACTCCCAAGTACTTCTCCACGAGCTTCGGGGTGAGCGAAAGCTTCCCCGACTTCCCCATGAGCACTTCCTTCACGCGCTTGCGGACAATCGTCTCCACCATGCGTTCGAGTTCGCGGACGCCGGCCTCGCGCGTGTATTCGCCGAGAATCGTGCGGACGGAATCGTCGTCGAAAACGATGGCGGTCGAATCCTTCACCCCGCAATTTTTCAAGACCTTGGGGACTAAATAGTCCTTGGCGATGGAGAGCTTTTCATGCGGATAGTAGCCCGGCAGCCGCACGACTTCCATCCGGTCGGCAAGGGGTGCGGGAATGGAGGACTCGGAGTTCGCCGTCGCAATGAACAGCACCTTCGAAAAATCCAGCCCGACTTCCATGAAATGGTCGGTAAAATCCGCATTCAGTTCCGGATCCAAAACTTCGAGCATGGCACTGGCCGGATCCCCGCGGTAATCGTTCCCCATCTTGTCGATTTCGTCTAGAAGGATGACCGGATTCATGCATTTCGCATAACGCAAGGCTTGGATGAACCGCCCCGGCATGGAGCCGATGTACGTGCGGCGATGCCCTCGGATTTCCGCTTCGTCCTGGACTCCCCCCAATGTCACCCGGGCGAAATTTCGCCCCAAGGCTTCGGCGATGGAGCGGACCAGAGTCGTTTTGCCGACACCCGGCGGACCGACGAGACAGATGATGGGAGCCTTGTTCTCGGACTTCGTGAGCTTCAACACGGCGACGTATTCGAGAATCCGTTCCTTCACTTTGTCCAGTCCGTAATGCCCGGAGTCCAAGTTCTTCTTGACCTTCTTCAAGTCCAAGTCCGTGTCCGTGTAAACTCCGTAGGGAATCGAAAGGAACCAGTCGATGTAATTCCTGGAGACGGCGTATTCCGGGCTCGCCGGTTGCATCAAGCGCATCCGCGCAAATTCTTCGTCGAGCTTTTCCTGGATGGCCGGAGAAAAGTTCTTGTCCTTGACCTTGCGCACAAGCTTTTCAATCTCGTCGCCATCGCCGTCGGAAATTTCATTCTGCAGCATCCGAATCTGTTCGCTGATGAACCAATCCTTCTGGTTCTGCTGCATTTTCTGCTGGACGTCGTCGCGGACGTGCTCCGCGACTCCATAGGCGTCCACGGCCGCCTGCAAATAGGCGTTGACCATCCGTCCGAGGCTTTCCAAGTCCGCCTGTTCCAAGACCTTCTGTTTTTGCGCTGGCGACACTCGGACAAACGGGAGCATCGCCATGTAGACGGCAAACGGATCGTCGCCGGACTTCACTTCCGCCACCAAATCCGGGGAAAGGTCTTGGAGCGCGGCGTAACGATCGAACCAACGGACACCCTCTGCAAGGATTGCCTTGGCGGAGGCCTCGGAACGGGAGGCGTAATAACGCAGGGAAATGTTCGAAACGAAACAGTCCAGCTTGGAATCCAGCGTCGGGTCCACCAAATCGGCGACGACGACGCCTTCGAGCAAAACGCGCCAGCAGCCATTCGGGAGCACCGATACGGATTGCACGTGCGCAAGGACTCCCACCTTCGGCAAATCCGCGACTTCGACCGCATCCTTCTCCGGATCCGCCTGCAAGGAGAGCAGAATCAAGTCGTGATAATCCCTCGAGGCCCGCAAGGCGTTCTGGGAAACGTTCCTGCCGACGAGAATCCGGGTGGATGCCCCGGGAGTCACCAACGCGTCGCGAAGCGGCAACAGCGGAAATTCGTGCGACAAGTCCAGCGCAACCGTCTCTTGCAAATTGTCTTTCTCTAGAATCGTCTTTTTCAAGCAAAAACCTTCAAGCTGCGTTTTGGCCGTTGCCCTGGGACAAAGCCTTTTTCACCAGTTCCGCATCGACGACCCATTTTTTCGTCGAAGTTCCCGGAAGCTCATACATCGCCTTCTGCAAGACGCGTTCCACCACCGAGCGGAGTCCGCGCGCACCCGTCTTGCGTCGCATCGTGCACGCAACGATTTCCGAAATGCCGTCATCCGTGAATTCGAGGTCGATGCCGTCCATCTTGAACAATTTGACGAACTGCTTGACGATGGCGTTCTTCGGTTCCGTCAAGATGCGCTTCAGGGCGTTTTCGTCCAACTCTTCCAAGGAGACGACCACGGGCAAACGACCGACCAACTCCGGAATCAGCCCGAAATGAATCAAGTCGTCCGGCTCCAATTGCTTGAAAAGCTTTGAAAGGGAGTTGTCCTTTTCCGAACGGATGTCCGCGCCGAATCCCATGCCGCCCTGGTTCACGCGCTGGGCGATGATTTTGTCGAGGGTTTCGAAAGCCCCCCCGCAAATGAACAAGATGTTCCTCGTGTTGATTTGGACAAGATTCTGCTCCGGATGCTTGCGGCCACCCTTCGGCGGAACTTGAGCCGTAGTCCCTTCCAAAATCTTCAACAGCCCCTGTTGGACCCCTTCGCCGGAAACGTCCCGCGTGATGGAAGGGTTCGCCGTTTTTCGGGCAATCTTGTCGATTTCATCGATGAAGATGATTCCGCGTTCGGCCCGGGCGACGTCGTAATCCGCCGCCTGCAACAGCCGGACCAAAATGTTCTCCACGTCTTCACCCACGTAACCGGCTTCCGTCAAGACCGTCGCGTCCGCGATGGAAAAGGGCACATTCAAGAAACGGGCGAGGGTCTGCGCGAGAAGCGTCTTGCCGCTCCCGGTCGGGCCGACGAGCAGCAAGTTCGACTTTTCGACTTCAACGTCCCCCGCGCTGTCCTTTTTCCCCGAATCCTGGTAGCGCAAGCGTTTGTAATGATTGTAAACGGCGACGGAAAGGGCGACTTTCGCATCCTCCTGACCGATGACGAATTCATCGAGGTGCGCCTTCAACTCCTTGGGCGTGGGGAGGGGCGCGGCGGCCGCCTCGGCACGGGCTTTCGACGCCGCCTTTGCAAAATCGTCGAGAAGGAGATTGTAGCAAGCCGAAACGCATTCATTGCAAATGTGTACGTTCGCCCCGGAAATCATCTTGACAACTTGTTCCGCGGGCTTTCCGCAAAAGCTGCATGTAATCTGGGGGTGGTTCTTTCCGCTTTTGTACATTCTAATCCTTGGCGGGCAATCCCTTGTGCGGTTTGAAAATTTCGTCGATGACGCCGAATTCGAGAGCCTCTTCCGGGGTGAGGAAAAAGTCCCGTTCCGTCTTTTCGCGAACTTCTTCAATCGAACGCCCGGAATGCTCGGCGATGATTCGGGAGAGCATTTCCCGAGTGCGGACCAGTTCCTTCGCATGCACCTGGATGTCCGTCGACTGGCCGGTCACCGCGCCGGACGGCTGGTGCAGCATGATGCGGGAATGCGGCAAGGCGTAACGCTTCCCCTTTGTCCCCGCGGCGAGGAGGATGGCCGCCATCGAAATGCTGTCGCCCACGCAAATGGTCGCCACGTTCGGACGGATGTGCTGCATCGTATCGTAAATGGCAAGCCCCGCCGAGACGTACCCGCCCGGACTGTTGATGTACAGCGTGATGTCCTTCTCGGGATTTTCGTATTCGAGGAAAATCAGCTGCGCCATCACGTTGTTCGCCACTTCGTCATTGATGGGCGTTCCCAAAAAGATGATGCGCTCCTTGAGAAGGCGCGAGTAAATGTCGTAAGCGCGTTCGCCACGACCCGTGTTTTCAATGATTGTAGGAATGACCATATTTCCCCCGATTACTTGGCCTGCTCCTCGTGCTTGATGCCGACAATCAAATCCTCGGCAAGTTCCACGCGGAGCTCGTCGCGAATGGCAATCGTCCGGCCGGACTTGCGGAAGTGGTTCTTCAATTCCGCCGGGTCGATTCCATAGGACTTGGCGAGTTCTTCGATGCGGGCGTCGACGGCCGATTGAGACGGGCGGAGCTTTTCCTTGTTCGCGATGAATTCCAAGATGCGGTGCTTCTTGATTTCGCGGACGGCTTCCGGTTCAAGGGCCTTGAGCTGTTCTTCGCTCGGTTCCACGTCTTCGTTCGAACCCGAATTGCGCTTGAGCGTGTACTTGATGAGGTCGACGACGCGGGCGTGCGGCACGTCGAACGGATTCGCCTCGATGAGCTTGTCGATAGCTTCGTTCACGGCCTTGTTTTTCGCTGCGCGCTTCTTGTTTTCAAGGATGGCCGACTGGATGTTCTCATCCAATTCCGCTTCATCCTTGACTCCGAAATTCTTGAAAAACTCCTCGTCCATCTTCGGGGGGCGGATTTCCCGCACGTCGGTCACCTCGACCTTGAAATCGGCCGTCTTGCCGCGATACTGTTCATCCTTGTGGTCTGCGGGATAGACGAAATGGATTTCCTTTTCGTCGCCCTTCTTCACGCCCGTCAGACCTTCGTCGAATCCCGGGGAGGCGTTTTCGCCGAGAAGGGTGCGGAACTCGCGGTCTTCCGGAATTTCCTTCGCTTCGCCGTCAATCTTCACTTCGATGTAATTGCCGACGACGACGTCGCCCTTCTTCGATTCGCGGTCCACGGATTCCGCCGTGGAATACATTTGAAGGGCACGTTCCTTCTCCGCCTTGACTTCGTCTTCGGAAATGGCCACGTCGGCAACGGAAATCCCGAGACTATCGTAGCCCTTGATGTCGATTTCCGGATCCACTTCGACGATGGCCGTGAACGTGATGTCCGCCGACTTGTCGTCCTTGAAATCCTCGACCTTCACACGGGAGACCGGGATGATGTTCGCCTTTTTCAATTCTTCGCTCAACGTCTTGTTCATCGCCTCTTCAACCACTTCCTGGCGAATCATGTCCCCGAAACGGGAGACGATGATGTGACGGGGAGCCGCGCCCGCGCGGAATCCCTTGAGGTTGACTTCCTTGCGGTAACGGGTGACGGCCTTTTCGAACGGA
The DNA here is from genome assembly GCA_964501065.1 of uncultured Fibrobacter sp. Classification (GTDB taxonomy): domain Bacteria; phylum Fibrobacterota; class Fibrobacteria; order Fibrobacterales; family Fibrobacteraceae; genus Hallerella. The sequence continues at coordinate 22,506 of CAZCRF010000007.1, read as the reverse complement.
ACGTTCAAATCGGCCTGGGGAATGGCAATTTCAACTTTGCGGACGGTAGAGCTTGTTTCTTTGATGGAAGCGGTCATTTTTGACTCCGTGAGTGAAGACTCGGTTAAAAAGATGCGAGGGGTGGGAGTCGAACCCACACGATTGCTCACCAGATCCTAAGTCTGGCGCGTCTGCCAATTCCGCCACTCTCGCGTATTCGATTGCCAAAAATACAAAAAAGATGGGAATGCGTCAGAGAGGGACGGAAAATTCGCCGAATCCCACGCCCCGACATAAATCATTTGCAAGCGGAGCAGTCTCTCGCGTCAAACGCATTCCGCACAATCCGGAGCAAGAGCGTTTTACCGTTCCCCGTATTTTCCCTTGATGTCGTTCCAACGGGGGATTTTCAACTCCACCCCGTAAAAATTGTCGTAGCTGGCGACAAACCTCTGCCGCCAAAGGGCCGCATCGTTGTGCGTCTTGGGATTTTGATAAACCGTCTCTTCCACGGCGGCTATAAAATCTTCCAAGCATTCGAACATGGGGATGTTCCCCTTCTTGTCGCTATACCACACGCCCGGACGAATCTTGTGCACGACCCCTTGCTTCACCTGCAAATTGAGCGCCCACTTGTCCATGCGCCTGGTGATTTCCCAAACCTTTTTCAGCCAAAGGTCCTTGATCGTCACATTGCCGGATTCGTCCAAATCGTAGCCGAAAATCAGATAATCCACGTCAAGCATATACGGCTTGTCGATGATTTCCTCTTCGTACATCCGAAAATCCGCGATGTCGAACCCGGGGCTCGCGGAACGGTTAAAGGCCTTCACCTCCAACAAATCCCGTTTCTTGTCGTCCGGATTCAAGAAAAAGTCGGGCGGCATCTGCGTATTTTCCGAAGGCGCATACTCGATCCCACGCTTGTCGAACCAGCCCTGAAGCCACTCCTGGATGATGTTCCCGACGACATCTTTCTGCTTGACGACAATATCCACATCGTCGAACGAGAATTTGATTTGCCCACGTTTTTCCAATATCCGGTCTTCGCTTATCAATTTTTCATACACTTGCCCGGCAGAAAGCCTCATTCGCCCACCTCCGCCCCGTAAACGTCCAAGACCCGATTCGCCACGCTCCTTATCACGGGGACGACGACCGTATTCCCCAAAAGGTCGTAGCCGTCCTCCTTGGAGACGTTGAATTTGTAAGTATCCGGATAGCCGAACAAACGAAGCCCCTCCCGCAGGGTCAACGGCCGGACGCCACGGCCGTCCACCACGAAAAGATGCTGCATGTCCATGGCGACAAGGGTGGGGGCGATTCCGTTCGGGTCCAGAATCTTGCCGATTTCGAAGGACATCTTCCCCGCGACGATATTGTAGCCCTTGGGAAGAGTTTCATCCTGGATTCTCGCAAGCCCGACCTTCTTCTTGGGATGTTCCAGCTTCAAATAACCTTTTTTCGCCAAGTCGGAGAGCATCCCTTTCAAGTTCGGATGCCTGTAAAAAGTCCGGATTTGCTTTTCCGTCAGCGGCATCCCGTCCATCCAATCGATGCCGAACTCCTCCGCCCATTTCTTTTTGCGGCGCTCCTTGAGAATGGCGTTCAAGAGTTCCTTTTGCGCGTCCGACACGGGTCCCTTGTATTCCAAATCCCAACTGTGGATATTGTCCACACCTCCCCGTTTGTCCTTGATGGATTTCCCGGGAAGTTCTTCCAACTTGAAATGGCTCAGGAGCAATTTGGAGAAAGGGCTTTCCGAAACGGGACGGCCTCGTTCCAACACGGTCTTCAAGCTTTTTTTGCGACATGCGAAATCTTCCAAATCCGGCTTCGCTCGCCGCGTCCCGACGATGTAGATTCTCTTCCGCTCCTGAGGCACGCCGAAATCCTTCGCGTTCAGCACGCGCCACGAGACTTTGTAGTCGAGCTCGTCCAAAGTTTGCAGAATCGTCGAGAGCGTCCTGCCGATTTTGTCCGACCGGTTCGCCTTGTCGTGGTTGACCAGGCCTTCCACGTTTTCCAAGATGAAGCCGAACGGCTTCTTTTCCTTGAGGATTCGGGCGACTTCGAAAAAGAGCGTCCCCCGCGTGTCTTCGAAACCGAGCCTTTTCCCCGCAGCGGAGAAAGCCTGGCACGGGAAGCCTCCGAGCAAAAAGTCGAAATCCGGAATTTCCTTCGCCGGGATTTGCGTGATGTCGCCGCAGATGGCTTCCCCCGGATGGTTCTGCTTCAAGACTTCGACGGCATAAGGCTTGATTTCCGAAGTGAGAACGCACCTCCCCGCAAGCCCCCTCTCGGCAAGGGCGGATTCAAAGCCCAAGCGGATGCCGCCGATTCCTGCGAAAAGGTCGATGAAGGAAACGGTCCTTCTCCCGTTCGTCTTTTTCATTTCCCAAATATATTAAAAGCCTCGACAGCGAAAAGCGGCGGAGTCGAAGAACCGACATTTTCAAAATTCAGAAAGATTTTCCATCGGGAATCAATTATTTTATGCCCGTGTCAAACGCTTTCCGCACAATCCGGATCGGAGTCTTCATCTCCGCCGTGAACCTCCTGATCCAAGGGGTCGCCTTTCTCGTCTCGAACTTCATGGCGAAAAACCTGGGGAACGAAGCCTTCGCGAATTTGGGCGTCCTCCAAAGCGATTACGCGATTTTCACGGCACTCGCCGATTTCGGGACGGCGACCCTTCTCTTGGCCTTTTTCGGGAAGCGCGTCACCGACGGGAAAATGCTCCCTTACGCTTTTCAATTGCGCTACGCCCTCACCTTCGCATCCATGCTGTTGATGGGGATTTTCGCATTTCTTGTCCGGAGAAACCACGCGGCCTTTTGCGGGGAATTCATTCTGGCGTTCGGGCTTCTTTTCCAGCACGCCTTCTTCGACTGGTATTTCATCTGCGGCAAATTTTGGAAGAAACTGCTCGCCGCCAAAATCCTGCACACGGTTTCCTATTCGGCTGTCATGGGATTTTCCCTGTTCCGTCTGCACACGGATACCGTCGAAGGAGTCGCCCTTTCCATGGTCATCGCCGCCCTTCCGGCCTGGGGCTTCGGGGCGACGGCGGCTCTCCGGCCGAGCATTTTCCGCATTTCCAGGCGCAGCGTCCGATTCATCCGCCTGATGCTTTCGAAGGCTTTCCCGTTCGCGCTTTCGAGCCTCGCCAGCTTTCTCTATCTGCCGCTAGGCCTTTACGCCATGGACCTTTTCGCCCCGCGCGAACAGTTCAGCGCATACAATTATGCAAACAAATTAATCGTTCTGGCTTCCGGCATGATGGTGAACTTCATCTCGTCGTCTCTCGTCGCCAAGCACGATTCGAACGACCGCATTTTCCATGCGAAGGACATTTTCATTTTTACTGCATTCATCGCGATTTGCTGCTCCCCTGCCTGGATTTTCCCGGAATTCTGCATCAAATGGCTCTTTTTCGCGGCGCCGATTCATTCAGACCCGACGCTGCTCTCCTTCTCCGCCTACAGCCTTTCCGCCTTGAGCCTTTCCCTCGTCTTGCAGGCGACTCGGACAACCCTCGTGGCGACGATGCTCAGCGAAAAGCGGCTGTGGACTTACGTCGCGTTCATCTTCATCGGCGGGGCGGTCAATGCGTTTGCCGTATTCGCGCTTCCCGCGCTCGGGGTCTCTCCGGAACGCATCCCCCTCTTGACTCTCACCGGAGACTTGGTTTTGAGCGTACTCTTGTTCGGGTATCTGCGGAAAAGAGTCGTTTTTCGGTGCCCCCCCCCTTCAACGCGCAGGCTGTCGTGACGCCGTAGAGGACGACTCCCCACGCCCAAAAGATTCCCTGCTTGTAGCCCGCCAAAAAGAACCAGAACCCGGCGAAATAGACGAAGAAGACGTAAAAGACGACCCGACGAGGCGTCCTCTGCACCTTCAGGCGTTCAAACAGGACAGACAGCCCGAGCCCCACCAGGAACGGCACGACAAAGCAACCCGGGAGCCCGAAGTCCTTGTAAATTTCCCACAAATATCCCGTCGTATTGTATCCGGGAATCTTCTGAACGCTTTCGTTGAAAATCCCGTCCCAACCGAAACTGTTCCGGAAAGCCCCGGGCACTCCCGAATAATCGAGCATCCCGGAAAAGAAGTCGATACCGTAAGTGAACGGGTGAATTTCCCTGTCCGGCGGAGAGTTCAGCGCATAATCCAGATTCCAATAATTGTTCGCCACGTATCGATACGGCATCTTCATCGCGGCACCCATCGTCATCGCCTGTACCGAAGTCCCTCCGTATTGCGACCGGGCGGACGCGACAAAGACGAAAGCGGAAACGCCCACAACGAGCAACGAAGCAATCAAAACGACGGAAATCCGCTTGCACAAAAAATTGAACAGGATGACGAAAAAACCGACGCACAAGAAGAAAGTCGTACGGCTCGGATAGGCGCACACGCTCAAAACGCAAATGAGCGGCACCACGGCGCGCGAAACCCAGCGGACCCACCGCACGGGATTCATCGACTTGAACGCAGCCACGCCAAAAAGCAGGACGACGAGCGGCGCACTCGAAAAGAACTGGGCGTAAATCCCGTAATCCACCTCCCGAGACGCCCAATGCCCCGCATTCCCCGAAAAGAGAATCAGCGTCCCGACCTTCGAAACGATTCCGTAAATCCCGACGAGATAAATGAGCAGAACCGCACACGAGAGCAGGAAGTGCGCTTTCCAATGATACGCCCCCGTCACCTCGGCACTCCCCGCGCATATCCGACTTTTCAAATTCCACTTGTACAGGACACAACCGGACAAAAAGGAAATCAGCGCCCCACTCCAAACGAACCAAGTCTTCGCATGGAACGGCGTCATCGCCTTGTCCAATTTCAGGTAGGCGAAGCCGAGGGTCAGGCACTGGAAAAAGACATACACCATCGCCGGCGAAAAGAAGTCCCGTTTAAATTTCCAGACTCCGAAAAGAAGTCCCGCGACAATGAGGAATAGGACTGTCGATTCCGGATTTTCGCCAATCCACGCAAACATCAACCCTTGCGCTTCCTTTTAAAGAAACCGGAGAAGGTCTCCCATTCGCGGTCGAGGGCGGAGCCGCTCCCCTTTTCAGACTTCACCATTTCCAGGAAATTGCAGACAAGGGTCGCGAACAGGAACGAGACGAAACAGGTGAACATGAGGGAGACTCCGCGCAGCGGCGAAACCTTTTTGTCGTTCGGCCAAGGGGCTTCCAGCACGTGCAAGTTCGTGAGCTTTTTCGCCTCTTCCAGAAGCATCTGTTCGCTCTGCTGGCGCAGCAGTTTGTACATCGCCAGCTGGACCTTGATTTCCCCCTCCTTCCGCAAGAACTCCGCGCCGAGCTCCGGACTTTTCTTGAGCGCGACAAGTCCCGTCGATTGCTGCTTCCCGGAAAGGGTTTGGTTGACGGCCGCGTCGATGGATTTGTAACGCTTCGAAAGCTCGCTGTAACGCTTGGAGTCTTCGCCGTGGAGCTGGCGTTCGTAGTTCATTTCCACGGAGACCGCCTGACGCTCCGTCTGGAGTTCACCGAGATATTTGATGGTCGCCTCCATCTGGACTTCCGGGTCGTAGAAGTTGTTGTCCGCCTGGAACTTGACGAAATCCTCTTGCAGCGAATCCAAAGTTTTCAGGCACAGCGCGATGCGGCTTTCAAAGTATTCACGGCTCTGCTTCGCCTGCATCGTCTTGAACGCGTTGAACATCGAGTCCGCCTTCTCGAGCATGAACGTCGCCATGTCCGACGCCAGCGCGTAATCCTCGTCCTCGATGGAAATTTCGAGCATATTCTCGTCCGTCAGCTCCAGGGAAAAGTTCTTGCGGAACGCTTTCAGCAAATCGGCCCGGAACTTCCCGTCGAACTCGTAATGCCCGGCCAGGTCAAACTTGTCGATGACCATGTCGTGCAATTCCTTCGAATTGAAAATCGTCCAGATGGCGTCCGCATCGACGGACCCCATCGACAGCCCGAGCATCGACGCGTAAGAAGAAAGTTCCCCGTCCAAAAGCCCGCCCAAGACTCCCGTCCCTGAACTCGGCGGCGGAGTCACGACAGCCTTCGCCCGGTATGTCGGCTCGACGACCCACATCACCAGGACAAAGACCGCAAGAGTCGGGATGAGCACAATCAAGGAGCACAATTTCAAGTGCTTCAAATCGTTGTTGACGATGCGCAAGAAAGTCTCGGTCAAGCCCGGGACTTCGGGCCGCTGCAAATCATTTGTAGTTGACATAGATGATGAACGCCGAAGAGACGACGGTTAAAAGGGATGCGACAAAGAGCGTGAAATCCTTGAAACGTTCATAGGTGCTCTTGGGAATTTCGATAAAGTCCCCGGGGAGAATCGGGTCGCCGGTCGCGTTCACGTAAAGAGTCTCCCTGTCCCCGCGAATGACCTTCACTTGGTCGAAGGAACCGGAAATCGTCGTCACGCCCGCAGCCGAGATGTAATCCAAAGCGTGCCAAGAAGGGTCGTATTGTTGCCGCCCGACACCGGCGACCGCACCGCCCACATAAACGAGCAACGGCTTCATCGTGTATTCCACTTCGGCCCCCGGAGAGACCACGGTCTTGTCCGCATCCCGGACGGGAATCGAGCGCGACGAGCCGTCCTTGTCCCGAATCGTCACCGACTGGTATCCCATGTTGGGAATGCGGCTGCCGCCCGCGTAAACAAAGTAATCGTGGACGGTCTTCCCTTCCGAATAAGGGACGGCGGAGCGGTAATTGGGCAAAATGAGAGTCACGGCATCCTTCATGTCGGCGAACGGCACAAAGACCTGGTCGCCCTGCTCAATCATCAGGTCCATTCCAAAGTCGCCCTCGTTTATCACCTTGTTGAAGTCGATATGGACCGTATCCTCGCCCCGAATCAGCCAGACATTATCGTCGCGCCCGGACGGCAAGATGCCACCGACAGTCTTGAGGAGAAGGCTCAAGCGCGTCTGCGGTTCCACCTGGATTTGTCCGACGTTCGCCACGGCCCCCATCACGTTCACGATGATTTTCTTCAACTGCGCCAATTGCACGAAGCAGTACTTCGGGTCGTAACGCTTGGAGACAATCTTCAAGATTTCCTCGCGCGCCTCGGCAATGGTCATCCCCGCGACGTTCACCGCTCCGCACTCTTCAATCACCACGTTCCCGTCCGGATAAACCTTCGCCGAAAGGTAAGTGTTTTCAAGCATGATGTCGAGATAATCGCCGGGACCGAGCTTATAGGACGAATCGACGAGGCCTTCGCTGTAAGTCGGCTGCATCGTCACGGAATTTCGCTGGATGGAGGCAGCCTGGGAATTCAGCGACGAGGAAAGCCCCATCGACACGTCCGCCCCGAACAAGGATGCCGGGAGGCCGATGACAAAAAACAAGCAAGGCAAATATTTAAAAAAGCGCATATCTTTCCACTGGAAGCGAGTCGGCGTCGCCATAAGATATAAAAATCCGCAAGCCCGAAATTTGCCCACGGCGGGCACAAGCGTCCGTTTCACGAAAATATCAAAATTTAGGTCAAAGCATATTGACGAAGCTGTTTTTTTTTATACGTTTGAAATTAAAAGAGGACGAGGTCCGACAGTGAAATTCAAGTTCGAAGAAGGAAGAGAAAATTTTTCCCTACGCGATTACAGGCAAGAGTTCGATGAGACCGCGACGTCTAAAAAGTCAAAACGGTATCGGGCTTACAATCAGGCAGCGCATACTCGAGAATTCGAAATCAACCTCTACTGGAAGCGGGCGACTTACTTTTGGGCGTTCATCACGACGGTTTACGTCGCCTATTACCATGTGCTGGTATATATTTATTGCCGGCAACACGGGCATCTTCCGACTCTTGTGCTTTCGGGGCTAGGACTTTTGTTTGCCGTTTGCTGGATTTTGGTCGCAAAAGGTTCAAGGCATTGGCAGGAAAACTGGGAGAACCACGTCTGTTTGCTCGAAGACCCCGTGACGGGACCGCTTTTCAAGATTAATGACCCCAAATCCATTTCTGTGTCGAAGGTGAATCTTTGCGTGGGCTACGCCGTTGCGGTTTGTGCGGGAGGGCTGTTTGTCTTTGAATCGGCGTGTTTTTGCCGCTGTGTTTTTGGAGAGGGCTCGGCGTATGCGCTCGCCCTGTTTGCCGCAATTTGCGTGCTCGCTCCCCTGGGAATTGTCACGTTGATTTTTACGGTAAAGGGGAATAGAGACCCGGGTGGCCGTGAGTTTGAATTCCACAAGCATTCCGAGAAAGAAGTGGACGAGTCCGAGGAGAAATCATGAAAAAATTGGAGACGAAACATTTGTTGTTCACACTGTTCCTGTGTATGGCGTTTGTCGTCATCATTGCTTTTGGGGCGTTCGCCCTTGGCGGTTGTGCGGGACATGGGAGCTGTTTTGGGGAGATTTTCATTTTGCTTTTTGTGGCCTTTTTGTCCTTGAGCATTTTGGTTGTTTTTTTATTCGTCGCCTTGAATGAATCGGATGGAGACAACGCTTACATTATCGTGACGTTGTTGATGGCGGCGGTTTTAGTTGGCGTCACCGGCTTTTGTTTTTGCCATCCTTGCAATCCGGCTGGAAATGGCGAGAAGTCTTCAATTGAATCGAGGCCTCCGAAGGCGGAAACGGAATGCCTTAATTGCGACAGCCCGGATCCGTGCCGGGGAAAAGACTGTCACTCGCAAGTGGATGTTCACATTTACAATCACCCGTAAAAGGAGGGGATTTTATGAATTACGAAGAAACCAATGAAAACAATAAAGAAACTCATGGATGGGTTTATAAACTGAGGCTGATTGCTTTTATTGTTATGTGTATATTGGCTCTTGGAATTCTCGTTTATGAAGATGAGGATGATGATTTTAATGCCCAAATGGAAGCCATGGATGAAGAGCTGCAAAAAATTGACAAATGGATGACCGACCATCCGGATTCTTATTTGGGTAGAAACTGGTAAAGTCCTCCTCGCAAAGGCGTTGCCGACATCCTCGGCGCGCCTTTTTTGCCGTTCCAAAAATTTCTAAATTTCCGCCAAATGTTGGACTCCGCGCAAAAAGTCATCGAAAAAATACGAAGAACTCGAATCGGAACTCGCTTCCCCGAAAGTCGTCGCCGACCAGTCGAAATACACGAAGCTCCAGAGGCAATACAAGGGCCTTGAAAAAGTTGCGCGAAGGCCCGCGAATATTTGCAAGAAGGAACTACAGTTGCAATGCCGTCGCTTACAATGCAAGGCTTCTCCAATCCTCAGTCAATTATGTATCCAATGATGGTAGCTTGCCTTGCAAAAGACATCAACAAAAAAAGACATCTCGTCCGAAGAAGAATTAGAAAGGCTCACAGAGAATTCCGGAGCGAAATCCTACAAGGATTTTTAAATGATTTGGCGCCACATCTACGAAGCCAATTTAAAAATAGCGAAAGGAGATAACATCCCCCGAATCGGCCAAGGTGCCGGGCATTGTTATGTGCGAGGTATTCTCTCCAAGAACGTTTGCAACAAATACTGCAAACCTCTAAGTAAGTAGCCCCTTCCAATTTTTCACCATCCCCGTTCCTAAACAGTCGGACTCTTCGTCCGGCCGCTTTTTGCTTTCAAAAGACTTGGTTGCGGGTGCTCACAACCTTCCCGACAACAGAAAACCCGGCATCTCTGCCGGGTTTTCCTTTGCAAATCAAACGGATTTACTTTTCCGCTTCCTGGGATGCGCCCTTGACCATGTCGATCGGCTTCGCCTCTTCCGCCGGGGCTTCCGACTTGGGGGCTTCCTTCGCCTGGATTTCATCTTCGACGAGGGAGACCAAAGCCATTTCGGCAGCGTCGCCCGGACGGTTCGGGCCGAGCTTCAGCACGCGCGTGTAACCGCCGTTGCGATCCTTGTAACGCGGTCCGATGACGTCAAACAGTCCCTTGAGGGCTTCCTTGCCGCGGACGATGCGGGCGGCTTCGCGACGGGCGGAGAGATCCCCCTTCTTCGCATAAGTCACCAGACGGTCCACCACGCCGCGGACGAGGCGCGCCTTGAGGAGGGTCGTGCGCACGGCACGGTCGCGCTGGTCTTCGTTCAAGCCCTGCAAGATGATGGATGTGGCCAAGCTACGGAGAATGGCGCGTTTGTGCTTCGCATTCGCACCGAGTTTCTTGTTCTTTACACCGTGTCTCATTTTCTTAATCCTTCAAGTATTCATCGACGTTCATCCCGAACTGGAGTCCCATCGAAGTCAATACATCGTTAAGTTCAACCAAGGACTTCCTGCCGAAGTTCTTGTATTTCAACATGTCCTGTTCCTTGTTGCGCACGAGTTCCGCAATCGTATGGATACCGGCCATGCGGAGGCAGTTGCTCGACCGAACGGAGAGTTCCAGTTCGTCGACGCGCATCTTCAAGCGGCTGGCAATCCTCTGGCGTTCTTCGTCCTGCACCATTTCTTCCGGAGATTCCAGATCCCCTTCGAAATTGATGAAAGCTTCCAAGTGGTCGACGAGGAGCTTCGCCGCATAAGCCAAGGCGTCTTCCGGATCGATGGAACCGTCCGTCGTGATTTCAAGTTCCAGACGGTTGTAATCCGTCTTTTGGCCAACGCGAGTGTCGCTCACATGCATCGCCACTTTCTGCACCGGATTGAAGTTCGCATCCATCGGAATGACGCCGATCGGGGCGTTCGGGTCTTTCAATTCGTCCGCCACCACGTAACCGCGTCCGGAAGAGACCTTCAATTCCATGCTCAAGGAAGCGTTGCCGGCAAGAGTCGCGATATGGGCATTCGGGGTCAGGATCACCACGTTGGGATTCTCCTCGATGTTCGCAGCGGTGATTTCGCCGTCGCCGGACATGTCCAAGCGGAGAGTCTCGTCATGATCGGAAAGCAGCTTCACGCGAATGCTCTTCAAGTTAAGGATGATGTCCGTGACATCTTCCTTGACTCCCGGAATGGACGAGAACTCTTTTTCGACCCCGGCGATTCTCACGGAGACGATGGCAGCCCCTTGCAAAGAAGAGAGCAAAGCCCGGCGCAGGGCATTCCCGATGGTAATGCCCCATCCGCGTTCCAAAGCTTCCACGGCGAATTTGGCATAGCGCCCGTCTTCGCGCGATTCCACTTTTTGGAAGCTGCGCGGCATTTGGAGAGATTTCCACATCATTGGCGTTTTCCCCTTTGAGATTAAACCTTTCTCTTCTTTTTAGGACGGCATCCATTGTGCGGCACGCCGGTCACGTCGCGAATCGTCAGCACTTCAATGCCGACATTCTTGATGGCGCGGACTGCGGACTCACGTCCACCGCCAGCCCCCTTCACGCGGACATCGACCTTGCGGATGCCCAAATCGTAAGCCTTGCGGGCAGCGGCCTCGGCGGCCAGCTGGGCTGCGAACGGAGTGCTCTTGCGGGAGCCCTTGAATCCGGAATTTCCCGGAGAACCCCACGCGACGACGTTGCCACGGGCATCCGTAATCGACACGATGGTGTTGTTGAAAGAAGCATTGACGCAGGCGATGCCTTGCAAATCAACGCGCTTCTTGCCTTTCTTGCCCTTTTCTTCTGCGGGAGCGGCGGCTTCAGCAGCGGCCGGGGCGGTTTCTTTAATTTCTTCGTCTGCCACGGATCGTCTCCTTACTTCTTCTTGTTAGCAATGGTCTTCTTCGGGCCCTTGCGAGTGCGGGCGTTTGTACGGGTGCGTTGGCCGCGGACCGGCAAATGCTTCATATGGCGTGTTCCGCGATAGCATCCAATATCTTGAAGACGCTTGATGTTCAAGGTCGTCTCTGCGCGAAGCTGACCTTCCACAGAGAATTCGTCTTCGAGTACGTGACGAATCTTGCCTTGTTCCTCTTCAGTCAAATCGTCGCACTTCTTCTTCAGATCGATGCCCAATTGGGCGCAAATCTTGCGAGAGGTGAAAAGACCGACTCCGTAGATAGCCGTGAGACCGTACTCGACAGTCTTGTTTTTCGGCAAATCGACACCAGCAATACGTGCCATAAAATCTCCTAACCCTGTCTCTGTTTGTGACGGGGATTCTTGGAACAGATGACGCGAAGAACGCCCTTGCGACGGACAATCTTGCAGTTTTCACATCTAGGTTTGATGGAGGCTTTGATTTTCATAGGTTCTAACCTTCTTTGTCCCTATTACTTGTAACGGTAGGTGATTCTTCCTCGTGACAAGTCGTACGGGGAAATTTCAACCAACACTTTGTCGTCCGGCAAGATTCGAATAAAATGCCGGCGCATTTTTCCCGAAACGTGGGCGAGAATCTCGTGACCATTTTCAAGGCCAACCCGGAAGAACGCGTTGGGGAGCGCTTCCAGCACAACGCCTTCTACTTGAATGCCTTCTTCTTTAGCCACTAGGACGCCATCCTGCCGCGAATGCGGCCGTGTTTCAGGAAACCTGCATAATTATTGGTGTTGAGATGGGCTTCGAGCTGACGAAGAGTGTCCAGCGCAACACCGACCACGATCAAGACCGAGGTACCACCAATATAGAAAGACATGTTCAAAGCGTCTTTCAAATGAAGCGGTCCCACGCTGATTACTGCGAGGAAAATGGATCCCGGCAGAGAAATGCGCGTCAAGATGTGGTCGATATATTCGGCAGTCTTTCTGCCCGGACGGATGCCCGGAATGAAACCGCCGGACTTCTTGAGGTTATCCGCAATATCCGAGGGATTGTATTGGATAGCCGTGTAGAAGTAGGTGAAAAAGATAATCAAGGCGGCGAAAATCACGCTGTAGGTGACATGCCCGGGGATGAACGCACTCGCGAAGGATTGCGCCCAGCCGACATTAGGCATCCAAGATGCGACAATCGCCGGAACAAACATGATGGAGGAAGCGAAGATGACGGGGATGACGCCGGCCGTATTCACCTTGAACGGCAAATAGCTTTGGCCTCCCATCACCTTGCGGCCGACCACACGACGCGGACTCTGGAGAGGAATCCGACGTGTCGCCTGTTCCACGAAAACGATGAAGCCGACGATGGCAACGACAACAGCCAAGATGAACACTTCGACAGCCAATGGCTGGATGCCTTCGCGGAACATTTCCAACTCGCGCAGGAACGCATTCGGAAGACCGCCCACGATGCCCGCAAAGATGATGAGGGAAATGCCGTTGCCGACACCCTTCGCCGTAATCCTCTCGCCGAGGTACATCACGAAGATAGTCCCCGTGGTGAAGGTGAGAGTCGCGAGCAAACGGAACCCGACATTGCCGATTCCGGACTGGAAGCCGTCAGTCAGCACGGAAATGCCCGTACCGGCGGCCGTGGACACCTTCAAGCTCGAAAGCCACACGGCGACGCCCCAACCTTGGAGAGCGCCGAGGACGACCGTGAAGTAGCGCGTATACTGATTCAGCTTGGCGCGGCCTTCCTGGCCTTCCTTCTGCAGCATCTGGATGGCCGGGATGACTGACCCCATCAACTGGATGATGATGCTCGCGCTGATGTAGGGCATGATGCCCAGCGCAAAGACGGTCGCCTTGGCGAAGGCTCCGCCGGTGAAGGAGTCATACAGGCCGAAGATGTTGTTGTTGTTGCGAAAATATTCCGCGAGAATGGAAGCGTTCACCCCGGGAATCGTGATGTGCGCCCCGATGCGGTAAACGATGAAAAGCCCCAAGGTGAAGAGAATCCTCTTCCTCAGGTCTTCCATCTTGAAGGCGTTGACGAAACCGTCAATGGCTTTCTTCAGAGCTTCCATTCTTACACGATCTCGACTTTGCCGCCGACAGCTTCCACAGCCGCCTTGGCCTTTTCGCTGATGGCGTTGACTTTAAGGGTGATCGCCTTGGAGATTGTACCGTAGCCGAGCACCTTGATAGGCTTCTTGACGCTGCGGACCAGGCCTTGGTCGAAAAGAACCTTCGCGTCGAACTCGACGACTCCGGACTTTTCCAACGCCTTGAGGTTCACAATCTGCGTGTCGCGCGGGAAATGGCTTTTGAAGCCGCGTTTCGGGACACGCCGGTGAATCGGCATCTGGCCGCCTTCGAAGGCGACACGTCCGGCCTTGGCGCTCTTGCGGGCGCCGGAACCTTTCTGACCACGACCGGCAGTCGTGCCCCAGCCCGAACCCGGACCGCGACCGATGCGCTTGCGCCCCTTCGTGAGCGCGCTCTTGGGAGGATTGACACTATTGAGTTGCATGGTTAAATCTCCTCAACCTTGATCAAGTAATTGACCGCGTTGATCATGCCCTGGATGGCCGGGTTCAACGTGACTTCCTTGGAGGATCCGATGCCGTGAAGACCGAGGGACGCAATGGTCGCTCTGTGCTTCGGCAATGTGTGGATTGTTCCCTTTACTTGGGTAATTCTCACTTTTTTCATTTCCAGGTCCTCAGGCGTTCTGACCGCGCAATGCCGCGTAGTCGTTTTTGTTCTTCTGAGTCGTCAAACCTTCGATGCAAGCTTGCACGACGGTGCTCGGATTGGAAGAACCGTAAATCTTGGTAAGGATGTTGTGCACGCCGGCGAGTTCCAAAACGGCACGGGCAGCAGCACCGGCAATCACGCCGGTACCCGGAGCAGCCGGAATCAAGCGGAGGCGGGTGGCGCCGAACTTGACTTCGATGTCGTGCGGAATCGTCCCGTCCTGGACGTTCACTTCGATGAGATTGCGCTGAGCGGCTTCCGTTCCCTTGCGAATCGCTTCGGAAACTTCCTTGGCCTTGCCAAGCCCGACGCCGATCTTGCCTTTCTTGTTGCCGACGACGACGAGGGCGCTGAAAGACATCCGACGGCCGCCTTTCACCGTCTTGGCACAACGGTTGATGTGCACAACACGGTCTTCAAATTCAGAAATTTGAGTTTCGCGTTCCAAAGTTTACCTCTTAGAATTGAAGTCCGCCTTCACGAGCTCCCTCAGCGAGAGCCTGAACGCGACCGTGAAAAATGTAACCGCCACGATCAAAGACCACGGCAGTGATGCCCTTGGACTTCGCTTCATCGGCGACGAGATTGCCTAGCTTCTTGCTCTGTTCGGTCTTGGTGAGTTCGCCGAACTTCGCCTGGAATTCCTTGGAAGATGTCGCCACCTGCACCAAGGACTTGTGGGAGACGTCGTCAATAATCTGAGCAATCATGTTGGAAAGGGTGCGGCGCACGGCAAGACGCGGACGTTCGGGCGTTCCGTTGACAGTCTTGCGGACACGCGCGTGGCGCGCCTTTCTGGACTCAAGTCTTTTCTTTGCAATTGCAGTCATAACGTTACCTTATTTTCCTGTCTTCTTGCCCTGCTTGCGGCGGATGATTTCACCGGCGTACTTGATGCCCTTGCCCTTGTAAGGTTCGGGGCGACGGTACTTGCGGATTTCCGCAGCGACCTGGCCGACCTTCTGCTTGTCGATGCCCGCGATGCTGATCTTGAGCGGATCGACGGCCTTCAGCGTAATCCCTTCCGGAGCCTTGTAAATGACAGGATGGGAAAAACCGAGGACGAGGTTCAAGTCCTTGCCCTTCTGTTCCACGCGGTAGCCGACGCCGACGATTTCCAAGTTCTTTTCGAATCCCTTGGAAACGCCTTCGACCATATTGGCGACGAGGGCGCGGGTCGTTCCGTGGATGGCGCGGGAGAACTTCATGTCGTCGGGACGTTCAAAGGAGAGCTTGTCGCCGTCGAGATGAATCTTGATGAGTTCGTGCACCTGGGTGGAAAGCTTGCCGAGCTTGCCTTCGACCTGGATGTTCTGTCCATTCACCGCGACCTTGACGTCTGCGGGAATGTGAATGATAGCTTTTCCGATACGAGACATCTTTTACCTCACCAGACCTTTGCGATGACTTCGCCGCCCACGTTTTCCTTGCGGGCCTCGTGGTCGGTCATCACACCTTTGGAAGTGGAGATAATCGCGTAGCCAAGCCCATTGCGCACGCGCGGGAGCTTCGCCACATCACTGTAGAAGCGCAGGCCGGAACGGCTGACGCGCTGAATGCCTTGGATGGCGGGGACGCCATTCGTGTAGCGGAGGAGAATCTTGAGGATTCCCTGCTTGCCGTCTTCAACGACGACAAACTTCTTGATGAAACCTTTTTCCTGCAGCACACGAGCAATTTCGCGCTTCTGGTTGCTGGCAGGGATGTCCACCACGGGCATCTTGGCCGAGACGGCGTTGCGGATGCGGGTGAGCATATCGGCGATAGTATCTGTTGCCATTTGTTGAATGCTCCTTACCAGGAAGATTTGGTGATACCCGGAATTTCACCGGCGAGTGCCATTTCGCGGAAGCAAATACGGCACAAACCGAAGCGACGCATATAGGCGTGCGGCCGACCGCAACGCTTGCAGCGATGATACCCGCGAACCGTGTACTTCGGGGTGCGCTTGCATTTTTCAATCATTCTTCTGCTTGCCATGGGATACCTTACTTCCTGAAGGGGAGACCGAGACCTTCGAGCAGAGCACGACCTTCGTCGTCCGTATTCGCGGAAGTGACGAAAGAAATGTCCATGCCTAAAGTCTGAGTGATTTTGTCAATGTCGATTTCCACAAAAATCGACTGTTCCTTGACGCCAAGCGTATAGTTGCCGCTGCCGTCAAAACCACGCTTCGGCAAACCGCGGAAGTCGCGGACGCGCGGAAGGGTGATGTTGATGAAGCGGAAAAGGAAATCCCACATGTTTTCGCCGTGGAGAGTCACCTTGGCACCGATGCCGAGACCTTCGCGGAGTTTGAAATTGGAGATGGCCTTGCGCGCCTTCGTCACGATGGGCTTTTGACCGGAAATCGCCGTGAGCGTTTCGAGAGCCTCGTCGAGAACCTTGCGGTTCGAGGCGGCTTCGCCGACACCCATGTTGATGACGATTTTCTGCAGACGCGGAATCTGCATCACGTTCTTGTAACCGAACTTTTCCTTGAGAGCCGGAACGACGGTCTTTTCGTAAACATCTTTCTTCATTGTGCTCATTGTTGCGACCTCACAGAGCCTTTCCGGACTTGACGCTCACGCGAACGCTCTTCTTGCCCGCTTCGCGGACGCGGCGGGTGCGGACGGGAGTGGAGCCTTCGAGAAGCATCACATTGGAGATGTCAATCGGAAGTTCCTTTTCAACGATGCCGCCAGTCTGGTTTGTCTGGCTCGGCTTTTCATGACGCTTGTGAACGTTCACGCCTGCGACAATCACGCGCCCCTTTTGCGGGTCCACGCTGAGCACGGCTCCGGTCTTGCCCTTGTCGGCGCCGGAAATGACCTTCACGTTGTCGTTCTTTTTGATGTTGGACATTAGAGCACCTCGGGTGCGAGAGAGATGATCTTTGAAAAGTTGTGGTCGCGAAGTTCGCGCGCCACAGGTCCAAAGATACGGGTTCCACGGGGTTCGCCATCTTTCGTGATGAGAACGACGGCGTTGTCGGAAAAGCGGATGAACGTTCCGTCCTTGCGACCGATTTCCTTGCGAGTGCGGACGACGACAGCATCTGCGACAGAGCCTTTCTTCACCTTGCTCTGGGGGATGGCGTCCTTGACGGCCACCTTGATGATGTCACCGATGCTCGCGTAGCGCCGGTTGGACCCACCCAAAACTCGGATGCAGGCGACTTCTTTCGCACCGCTATTGTCGGCCACGACCAGTCTTGTTTCTTCTTGAATCATATAATTCGCCTTACTCCAGAAGGATTACTTCTTCTTTGCCACAATCCGGACCAAGCGCCAGCGCTTTGTCGCGGAAAGGGGACGGGTTTCCATAATCTCCACGGTGTCGCCCACTTCGGCTTCATTCTTTTCATCATGAGCCTTGAACTTCGACGTGGATTTCATGATTTTGTTGTAAATCGGGTGACGCTTGCGGTCTTCCACCACAACCGTAATCGTCTTGTCCATTGCGCTAGACGAAACGATGCCCTGTCTTACTTTACGAGAGTTTCTATCCATTTTTTGCTCCTGCCGGCTTAAGCCTTGGCCCTTTCGGTAAGGATGGTCTTGACGCGCGCGATGTCCTTGCGGATGGAGCGAGCCGTTGTGGGCTTCTCCACGCTGTTGCCGACCTTGGCGGAAAACCGGTTGTTGAACAGGTCAAGGTTCAGCTGGGAGAGCTTTTCCGTGAGCTGTTCCGTGCTCAATTCTCTTAATTCACGTGCCTTCATCAGATTTCCGAAGCCTCCACGATTTTGACTTTGATTGGCAGCTTCTGCGCGGCTTCGCGAAGTGCCTTGAGGGCCAGTTCACGATCGACGCCATCCATTTCGAACATCATGCGACCGGGAAGAACCACGGCAGCCCAGAATTCGACGCCGCCCTTGCCTTTACCCATACGGGCTTCGGCCGGGTGACGCGTGACCGGCTTGTTCGGGAAGATACGGATCCAAACATGCCCGCCGCGTTTGATGGTACGTGTCATCGTGATACGGGCGGCTTCAATCTGACGCGCCGTAATCCAGCACTTTTCAAGAGCCTGCATTCCGTATTCGCCAAAAGCGATGGTGTCGCCGCTAGTGGCACGCCCTTTCATGCGGCGCTTCTGTTCTTTGCGGAACTTTGTTCTTTTTGGACTCAGCATAATTACTTCTCTCTCTTAGGTTCAGACGACAAAACGTCCTTGCCAATCTTTTCGCCGTGCATGATCCAGACCTTGACTCCGACAGCGCCGTAAACCGTTTTGGCCGTAGCTGTCGCATAATCGATGTCGGCACGAAGAGTGTGCAGGGGGACGCGTCCCTCGGCATACTTCTCGACTCGCGCGATTTCCGCGCCGCCAAGACGGCCGCCGCATTGGATCTTCACGCCTTCGACGTCCGCCATTCTCATGGCGCTCTGCATCGCGCGCTTCATCGCGCGGCGGAAAGAAACACGTTTCTCAAGTTGACGGGCGATGTTTTCCGCGACGAGCTTCGCATCGGCTTCCGGCCGCTTGATTTCGTGGACGCTAATATAGATTTCTTTTCCGGTGAGATATTGGAGTTCGCTCTTCAAACGTTCCAATTCTTCGCCTTTTTTGCCGATGACGACGCCGGGGCGAGCCGTGAAGAGGTTCACGTTCACCTTTTTGACAGTGCGTTCGATGCCGACCTTGGACAGGGAGGCGTGCTCGAAGCGCTTCATCAGGTAGCGACGGAGGACGATGTCTTCATAGAGGAAATCGGCAAACTTGTTGTCTTCGGCATACCACTTCGACTGCCAATCGTCGATGACGCCGAGACGAAGACCATACGGATGAGTTTTCTGACCCATAATTACTCCTTATCAGCGTTGTCGGCAACAACGACGGTCAAGTGGGACATCGGCTTCGCGATGCGGTCGGCACTTCCATGGGAACGCGGACGCATCCGCTTCATGATGGTTGCACCGTCGGCATAAATCGATTCAATCTTCAGCTCGTCCGCTGTGACGACACCGGACGCCTTCTGCTTGAAATTCGCCACGGCGGACTTCAAGGCGTTTTCGACGATAGGCGCGCCCTTCTTCTTGTTGCGGAGGACGGACAGGATGGCGAAAGCCTTGTCTACGGACTTTCCGCGGACCAGATCCGTCACCAAGCGAAGCTTGAGAACGCCGTAGCGGATATTCTTTACTTTTGCTGTAGCTTTCATTTACTTAGATCCTCCTGCGGCTTCAGCCTTGCGGTGACCGCGGAAGACGCGGGTGGGGGAAAATTCGCCCAACTTATGTCCGACCATGTTTTCCGTGACATAGACCGGGATGAACTGCTTGCCGTTGTACACGGAAAAAGTCAAACCGACCATATCGGGGATGATTGTGGAACGGCGGGACCAGGTCTTGATGGGCTGCTTCTTGTCGGAGCTGTTCATCGCCTTGGTCTTCACCAAAACGTGGGAATCCACGAAAGCACCTTTCTTAAGGGATCTCGACATAGCTTATGCCCTCTTCTTCTGGCGACGACGCACAATGTAGTGGTCGGTGCGCTTGTTGTTACGAGTTTTCTTGCCCTTGCAGTTCTTGCCCCAAGGGGAGCAGGGGTGACGGCCACCGGAGGTTCGACCTTCACCACCGCCGAGCGGGTGGTCGACCGGGTTCATCACGACGCCGCGGACGGACGGACGGATGCCGAGCCAGCGAGAACGACCGGCAGACCCCGAAGATTCGTTCATATGGTCGACATTGGAAACCTGCCCGATTGTCGCCAAGGCGTTTTCCGGAACCAAGCGGATTTCACCGCTCGGCAGACGGACTTGGCAGAGCTTTCCATCTTTCGCGACCAGTTCAGCGGCTGCACCGGCGGAACGGGCAATCTGAGCGCCCTTGCCGGGAATCATCTCAACGTTGTGAATCATCGCGTTCAGCGGGATATCCTTCAGGGGGATGGCGTTTCCGACGCGGTATTCAGCGCCTTCGCCGGATTTCAAGACATCCCCGACCTTGATCCCGGCCGGAGCGATAATGTACTGACGTCTGCCGTCGGCATACTTGACCAAGGCGATTCGTGCAGAACGGTTCGGATCGTATTCAATCGTTTCCACCGTGCAAGGAATCCCCGCCCGGTTGCGCTTGAAATCGATGATACGATAGAGTTTCTTGTGCCCTCCGCCGCGACGACGGGAGGTGATTTCACCCACATTGCTGCGGCCAGAGCTGCGCTTTTTCCCGACGGTCAAAGGCTTATACGGCTTGTCGGCGGTAATTTCCTTCTTGTCGTTCAGCTGCTTGTAGCGCAGAGTCGGGGTAAGAGGCCTATAGCTTTTCAGACCCATTGTTACGCTCCTTCAATCTCGGCAATCTTGTTGCCTTCCTTCAATGTGATGTAGGCTTTCTTCCAATTGCTTTTCTTGCCTATCGCCGTACGCACGCGCTTCATCTTGCCGCGGTTGATAAGCGTGTTGACGGAATCCACCTTCACCCCGAAACGGGATTCGACGGCATTCTTGATTTCCTGCTTGGTTGCAGAAAGTCCCACCTTGAACACATAGCGGCGGATGCCGGTGCGCGGATTCACCATCGCCTTGCTGGAGCTTTCCGTAATGAGCGGTTCTTTCAGAATCTCATGAAGTTCTTTCATCTGGAGCCTCCGGTC
This sequence comes from uncultured Fibrobacter sp., assembly GCA_964501065.1. GTDB lineage: Bacteria > Fibrobacterota > Fibrobacteria > Fibrobacterales > Fibrobacteraceae > Hallerella. The sequence goes on along the minus strand of CAZCRF010000007.1, from coordinate 1,587 downwards.
AGTTCGCCCAAGGCATCTTGGGAAATCGCAATGTTGTTTGCGCGGATGAGGTCATAAGTGTTCACGTCTTGAACCCGGGCCGTGCGAACCCAAGGAACGTTTGCGGAAGAAAGACGGAGGTTCTTGTCGTTAGAACCGACGAGGAAGAGCGCGTTGCGCGGTTCCAATCCCGCCTTGTTGACCACGGAAAGGAAGTCCTTCGTCTTCGGCGATTCGAAAGAAAGGCTTTCGAACACGAGAATCTTGCCTTCTTGCGCCTTGTCGGAAAGGGCGGAGTGGAACGCGAGGCGTTTCACCTTCTTGTTCACCTTTTCATAGTAATCGTGGGACTTCGGCCCGTGGGCCTTGTTACCGCGAACCCAAACTGCGGACGTGTTCTGTCCGGCACGGGCGCGACCTGTTCCCTTCTGCTTCCAAGGCTTCGTCGTACCACCGCTCACCTGAGACTTCGTCTTGGTTTGGGCTGTGCCTTGACGACGGTTGTTGAGAATCGCCTTGATGTGCAGATAGATGCAGACCTTGTTCACTTCGGTGTCGAACACCTCGGGAAGGTCAATTTCATTTTTGTATTCGCCGCTAGCGGCGTAAAGCTTCGCCTTTGCCATTAGCCTTTCCTCACCACGATGACTCCATTCTTCGGGCCGGGAACAGCACCGCGAACAAAAATCAAGTTGCGGTCGCCGTCCACCTTCACCACTTGGAGGTGCTTGACAGTGACCTTCTTGTTACCATATTGACCGGCCATTTTCTTCCCCGGGAAAACACGTCCCGGATAAGAGTGGGCGGAAAGACCACCCGGTTCGCGGATGTTGTGCGTACCGTGACCGCGCGGACCCGTATGGAAGCCGTGACGTTTCACCGTACCGGAAAATCCGTGACCTTTCGAAATCCCGGAGACATCGACAAGCTTCACGTCGGCGAAGTCGGCCGCCCCGAATTCCTTGCCGATGGGCCAGTCTTCCAAATTCTCCACGTCAAATTCGGCCAAATAACCGCGGACATCGAGATTCGCCTTCTTGAAGTGTCCGAGGATAGCCTTGTTTGCGCGACTTTCCTTGACAAGGCCGAACCCGATTTGGATTGCGGTATAGCCGTCTTTTTCTTCAGTCTTGTGGCAAACGACCACGCACGGACCGGCTTCGAGAACCGTCACGGGGACGCATTCCCCGTTGTCCGTGAAAACTTGGGTCATTCCCAGCTTTTTTGCAAGAATACCGTTCATTGTGTTACACCTTAATTTCGACTTCGACACCAGCGGGCAGTTCCAACTTCATCAGGGAATCCACCGTCTGCGAATTGGCATCCAGAATGTCAATCAAGCGTTTGTGAGTGCGGGACTCGAACTGTTCACGAGACGTTTTGTCGACGTGGGGAGAGCGGAGAACCGTGTACTTTTGAATCTTGGTCGGGAGGGGGATGGGACCCGCGATGCGGGCTCCCGTGTTCTTTGCCGTATTTACAATGTCTTGAGCGGAACGGTCAATCATACGATGATCGAACGACTTCAAGCAAATACGAATGCGTTCACCAGCCATTGTGTGTCCTTACTTGATGATTTCGGTTACGGAGCCGGCGCCGACCGTGCGG